>NZ_CP130886.1:2425364-3031705 GCF_030622045.1 Planctellipticum variicoloris | reverse complement strand
TGCAAGGACTCATATCCTGCCTTTTCCACCGCCTCCCAGATCCGCTTGTCGAATCCGTCAAGTCCATGAAAGCACAGAAGCCCGGCTGACGCTCCTGCAGAAACGTCAGCATCGTCGTGCGCCGTCCGGTCAGTGAGGAACTGCTGATCGGCAGCATTCTGCTGCTGCCCAAGCAGACGGAGCGCCTCGCGGAGCGAATAATTGCGAGGGTACGTCAGGTCTTCGGCCTCTAACGCGGAGATCATCTCGAGCAATCGATCCCTTTGAACCGAGGCTTTTGCATCCGCGAGCGTTTCAAGAACTTCGTGAAGAATGGGGGATTCAGGCCGGAATACCCGAGGTGACAGGAAGTACTGTTTGGCTCGTTCGCTGTCGAATTGAAACAGGATCTCTGCTGCGTTGTCTGCGTTTTTCCCCTGCTCGAGGAGGTCCCTCACGTCGGTAAAGAGTTCCGTAGAGACGTTTGTAGCGAGGCCCTTCCTCTTCAGAGCGAACTCCAGGCCCATCAGCGCGTACGACCGCACATACTCGTCAGAATCCAACAATGCGCGCCGAATATGCGGCACGATGAGCGGTGAGCCAGTTTTTGCGATGACCAGCGCGGCGTTTTTGCGAATCTCCGTAGACGAATCAACGAGAAACGGTGCGATCTTTGCTGTCGCCGATTCCGGCGGCGCGTTTCCCAGCAGGTCGCATGCTCGCATGAAGGGCGTTTCGGGCAGGACACTTTCATTACTCGGTTCAATAAGACGCGAGTAGAGCGTTGGATTCCCCAATATCTCCACGACTGATTGATGAACACGATCGCCCAGTTCGCGGAGGACCCGGGCTTCTCCCCACGCTTCGCGGCTGCTCGTCACGTCGAAAATGAAATGTCGTGCCGCTGATGAAACCTCATCGTCGGACCAGTTTTTCGTATCTGCAGCTGCGTTCTCGGCTTCTCGCCGAGCCTGGTTGAGTTCGGCCCAATAGATCGGGTTCTTCACGACCTCCCTGAAGCCCCACTGCTTTGGCGTGTCGCGACGCTTGATCACTGCAATGGCCACGATAGCCGCAGTGACGAGCAAGGCGACCCAGAGGGCTGGTGAGTGGAGAATAGCCATGTCTGCCCAGATTGCCTTGTGACGAAGGCGCCGGTTGTGGTGTTGCCAGTGAACGAGTTCGGCGTCGGGAGTCGATAGTCCCCATCATACACGTTGGAGGTTCGATACGATCTGGTGATTTCGACCGTGCGATTACCGGTCGGGGCGTTGACGTGGGGCGAGTGCAAAACAAAACGATCCCAGGCAAAGCCCAGGATCGAGAATTCATGCGGCATCCCGCGGCTATCGACTGCCAGCGTCGAACCCATGCCCCTGCGCGACCGCCCGTGCGGCCAGCACTAGAATTTGATTCCGCCTCTCACGATGAAGCTGTCTCGCATGTCGAATCCCGGCGTTCCGTGTTTGAAGTCCACCTGCCGGCCCAGCACCACGCCCGCTTCGATGAACTTGTCGTAATAGCCGTGATCGCTCCGCAGGCCGGCCATGATCCGCCAGTCGGTCAACTGAATCTGTTCGCGCGTCGGAGACCCGCTCGTCATGCCGATCTGGTAGGACTCGACGTGATACTCGCCGCTCACATACAGCCAGTGCGCCGCGTCTCCGAATGTCCCCACGAAATAGCTGATCCGCGGCTTCGGAAACACCAGCCGCAGTTCCCAGCGGTCATCCGGCGTCCAGACCGCACCGGCGTAAGGGACGTAAATGTCGTCGACCCGATCCCAGTATCCCAGCCCCAGCACGATCAACCACTCCTGCGACGGCCGGTAAAACACCATGCCGCTGCCGTCGAAGTTGTACGCGTCCCCGGACACGCTCTGGTCGAAGTCAGTATTCACCGACGGATTGAAGTTGAGCTGAAAGCTCCACGGTCCGACCGGCGTCGACGCCAGTTCGAAATCCCAGCCGAACCGGTAAACGGAACCCGGCAATTCCGGCGTGCTCGGCCCCGACCAGGAACGCGCATTGAACTGCGGCGTGTTCGCGAAGATCAGCTCCGGAGCAAGTTGACTCGCGTACCGCAGATCGAAGTTGTACTCCGTGACGCTGAAGTTCCCGATGCCGGGTGACTTCGCCCCGGCCGGCGCAATCCAGGCGAAATCCATCCGCGGCGTAAACCCGAACCGATACGGCTGAGGCCCGTTCACGCCCGCCATTCCGTAGCCCGGAGGAGCCCCCACGCCGCCGGGACCCACCATGAACGGATCCTGGTACGACGGGCCGATCGGCTGCGGCGCTCCGCCATACGGGGCCGCAGGGTCCGCTTGAAACGGCTGAAACTGCAGCGTCGAACCGCCCGATGAATAGGGGGGCGGGTCCATAAACGAAGGCGGGCTCTGGCCGCGGATCGCCAGTTCCAGACCCTGATTGAATTGATAGAGCCCCGGCTGCGACCCGACGGTCTCAACCTGGCCGGTTGCCAGCATGGCGATAGCGCAAAAGACGACGGAGTGCACGGCAGTTCCTGTCCAGCGCGTACGAAACACCCCCCTGCGTCCGGATGGCCCGAAGTTCATCCCGGCAGGACGGGGGGATTCTTCAAATCCCGGCAAATGGGTCAACACCACTTTCGGCGGAATCTGCCGGTTGCGGCTGCCGCCGGCGGATTCTGCGGCAGCTTATTGGCCGGCCGACGGCTCGTCCGCCAAGGGGCGCAGGAAGAAATCCGCCAGCATTTCCGCCGGAAACAGCCAGGACGAGTACTCGCGGCTGAACAGGACCCGCTCGGCGACCGATCGCTGACCTGCCGCAACCAGTTCGCGTTCCAGACGCTCACGATCGTCGTCGGTCAGGCCGGACAGCGCGGCCTTGATCTCGCGGAACCGTCGCAATCGCTGCCGTCCCGCAAGCAGGGAACGGCCTTGCGGCGCCGCGCCTCGTTCGGCAGCCTGTTGCTGCTCGATCAGCAGGCGTTTCTCCTGCAGCAATTCCCCAGCGACCTCGTTCGCCGGGGCATGCAGGTGCCGTTCGGGATTCTGCACGCAGTCCCGCAGAGCCTGCTTCAGTTTCCCGGCATCGATCGGCCGCCGCTCCGCACCCAGCGGCAGATGCAGCGTGCCGGTGACGACCGCCAGTTCGGGCGTCGGCGCTCCGAGCAGCTCGCCGAAGAGCTGGTCGGTCATCTCGTCGTACTTGGCGCCGCCGATTCCATGGACGAACAAATCCGCCAGACACAGCCGGGCAAACAGCGTCGTCGTCAGCGCCCGGGTCCGCAGTTTCAGGCCGCGTCCGGACCAGGCCCCCAGGGCTTCGGCCGCCTTCTCGCCGTGAGGATCGCCCGCCAGCGACCAGGCATCCACAATTTCGTCCCGCAGGCGCAGTTCGAGCTGATCGCGCCGCTGCCGCACGAACAGTCGTTCGCGCCGCACTGCGCCTGTCTTCCAGATCCAGAACGGGGCTTCGATCCAGTCGTCCTCTTCCGCCAGATCCGGAACCGGATGCGAGCGACTTCGGATCCGGTTGATCCGCCGATATTCGTGCAGGACCGAGTTGTACGCCGCCCGCCACGGGCCGGCTCGCCGGACCGCGGTCACGGCGAAACGCCGGAACGCCAGCGATTCGCAGAGTTGCGACAGCGGCAGCTCCAGGTTCCGGGCTCCCCAGGCCCGTTCCCGGCGGATGCGCAAGCCGGCAAAGATCTCGTCCAGTCGCTTCGCGCGTCCCTGTTGAGATTGTGCCAGCGCGCCCGGCCAGTCCGCAGTCAGCAGCGGTTCGATGCCCCACGCCGACATCGCCTGCCCGGCCCGGTCTCCGAAGGTCTTCAGCAGCTCCGGATCGCCGACGATCGCGTCTTCCCACGGAAGGAGCGGCTGGTCCGCATCGAACGGCAGACGCGCGAAGTGCGGAGCGTGCAGGCTGCCGGCCGGCACCGCGATCGAAGTCGCCGGCATCTGGTCGTTGTCGACGATCAGGTTCAGTCCCGTGCCGCCGGCCCGCTGACCGAGCTGATGGACTGCAAAGTTTTTCAGCCAGACGCCCGTGTGAAAGAGCTCGGGCTGGTGACCGCCCGTCAGCAGCGGAGCCTCTGGATCCGGAGATCCGACCGATTGGCCGAAGATCTCCGCCGTCCAGGACTCCGCAAGGCCCAGCAACTCCTTCCGGGCTTCCTGGCGAAACTGCGCCAGCCGCATCCCGGCGATGGTCGCCTGAGACTCCCGCAGCGCCTGACGATTGCGCGCCGTCGCAGCGATGATCTGCGCAAAGCCAGGCGCAATCAGCCGTTCACCGTGTGCTCGCGGCGCGCGAAACCTCCGCGGTTGCCACGTTCGAACTCCGGGAGAATCCTGCGTCACTCGTCGCACCCTGGGCCATCTGCAACCGGGGGCCGTCCCGAGTTCGCCATCCCTGCAGAACGGCCCCGCTGAGGGCGCCGTTCCATCGCTCCATCTCTCCCGGCAGCGTCCGCCGAAGTCTCAGCGCGCCCTGGCGACCAGGATGCCGGAATCCCCGCAACTGGCCGTCACCGGCAACTGCTGCGCGGCCACTTCGCGACCCAGGATATCGAAATAATACTTCCGCCGCTGCTCTCCGTCGTCGAGAGCCCCGCCGAACGAACGCTTCTCGTCCAGGTACACCAGCGGCACCGGGAACTCTTCAATCCTGAGACCCAGCGCGGCGGCCTGCACCCACAACTGCAGCGGCATCCCGTAGCTCAGCTCTGTGATGTGAAACCGGTCCAGAGCCGCCACCCGGTAGGCTTTGAAGCCGCAGAACGCATCCGTCAGCTTCCAGCCGAACTTGCAGTTCAGCCACGCGGTGATCTCTTCGTTGATCCGCTTCCGCTCCGCCGGCGCCTGGCTGTCTCCCTGGAACCGCTTCACATAGCGGCTGCCGGAGACCAGATCGAGCGGATGCTCGGCGGTTGCGTCGAGCGCCGCCACGATTTCCGGGATCAGCGACGGCTCGTGCTGCCCATCGCAGTCGATCGTCACGAGAGCGTCGTAGCCCTCTTCGATGGCGAATTCGAATGCGGTCCGGAGCGCCGCGCCATAGCCCTGATTGACTTCGTGCGTCAGGACGCGCACGTCCATCTCGCGCGACAGCAGTTCGGGAGTCCGATCCGTTGAACCGTCATCGACGACCAGTATGTCGCCCGCATACTTTCGAACCTCAGCGAGGACCTCCTGGACGTGAAGCTCTTCGTTGAAAACTGGCAGAGCCGTCAGGAATCGGGAAACCATAGTCGATCCTCCTGGTCGGTTGCGGCAGAGACTCCGAAGACGGGTGCGAAGGGTTCGCGATCCGGAGCTGCAGGACCGCCCCATTCTAGACCGGGAGGTTCCGCTGTCAACGTGCCGATATTTCGTCTCTGTTCGTCCTGAATTCTCCGAAGTCGTTATGTGAAGGTGGTTTGGGAGGGCTGGGAGTTCCGTTTGGATTCCGTCGACGGGAGAGGGCGATTCGGCGGGACAGCAGCGTCGAAAACTCGCGCGGTGCAGCCGCGAATGTGTTTGCAGCGGGGGGCGTCGCCCGGCATCTTTTCCTCGCAGAATCGCTTTTCGCGCCCGCGCGACCGGAGATGAGGGAACCTTGACACAAAGTCGCTTCCCGCTAGAATTCCCCATCATCGCAACCTGCAAAAACGTAAGCACTTCGGACGTTGTGGACGCGATGCGGAGAGGGAGGACGCGGGCATGAAAAAGTGTGGTCGATGCGACAAGCCTGCCGTTCTGCACATCACCGAATTGCAGCACGGCGAGGTGAAGGGGCTGCTCCATCTCTGTGAGACGTGTGCGAAAGAATATCTGAGCCACGGTCAGGGCTCCGCGCCCGAAGCAGGGCTCGCAGAGGCCGAACTCCCCGAAGGCGAAGAGCCGCTCGAAGATCTCGATCAGCACGTCTGTCCCAGTTGCGGAATCACCTTCAAGGAGTTTCGCAGTCAGGGGCGGCTCGGATGTCCGAATGACTACATCGCCTTTCAGGATGAGCTCCTGCCGCTGCTGGAAAATATCCACGGCGAGACGCAGCATGTCGGCAAGGTGCCCAAGCGGGCGCCGCACGCCAGCCAGAAGCAGTATCAGTTGATCCGGCTGCGCAACCAGTTGCGAGCCGCAATCGACGAAGAAATGTACGAAGAAGCGGCGCGATTGCGGGACCAGATTTCGGTGATCGAACGCGAGATCACTCCCAGCCAGGCGGCCAGCGACGCTTAACAGGCCGCCGGGCGGGCTTCGACGACGCAGAATTTTGCAAAGGAGCGGGATTGTGGACGTCGAGTCCCTGACACAGACGAGCGGCGAATGGCTGCGCGGAACGGGACCCGAATCCGACATTGTGATGTCCAGCCGCATTCGACTGGCTCGCAATCTGGCCAGCTTCCCGTTCCCCAACCGGGCCGACGACGCCGCGCGCGCCGAAGTCGAACTGCTCCTGCGCGGCCGCCTCACGGATCGCCCCGCCGGGCGTCGCCTCAACTACCTGTCGCTGACGGGGCTCGAAACCCTCGACCGTCAGTTTCTCGTCGAGCGACAGCTCATCAGTCGCGAACACTCCGACGAACGCACTCATCGCGGCGTCGCCGTCAGCGATGAAGAAAATGTCAGCGTGATGGTCAACGAGGAAGACCACCTGCGGATGCAGGTTCTCCGCAGCGGCTTGGCGCTCGACGAATGCTGGCAGGAAATCGACCGGCTCGACGACGCCCTCGAAGCCGACGTGACCTACGCCTTCAGCGAACAACTCGGCTATCTGACGGCCTGCCCCACCAACTGCGGCACCGGCATCCGCGTCAGCGTCCTGCTGCATCTTCCCGCGCTGGTCATCACCAAGGAAATCAGCAAAGTTTTTCAGGCGCTGCAGAAAATCGGCCTCGCGGTCCGCGGCCTCTACGGCGAAGGCAGCCAGGCCATGGGCGACTTCTACCAGATCTCGAATCAGGTCACGCTGGGCAAGAGCGAAGAGCAACTGATCGCAACCGTCAAGGACGTGATTCCGAACATCCTGTCCTACGAACGCCGTGTCCGTCAGGCGCTGGTCAAGGAAAACCGACAGGGGCTCCACGACCAGGTCTCCCGCGCGTACGGAATTCTCCGCAATGCGCAGACGATCAGTTCCGAAGAGACCATGCATCTGCTGTCGAGCGTCCGCCTGGGGGTCAATCTCGGGCTGATCGACGACCTTGAGATGCAGAACGTCAACGAGCTGTTCATTCAGACCCAGCCCGCCCATCTGCAGAAAATCCGCCACCAGCGGCTGGAATCGGCCGAAAGAAATGTCATGCGTGCGGCCTTCATCCGCCAGCGCCTGACCGAGGAGTCGACTGGACCGGAGTAATTCCGGACCGATCGCACTTCGATCCCCGATTTCTTGGTTTTTCGGCCTGCTGGACGGGTCGAATTCCCGACATAATAGAAGTGAGTCCGGAGGAACCGCCCCGTTGAGTGGTGAGGCTGCACAGAATAGACGTGAGTTTGCCGGGAATGTGAGCTGGATGAGTGCGACTGAGACGATCACCGAAACCGTGAAGCGAGGCGCCGCGCGGGGGGAGGCTCCGGCGAAGACGTCTCAGACCCCCCAGGGGCTCTTCTGCATGTGGCATGGCCTCTCCTTCGGCCGCTGGATGCAGTTGCTGGGCCAGCATCCGCCGCTGTCGTGGCGAAAGGCGCTGCGCATCGGATCGATTACCGGCCTGAGCGCCCTCAACTCATCGTCAAACCTCCTCGAACAACTGCTCTACGGCCGGAAGATCGCCCGGACTCGCATCGAACACCCTCCCGTATTCATCCTCGGGCACTGGCGCAGCGGCACGACGCTGCTGCACAACCTGATGACGCTCGATCCGCAGTTCACCTATCCCAATCTCTATCAGACGCTGTTTCCGCAGAACTTCCTCCTGACGGAGACCGTCGTCTCGACCCTCACCGGACCGCTGATTCCCAAAACCCGCCCGATGGACAACGTCGCCGCCGGCTGGAAGCTGCCGCAGGAGGACGAAGTCGCTCTGCTGCTGATGACGCTCCTCTCCCCCTACCTGCTGCTCGCCTACAACACGGACCGGGCGAAAACGGACCCGTATCTCGAACTGAGCGAGATCCCGCCCCACGAGCTTGACCTCTGGAAGCGGATGTTCCTCTACTTCCTCAAAAAGTTGACGATCAAGGCGGACAAGCCGATCGTCCTCAAATCCCCCAGCCACACGTTTCGCGTCCCACTGCTCCTGGAGCTCTTCCCCGACGCGAAATTCGTCTACATCCGTCGCGACCCCTACGCAGTCTATAAGTCGTCGGTCCACCTGCGGCGAACGCTGTTTCACGAAAACGCGCTGGCAGTTCCCGACGAGTCTCACATCGAGCAGGACGCGCTCGACTGGATGGAACACTGTCTGCGCCGCTACGAATCGACCAAGCATCTGATTCCGCCGGGGAATTTGCACGAGCTCCGGTTCGAGGACCTCGAAGCCGACCCCGTCGGCGAAATGCACCGCCTGTACGACGGGCTCTCGTTCTCCGGCTGGGAAGGGGTCGAACCCGCCATCCGAGCCCAGCTCCCCGAACTGCAGAGCTACAAAAAGAACAAGTTCTCATCGCTCCCCCCCGATGTCCGCCAGCGGGTCTACCAGAGGCTCCGCTTCGCCTTCGAAGAATACGACTACCCCGATCAGCTCGGCGAAGAAGCGGCCTGAGTCGGACGGATCACTCGTGCGCCGATTCCCCCTCCTGTTCGCGCCGGTAGCGCTCGATCTCTTCTTCGAGTTTCCGCCGCTCGCGGTTCAAGTGGCCGTCGATCATCCGCGAATGAACCGCCGTCGCCAGCATGTCCCCCAGCGCCAGCAGAACGACCCAGCAGATCAGCAGCAGCACCGCCAGCCAGTACCCCAGGAACAGCAGCAGCCGCTTCTGAAACAGCGGCCGCCAGACGCCGATCGGCAGCATCACGCCAATCACCGCCAGCAGCACGCTCACCTGCAGCCGGCGCCGCAGCGTGTGCCACGAGTGCCGGGCCGCCTCGGCGTCATCAGCGAACTCGTCGCGGTCGCGGCGCCACGCTCGCCATTGATGGACCGCCAGTCCCATCGCCACCGCGACCACCAGCCCCCCGAAAACCAGCTCCGGAATGATCTCGCCCAACTGCACGTCTGCGGCCTCGGGAAATGCTCGATCGGCGCGTCCGAGTCCCCCGAAGTCGCGGGGACCGGAACACGATAACAGATCGGCGCAGCCGCTGCAGGCCTCCCTTCAGCGCGGAGCCGCCGCCACGGAACCCTCCGGCTGCGCGATCTCGACCTGTCGGTCCGTCGGCAGATCCTTGTGCAGCGACGTCCGTCCGTCGGGCCAGACGATCCGGAGCTGCTCGACGCGATCCGCCGTCCCGAGTCCGAACGTCACGACGGGCTCCACCTGCGACAGGTAACTCCGCGTCGGCATCACCTGGGCGAATTCCTTGCGCTCGGCGAGCTGCAGTTCCAGTTGCGCCCCGATCGCGTCCCGGTTGCAGGTGGCGCCGCGCAACTTGACCCGCAGCCAGTGGTTCTCGAGCCGCTGATCGTTCCGCAGCAGCCGGGGAGATCCGCCGGAAGACCCGAACAGAAGATCCAGGTCGCCGTCGCCGTCGACATCCGCAAACGCCGCGCCCCGCCCGACCATCCGCCGGTACGCATCTTCGGTCGTCTTGTCCGGAGGAATCGGCACGAACTCGGTCGACTGCTCCGGCCCGCAGTTCCAGAAGAAGTGCGGCGGTTGTTCGTAGAACTGGCTCGGCTGAACCTTGTTGATGTCTTCCTCCAGATGCCCGTTCGCCGAGACGAGGTCCAGCCGCCCGTCGAGATCGAGGTCGCAGAACACCGTGCCGAAAGTCAGTTCCAGCCGCGTCTGCGGTCCCAGCCCCGTCGAAATTGCCTCGTCGGTAAACTGCAGCGTCGGCTCGCTGGAGACATACAGGGCCGACATCTCATTCGCAAAGTTGCCGATCGCAATCCCGATCTCCGCCGAATTGCGGAAATGAGCCGTGTCGAGTCCCATCGCACCGCGGGCGTTGCCGTCGTTGTCGAACGCCACGCCGCACAGCGTCGCGCATTCCTCGAACGTGCCGTCCTTCCGGTTATGAAACAAAAAGTTCTGCACGGTGTCGTTCGCGACCATCACATCCAGCCAGCCATCCGCATCAAAGTCTGCAAATGTCACTCCCAGCGACTTCCCCGCCGGGACGCCGGTGGACGGATTCTTGACGTGCAGTCCCGCGGCCTCGCCCACCTCCGCGAACTTGCCCCCCCCGTCATTGCGATAGAGGTACGGAAACGTCCCGGGAAAATTCTGCGGCCGGCCATACGCCCGCCCGCCCCCGGTGAGCTGAAAGTCCTGGGACGCGTCGAACTCGCGCGTCCATCTCACGTAATTCACCACGAACAGGTCGAGATCTCCGTCGCGGTCGTAGTCGAACCAGCCGCAGCTCGTGCTCCACTGGGCAGGATCGCCCGCCAGCCCCGCGTCTCCCGTGACCTCGACATACTTGCCGCCGTCGTTGCGGAACAGGTGATTCGTTCCTACCGCCGAGAAGAACAGATCCGGGTCGCCATCGTTGTCATAATCCCCCACAGCCACCCCCTGCCCGTAGAACGTCACCGCCAGCCCGGCCTCCTG
This sequence comes from Planctellipticum variicoloris, assembly GCF_030622045.1. Taxonomy (NCBI): domain Bacteria; kingdom Pseudomonadati; phylum Planctomycetota; class Planctomycetia; order Planctomycetales; family Planctomycetaceae; genus Planctellipticum; species Planctellipticum variicoloris. Next base: position 3,021,090 of record NZ_CP130886.1, on the reverse strand, counting down.
CGTGGCGTCGGCAAAGTTCCCCTGGCCGTCGTTGCGAAACAGCCCCATCGTCGGAGGCGCGGCTGGAGCCGGTCGTTCGTCCCACGGCCAGCGGCTGGAGTTCACCAGCAGAATGTCCGCGTCGTCGTCGCCGTCGAAATCCAGGAAGGCGACGCCCCCTCCCATCGTCTCCGGCAGCAGCTTTTCGCCCGCCGCGCCATTCTCGAACTTCCAGACGAGTCCGGAAGACTCCGTAACGTCCGTAAATGGCAGACGGGGAACCTCGACGCCCGCCGTCTCGCGAACTTCCGGGGCCACGGCCGGCGCCGCCAGCTCGAATTCCGGGGCGGGCCGCAGCAGCCACACGGCGGCCGCGATCAGTCCGATCGTGGCCGCCCCCGTCAGCACGATGCCCGACCAGATCAGCGCCTGGCCGATCACGGCATCGTCCCGTTCTTCCTCTTCGAGCGGTTCGCCGGTCATCGAACGCCTCCGTTCTGTGCGGTCTTACCTGTATTGAGTGCGGCCGGCTGAGCGGCCAGTCCCGGAGCACCGTCGCGATGCAGCGGATAGATCACTACCGCCTCCGCGGCATGATTCGCCGCCGGATACTTCTGGCGGGCGAGCGCAAACGCCCGATCCCGGGCGTTGTCGTCCGGCTTATACTTCGCATGCAGCGCGCGGTGCTCGGCGGACTTCTCCGCATTCCCCAGCGCCGCATACAGTAACTGCAGTTGATAGTGGGCCGTCACGTTCTCGGAATCGAGCGCCAGCGTCTTCTGGAACTGTTCCGCCGCCGCGTTCAGCAACTTGTCCTTGTCGCTCTTCCGGCTCACATCCCGCAGTTGCTTGGCTTGTTCAAACAGCGTCTGCCCCAGCAGGTTGATCACCTCGTAATCCTTGCTGAAATCGAACCCCCGTTTCTCCATCTCGGGCGTGCGGTCTTCCAGCACCTTCCGGAAATTCTGCTCGGCCTCCTTCAGCCGACCCTGCTGCAGATTGACCAGCCCCGACAGCCAGGCCAGCGTCCAGGGAGGCGCCGCAGGTTCCGTGAACGCCGCCGCCCGGATCACCGCCGCGGTCGCGTCGTCCAGCCGCCCTTCCTGGAAATAGACCCGCCCCAGGTTCAGCGGCCCGTCGAACCGTTTGAGCTTTTCCACCTCCAGAAACGCCTGCTCCGCCTGCCGCAACTCGGCCCTCCCCTTCAGCAGCAGGCCGATCCCGTAATCATTCCATCGCTGCCACAGCGGGAATTCGACCTTCGGATTTTCCGCCGCAGTCGTCACCCCCTTCACCGGAAACGTGACGCGGTCCTCGGCGAGCGTGATGACCGGCAACGTGTTCAAGTACGGCTTTCCGGGTTCGTAGCCCCGGATCGGCTTGTCCCCCGGTTTCGCGTTCTTCGTCACAAAATCCATGTACGGCTTGTCGAACTTGCGATACTGCAGCTTCACTTCGACCGTCACCGGTCCGTCGAGCTGCTCCGGCAACTGCAGCCCGTAATGGACCGTCTGGCCCGCTCCCGGCGGGATCTGGTTGTTATAGAGCGGAACGAAAATGTCCTGCGGGTTCCTCCGGTCGATCCGGTTCCCGTCCTTATCGAGCATGAACACGTTCACGAAATGCGACCAGGGATCGACTTCGCTCTCCGCACTGATCCCCCCGTTGCGACCGATCACCGTGCCGTTGCTGGTCACGGTGACGTCCATCCAGACTTCATTGGAATCGGCAGTTCCCTGTGTAAAGAGATGTCCCATCTTCAGCGTGCGGATCACCGTCTCCAGCAAGTACGCCTTCCCCGGTTCCAGCTCCGGAACGTCCGGCCGCAGCGGTGCATGCAGTTCCCCGTCGATCCCTCCCCCGTCGCGCACCCCGAAAATGTCGACTCGCAGTTTCCCCTTCAGGAAGTCCGTATGGACCTTCTCCGCGTCCCCGGCTTCCTTCAGCCAGGCCAGCCCGGTATTCGCCCCCGGAAACATGTGATTGTGAATGCTGGCCTTCTCGGCCCCCGCAAAGAACTGCGCCCCGAAGTCCTTCGAAGGCTGCAACGGCATATGACAGTCCGCGCAGTTCTTCGCCGCCTTTTCCGGATAGTAAAAGCTCCGCGCCCCGTGACCCGACACGCCGCTCAGCAGATACGGATCGTAGTGATTCTGCCCGCGGAGGAATTCCTTGTAGTGCGTCAGCTCGTACGGCAGATGCACTTTGTGGCACGTCGAGCAGAACTCCGCCGACTTGTGAAAATCCTTCAGGAACGTCTTCTTGTGAACTTCCGGCTTCGCCTTCACAAGCTGATTGTTGATCCACTGCAGCAGCGGATTCTCGCTGTAGGCGAACGGGTAGTGCTCGGGCTCCTCGATCGTAAAGTCCGCATTGCCCCGCGTGCTGTTGCAGTTCGTGATCGAGTGGCACGCCGTGCACGTGATCCCCGCCTGCGACGTCGGGTGATTCACGTCGTCGAACTTCGGATCGTCGAACGCCCCCGAGAAGAACGGCACCGGATCGTGACACCCCGCGCACCACCGCGACGCCTGCACGTTCCCGTCCCGTTTCAGCGACACCTCGCGCGTCTCCCGCACGCTCGCCAGGTAGGCCGGATTGTTGAACGAGCTCAAATGGTGCGAACTGTGAAACCACCCCTTATAGGCGTCCTGATGGCACTTCAGGCAATAATCGTCGTTCATCAGCGCCTTGGCCGGAATGAATCCCCCCGTCGCCGTCCGGGCCAGCGACGGCGAAAAGTACTTCTCGCCGCTCGCAGGTCCCACCTGATACCACTTTCGCGGGTCCTGGTTGTGCATCATCAGCATCCCCCCCACGACCACCGCCACCGCCCCGGCATAGCCGACCCCCAGCCGCCACTGGATCCGCTTGCCCGCCAGCCGGTGCAGCACGTACAGCCACACGCACGCGATCGGCGAAATCACATGCAGCCAGTACGTCACCGATCGCGCCGTCGGGTTCTTCAGGTCAAACAGCCCCGGCACCCGGAACAGCAGCAGCCCGCTGAACAGCAGCACCAGCGAGCCGATCATCAGGGCGTAGCCGACCCGCACCGCCCGCCGGTTCTTCCGCAGCCGGGTATTCAGCAGGTGGATCGCCAGAAACGCGAGAAACGGCACCACCAGCAGCAGTCCGACCCCCAGGTGAATCAGAATCATCCACAGATAAAACCAGTTCTTGTGATCGATCCCGGTCGACCAGTCGAGCACCGTCACGCTCGACAGATACACCGAATTCGCCCCCAGCAGCGCCAGCACCCCGAACAGGCACCACATCAGAATCTTGAGCCGCGGACCCACCGCGGGGATCAGCACGCGACGCGGCGGGGCAACTCTCGGCGGACCGCCGGCGGATGCGGCGGGGAGTTCGGAGGACATTGAGCGGCTCCTCAGACGGAAGCGGAGTCTCCGGCCGCGCAGACGGGATCCGGAGAAAGAATAGAGACCGCGCCCGGTCAGCGTTCGCAACCGGCGCGCACCAGCAGTGTCCGGAAACTGCAGCATCCCGCCGCAGTCCGTCTGCTCAGCACGGCGGCCGTTCCAGCGCCTCTACGAAGCCCGGCAAGGCCTGCACCGTCTCGCCGTGGCGTCGCCACGCACTCAAGCTGGCCTGGGCGGTATCGTTCGACGGGCTCACGGCGGCCACGAACTGCTCTCGCGGCAGTTCGATCCGCGGCAAACCCTGCGGTAGTGGCAGCGGAGCCGCAGGTCGTTCCTGGCAGTGCGGACCGTTGCAGCGCGTCGACGGACTGGAATCCGCGTCCGTGGGAGAAATCCTCCAGCCGTCGCGAAAGGAGACCGGAGACTGCAGGTGGTCCCCGCAACTGGCCCGGGCCTCGTTGCTGAACAGCCCCAGCCCGCAGACGCACGCCGCCAGCACCGCGCAGGCGCGGATCAATGCGGCAGTCATGGCGGAAACACGGGAGTTCATGCGGCAGCCAGAGCAGAATATTCGCCGGAGTCGGTGCAGATGCTGTCCCGGCAGTATAGACCCCGCCGTGAAACGCCGTCAATTGCGTGTGTTGTGAGCGCAGCGAATAGGGAAAAGCGAATAGGGAGTAGCCAGAGGAAGAAGGCTGATCGCGAATCGCGGATCGCATATCGCCAGAACAGGATCTCTGCGCCGTCGCTCTGCAAAGAGACCCGTCAGGGGCGATCCAATGTCGTCCAGCGGCGTAAGCCCTGGGTGTGACCTTCTTGTCTGGCTATTCGCTATTCGCTCATCTTCCCTCCGCGAAAAATCTTCCGCAGTTTTCGATTTTTCCCCGAATCTGCTCTTGCACACCGCCCGTACCAGTGTGAGCGTGTCCTCTGGTCGGGCGGATCGGTGCAAATGGTACCACGTCGGCGGGCGACCGCCGGCGCTCTGAGAGCCGAACCCTCGACCCGGGCCTGATCAGGGCCCGCTTGACGGCCCTGCTGCAAAGCAGGGACCGGGGAGCGCACCTCACGTGCGCACAACCTCGACGTCGAGTTTCCAATGCGTTTGCACGGGCGAAAGCCCGTTCCTGATCGCAGCCAGTTCAGGAGGGCTGGGGCGGAGTCGACAGCCCGCCCCAGCCCGATCTGGACTCGGTCAATCCGATTTCAATCGCAAAGCGAGCTCATCAAGTCGCGCACAGCGTCGACGTGCGCGCCGTCTTCTCCGTCCATTTTGCACTTTGCATTTTTCACTTTTCATTTTGCACTGGCATCGGACGCACGCCCGGCCGCTCCCCGCCGCCGCTCCGAAACCGCCGCCCGCTCCGGCTATACTGCATCGAAGCCACTCACGCCCCGCACCGAGGAGTCCCGCCATGACCTCAAGGCTTTACGCCCGTCCGCCGCGCGGCATGACGCTGGTCCAACTCCTCGTGATTCTGGTCATCCTCGCCGTACTCATCGGCCTGCTCCTTCCCGCGATCCAGCAGGCCCGCGAAGCCGCCCGACGGACGCAGTGCAAAAACAACCTCAAACACTTTGGTCTGGCGCTGCACAACTACTACGACACCTTCAAGCGGTTCCCTCCTGGCTACGTCATTAACCCGAATGGAGTGTATCTGGGTTGGAGCTGGGGCGTATTTGCCTTGCCGTACATTGACGCCAATCCGATCTACAATCGGGTTGCGATGACCTTTGACGACGGATTGCAGCAGCATCCTCGCAGCGAAGTCTATGGTGTCTCGTACCTCCGGTGTCCGACCAACAGCAGTTCGCAGACAGTGTCCGATGTCCTGGTCGTGACGTCACCTGTCGCGGATGGCATCGTCACTCCAGCGACGCTGCATGTCCAGAATGTCTTTGGCCGGTCCCACTACTTCGGCGTCGCCGGCTATCTGCAGGCCGAAGTCGGCGGCATCGCACCGGACGCCAGCGGCGAACCGACATCTCTCGAACCGCACCTCAACGCGGGCAGCCTCGGCAACCACGGCACGACCTTCGATCCCACCCAGCGCTACTGCGATTCGAAGAACTTCCGCGGAATGTTCGGGCAGAATACTTCTACAAAGCAGTACAGAATCATTGATGGGCTCGCTGCCACACTGATGGTCGGCGAACGCAATACCCCCGTGGCCGACGGCCCCGGTTCCGTCGGCCACGGCATCTGGGTCGGTGTTCCCGACTGCAGTTCCGCCGCCGGGCTGTCCATGGCCCTCGGCGACACCGCCGTCCGCCTGAATGCGGGAGCGAAAACACGAGCCCAGACGACCGGCTTCGGCAGCGCCCACACCGGCGGCGCCCACTTTACCTTGGCCGACGGCTCCGTCCGCTTCCTCAGCGACGCCATCGACATCCAGCTCTACCGGGATCTGTCGACGATCGACGACGGGCGGAAATATGAGGGGTTCTGAGGGGCTACGATTAGCGATAGCGGCGGTTGGTGAATTGCGATCAGCTCAATTCATCGCGGGCCTAGCAGTCGTGCGCGAAGCTCCTCCCACGGAACGCCGGCAGACGGATTCTCGTCCGCCTCGGCAAGCCGATGCGCCAGTTCCACTCGGTGGTGATCGAGAATGGATGCCACCTCGAACTTGCCGTATTCAATGCAGGCCCGGATGTCCTCGGCCATCAGGCCGGGATAGTTCGCCAGAATGTCCCGTTCGGACACGCCGTCGGCCAGCAGATCCAGAATCAGCGAGACCCAGATCCGATGCCCGCGGACGCACGGCTTGCCGCCGCAGATCTGCGGGTCAATCGAAATCCGTCGCAGCAATTCGGCTCGCGTCATGTCGCTCCCCCTACTGCTCCATCCGCCCCCGAATATGCTCTACCAGCTCCGTCACCGGCACTCGGATCTGCTCGAGCGTGTCCCGGTCCCGCACGGTCACCGTTCCCGCCGTCATCGTGTCCCCGTCGACGGTAATGCAGAACGGCGTGCCGATTTCGTCCATTCGCCGGTACCGCCGGCCAATCGCCCCCTGCTGATCGTAGGCCACCGCGATCCCTGCCTTTTTGAAGGCCCGATAGATCTCCCCGGCCTTCTCCGGCATGCCGTCCTTCTTGATCAGCGGAAAAACCGCCACCTTGATCGGCGCCAGCTTCGGATGGAACCGCAGCACCACGCGGGTCTGCAGTTCCCCCTTGTCGTCCGGGGCCGTGTCCTCGTGATAGGCCTCGCACAGGAACGCCAGCGTCGCCCGGTCGCAGCCGGCCGCCGGCTCGATCACGTGCGGCAGGAACCGCTCGCGCGTCTGGTCGTCGAAGTACGTCAGATCCTTGCCGCTCCCGGCATACTTCGGCTTGCCGTCCGGTCCCTTCTCGACGACCAGCTTGCCGTCCTCCTTGCACTGCTTCCCCTCCATGTGCGACTTCAGATCGAAATCGCCCCGGTGGGCCACCCCTTCCAGCTCGCCGTACTCGCCGGCGTCCAGGAACGGGAAGGCATACTCCAGATCGGCCGTGCCGACGGAGTAGTGAGCCAGCTCTTCCTTCGTATGCTCGCGGAGAATCAGGTTCTCCTTCGAAATCCCCAGCTTCACGAACCACTCGTACCGGCGGTCGCGCCAGTACTGGTACCACTGCAGCGACTCGCCCGGATGACAGAAGAACTCCATCTCCATCTGTTCGAACTCGCGCGAGCGGAACGTGAAGTTCCGCGGCGTAATCTCGTTCCGGAAGCTCTTGCCGATCTGCGCAATCCCGAACGGCACCTTGACCCGCGAGCTGTCGCACACATTCTTGAAGTTGACGAACATCCCCTGGGCCGTCTCCGGCCGCAGAAACGCCCTGTTCTCGTCCGACTGCAAAGCCCCGGTATACGTCTCGAACATCAAATTGAAGTCGCGCGGCTCGGTCAGCGTGCCGACCGTCTCCACATCCGGCGCCAGCACCTTCGCCCGCTCGTCCGGCGTCAGATCCAGAAACTTGCGAGGGTGAGTACCGACAACCAGCTTATCCCGTCCGAACGCCTTCTCCAGGCGTTTGACGAACCCCTTCTTCTCCGTCTGAGGGAGGAATTCCTCGACCGTCTCGGTCGTGGAGACGAACCCCAGGCAAGTCTTCACGTCGAGATCGTCTTCCCCGTCGAATTCTTCGCCGTGGATCGGAAAGCAGTTCAGGTGGTCCGCCCGGAAGCGGGCTTTTTTCTCCCGACAGTCGACCAGCTTGTCCGCGAACAGGTCGAAGTGCCCCGAGACCTTCCAGACCTGCGGATGCATGATGATCGACGTCTCGACGCCGACCATGTCGAACGGCTGCGGCGCCCCTTCCGGAGCGGTCAGCTCGTCGTGCTCGGTGATCATGTCCGCCCACCAGGCGTTGCGGACATTGCGCTTCAGTTCCACGCCCAGCGGACCGTAATCCCAGAAGCCGTTGATGCCCCCGTAGATCTCGGAAGACTGGTAAATGAACCCGCGCCGCTTGGCGAGCGCGACGATCTTGTCCATGCGGTTTTCGGCCATGAGTCTCGTCGTTCGTGGTAAGAGAGGCGGTACTCGGAATGTTTCAACTCAGACCCGCGAACCTGTCGCCAGGTTCACGGGAACGGATGTTGTCGATCATCGCCGGGCGTCAGTGGATCTCGCCGGTCGATGCATTGTACTCGGGAACGATGCCGAAGAGATCACACTCGGCGGCCCGCTCGATCTGGTCGTCAAAACCCAGTCGCCGGCAGTTGCGGCCGCCGTACCCCTGCCGCAGGGCCTGCAGCAGACCGTCCGGCCGGGCGACCCGCCGGCGGTAGTGATCGAGGGCCAGTTGCAACTGATCGTCGCCCCAGGCCGCGTCGGGCAGACCGCAGCGTTCCAGCAGCCGGCCGACAATCGCCCCGGCGCACAGGGCGTCTTCCAGCGTGACTTTGCCCTTGGTTCCGGCGCAGACCAGATGGACCGGCCTGTCTTCCTGGGCCAGATCGTCGACGACCGCCTGCAGGTTCACAAAACTGCCGATCAGCACCCGGTCGGCCCGGTCGGACCGCAGCAGCGCCCGCGTCCCGTTCGTCGTTGTAAAGACGATTGTCCGTCCCTTGACCAGTTCGGGCGTATACGCGAAAGGGCTGTTATCGAGATCGAACCCCTCGATCTGCAGTCCCTCCCGTTCGCCCCCGAGCAGCACGGAGCCGACCGGCAGCCCCCCCGCTACCCGGCGGGCCTCGGCGACTTCCCCGGTGGGAATCACCCGGGCCGCTCCGTGGGCCAGCGCATGAACGATCGTGGTCGAGGCCCGCAGGATGTCCAGAATCACGGCGACTCCGCCGCGGAACTCCTCGGGCTCAAACAGGTTGGGCAGTAAATGCACATGGACGTCGTGAATCATGCGACGATGATAGGAGACGGCGGCAGATGGGGGAAGGGAAGACGAGGGGGAGTCGAGAGCCGGACGAAGAGGGCTGATCGCTTATCGCCGATCGCGAATCGCCAGAATGGTGCCGATCCACTTTCAACGGACAACGGACAACGGACAACGGACGTCACTCCGCATCCCTGTTGATTGCCGCCAGTTCCACCAGCAGCGCTTCCAGCTTCGCGAAATAGTCCGCTTCCGTCAGCGCCTCCTTTTCGTCGCGGAGGGCGATCACGGCCAGTTCGAGGTCGTTGCGACGCTGTTTCTGGGATTCCGTCAGACCGGCGTCGGTCGGGCTCGGGACCAGATGCCACTGATGAGCACGCATGCCGTCGAGCTTCTGGCCGCCGGTCGCCGTCTCCAGCGGTTTCAGGCCGCGGAAGGCGTCGTGCCGCGTTCCCTGCTTGTCGCCGTTATCGTCCAGCAGGCAATGCTCGGTCGCCAGCAGCCCCTGCGACTTATACCACTCCGTCGTCTTGCGCCCGGCGGCCAGATACGCCTCCCACAGCGACGTCTGCCGGTCCTTGTCGAGATCCGCGGTCGGATCGGCGATCGACTTCGAGAGCCAGTCCCCGAAGTGCGAAAAATTCTGCTCGCTGCCGCTCTTCGTCGCCACGAGAACCACCCGATCCGGCCCGGACAGCGTGATCAGAAACGGTCCGCTCGCCGCAAAGCAGCAGACCACGGCGACCGGTCGCTGAACGGGTTTCAGCCATTCCGCCAGCTCGGCATCGGAGACGTCCGGGCCGCGCAGGTTGAACCGGGCCGTTCGACGATCGAATGTGCCGTGCCCGATCAGGATCAACCAGAGGGGCTCAGGCGACTCGCCCGCCAGGGCCTGCAGCTCATCGTGCAGCCGTTCCCGATCCGACTTCTCAGGATTGTCATCGAGTCCGAGGACTTTCGACGGCGTTTCGGAAAAGAGCGTGGCGTTCTTCCAGCGCTGAGTCCATTCCTTGAACATCGCCCCGTACTTCGTTTCCGCCGGCGCACCGACAACGATCAGCACCCGTCCCGCAGCCTGCGAAACGGAATTGCCGGCCAACCCGAACAGCAGGGCGGAAACGAGGCACAGACCAATCCGGCGGGATGCATTCATCCCGGTAGCCTAGCGACTGACGGCCGGGTTCGAAAAGTGTCTGCTGCAAGATGTAGGGTGAGTCGAGTCTTCGAGGCTCACCGAAACGTGTGATGCCGGAGGTGAGCCTCGTGGACTCGACTCACCCTACGATTACTGCAATGCCTGCTTCGCAGCACTCGCCGTCTCGATCTCGGCGACCCGGTCGAGGACATACTCCGTTCCGTCGTCAGCCGCCTTGATCTTGAGCTGATTCGGCCCGGCTTCAAGGATCATGTAGCGGAATTTGTCGCCGAAGACCGCCGCAGCCGATCGGGTTTTCTCCTCCGGACGACCGCCGATCATTTTCAGATCCAGGCCTCCGTCGGACCAGGTCCAGGCCAGGTCGAACTCCAGCCGACGGCCGTAAATCAGGCGGCCCAGCGTGTCCAGTTCGAGGGTCATCACCCCTGTGCCGTCGGCGTGAAATCGAAAAGTGCGCGTCCCGTGAAACGCATCGGTCCAGGCCCCGAACAGCTCGGTCGGTGGACCGGGGGGAGTCTCGGGGACGTCCGGGATCTCAATGGGATCAACCGCGGCTTCCGAGGCCGGTGCAATCACCGCGACCGAAATTCCGTCGGCTCCGCTGAGCGCCGTCGCGGACCAGCTCCGCCAGCCGACGTATACCCCGAGCGCCAGCGTTGTCCCCAGAATCCAGGCCAGCCGCCGGGCGTCAGGCCGTCGCAGATGAAGTATCTTCCGTCCCATCGGTCGAATCCGTCCCGCCGTTTCTGCGCCTCTGTCCGGCCCGCCTCAATCATTATCGACCGCCTGGTCATGCAGGGTCAATCTGCGTTGACCGGCTCAGTGAATGAGTACCCGTTCGACGGCGGGCGGGTGTCACGCCGGGATGGAACGCGATACCATTTTTGTGATCCAGATCCCGGCGCAGTCCGTTCGGACGTTTCACGAGGCCTGCATGATCGAGCTGCAGAACATCACCCAGCACTACGGCGTCCGGCCGATCCTGAAGGATCTCTCGCTGGAGATTCCGCCGGGGCAGGTGGTGGCGATCGTCGGCCCGAACGGCATGGGCAAGTCGACGCTGCTGGGGGTCATCGCCGGGACGCTCACGCCTCAGAAAGGGCACGTCTTGATCGGCGGACTTCGCCGGCGGGCGAGCGTCGATGACGAACTGGCCATCCGTCGGCAGGCGGTCTATCTCCCCGATCGCCCGTGGCTGCCGGGCAGCCGAACGGGACGCGAGTATCTGCTGGCGGTCGGTCGCCTCTATGGCGTCGATGACGACCGGCTGATGGAGCACGTCGACCGGCTGCTGGAAGTCTTCGAAATCAAGGCCATTGCCGATTCGCCGATCCGTTCCTATTCGAACGGCCAGCAGAAAAAGACCGCCCTGGCCGGCGTCCTGGCCACTGAAGCCCCCACTCTGCTGCTCGACGAACCGTTCGGCGGCGGACTCGATCCGAGCGGAATTCTCGTCCTGAAGCACATCCTGCGGCATCGCGTGGTTCACGAAAAGAAGACCGTGATCATGACCACGCCGGTCCCCGAACTGCTCGACGAGCTGGCCGACCGGATCATCATCCTGAAGCAGGGCGCCGTGATCGCGGACGGCTCGCCGATGGGCTTGCGAAGACAGCTCGGCGTCAACGGCCCGCTCGACGAAGTCCTGGCCCGGCTGCTCCATCCGCAATCGCTGGAACAGCTCGACGCCTACTTCCGGGACCTGCCGCGATGATCCTGCAGCACGCGTTTCTGGCGTTCCGCCTGTGGCTGAGCAAGGTCTGGCCGCCGTGGCCGTATCTGGTCGGGGCGACCATAGCCCTGGGGCTGATTGAATCCATTCATGTGTGGCAGGAAGTGCAGGCCCGTCGTTTCGGTCCGGTGGGGCTCCCGATCGGCCAGCTCCGGGACGGAATTCTGGTTGCCATGGCAATCATCTATGCGGGCTATCGCGTGGCGGCGTTTCACCCGATGCTGTTACCCGACTACCGCGAGTGGCTGATGCGGACCCCCTGGCGCTGGCCTCGTCCCCTGCCCTTTGGACCGGTGCATCTCGTCCCGCAGGACCTCTCACTCCTGGGAGTGATGATCAGCTTGCAGCAGTTCGGCGGAGTGTTCTCGCCGCATGCTTTGCCTCTGACATTCCTGGTGACTTACTCGGCGGGAATTGCCGTCGCGACGTGGCGGACGGGAGCCTGCGGCTGGGCCTATTTCGTGGCGGCTGTGCTGGGGATTCCGCTGGTGCTGTGCGCGCGACCGGTGGAAAGCCTGCTGGCAGCCCTTGCGGTGACTGTGATTGCCATCCTCGCAGCCCAGGTCACGCTGGCCCGCTTTCCGTGGTCGGGACCGGCCTGGGTCGCGCATGGCGATGCGCGCTCGATGAAAGAGGCCCAGGAGCGGAAAGTGACCGAGCTGATCGGCTGGCCCTGGAACCAGATGGCGCCGGTGTCGCCGCGGCTGCGGATACCACGTTTCGACGCCATCTGTCTCAGCCTGCTGGGCGGCTGGCTGTTCTGGGTGGCCGGCATGCTCTTCGTCGAAATGCAGCTCGGCGGGAATCGCTTCGCCAACCCGCTCAATCTGGGCTTCGCACAGTTCCTGATGTCCAAGGGAATCTTCTGGACGATGATGGTCATCGTGATCCGGCGGATCGCCATCTACATCTACGGCCGTCGTCCGCCGCTGACGCTCTTCGGCCGGATGTTCACGGGCCGCTGGATCATCCCCAGCTACGACCAGATTCTGCTCGCGCCGATCATGGTCGTGGTCCTGGCGTCGGCGGGCGGCGCGATGGTCTGGTGGCCGGGCAACCCCGCCCCGCTGGCGACGGCCGGAGTCGTCGAAGCCGTCCTGCTGCTCGTCGGTCTGACGGCCGGCCCCTCCCTGGAAGCCTGGCGTTTGACGGCTTCGCACCGGGTGGTGCCGGACATCGAGATGGAAGCCCAGGCGGCCGGCTCGACCCACCGGAAGGAGTTTGTGCAGTTGAGTTGAGGGCGGATCAAGTTCTCCAGAGCTGCTGAGTTAGCTCGTGATTGCCGTCTGTACCTGCGTTACTGTAGGATTCGAGCGTTGCCGTCGACATGTAAACATCCAGAAGTTGCCCAAGACCTGCGTTCGATTCCAGAGTGAAGAGGAATTCGAGATGGCCAACGCCAAAGCCACTCAACCCGGATTGTTTGGAGCTGAGCCATTCGCATTCGCGGATCGCTTCTTGCAGGACCACGCGGGGCAAATCATCTCGGAACCTCGCACGGCGATACTTGAGCTAATTGCAAACTCGTACGACGCAGGTTCCACGCAAATTGAGATTCATTGGCCCGACGAGCTAGGCCGAAAATTCTCGATCACCGATAACGGGATCGGCATGACGAGAATCGAGTTCGAGCGCAGATGGAGGACCCTCTGCTATGACCGTGCTATGGAGCAGGGAACCGAGGTAGTGTTTCCTAAAGGAGTGCGGGGGATCCGAAGAACCGCTTTCGGACGAAGCGGCAAAGGACGGCACGCCCCGTTTTGTTTCGCCGATTCGTACGATATTGAGACAACAAAGGATGGAAACTGTCTGTTGGCGCGGGTGGGACTTGCAGCCACGGGAACGATGCCGTTCGAGATTACTCTCCTGAAGGAATCTAAGAGTAAGAGGAACGGCACGACGATTTCGGCTCAAATAGACCGTCGCCTGCTGGACTTGGACGAACTGAGGCAATTGATTGGATCAAAGTTCATCGTAGACCCGTCGCTCGTCATCAAGGTCAATCAGCAGCAGGTTGAGTTGACGTCGCTCGACGGGGTCAGAACGACAGAGATCGAAGTGGAGAACTTCGGGACGATTTTGGTCCATTTCATTGATTCAATTGAGCATTATCGAAGCTCGCGACTCCGGGGAATCACATGGTGGGTCAACCAGCGCCGCGTGGGAGAGCCGAACTGGGATAGACTTGATGAAGAGGGTGCTTACCTTGACGGTCGTACCGAGCACGCGAAGAAGTTCAGCTTCATCGTTACCGCCAATTTCTTAACGCCGGGTGTCGACATCAAAGCCGATTGGTCGGGGTTTCACGCAAATCAGAAGACCAATGCGGTTCATGGCGCGGTGCACAGCTACGTCATTAAGGAGATTCAGTCGCAGTTGTCGACAACACGGAAGGAACGGAAGAAGAATGCAATCGAGAACAGCCGCAATTTGATGGGAGATCTGCCCTCGATTTCGAAAAGGACGATTGGGCAGTTCATTGATGAGGTTCAGGAAAAGTGTCCAACGATTTCTGATCGGGACCTAAGCCGCACTGTGCAAGTGTTGGCGAAACTCGAGCAAAGCCGGGCTGGATACGACCTGCTTACGCAACTCGCATCTTGTTCGTCGGACGATCTTGATACGTGGAATTCACTGATGCAGCAGTGGACGGCAAGCAACGCGGAGATCGTTCTGAACGAACTTGATCGGCGGCTGAAGCTCATCGAACGAATGGATCGCCTCGTCGAGAATCCGCATGCGGACGAACTTCATGATCTTCAGCCGCTGTTCGAACGCGGCTTGTGGATCTTTGGGCCTGAGTACGAAGCCGTGGACTTCCGATCCAATCGTGGACTTGCCGAGGTGATCGGCAGGTTTTTGGGTGGAGCCAACTACAAGCCACCTAAACGAAGGCCCGATTTTGTCGTACTGCCCGAGATTTCTATAGGCGCCTACTGTGCCGACGCCTACGATTCTGCCGGCGAGGTCGCTGGAATTCGAAAAGTCGCAATTCTCGAATTGAAGAAGGGTGGGTTTTGCGTTTCACAGAACGAGGCCGATCAGGCTCGCAATTACGCAAAGGAGATTCGCAAGGCCGGACGAGTCCAGCATTCAACAGAAATTGTCGCCTACGTTCTCGGTGCGACGCTCGAAGATGGCTTGGAATCTGCTGAGTACGGTGAGAACACTCATATTATTCCGATGGTTTATCAGACTGTCTTGCGGAAGGCGCACCAACGAACCTTCAATCTCCAACTGCGCCTTCAGACGTCACAGGCGACTATCACATCCGATCCCGAAGTCGATGAAGTGCTCCGCGTTGATCCCCAGAGGGAGCTATTTGGGGAGGATGCAACTCCGTCTCCCTACTTCGCCCGTGTGGCTGAGCCTATCAACGCGACTTCCTCGGTGCTGGACGGTGATTGCAGCGGCCTGGATTCAAAGTGACGTGAAGTCTCTTCGTTGGATGTTCTGTCACTGGAGTGAACAGCGAGGGCCTGTTTGCAACGCCGCTGACGCTGATTGCGCAGCGCCGCAGGATCGCGTCTAAGAGCGAGCGGGTGAGCAGCGTTTGGCATCGTCGCGTTAACTGCAGCGATGGATATGCCGCTTGGATCGTGTCACTCAAACACATCCGCGAGCCGGCAGCGGAAACCCGGTACAACGTCTTCTCCAGCGAGATACTCTTCCTCCGAAAGCGTAATTGGCGATCGGCCGGTGCGATAGATGATTGCCCTTCGCTGGGTACCGTCGACCAGCCAGACCAATTTCGTTCCGGCCGCCAGCCACAGTTTGATGTTTCGCTGGAAATCCTTTGAACCGTCGTCTGGAGCGACGATCTCGACGACGAGATCCGGCGGACCCGGAAAGAAAAATGTCGGGATGCCGGTTCGGGCGAGCAGTTCCGTCGAGAGAAACACTGCCGCTGGAGTCAGAACGGTATCGGGGTTTCGCTGGAGGATGAATCCACCGCCACTGCCGCCGACTCTCCCCAGGTTGTTTGCATCGGCGAATTCCGCCAGACGAAAAGCGATTTCGCCGGCGAGGAGTCCGTCTCGACAGCCGTAATACGGATACTCGTGAAGTTTGCCCTCAATCAGGTCTGCCCGCATCAGGTCTGGCGAGAGTTCGAACAGTTGCTCGGCGGTCATCAGCGTCGAGGTGGACATCTCGTCCTCCGGGGGAAATTGCGGCTTACCCTGCCAGCATAACACGAGGCAAACGCTGCGAATAAAGTGAATCACCGAACTGCAGACGCAGTCTCGAAGCACATCGACTGAACTCCGTCGGCAGTTCACATTACGAAAGCACATCCCCCAACCGACACCGAAACCCCGGCACGACGTCTTCGCCAGTCAGATCGTCGTTGGCGGAAATCGTGACGGAATCGAGACCCGGTCGATAGATCACTGCCGTACGTTTTCTCGGATGAATCAGCCAGACCAGACGTGCTCCAGCAGCGAGCCAGATCCGGGCCTTCTCCTCGTACTGTTTCGGGCGATCCGTGGGAGAGATCACTTCCAGCACCAGATCGGGGGCGCCGTTGTAGAACGAGCTGGGAACGCCGGTCTGCGCCAGACTCTCGCTCGAAATGAACGCACCGTCCGGAACCAGCACCGTGTCGGGCTCGCGGCGGATCACAAATCCGACTTCGGCAAAGGCACGGCCGGCGGGATTCCGCTTCAGGAAATCTCGCAATTCCGCCATCAATTCCAGGCTCACCAGTCCGTGTTCTGCTCCGCTGGGAGTCATTTCTCGCAGTTCCCCCTCGATCAGCTCGGCCCGTGGAAGGCGGGGCGAGAGTTCGAACAGTTGCTCGGCGGTCATCAGCGTCGAGGTGGACATCGCGTCCTCCGGGAGAAAAGCAGCCTGTCGACACACCATACCACGACCTGAACAGAGTGGAATCCCGGTTCAGGCGACTCACGCGCGATAAGACCGGGGCATCGCGAGGATGCTCCTGCCCCGGTCACCCGATTTGCAAGGGAGAATTCGCGGGAAACAATTCGTTTTTTCCCCGCGGTTGAGGTCACGCCGCGGGACGGTAGAATCGGGTCATCAACTGCCCCCTTCTGCCGACACACGGAAGTGATATCATGACGGACGCGCGTCCCTTCGCCCACCTCCACTGCCATACGCACTTCAGCCTGCTCGACGGGGCGACGCGCATCTCAGACAGCGATCGCGAAGACCTCGTCAAGAAGGTCAAAGGGTCGGGGATGAACTCCGTGGCGATCACCGACCACGGCAACCTGTACGGCTCGCTGGAGTTCTACAACGCCTGCAAGGGGAGCGGGCTGAACCCGATCATCGGGCTGGAGGCCTACATCGCGCCCGGTTCCCGGTTCGACAAAAAGGGGGCCAGCAAGGTCAAGGAGGCCAGCTATCACCTGACGCTGCTGGCGATGAATCTGACCGGGTTCCGCAACCTGATCACGATGTCGTCCAAGTCCTTCCTCGAAGGCTTCTACTACAAGCCCCGCATCGACAAGGAGCTGCTCGCCGGTCACAGCGAGGGGATCATCTGCCTGTCGGGCTGCGCGGCGGGCGAGCTGTCGCACTACCTGCTCGCCGACGACTGGGAGGCCGCCGAGAAGCTGACGAAGTGGTACGTCGACGTCTTCGGCGACCGCTTTTACATGGAGATCCAGAACGCCGGCTTTCAGATTCAGAAGGAGTGCATGGACCGGACGGTCGACCTGGCCAACCGGATGGGACTCCCGCTGGTCGCGACCAACGACGCCCACTACCTGAACCGGGAAGACGCGGCGGTGCAGGACGTGCTGCTGTGCGTGAACACCAAGTCCGAACGGAGCGACCTGAACCGCATGCGGATGGACAGCGATCAGCTCTTCGTCCGCACCCCCGACGAAATGTACGCGGCGTTTCCGGGCTTCGAAGACGCGGTCGCCCGGTCGCAGGAGATCGCCGACCGGGTCGACATCAAGCTCGGCAAGGAACGGTACTACCCGGTCTTCCAGTGCCCGGACGAGCTGAGCGACGTCGATTACCTGCGGCTCCTCTGCGAAAAGGGGATGGAGTGGCGGTACGGCAAGGAAAACATCACTGACGAACACCGCGCCCGGCTCGACCGCGAACTCGGCGTCATCCAGAAAATGGGTTACCCCAGCTACTTCTTGATCGTCTGGGACTTCGTCCGCTTCGCGATGGATCAGGGCATTCCCTGCAGCGCGCGCGGTTCGGCGTGCGGGGCGCTGGTGGCCTACGTGCTGGGGCTCAGCCACGTCTGCCCGCTGCAGTACGACCTGCTGTTCGAGCGATTTCTCGACGAAAGCCGGACGGAACCCCCCGATATCGATATCGACTTCTGCCGCGATCGCCGGCAGGCGGTCATCGACTACACCAAGCAGAAATACGGCGAAGCGAACGTCTCGCAGATCGGTACGTTCGGCACGCTGAAGGCCAAGGCGGCGATTCGGGACGTCGGCCGCGCACTGTCGATCCCCCTCCCCCGCGTCGACGCCGTCGCGAAAATGATCCCGGAAGAGCTGAATATCGAGCTGAAGGAGGCTCTCGAAAAGAGCGCCGAGCTGAAGGAGCAGTACGAGGGGGATCCGCAGATCCGCGAACTGCTCGACATGGCGATTCAGCTCGAAGGGCTGGCGCGCAGTGCGGGAACGCACGCGGCCGGCGTGGTGGTGGCCGACCGGCCGATCGGCGACTACGTGCCATTGCAGACGATCTCGGGCAAGACCGACGTCGTGACGCAGTGGGACGGGCCGACGGTCGAAAAAGCCGGCTTCCTGAAAATGGACTTTCTGGGCCTGCGGAACCTGACGATCCTCGACAAGGCGGTGATCAACGTCCGGAAGCACCGCGGCGTGGAGATCGACCCCGTCAAGCTGCCGATCGACGACAAGGAGACGTTCGCCCTGCTGCAGCGAGGGGAAACGAAGGGGATCTTCCAGCTTGAGTCGGGCGGGATGCGCGACCTGCTGACGAAGATGAAGCCCGACAGCTTCCTCGACATCATCGCCACCTCGGCCCTCTACCGGCCCGGTCCGCTCGAAGGCGGCATGGTGATGACCTACGTGGACGTCAAACACGGCCGGCAGCCGCTGCCCCGCGTCCACCCGATCATGGACAGCATCCTGGACGAGACCTACGGGGTCATGGTCTACCAGGAACAGGTCATGCGGATTCTCAACCGCCTCGGCGGGATCGAGCTGTCGCAGTCGTATCAGTGCATCAAGGCGATCAGCAAAAAGAAGCTGGAGACGATCGCCAAGTACCGGGCGCAGTTCCTGGAAGGCTCCGCCGCGAACGGCCTGGCCGAGCAGACCGCCATTGAGCTGTTCGGCATGATCGAAAAGTTCGCCGGGTATGGCTTCAACAAGTCGCACTCGACGGCGTACGGGGCGGTGGCCTATCAGACGGCATATCTGAAGGCGCACTATCCGGCCGAGTTCATGGCCGCCCTGCTCTCCTGCGAAATGGAAGACACCGACCGGATCTCCGAGCACGTCGATGACTGCCGGCGGATGAAGATCGAAATCCTTCCGCCGGATATCAACCACAGCGAGGTCGAGTTCGGTGTGCTGGGGGACAAGCTGACGTTCGGTCTCGGCGCTCTGAAAGGCGTGGGCGAGGCGGCATTGCACGCCATCGTCGAAGAGCGGACCGCAAACGGGCCGTTCACCAGCATCTTTGATCTGGCGGAACGGATCGACCCGAAAGCCCTCAACAAGTCTGTGCTGGAACTGCTGGTGAAGGCGGGGGCGCTCGACTGCCTCGGCGGCCGGCGGTCGCAGTTGATCACGGTCGTCGAGCGGGCGGTGCAGGCGTCGCAGTCGCGGCATAAGGACAAGGCGCGGGGGCAGAAGAACCTGTTCGGCGGCGATGACGACGAAGCGACCCCCGAGGAAGCCGCGGCGGCGGTGATGACCGCCCTGCCCGACGTCCCCGAGTGGTCGCAGCGCGAGAAGCTGCAGTACGAAAAGGAGACGCTCGGCTTCTACCTGACCAGTCACCCGCTGACCGAGCTGGCGGACCAGCTCCGGTCGTACGCGACGCACGCCGCGCGCGAGCTCGTCGAACTCGATGACGGGTCCGAAGTCGTGCTGGGGGGGATGATTTCCGCGATCAAGAAGGCGACGACGAAGAAGCCGAGCCGGAACGGGCATTCCAAGTACGTGAACTTCGACTTCGAAGATCCGAGCGGCGTGGTCCGCTGCATCATGTGGCCGGAAGACTTCGCCCGGCTGGGGGAAAAGGTCGAACAGGACGCGGTGCGGTTCCTGAAGGGAAAAGTCGACAAGCGGAGCCGGGAGCCGAACGTCGTCGTCGATTCGATGTGGACGCTGGAAGAAGTCGAGCGGGACTTCACGCGGCAGGTGGCGATCAAGTTTCAGAAGGGGGTCCACGACACGCGCGTCGTCAACCGCGTGCGGGACATTCTGAACAAGCACCCCGGGCGGACGGAGGTGGTGCTCTTCGTGGATACCGCCGAGGACGCGCAGCCCTCGGCCCGGATCCGGTTCATCGCGCAGAAGCCGCTGGAGCAGAAGGTGAGTTGTACGCGGGAGCTGCGGACCGAGCTGAGCGATGCGCTGGGGGACGGGAACCTGAAGTTCATGGCGGAACCGCGCACGGCGAGTCGGTCGGGGGGGAGCGTGGGGCGGTAGTTGTTGGGGGGCGGATTTCGACGACTCCGGCTGAAGGGCATCGGCGGGTTGGCTCGAGTCGGAGTCGCCGTTCGACTGTCGATGGGCATGCAGGGCGCGAAAGAATTCGGAAAACCGTTTCCGAAGTGGCCAGTTGCCGCCATTCGGTCCTTCGGTCCAGTTCGGCTCCCAGTGCGGACGCAGGATCGATTCCTGTTCGAGCGCCGGAATGGATTCCAGCACAGTCAGCATGCGATCGAGTTCTTCCGCCGATAACCTCTGCCAGACGCTGTCGGCCAGGTAGGCCGCGTTGAAGTTTCGCAGCAGCCGGCGCGACCAGAAATCGCGGACCCAGTCCGGAACCTGCAATTCAGGGATCGTTGCGACAAGCCGCGCCAGCGGGACGATGTCTTCGTTGCGGTAGCCCGGGTACGGCGGCGGGTTCCAATGGGGCGGGAAGTCGCCGGAAACGTGGCTCGATTGAAATTCGAGGGCTTCCCGATAGCGGCCGGCCTGGATGTCATGAGCCATGACCGTCGCACGCTGTTGGGCGGACTGGCCGATCGTCAGCAGCCAGCCGCCGATGATGAGCAAAACGATCGAGAGGACCCACAGCGGCAGCTTGACTCGCTCTGGGCGGGACGTCTGTCGCTCATTCGCCGGCCAGGCTGTGGCACAGGCCGTCGTGAACATGATGAGCAGAATCGGCGCGGCGAGGAAGGAGACGGCGCCGATCAGCAGCCGGGCTCCAATCAGGCGACTTTCGGCGGCGGACAGTCGGTTTCCCGACATGATGTCAAAGATGGGCCAGGGGGAGAAAAGGTTTGCGGCGATGATGACCGCGTCGCTGTAGGTCAGCACGATGGCCGCGGCGATCCAGGTGGGGACGCTCCACAGAACCTGAATCACGCGGATGATGACGACCACGCGCCAGAGAGCCACGATCCCCAGCATCCAGAAATTCGCTTCGACCGCATTCCCTTCGTCCAGGAAACGTTCCACGGGAATGGCATAGATCCACGCCAGCGGGGCGGTCATCCAGAAACAGCGGAGAAAGTCTGCATAGCTGGGACAGTTCCACGGCAGGCGTTTGGAATAATTGATGTTCCAGAGCAAACCCCACAGCAGGAACGAACTGGCCAGTGAAGCCAGCAGCGGCAGGAACAGGTGGATCGGCTCGGCGGCGAGATCGGAGCGGTCGTATTCTCGCGCGAGAGCGGCTCCGAAGACGAACAGGACGCCGAGCAGCAGAGCGCCTTGGCTGCGGGCGACCGTCTCAATCGCGTCCTTCCGCAGCAGCAGAAATCGAACCAGCGTGTGGAGCGTCATACGGAGCTTTCTTCGCGTGGATTCCGCGGACGGGCAATCCGCCAGATCTGGTTGCGCAGTCTCTGTCGCTGGCGGGAGGGGCCGTCCGCGTAGACTCGCTGCAGGACCTCCAGGAAGCCCGTTTCGAGCTCGGGGACAGTCATCGCGTCGGGTTGATAAGTGACGTCGAACAGCGTGTACGCGGACCAGCCCTGGTCCCGCCGGAGGCGTCCCTGACGCTGCAGTTGCCGATAGAGGGCCGTGCCGGGGAAAGGCGTCTGCAGCGTTACCTGGACGTCGGCGAAGTCGGCGGTTTCGAGGAACTGGGCCAGCCGGTCGAGCGACTGGCGGGTTTCGCCGTCGGCTCCAACGATGAAGCAGGCGTTGACGCTGACCCCGGCCTGCTGGATGGCGTCAATCGCCCGGCAGATGCGGTCAAACTCGGCTTGCTTGCCTCCCATGCCGGGATAGCGGAAAACGAGCGATTCGACGCCGATCAGCACCTGTCGGCAGCCCGAGCGGGCCAGCCGCGCGAGGAGCTCCGGCCGTTCGCCGAGCCGCCAGTCGTTTTCGGTGAAGTACGGCAGCCCGGAGTCTGCGAGAGTTTCCAGCAGATCGAACCGTGGTGTCGGCCCGGCGAACGTGTTGTCGTCGGCCAGTTCCAGCAGCGGCCGGTGCGGACCGGTGTGTTCGCGGATCGCGGTCAATTCCCGGCGGACCTGCGCGACCGGCTTCTCGCGGTAGCGACCGAGCAGCCGGCTGGCGGCGCAGAAGGAGCAGGCCAGCGGGCAGCCGCGCTGGGTCTGCAGGGTATAGCGGGCCAGTCGGCCGCCGGGAATCAGCGACCAGCGGGGGATCGGGCTGGTTTCGGGGAATTTCCAGTCGGAAGCGTAGTACTGTGGCCGGAGCCGGTCGCGTGCCGCGTCGGTCAGGAGCGCAGGCCAGACCGGCTCGCCATCGCCCACGACGACGGCGTCGAAATGCCGTCCGGCTTCGTCCGGACAGGCGGTTGCGTGGAGTCCGCCGAGGACCGTGCGGCAGCCGCCGGTCCGCAACCGGTCACTCAGCCGGTACGCTTCCGGGACGGAAGCGGTGAGGGCCGAGACGGCGACCAGTGCGGGCTGCGTGGCGATGATCTCCGCAATCAATGCGTCAGTGACGGCCGGGGCTGCATGGTAGCTGGCGGTCCAGTCGTCCGGCAGGAGGCCGGCGAGCGTCAGGAGTCCGAGGGCCGGGAGTTCCGAGAGCGCATTCCCCCGCGCAGCAAGTCCCGGCAGCGTCAGTCCCAGCTCCAGCAACCGGGGGTTGACGATGCGGAAGCCGATCAGGGGGACGAAGGCGACGTGTGGCATGGAGATGGCCCGCCGAAGGAAACGTCGATCGTAATGCCCTGCGTCCGTCGCCCCAAGGCCGAATCTTTCCCGAGACCGCATTCCGTTTGACCCCGCCCTGCCCGACCGCGAGAATCGTGAACACTTCTTGATGCTGCCTCCCCCGAGCAGGAATGTTCCCCGATGGCTCTTTCTGCGTTTGCGAGACATTGTCTGGCGGTCGCCTGCCTGACCGTTTCTGGCGTCTGTTTCGCGGCGGATGCCCGACCGCCCAAAGTCGTGATCGTCTTTGCCGACGACCTTGGCTACGCTGATCTGGGCTGCTTCGGCGGCAAGCATGTCAGAACTCCGAACCTGGACCGGATGGCGGCCGAGGGGCGGCGGTTTACCGATTTCTACGTGGCGCAGGCGGTCTGCTCGGCGTCGCGGGCCGCCCTGCTGACCGGGTGCTATTCGCACCGCGTCGGCATTCAGGGAGCGCTGGGGCCGGCGAGTAACAACGGGATCAATGCCGAGGAGACCACGCTGGCGGAGGTGTTCAAATCCCGCGGGTATGCCACGGCGATCTATGGCAAGTGGCATCTGGGGCACCATCCCGAGTTCCTGCCGATGCGGCACGGGTTCGACGATTATTTCGGGCTGCCGTACTCGAACGACATGTGGCCGCAGCATCCGACGGCGACGTTTCCCGACCTGCCGCTGATCGAAAAGAACGCGACGGTCGCGCTGAACCCGGATCAGACGCAGCTCACGACGTGGTACACCGAACGGGCGGTGAAGTTCATCGAGAACCATCGCGCGGAGCCGTTCTTTGTCTACGTGCCGCACGCCATGCCGCACGTGCCTCTGTTCGTCTCCGACAAGCACGCCGGGAAGACGGGGCTGGGACTCTTCGGCGACGTGATCGCGGAAGTTGACTGGTCAGTCGGGCAGATTCTGGAGACGCTCAAACGGCTCAGCCTCGACGAGCAGACGCTGGTGATCTTTACCTCGGATAACGGTCCGTGGTTGTCGTACGGCAATCACGCGGGCTCTGCCCTGCCCCTCCGCGAAGGAAAAGGGACGGCCTGGGACGGCGGCGTGCGGGAGCCGACGGTGATGCGCTGGCCCGGGCGCATCCCGGCGGGGACTGAGTGCACGGAACCGAGCATGACAATCGATCTGCTGCCGACGCTGGCAAAGCTGATCGGGGCTCCGCTGCCCGAAAAGAAGATCGACGGGCTGGATATCGGCCCGCTGGTGTTTGGAACGGAGGGAGCGAAGTCGCCGCACGAGGCTCTGCTGTTTTACTGGGGGGCGGAGTTACATGCGATTCGGAGCGGAGACTGGAAACTGCATTTCCCGCATAACTATCGCACGCTGGTCACGCCCGGAAAGGACGGTCAGCCGGGACCGTACAAGCAGGCTCAGACCGGGCTGGCGCTCTATAATCTGCGCCCAGACATCGGCGAAGCCCACGACGTCCAGGGGGACCATCCGGAAGTCGTGGATCGGCTGAAGACCCTGGCGGATGTCGCTCGGGCGGACCTGGGTGATACACTGACGAAGACGCGCGGCGCGGGGCTGCGGCCTGCCGGGACGCACGCGCCGAAAGCGCCCGCGGGTGCGAAGTGATCGCGAACTTCGGGCGGAAAGGCACAGGCGGGCGAGCCGCCCGTGGCACACGTCCAATCATTGAGGCAATGTCTTTGGAACATCGATGTCAATGGTCGCGGCGACGGCTGCCGTCGATGGGCGTCCTGGCCTGCCTGCTGGCAATCTTCGCCCCGAATGATGCCGGTGCCGCGGACCGCTATGCGGCGCGAACTGCGGATGGTCGCGAACTGGGCCAGGCGGAGCTGCAGGACTGGAATGAGCCGGGCGCGACGCCACGGATTGCCGGGCATGCGATTTTTGACGCGGCGCAACCCGTCCGTTGGATCATCGATCGCGAACAGCCGCCGGGACCGTTTCCTGAGGCATGGGTCGAGCTGATCAATGGCGATCGACTTGCCGGAGAAACGCTGGAGTACCGTACCGGCGGGAACTCGGCGTATGACCCGCAGCCGGCCCACCTCCTGGTGCGGACGGTGGGAGAATTTCAGCCGCCGGACCGCGCGCAGACGGTCGACGCGCGGGTGGGCGCCGACTGGGTGGCGCGGATCGTCTGGCAGCGGACGCAGTCCGCGTATCAGCCCGGCACCGCGTTCCTGCGAAACGGGGGCAAGATCAGCTTTCGCACGATTCGCTGGGCAGCGGGCGAATGTACGGTGCTGACGGCCGATGGCCTCAAAACGCTTTCCTGGGGAGATCTGGCCGAGCTGCATCTGCCGCGGAAGGACAACTGGGACGCCTGGCTGGATCAGCTTGCCATTCTGAATCCCGCGGAGACGGGCCGGATCATTCAGCAGCAACTGGCGGACGGGGGGCTGCTGACGACGTCGACGGAACGCTTCTTCGCGCAGCACTGGGGGGACAAGAATCGCCCGGAGAGCTGGCTGCAACTGGTTCAGCCGGCCTGGAGCCTCGATCCGCTCTGGGTGCGGTTCCGGGCAGTCCGGGCCTGGCGGTTCTTCTCGCCATTTCAAGTCCCGCTGACGGCGATCGTCCCGCAGCAGGTGACGCGGCAGGCGGTGTTTGGCTCGGGCTGGCGCGAGCAGATCGATCGGACCGTGCAGGGGCAACCGCTGATCGCAGCGAATCAGCAGGCAGGCTGGGGCATTGGCCTTCACGGCGGTGCGGAGCTGCTGTTTGACCTCCCCGACTCAGTCCGCGGAGTGCAGACCCGCTATGGGCTGACGTCCGAGGCGGGGGCCGGCGGATGCGTCAGCTTTCACGTGGTCGTCGGCGAGAAACAGGAACTGGTCCGACGCGAGTTTGTGACCGGTTCGACCGAATGCTTCGACACGGGTCTGCTGACGCTGGTCCAGGGAGCCGAGCCTCCGGGGAGGTTAACATTGCGGACCGACATGGCTCACGAAGGCCGCCCGTCGGCCGCCGATCCGTTCGACATCCGGGATTCCTCGGCCTGGCTGGATCCGGAAGTGACGCTCGACCCGGTCCACGTTCGCCGCGAATGCCTGCGGCGGGCGCTGCACGGTCTCCCCGGCCTGGCGGGCTGGTCGCCTCCCGCAGGGACGCAGCCGCTGCTGCGGGTCGAGACAGTCTACGATCAGTTCGACGGGCAGGATCGACGATTTCGCACGGTTCTCCGACCCGAGGGGCGCTTCCTGCTGGTCTCGCGCAAGCTGAAAGTGGCCGCCGGCGACCGTTGGCTGGCGCTGGCGGTTTCGCGCTACCCCGACCGGACGAGCCCAAGTTCGATTCAGGTGCGAATCAACGGTCGGACATGGTGTGATCTGGACGTGCCGCAGCGGCGCGGGGCCGCCGATCCCGACCCGATCCTGGTTCCCGTGGACCAGGCGGCGGGGACGACGGCGCTGGTCGAGGTCGTTCTGCTGCCGCAGGATGAGCGCTCTTTCGTGGACTGGCGGGGATTTGCGTTGACGGCGGAACCGCCGGGACTCCATCGGATCTTCGAAGACGAACCGGAATTCGCCGCGGAACTGTCCGCAGGGGGCGGGAAGGCGGAATTGTCCGCCGAGCAGCCGTTTCGCGGCATGACGTCGCTGCGCCTGCCGGGCGGGTCGGCGGAGGCCCCGCAACTGCCGGACTTGAACCTCGAGATCGCGGAGCATCCCCGGCTGGGTGAGTATCGGTACCTGGTCTTCGCTTGGAAGCCGCAGGGAGGCTCGCGGATTGAGCTGCAACTGGCCAGAGACGGCGCGCTGGAATCGATGCTGGACGCGGGCGGTCGTCGACCGCCGTTGCGCGGGCGGCCCGCCGGCGGTCGGGGGAACGGCGAAGACCGAGGGCTGCGGCATGGGTATGCGTGGGATGCGGGGGCGGAGAAACAGTCCGCCGGCGCCCCGTTGCGGCTGGAGTGGAAGCTGCCGGGCGACTGGACGCGCCACGAACGGGATGTCTTTGCCGATTTCGGCGGATTCCGGATGACCGGACTGGCCCTGAGGTCGTTCGATGGAGAAGCCGTCTGGCTGGACCATGTCTACCTGGCCCGCACGTCGGAAGATGTGAGCCGGCTGCGCGCTGCATCGACGCCGGGCCGGAAGCCGGAGGGGGACCCGGCGGTGCTCGACCGGGCGGGGCAACGCGTCGAGTACGGCCCGCTCCTTTCGCAGATTGCTCCCGCGTTTGGAACCGCGGCGGTCCGCGACGGACTGGTGCTCCGGCGGGAAGTCGCCGGGCAACTGGAGGCCCTGCAGACGCATCCGCTGGAAGCGGACAAGCCGTTCACGATGCGGACGGTGCTGTCGATCCCCGCAGATCGCACGACGACGCTCGACATGCATGTGACGCATTTCGAGAAGGCGGACTGGCAGCTCGTCGTGCGCGCCGATGGCGAAACGATTCACGAGCAGCGGATCGATGAATCGTTGACGATTCCCCAGCGCGGCTGGGCGACGGTGCAGGTCGACTTGTCGCGGTTCGCCGGACAGACCATCCTGCTGGAAGTTCAGGCCGTGTCGAATGACTGGCAGCACGAGTACGCCTTCTGGAAGCGGGTCCATGTGGTATCGCAGTGAGTTGGTCGGCCGGATCTGTCTTCTCCTTGCCGTCGTTTGCGGATGCGCGCTGGCTGGCTGCGGGAAGACCTCCGAACCGGAAGGCTCCATCCCGGGATCGCCGACGCTGGAAGAGATGTATCGCTCGGCGCCGCCCACTCCGGAATTGCGGATCACCGACGCGGTGCATATGACGATGCTGGAGAAGAACCCGGAGTATCTGCGGGAGTCGACGGGGTTTCGGTTCGAGGACGATCAGTTCGTGATGGCGGAGTTCGTCAACGCGCACGTGCGGGACATCAGCGCGCTGCAGGGCTATCCGCTGTTCTATCTGGGGCTGCGCGAGAATCCGGTGGAGGATCTGTCGCCGCTGAAAGGGATGGAGCTGCGCGAGCTGTATCTGGAGCAGACGCAGGTGAAGGATCTGTCGCCCTTGACGGGGATGCCGCTGCAGACGGTCTACCTGAGTCAGACGCCCGTCAGCGATCTGACGCCGCTGGCGGACTGCCCGATTGCCTATCTGAACCTGCTGGGGACGCCGGTCACCGACCTGACGCCGCTGAAGAAAATGCCGCTGGACACGCTCTGGCTGAATGAGACGCAGGTGGAGAATCTGGGGCCGCTGGAGACGACGCCGCTGGTGAGCCTGACGCTGCACAAGACCCCCGTCCGCGACATCAGCGTGCTGGGCCGGATGCCGACGCTGCAGCGATTGCACATTGGCGAGACCGAAGTGACCGATCTGCGGCCGCTGAAGAACCTGCGGCTGCAGCGGCTGATCTTCACGCCTGCAAAGATCACCGAAGGTCTGGAGCAGATTCGGGCGATGGAGAGTCTGCGGGAACTGGACGTCGAACTGTCCGAAGGACCGCGGCTGACGCCGGCAGAGTTCTGGGCGAAGTACGACGCGGGGGAGTTTGCGGCGGCGAAGTAGTCTTGTCGGGCCAATCGACGGGAATAATTGGCGGCGTCCGGGACTCATTCCTGCAGCAAGTCTCGGAGCGGCCGATGCGGATGCGAGCGAGCTCCGTCGCGTTTCGGGCCTGCAATTCCCGGAGCTGTGAGCCCCATCATGCGCGCACTTCTGACGGCGTCGGTGATTCTCGGTCTCTGGATGGCCGGCGGTTGCGGTGGAAAGTCGCAGCCGTCGGGACCTCCGGTTCCCGCCGTGGTACCGCCGATGGGCGCGCTCGCGGTCGGTCAAGCGGCGCAGGCGGCAGCCGAGCAGCGAGTCGATTCCCGGAAGCTCATTTTCAACGGGACGCTCGAACTGCTGATCAAGGACTACCAGGCGGCGGCGAGCGGAATCTCGTCTCTGGTTCAAAGCCACAACGGATACATTGCCGCTCAGAATGAATCGAATCTGGCGGAGTCGCACCGGAGCGGAACGTGGACGTTGAGAGTTCCGCCGGATCGATTCGACGCCCTGATGGCTGCCTGCGCGGCGTTAGGAGAAGTTCGGCGACGGGAAGTCCGCGTGCAGGACGTCACCGAGGAGTTCGTCGACCTGGAGGCTCGCGAGCGATCCAAGAAGGTCGAAGAAGAGCGGCTGCTGGAACTGCTGAAGACTGCTTCGAGCAGTCTCGAAGACGTGCTGGCCGTCGAGAAGGAGCTGACGCGGGTCCGCGAGGAGATCGAGCGCATTCAAGGGCGGTTACGCCTCTTGAGCCAGCAGACCGGCTACGCCACTCTGACGTTGACCATCTCGCAACTGGGGATCACGCCCCCCGAGCGGCCGCTCGGACTGATCGCGGAGATGTCGGCCAGTTTCTTCAGTTCGCTCCGCGGACTGATCATGCTCGGACAGACGTGCCTCGTCGCTGCCGCAGCGGTCGTCCCGTGGCTGATCGTCGTTGTTCCAATTGGCGTGTTCGTCTACTGGAACTCACGCTCGAAGCGTCCCGGCCGGCCGATCTTTCCGCGCGAGAACGCGACGGGGCCGGCCTGACGAGATCGAGTCTCAGACTGCGGAGCTACTGCCGTTCGGGTTTCTGTTCCGCCAGCCACTCATCGACCAGTTCCTCCAGAACGCTCAGCGGGACGGCGCCGTTGCGGAGCACGACGTCGTGGAATTCGCGCAGGTCGAAGCGGTCCCCCAGTTCGGCCTGGCACTTGCGGCGCAGTTCCCGGATCTTCAGTTCGCCGATCTTGTAGGCCAGCGCTTGCCCGGGCCAGGAGATGTAACGGTCGATCTCGTTGACGATGTCCTGTTCGGACTTCGCAGCGTTATCCCGGAAAAACGTGATTGCGCGGTCGCGCGACCAGTGCTTGTGGTGGATGCCGGTGTCGACGACCAGCCGGACGGCCCTCCACATCTCGTAGGTGAGCTGGCCGAACTTGGAGTAGGGATCGTCGTAAACGCCGAGCTCGTCGCCGAGGCTTTCGGAATAGAGCGCCCAGCCCTCGACGTAGGCGGTGAAACCGGTAAAGCGGCGGAAGGTTGGGACGTGCTCCATTTCGGTGGCGAGGGCGATCTGCAGGTGATGGCCGGGGACGGCCTCGTGGAGCGACAGGGCGGCGATTTCGTACTTCGGGCGGGTTTCGACCTGGTAAAGATTCACAAAGTAGATCCCCGCACGCGTCCCGTCGGCGGCGGGCGGCCGGTAGTAGGCGGTCGTGGTGTCGGGGGCCATGTGCTCCGGGATGGCCTCGACGCCGTAGGGAATTCGCGGGAGCTTGCGGAAGACGCGAGTGAGGAGGGGATCGACCCGCTTGCAGAATGCCTGATAGGCCTGCAGGAGGTCCTGGGGCTTTTCGAAACGAAATTCGGGGGCCGTGCGGAGGTGTTCGAAGAACTCCGGCAATGTTCCCTGGAAGCCGACCTGCTGGCGGATTGTCTCCATGCCGGCCCGGATGCGGCTGACCTCCTGCAGGCCGATCTCGTGAATCTGGTCGGGAGTGAGGCTGGTCGTTGTAAACTGCAGGGCGGCGAACGAGTACAAAGGCCCGCCCTGCGGCACCTGCCAGACGCCGACGTCCTTCAGACTGCCAGGGAGATAGTCGTCCTCGAAGAAGGTCAGCAATTTCTGGTAGGCCGGGACGATGTGCAGTGCGATGGCGGTTCGGGCGGCGGTCTGCAGCCGGGTCCGTTCGGCTTCGGCAAGATCCTTCGGAAACGTCCGGAAGGGTTTGTAGAACAGGCTCTGTTCGGGATCCTCGACAATCTGGCGGCGGATCTGCTGGGGGACGCGTTTCAGGACGATCTGCGGCTGGAGGATCCCGCGCTTCAGACCTTCGCGCAGCAGCCCGATCGTCTGGTCCATGTAGACCGGAAAACGCTCGATCCGCAGGAGCCAGTCTTCGTAGTCTTTGACGGCGTCGAAGGAGATCGAATCTCCCAGCGACCCCTCGTCCTGAATTCCCTCCCGCTGGTTGATCGGCACGAGGTGCCAGCCGAACGGCTGGCCTTCAACGTCCAGTTCCGCCTGCCAGCGGAAGAGTCGGTGATTCAGGCGGTCGCTCGGCGAAAGCTGGCCGGGGTCAAACTGCTGGAGACGTTCGAGAAGCTCTCGCTGGTGAGCCTGCCGGCGGGCGATGGCCTCCGGGCTGACATCGGGCCAGCGGTCGTTGTAGCGCTTGTCGCCGAGGTGCGAGGCAAACGTGGGGGATTCCCGCAGTCCGTACTCCCACTCGTCGTCGAACAGCTTCTGCAGCGCGGCGTTGGACTCAGGTTCGGCAGCGCAGACTGCGCCGGACAGGAGCGCGATGACAATGGCCACGCTGATTCGCATGAGATGACGCCTCGATGTGTGAACGACGATCGAATAGGTCGTGCGCCGCCGCTGAGTCGGCTGTGCGATGGATCTGAACTCCGTCCGCGGTCTCACGGCCGGGACGGCCGTGGCACACGAAAGAAAGGAGTGCAGACCTTCAACGGACAGGCGTCGGCTGCTTGGTGGCGAGGATCACGTCGAGTTCGGCCTTCAGACGGGGCAGGATCTCGTCGTAGGTGAAGGCGCCCAGTTCCGCCGGGCCCTTCTTCAGATTGACGAACTTCGGGCCGCACCAGAGACCCAGGTCGGCGTCGTCGGTTTCGCCGGGGCCGTTCACGCGGCAGCCCATGACGGCGATGGTGACGTCGTAGTCCTTGGCGTACTGCGTCATCTCTTTGACCTGCTGGGCCAGTTCGATGAAGGCCTCGTTCTCAACGCGCGAACAGCTCGGGCAACTGATGATGTTCAAAGTGTCGAGGCCGAAGTCGACCACGGACCGGACGCGGCCGGCGGCGATATCGGCCAGGATCTTGCGGCCGGCGGCGATCTCTTCGGGCTTCCGCGAGTTGGGCACCGTCAGCGAGACGCGGATGGTGTCGCCGATGCCGCGGCTGACGAGCTGCTCGAACGCGATCCGCGTCTTGATGATCCCGTCGGGGGGCAGCCCGGCTTCGGTGACGCCCAGATGCAGGGGGACGTCGGAACGGGCCTCGGCGAACCGCCGGTTGATGTCGATGACCTTCTGCGGATCGGAGTCTTTGAGGGAGACGCAGTAGCGCGTGAAGCCGATGGAATCGAGGAAGTTGCAGTGGTCGAGGGCGCTCTCGATCATCGGGGTGATCGAGTCCTCGGCGTCGTACTTGGCTTTCTTGTCGGGGTCCATTGAGCCGCAGTTCACGCCGACCCGCATTGCGCAGTCGTTATCGGTGGCGATCTGCGCCAGGAAGCGGACTTTTTCCTGCCAGGACTTCTCCCGTTCGTGATGGTACAGGTGTCCCGGGTTGTAGCGGACTTTGTCGACGTGGGGGGCGACCAGCTCGGCGAGCCGGTAGTTCTCCTGCAGGTCGACCGACAGGTTGGCTCTGACCTGGTTACGGATTTCCTTGAGGGCTTCCGCATCTTTCTTGCTGTCGACCGCGACGCGGACGACATCGGCCCCGGCGGCTTCCAGGGCCAGAATCTGTTCGACGGTGGCATCGATGTTCTGCGTATGAGTGGCCGTCATGCTCTGGACGGCGATCGGATGCTGGGCGCCGATCGAGATGGAGCCGATCCGGACCGAGCGGGTCGGATTGCGTCGCAGTTCCACAGTGAAACGTCCTGTACGTGGGGAGTCCCGGATGCCTCCGGCCGACCATGCCGGCCCGTTGCAGGAGTATAGTCGGTCGGTCGGGCCGGGCACAGCGGCAACGGGCCGGCAACGTGCGACCTCAAATTTGCGTGAGGAAGATCAACGAACGCTGTTGCAAACTGGAAAGACGTTCCTTCCCCGGTTACGCTGAGGGAACGCGTGCTGCGGGGAGGCGCCGTTGCGCACCGAAAGTTCCGCACCGATCAAGACTTCCGTGAATCGATCCACCGGGAAGAACTGCATGAAAACGTCGATTGCCGCGGTGTTGTGCCTGGGGCTGCTGACCGCGACTGCGCACGGTCAGGCTCTGGAGCTGCAGCCCAACGATCATATCTGCATCATCGGGAACACGCTGGGAGAACGTCAGCAGCATTACGGCTGGCTGGAGACCCTGCTGCACGCCCAGTTCCCTCAGCACAACCTGGTCTTCCGCAACCTGGCCTACAGCGGCGACGAAGTCGGCGGATTCAAGGACGGCAATCGGCGGATGCGGTCGATGTCGTTCGGCTCGCAGGACGAATGGCTGGCCGGCAAGGCCCCCTGCCCGCAGCCGGAGAAGCTCTCGCCGCGCGACCAGGGAAAGGTACGCGAGAACCGGTTTGAGCTGACCAATACCAAAGCCGACGTGATCTTCGCGTTCTACGGCTACAACGAATCGTTCGCGGGCGAAGCCGGGCTCTCCGGGTTCAAGCAGGACCTGGAAGCCTTCATCAAGCACACGCTGGCCCAGAAGTACAACGGGAAGTCGGCCCCGCGGCTGGTCCTCTTCTCGCCGATTCCGCAGGAGTACATCGACGATCCGAACCTGCCGAGCAAGGCCCAGGTCGATGCGGCGAACGTACGAATTGGCATGTATGCGAAGGCGATGAGCGAAGTTGCGGCTCAGGAGAAGGTCGTCTTTGTCGACCTGTTTACCCTGGTGCCGGAAGCCGCGAAATCCATGAGGCCAGCCCAGCCGATGACGATCAACGGCATTCATTTGAACGAAAAGGGTGATCAACAGTTGGCGCGTGCCGCGGTGGGAGCTTTCCTGAAGCTCGAAAATCCTCGACAGCCTCTTGTGAAATTCGCCAGCTTCGAAACGCTCCGCAAAGCCGTCAACGACAAGAACTGGTACTGGTACATGCGGTATCGCGTCACGGACGGGTACTCCACGTACGGCGACCGCGCATTCCTGAAGTTTGCCGAAGGCCCGGGCGGGTACGGCGAAGGTCTGTCGAACTACTCGGTCGGCCAGCGCGAGCTGGAAGTCATCGACACGCTGACCGCCAATCGCGACAAGGTCGTCTGGGCTGTCGCCAAGGGGCAGGACGCCAAGCCGGAAGACAACAATCTGCCGGAGTTCATTCCGGTCATCAGCAACAAGCCCGGCCCGCTCCCGGGAGGCAAGCACGAGTTTCTGGGAGGCGAAGAGGCCATCTCGAAGATGACCGTCCATCAGGGGATGAAGGTCAATCTGTTCGCGTCCGAAGAGATGTTCCCCGAGATGGTCAATCCGGTGCAGATGGCCTTCGACACGAAGGGCCGGCTGTGGGTCGCCGTCTGGGAGACCTACCCGCACTGGAAGCCGACCGAGGCGATGGACGACAAGCTGCTGATCCTCGAAGACACCAACGGAGACGGCAAGGCCGACGTCTGCAAGACGTTTGCCGGCGACATTCACAATCCAACCGGCTTCGAATTCTGGAACGGCGGCGTCCTGGTCGCACAGGGGCCGGACATTCTGTTCCTGAAGGACACGGACGGCGACGACAAGTACGACGTCAAGGAACGTTTGATTCACGGGCTGGATACCGCGGATACGCACCATACCGCGAACAGCTTTGCGCTCGATCCGGGCGGGGCGATGTACTTCCAGGAAGGGACGTTCCATCACTCGCAGGTCGAATCCCCGTGGGGGCCGGTCCGCCGCGTCGCCAACGGGGCCGTGTTCCGCTACGAGCCGCGGGCGCAGAAGTTTGACGTCTACGTTTCGTTCGGGTTCGCCAACCCGCACGGTCACGTCTTCGATCGCTGGGGCCAGGACATCGTTTACGATGGCACCGGGGCTCAGCCGTATCACGCGACGCTGTTCTCGGGGGACATCGATTACCCGCACAAGCACGCGCGCCCGCCGCAGGTTTACAAACAGCGGACCCGTCCCTGCGCCGGCGTGGAAAGCCTCAGCAGCAAGCATTTCCCGGACGAACTGCAGGGGAACCTGCTGGTCCTGAACGTGATCGGTTTCCAGGGAATCCTGCAGTACAAGGTGGAAGACGCCGGTTCGAGCTTCAAAGCGAACGAAGTTGAGCCGATCCTGTATTCGTCCGATCCGAACTTCCGCCCGGCGGACGTGGAGATCGGTGCGGACGGCGCGATCTACTTCTGCGACTGGCAGAACCCGATCATCGGCCACATGCAGCACAACCTGCGAGATCCGAGCCGCGACCGGACCCACGGCCGCGTCTATCGCGTGATCTACGAAGGCCGCGAGCTCAACAAGCCGGCGGCGATCGCGGGAGCGCCGATCGCCAGCCTGCTGGAACTGCTGAAGTCCCCGGAAGATCGTGTCCGTCATCGGGCGCGGATCGAACTGGGGGGCCGTCCGACGAAGGACGTCATCGCCGCGGTCGGACCGTGGCTCAAGGGTCTCGACGCCAGCGACCCGGCCTTCGGCCATCACCAGCTCGAAGGGCTCTGGCTGCATCAGAACCACAACGTGGTCAATGAAGAGCTGCTCAAGCAGGTGCTGACGTCGAAAGATTTCCAGGCGCGGGCGGCGGCTCAACGGGTGCTGGTGGCGTGGCGGGATCGCGTGAAGGATCCGCTGGCGCTGCTGCAGGCCGGGGTCAACGACGAAAGCCCGCGAGTCCGGCTGATTGCGGTCTGGGGGCTGAGCTATTTCGACGGAGCCGACGCGGCGAAGGCTTCGGAGATCGCCGTGGAATCGCTGGTCTACGAGCAGGACGAGTTTCTGAAACTGGTCCTGGACGAAACGATGAAGACGCTGGACCGGCGGACCAAGGCGGCCAGCAAGTAGCAGCAGCCGTCGGCCCGTGGGCCGACGACAAGTGACCAGGAACATGCCGAGGCGCGCCGCTGCATCAGCGACCCTCGGCATTTCCGTTCGAATGCAAAGTCTGGAGTCTGCTTCGATGTCGAATGTGTCTGCCTTTCCGCGATCCATGTCCGCGGCGATTCTGACTGTGGCGCTTTTGTCAGTGACGCTGTGGTCTGCTTGTCTTCCGGCGGAAGAAGCACCTCCCTCTGCGGTCGGACCGCTGCTGAAGCTCTATCAGAGCGACCGGCTGCCGGCGGAACGGCAGCCGGCGGTCGTCGAGATGATCTGCAATCGGGGCAACGAGCACGATCTGCGGGTGGTCTTCGATCGCCTGGTGCAGCCGGAAGGCATGTCGACCGCTCTGCGGTTGAAAGTGCTGGGCTGGCTGACGCAGGCGCATCGGACGCGGAAGGTGAAGCCGAACGGGGAACTGGACCCGTTGACGGTGCTGATCAAGTCGAAAGACGCCGCTCTACGAACTGCGGCTGTGCAACTGGCGGCCGACTGGCGCCTGGCGGCCGTCGCGCCGACATTGCAGCAGATTGCGACCGATCCCGGCGCGACGCCTGAGTTGCAAAAGGTCGCGATTCGCGGCCTGGTGGCCCTGCAGGGAGCGGGAAGCAAGGCGACGCTGGTGAAGCTCGCCAGCAGCGGAGCGACGATCGCCGGGCGGATGCAGGCGGTCGCGGCCCTGACGACGGTGGATCTTGCCACGGCCGCGCAACAGGGGGCGGCCGTGCTGGCCGCGGCATCGCCGCAGGACGACCCCGCGCCTGTGCTCGACGCATTCTTCGACCGCAAGGAGGGCTCGAAGCTGCTGGCCGCCGCGCTGGAGTCGCAGAAGCTGACGGTCGACAACGCGAAGCGGTCGTTGCGGTATATGTATTCGGTCGGCCGGAGCGACGCGGAGCTGTCGGGAGTTTTGAGCAAAGCGGCGGGGGTCGCCGCCGATCCGGCTCCGCCGACGCCGGAAGAGGTCGCGAAGCTGGTCCAGGAAGTCACGGACAAGGGGGACGCCGCCCGCGGCGAGCTGGTGTTCCGCCGGAACGACCTGAGCTGTCTCCGCTGTCACAGTCTGAACCGTGCGGGAGGCCAGGTCGGTCCGGAGCTGGGGGCCGTGGGGGGCTCGTCGCCGCTCGATTACATCATCAATTCGGTGCTCAATCCGAATCTTGCGGTGAAAGAGCAGTACGCCACTCGGGTCTTTGAGACTTCGGACGGCAAGGTTCTGACCGGCATTGTGATCGACCGCGACGAGTCCCGCGTCCGGATTCGCGATTCGCAGAGCAAGGAACTGCTGATTCCGACGGCCGATATCGAAGACGAAGTCGAAGGCCGGTCGATCATGCCGAACGGCCTGACGAAATTTCTCACGCACGACGAACTGCTCGATCTGATTGCGTTTGTGGCCGGTCTCGGCAAGCCGGGGACTTATGCGGTGCGGACGGCCCCGATTGTTCAGCGGTGGCAGGTGCTGGCGAATCCGCCGGCGGAACTGACCAGCGACGTCCCTCACCTGGAGCATCTGCGTCAGCACGTCCTGGGGGCGCCGCCGGAAGCCTGGACGTCGGCCTATGCGATGTTCTACGGCGAACTGCCGCTGAGCGAATTGCGCCAGGGCGACGGGCCGAAAGTCGCGCTGCTGCGGGGCGAGGTGGAAGTGACGGAGCCTGGGCCGGTGGAGATCGAGATTTCGTCGACGGAAACAGTGCAGGTCTGGGTCGACGCCCAGTCGATCGATCCGCGGAGCAAGGTCGTATTGCCGCTGGACAAGGGCCGGCATGCGATCGTCGTTCGCGTGCAGATTTCCGGCTCGCAGGCGCCGACGCTGAAGGCGACGCTCAGCCGGCCGGAGGGATCCGCGGCCCAGTTCGAGGTCGTCGGCGGAAGTTGAGGCCATTGCGTGAAAACGGAGTGACAGCGGATGGCGCGATTCCTTCGAACATTCCGCCGAGTTCGAGCATCGCGACGGACCGGTCTGCGCGGTCTGCAAGTGCTGTGCGGATCGTGCTGCACGGGGGTGGCCCCGGTGACGTTGCGCGGATGGCGTGAGGGGCCATAAGGCTTTGGCTCGCAGGGCGTTATGTGATTGCGAAAGTACGCCCGCACACTTCCGTACGATGATCTATGCTTCGGTGGGATGATATCCGGTCCGGAGCGTGCCAGCCCGCGGACCGGTTTCCCCGGGAAACCTCTGGCGGAGTGCTGCCGGAGGTTGCCTGGACGGGCCACTCCACCGGGATCTCACGCGACTGATGTCCGAACACCGGCCAGCCGAGCTTCATGCCTCTCCCTCGATCGCAGGGAGCAGTTCGGCCATGTCCGGACTGGCCAGTCTGTTCGGCCAGATGTTTACCACCGGTTCCCAGAATCAGGCCGCGCCTGTCCGTCCGCTGCCGCGGTTCGTCTATGTCTGGCCGATTCTCGGTGCGGCGGCGATCGCCTGCGTCGGTTTCTGGGTTTCGACGTCGGTCAATCAAGTTCTTCGGGCCAGTTGCGTCCGGGAGCTGAAGTCGTACCTCGATTCCGATGTCGAAAAACTGCGGCTGTGGCTGCAGAGCCACTCCGATCGGGCCGCGGAGCTGGCAGAATCGGCGGACTGGCAGCAAAAGCTGCTGCCGAAGCTGGCTCGCCCGGTCGGACCGGCCGACGCGATGGCTTCCGAAGCCGTCGCCGGCTCGTCGTTGCGAGAGAGCCTGTCGCGCATTCTGGATCGCTATGAATACGCGGGCTACCTGCTGCTCTCGCCGGACGGAGTTGTTCGCGATGCGGAATCGGACATCCCGGTCGGACAGACACTGAGCGGCTATCCCGCGGAGTTTCTGCAGCGAGTGCTCGCCGGGCAGTTGACGGTGTCAAAACCGTTCTCCAGTGAAATCCTGCTGCCCGGTCCCAACGGCGGGCCGCGGCTGAATCACCCGGTGATGCTCGTGGCGGTGCCTGTCCGGGATGGCGCCGAAGTTTGTGGAGCGCTGGCCTTCCGGCTGGCGCCGGAACAGGGATTCTCGCGGCTGCTGGCCGAGGCCCACGCCTCTGACGCCGGGGAGACCAGCGTTTTCGACCGGAACGGAGTGCTGCTGAGCAATTCCCGCTTCGACGAAGGCCTGAAAATGATTGGTCTGTTGCCCGACCGTCCCGACGCCCGTTCGATTCTGAATATCGAGATGCGCGATCCCGGAGTCGATCTGCGGGCGGAAGTCCGCTCGCCGGTGCGACGTTCGGAGCAGCCCTTGACGCGGATGGCGGAATCGGCGGTCCGGGGGGAATCGGGGATCGATATCAACGGCTACCGCGACTATCGCGGCATCCCGGTCATCGGCGCCTGGACCTGGCTGCCGGAGTACGACTTCGGCGTGGCGACGGAGATTCCGATCGACGTGGCGTTTCTGCCGTTGCAGGTGGTGGAGAATGTCCATCGCAGCCTGATGACGCTGCTCTGCGTGGCGGCGATCGGCGTCTTCGCCTTCATGATGCACCTGGAGCGCCAGCAGCGACGCCTGCAGCATGCCGTCGTCGCCGCGCGGCAGCTCGGGCAGTACACGCTGGAAGAGAAGCTGGGGGCGGGGGGCATGGGAACCGTCTATCTGGCCCGGCATGCCTTCCTCCGGCGGGCGACCGCGGTCAAATTTCTCGACGTCGACAAGGGTTCGCCGCACGCGATCGCCCGCTTCGAACGGGAAGTACAGCTCACCGCCCAGCTCACGCATCCCAATACCATTGCAATCTACGACTTCGGCCGGACGCCGGAGGGGATCTTCTATTATGCGATGGAGTATCTCGACGGGATCAATCTGGAACAGCTCGTTCGTCGGGAAGGTTGCATCGGCGAAGCGCGCCTGATGCACATTATGCGGCAAGTCTGCAGCTCGCTGGCGGAAGCGCATTCGCTCGGCCTGATCCATCGTGATATCAAGCCGGCGAACATCTTCCTGACCAAGCGGGGAGGTCTCGTCGACTTTGTGAAGGTGCTCGATTTCGGCCTGGTCAAAGCGATCCAGGACCGGGAGGGCGATGTCCGACTCGACTCCGACAACGGGCTCGCCGGGACGCCGCTGTACATGTCGCCCGACGCGATCCGGCAGCCGCAGTTCGTCGATGCCCGCGCGGACGTCTATTCCCTCGGAGCCGTTGCCTACTTTCTGCTGACCGGCACGCCGGTCTTTTCGGGCGACGGCGTTCATAAGATCTGCATGGCGCACGTGCTTTCGACGCCGGAGCCTCCATCGGTCCGGAGCGGTCGCACCGTCACACACGAACTCGAACTGCTGATTCTCCGGTGCCTGGCGAAGAATCCGGACGAGCGACCGCGCGACGCGGCGTCATTGCTGCACGAAATCGACCGCTGCCGTCTCCACGAGGGAGCTTCACAGGCCCAGGACGCGGCATTGTTCGAAGTCTCGCCCGACCGCTTCGAGCCGGTGGCGTCGGTGACCGAGCTGGAGCGACTGCTCGACGAAGTCGTGAACCTTGGCCAGACGGTGGTGGGTTTCGAATCTCTGTATCAGAACGTCGGCGCCTTCGAAGAGTTCTTCGCGCAGCCCGACGAACTGGCCGAGCTGCAGACGCTGGCGTACGCTCCCGGAGCGCGGCCGGACCAGTCCGTCGAGAGCAGGAACTGAGTCCGTCGGTTCACGTCAGCGAGTGAAACACCAGTCCCGAGAGGAGCTTCGGATAGAAGTAGGTGCTCTTGGGAGGCATGGTTTCCAGCCCGCCGGCGATCTCTTCGACGTGATCGACCGTTGCTGGCGGAACCAGACAGCCCAGATCGCAGGCGCCGCTGCGGACAGCCTCGGCGACTTCGGAATCGCGGTGAACGTACCGCAGCTCCGGCCCCGCGCCCGTCACACGGGAGGCGAGCAGTTTTCCCAGCACCAGCGTGTGAAGCAGACTGACGCCCAGATCACGCCAGGCCGGGCTATGGTCGGCGGCAAGCGCGTCCATGGCCGAGGGATCGAGGCAGCGGGCGAAAATCCACTGCTGATCGGCGGCGCAGCCGAATCCGAGGACATCCTGCCCGCCGTCGGCGGCGACCAGCTCCCACGCTTCGCGGGCGCCTGCCGCGCCGGTCCCGGCGATCTCGGTTTCGAATGTCCCGGCCAGCGCTTCCTGGACCGCTGCGGCCGTCAATCCCGGCAATCCCTGGACCAGTCGATGCGTCGGCAGCACGGTCAGACCGGGATCCTGGAGTGAGACAAGCGTCGCAAGGATAAAGTTGGGCGGGGCGTTTTCGTTGGCGAGTTTGCCGGCAGCTCGGAGCTCGTTGCGATAATTCAGGGAAGTTTCGTAGCGATGATGGCCGTCGGCGATAAAGACCGGCTTTTCGAGCAACGCTTCTTTGGCGCGATTGATCGCCGCCGGATCGGTGACAACCCAGACGCGATTCCGTACGCCGTTGTCGTCATTCGCCTCCAGGGACGTCAAACCGATACAGTGGTCGTCGATCTGGCGCTGGATGTCGCAATTCGGGTCCGAATACAGTCCGAAGATCGGCGAGAAATTGGCCCGGCTGGCCCGGATCAGCTTGAGCCGGTCGGCTTTCGGGCCTGACAGAGTCTGCTCGTGCGGGAAGACCTTCCCGGCGCCGAACTCTTCCAGCCGCAGTCGACCGACGATTCCCTTGCGGAGAAACGTCCGTCCTTCCCAGGAGTATTCCTGGTGATAGACGTAGAGGGCTTCTTCGTGTTCCTGGCGCAGCACGCCGTCGACGCGCCAGTGCTTCCAGAGACTGGCGGCCCGTTCGTAGCGGGCGTCGGGAGTCACATCGTCCGGCTCGCTCCGGTTCAGGTCGAGTCGGACGACGTTGTACGGATGGCGGGCGTACAGGGCCGCCTGCTGAGCTTCGTCAATCACGTCGTACGGTGGCGCGACGACGTCCGTCAGATCGCCAGCCTGGGCGACATCGTACCGCCAGCCTTGAAACGCACAAATCTCAGCCATGAACGAGTCAACTTCCTGATAATTGCGGATCGGTCGGCGGAGCACCGACTAAGCGCTGACTATATCGCCAGCTCCCATTCACCTGCCAGCCCGGCGGAAGTTTGGCTCAGTTTCCCGCCGGTCGGCTGCTGGCGTGTTCCCGCCGAAAGAGGCTGGGGGGCTGGCCGAGCTCCCGTTTGAAGGCCACTGTCAGGTATTCCGGGTGAGCAAATCCGGTGCGGGCGGCGATCTCCGCCAGACTCAAGTCGGTCTGCGTCAGAAGTCGGCAGACGTGTTCGAGCCGGATCCGCAAAATCTCCTGATGGGGCGATCGACCGACGGCGTCGCGAAAACGGGCTTCCAGCACGCGCCGCGACAGCGGCGTCGCCCTCAGCACGTGGGAAACGTCGATCCCCTCCCGCGCGTGCTCGCGGATGTAGCGCAGGGCCGTGGCCACTTCCCGGTCTTCAATCGCCAGGACGTCGGTCGACCGCCGGGCGATGACTCCGAGGGGGGGCAGGAGGTAGGCCTGCGGCGGAACGTCTTCCCCCGACAGCATGCGGTTAAGCAGCTCGGCAGCGAGGGCCCCCGTCCGCCGGGAGTCGGGTTCGATGCTCGACAGCGGAGGCGTGCAGAGATTGCAGAGGAGCTCGTCGTTGTCGACGCTCAGTACGGCGACCTGCTCCGGTACTGCGATCCCGAGCTCCCGGCAGGCGTCGAGGACGAGTTGTCCCTTGATGTCGTAGCACGTCAGGATGCCGATGGGCTGGGGCAGGCCCCGAAGCCAGCGCCGCAGGCGATCGGCTTCTTTCGCAGGCGAATCGTCTTTTGTCGCCGCCGGCGCAAACGTCTGGCACTCAACCCCAGCCTCGGCGCACCACCGCTCGAAGTGCATCTGCCGCCAGGTCGACCAGTTGAACCGAGGGTCGCCGACAAATCCCAGACGGCGGAATCCGCGCTCAGCCAGATGCTCCGCGCCGAGGCGGGCGATGGCGGCATCGTCGGTTTCGACCCACGGAATCTCCGGAAGCGTGCGCGCCGCGCTGACGTCGATCACCGGGACCTTCAGCTTGCGGACCGCGGCCGCGATCTCCGGCGTCTCGATCCGCGCAATGACGCCATCCCCTTTCCAGCGTCCCAGCCACGCGGGCGGCGTTTCGCCACGACGCTGCTCCGGGAGCCAGATCGACCAGGCGTCGTGCGCGCGAACATACGCCGTGATCCCTTCCAGCAGGCCGCGGGCGTAGCCGTTAGACGTTTCGATCAGCAGTGCGACGGATGGGCGGTGCGTCATGGTTCCAGCGAGTTTAGCCGAAGCGTCGCCAAAAAACTCATGTTTCTTCTGCGATCTGCGAACGAAGGCGGCCAAAGGTGGCATTGTTCTGCGAGCGGTGCGGACCAGGCTGGCAAGTCGGCTGGTGAAAAAACTCAGGTCCAGTACGCAAATCCTCATGGAGTCGGCGGGGGGCGACGGTATGATCCAACCATCGGTTTACGAGTCTTTAGAAAGTCCCGGCCGGCGCGTTACGATGACCGGTCGTTGCGAATCTGTCCCGTCCAGGTTTCTGCTGCAGAGGCTGTCTCAATGAGCAAGTCGTTCAACGTCGCCATCGTCGGTCTGGGGTTCGGGGCGGAGTTCATCCCGATCTATCAGAAGCATCCGCTGGCCAGCATGTATGCGATCTGTCAGCGGGATGCGGCGAAGCTCAACAAGGTCGGCGACCACTTCGGTATCGGGCAGCGCTATACGAAGTACGAAGATGTCCTCGCCGATCCGAAGGTCGACTTCGTCCACATCAACTCGCCGATTCCCGACCACGCCCCGATGTCGATGGCGGCGCTGAAGGCCGGCAAGCACGTGATGTGTACGGTGCCGATGGCGACGACGATCGAAGAATGCGACCAGATCTGCGACCTGGTCGCGCAGACCGGCAAGAAGTACATGATGGCCGAAACCGTCGTCTACAGCCGCGAGTTCCTCTTCATCAAAGATCTGTATCAGAAGGGGGAGCTGGGGAAGATCCAGTACATGGCGGCGTCGCACCCGCAGGACATGGATGGCTGGCCGAGCTACTGGGAACGGATGATTCCCATGCACTACGCCACACACGTGGTGAGTCCCTGCCTCGGGCTGATCGACGGCCGGGCCGAGTACGTGAGCTGCTTCGGCTCCGGGACGGTGCGGGACGACATCCGCGAAAAGTCGGGCAACAAGTACGCCGTCGAGTCGTGCCATATCAAAGTCAAGGACTCAGACGTCGCCTGCCACATCTGGCGGTTCCTGTACGACACGGCCCGGCAGTACCGGGAGAGCTTCGACGTCTACGGCACGAAGAAGAGCTTCGAATGGACCCTCGTCGAAGGGGAGCCGCACATTCTCCATACGGCGAAGAAGCCGGAGCCGGAGATTCCCTCGAAAATCGAGGTCCCGGACTTCGCGCACCTGCTGCCGGAAGAAATCCGCCAGTTCACACGGAGCATTCAGGACGCCGACCATCTGTCGTTCGTCCAGGGGGGCGGTCACGGCGGCTCGCACCCGCACATGGTCAACGAGATGCTCACGGCCCTCGCCCAGGATCGCGACCCGCGGCCGAACGCGGTGACGAGCGCGAACTGGACCTGCGTAGGAATCTG
The DNA here is from genome assembly GCF_030622045.1 of Planctellipticum variicoloris. Lineage (NCBI taxonomy): Bacteria > Pseudomonadati > Planctomycetota > Planctomycetia > Planctomycetales > Planctomycetaceae > Planctellipticum > Planctellipticum variicoloris. The sequence continues at coordinate 2,977,054 of NZ_CP130886.1, read as the reverse complement.
CGCCCACCAGTCGACCGAGAAGGGGGGCGAAATCGTGAAGCTGCCGGCGTTTACGCTGGGATAAAGGCTGCGGCGAAGTGGCTGCGGAAGGATGCACAATGACGGCGACAGTTCTGGCAACGTATGTGGACGGCGTTTTCCGGCCGGCGGTTCCGGTCGACCTTCCGAACAATACTCAGGTTGAACTGATCATGAAGACCGCTGGTGAACCCGTAATCGCACAATCTGCGATCGGATCACGAGAGGCCATTGAGGCGTTCATTCAGCACTGCCGAGTGCAGCCGCTGCATACGAACGTAGGCTGGAATGGTCGGGATGAATTGTATGATCGCTTTTGACGCTAACGTCCTGATTGACTCGATGGACGACAGCAATCTCGTCAAGCATGAACGGGCGCTGGAGTGGTTCACGGAGCGTCTTGCGGATCCTGAAGTCCCGGCGCTCATGTGGCAAGTCGCCTGTGAAACGCTCGCCTGGCTCCGGAGGCGTGAAGCTCAGAAACTTCTGACGGGGATGCAGGTGGAGTCGGAGATCCGGCAGATTCTGTCCACATTTCCGGTATTGATTCCTACTCCAGAAGTTCTGGACGCCTCGCTCGCCCTCAAGAATCGCTACACCCTCTCCCACTGGGATAGCCTCCTGCTCGGCGCCTGCATCGTCGCCGGCGTCGACACGCTGTACAGCGAGGACATGTCGCATAACGGGGTTTACGATTCCGTCACGGTCATCAACCCGTTTGCTGCCGCCTGATCGACGCGAAAGATGAACCATGGATTACCGAGAATTGATTACCGTCGAGCCGGGGAAGCGCGGCGGAAAGCCATGCGTCCGGGGGCTGCGCATCACCGTCACGGATGTCTTGGAATACCTGGCGTCGGGAATGACGCCGGAGCAGATCGTGGAGGATTTTCCGGATCTGACTCTGGAAGACATTCGCGCGTGCCTGGCGTTCGCGGCTGACCGCGAACGCGGGCTGACAGTGGTTCCACATCCATGAACTGGCTCCTCGACGAGAATCTACCGAGGCGATTGCAGCGGGAACTCGCCGAGTACTTCGCGGACATGCAGCATGTCGGAGACCTCGGTCTTGAAGCTGTCGATGACGAGGTAGTCTGGGAATATGCTCGCGAACATGGCCTGACGATTGTCTTCAAAGACTCCGACTTCCAGCATCTCTCGGCTCGCTTTGGCGCTCCGCCGAAAGTGATCTGGCTGAGGGCTGGAAACCGTTCAACAAAGGAACTCGCGAGCTGGTTGCTGCAGTTCCTCGACGATATTCGTGCCTTTGAATCGGATGCCGCGGGCAGTCTGCTCGTCCTCGGCGAACCACCGTGCAACTGATGACTCTTCGCCTGAGGACGCCTCCATGTTTGAGTTTCACGAACTTGGTCGGCCGGGTCGCCGGCTCGTATCCCGACTCAGCCAATTCAGTCTGTTGCTGGGCTGCCTTGTCGGGGGCGCCCTGTCCGCCGCCGAACCCGCTCCGCTCAAACTCCTGTTCCTCGGCGACAACGGCCATCACCGTCCGCAGGAACGGTTCGTGCAGATCGAACCCGTGCTCCGCGCCCGCGGCATTGAGGCCAAGTACACCGACGATCCCGCGGACCTCAACGCGCAGACGCTCGCCGGGTTCGACGGGCTGATCCTCTTCGCCAACATCGACCGGATCACCCCGGAACAGGACCAGGCGCTCCTCGACTACGTCGAGGGGGGCAAGGCCTTCATCCCCCTGCACTGCGCCTCCTACTGCTTCCGCAACTCGCCGCGCTTCGTGGCGCTGGTCGGGGCCCAATTCCAGAAACACGGCGGCGAAGTCTTCGGCGTGGAAAACGTCCGCCCGGACCACCCGATCATGAAGGGCTTCGGCAGCTTCGAAAGCTGGGACGAAACCTACATCCATACGCTGCACAACGAGAAGGATCGCATTGTCCTGGAAGAACGCGTGCAGGGAGAACAGGCGCCAGGCCGCAAAAGCGAGCCCTGGACCTGGGTGCGGACGCAGGGCAAAGGCCGCGTCTTCTACACCGCCTGGGGGCACGATCAGCGGACGTGGGGCAATCCCGGTTTCCAGAATCTGCTCGAACGGGGTATCCGCTGGGCCTGCAAGCAGGATCCGTCGGCCGTCCCCGCCTGGTCCGATCCCGACAAGTTCGTCGTCCCGCAAATGACGGCAATCGCACCGGACGCCGCCAAGTTCGAATTCATCGACGTCGGACCCAAAATCCCGAACTACACGCCCGGCGAGAAGTGGGGCGTGCAAGGGGCCGCCAAGAACCTGATGCAGCAGCCCCTCTCGCCAGCCGAGTCGATGCAACATTATTCGGTGCCGGCAGGCTTCGAACTGCAGCTCTTCGCCTCCGAACCCGACCTCGGCGGCAAGCCGATCGCCATGACCTGGGATGAACGCGGCCGGCTCTGGGTCTGCGAGACGTATGACTATCCCAACGAGCTGCAGCCCCCCGGCCAGGGCCGCGACCGTATTCGCGTTTGCGAAGATACCGACGGCGACGGCAAGGCCGACAAGTTCACCCTGTTCGCCGAGAAACTCAGCATCCCGACCTCGATCGCCTTTCATCGCGGCGGCGTCATCGTCCAGGACGGCGTCGAAACGCTCTATCTCAAAGACACCGACGGCGACGACAAGGCCGACCTCCGCCAGGTCATCGTCACCGGCTGGGCGCTGGGAGACACCCACGGCGGCGTGAGCAACTTCCAGTACGGGCTCGACAACTGGATCTGGGCCATGCAGGGCTATAATAATTCCACGCCGGTCATCGCTGGCGGCCAACAGATCTCCCCGTTCCGTATGGGCTTCTTCCGCTTCCAGGTGGCGTCGCCAACGGCGAACAACGCCGAAGTCCCTGCCCTGGAATTCGTCCGCTCGACGAACAACAACACCTGGGGCCTGGGCATGAGCGAAGAAGGCGTGATCTTCGGCTCGACCGCCAATCACAATCCCAGCGTCTACATGCCCATCGCCAACCGCTACTACGAACGGGTCCGCGGCTGGTCGGCGGAACAGCTCGGCACGATCGCCGACACCCACCTGTTCAAAGCAATCAAGAAGGAGATCCGCCAGGTCGATCAGTTTGGCGGCTACACCGCAGGCTGCGGACATTCCCTCTACACCGCCCGGACCTATCCGGAGCAGTACTGGAACCGGACGGCGTTCGTCTGCGAACCGACCGGACACCTCGTCGGGACGTTCCTGCTGAAGAAAGACGGCGCCGACTTCCACTCGACCAGCCCGATGAACCTCGTCGCCAGCGACGACGACTGGGCCGCCCCGATCATGGCCGAGGTCGGCCCCGACGGCAACGTCTGGGTGCTCGACTGGTACAACTTCATCGTCCAGCACAACCCGACGCCGCAGGGCTTCAAGACCGGCAAGGGAAACGCCTACGAAAGCGACCTGCGCGATAAGAAGTACGGCCGGGTCTATCGAGTGGCATACACAGCGGAGAGCGGAGAGCGGACAGCGGAAAGCCAGAGTGCGCCCCTGTCGATTGATCGTCCGCAGGAACTGGTCGCAGCGCTCAAACGCGACAACCTGCTCTGGCGGCGGCATGCCCAGCGGCTGCTCGTGGAACGGGGAAAGCCGGACGTGGTCCCGGCGCTGCTCAAGCTGGTCGCAGATCAATCCGTCGACTCGATCGGCCTCAACACTGCGGCCATTCACGCCCTCTGGACGTTGCATGGCCTGGGCGTCATTCAGGACACACACAACGAAGTCCGGCCGGTGGTGGTCGCTGCGCTGAAACATCCGTCGGCCGGCGTTCGCCGCAATGCGTTGCAGGTGCTGCCTTCGGCCGAGTCTTCGACGTCAGCGATCCTCGGTGCGGGCTTGACTCGCGACCCGGACCCACAGGTCCGTCTGGCCGCGACGCTGGCCCTGGCCGACATGCCGGTCAGCGAACAGGCCGGAATCGCCGTCGCCGCGATGGTCATCGCACCGAACGGTATGGGTGATCGCTGGCAGTCGGATGCGGTGACGGCCGCCGCGGCCGCGCAGGCCCTCCCCTTCCTGGAAGGACTGGCCGCAGGCCAGTCCCTGTCCTCCGTCTCCCCTGCCCCGCGGCTGAGTGACAAGGCGGCCAACACGGTCGCCATCGTCGCGGAACATATTGCCCGCGGTCGCCCGTCGTCGGACGAAGTCGCCCGGCTGGTGAAGCTCCTCTCCGTCGCCGAGGTCTCGACGACAGAAGCGTTGCTCGCCGGCCTCTCCCGCGGCTGGCCCAGGGACGCCAAAGTCGAACTCTCCGCCGCGACCGAAAAACAGCTCGTCGAAGTCCTCCGCCGCGTCCCCGCCGGCAGCAAGGGGCAGCTCATCCGGCTGGCCGTGCTCTGGGGGAGCAAGGAACTGGAACAGTACGCCGCGGAAATCGTCGAGTCGCTCCTGAAAGTCGTGAAAGACGCCAAAGCCTCCGACGACGACCGCGTCGCTGCCGCCGAGCAGCTCCTGACGTTCCAGTCGCAGTCCGACGAAGCCGTCGAACGTCTGCTGGACGTCGTTTCGCCGCAGTCCGGGCCGGAGTTCGTCGCCCGGCTGATCGGCAAACTGTCGGTCAGCCAGGCCCCGGCTCTCGGGGAAACGCTCGTCGAAAAGAGCCGGTCCTTCACCCCGTCCGCCCGCATCGCCGCCTTCCGCGTCCTGCTCGGACGCCCGCAGACGACCGTGTCGTTCCTCGACGCCGTCGAAGCTGGCAAGCTGCAGCTTGCGGATCTGACGCTTGATCAGAAGCAGGCGCTGGCGTCCCATCCGGATCGGTCGATCCGCGATCGCGCCCAGAAGCTCCTCAAGCAGCTCGGCGGCCTCCCCAGCCCCGATCGCGAAAAGGTTCTGCAGGAACTGCTCCCCCTCGCGCAGCAGACGGGCGATGCGGTCGCCGGCAAAGAGATCTACAAGAAGCAGTGCGCCAAGTGCCACACGCACAGCGGCGAGGGAACGAAAATCGGTCCGGACCTGACCGGCATGGCGGTCCATCCCAAGAGCGAATTGCTGGTCCACATTCTCGACCCCAGCCGGAGCGTCGAAGGCAATTACCGCGTCTACACGGTGGTCCTCAATGACGGCCGGGTGATGACCGGGATGCTGGCGGGGGAAAGCCGGACGGCGGTCGAGCTGATCGACACCGAGGCCAAGCGGCACCCGATCCAGCGCGAGGACATCGACGAACTGGTCTCATCAACGAAGTCGCTGATGCCCGAAGGCTTCGAGAAGCAGGTGAAGCCCGAAGAGGTGCGGGACCTGCTGGAGTTCCTCACCAAGCGCGGCAAGTACGTCCCGCTCGACCTGGCCAAGGTGGCAACGGTCGTCAGTACGCGGGGGATGTTCATCAATAAAGAGGCCGACCCGGAACGACTGATCTTCCCCGACTGGTCGCCGAAGGTCTTCGAAGGGGTCCCGTTTCAGCTCGTCGATCCCGAAGGGGACCGCCGGCCGAATGCGATCCTGCTGCAATCGCCGAACGGGCCGCTCACCCGCGATCTGCCGCGGACAGTCACCCTCCCCTGCAACATGCCGGCGAAGGCGATTCACTTCCTCAGCGGCGTCAGCGGCTGGGGTTTCCCCTACGGCCAGGAGAAATCGGTGACGCTGATCGTCCGGCTGAAGTACGCGGACGGGACGACCGAAGACCACGCCCTGAAGAACGGCGAAGAGTTCGCGGACTACATCCGCGTGGTCGACGTCCCGAAGTCGAAGCTCGCCTTCCGCCTGCGGGGCCAGCAGATCCGCTACTTCGCCGTGACACCCGAGCGGGCCGAGAAAATCGCCACGATCGAACTGGTGAAAGGCCCGGACACGTCCGCCCCGGTGGTGATGGGCGTGACGATCGAGTCGCGGGAGTAGGCCCAGGAGTTCCGGAAAGTGAAAAGTGAGTATTGAGAAGTGATGAGTGCAAAGTGAATGGAGAGTTAGGGGCAGGCGTGCACTGTCTCTCTATATAACTACTCACTACTCACTTGGCACTCTCCGGATTCTACGTACGACGGAGGCCACCTTTCATCGGCTGACAGCAGTGCGACAGGCATGGTCAACCAGATCCAGGTGATCGCGACGCCGATCGTTTGAAGTTCAAAGATGCGGCTGTCGTTGCCTCACCCCCGCACCAGCCGGAACACCGTCACCTCCGGCCGGCAGTTGAACCGCACCGGCAGCAGGTGGCCCAGGCCGCGGCTGATGGAGAGCCTGCGGCCGTCCGCCAGCGCGAACTCGCCTGCGGTGTAACGCCGGTTCTTGACCGGCAGCAGCGGCGGAGGCAGAAACGGCGGCTTGCACTGGCCGCCGTGCGTATGCCCCGACAGGATCCACCCGCGATAGCCGTCCCACCCCGCCAGGTCCGCCCCGTCCGGGTTGTGACACAGAACCAGCCGGCCGGCGTCGGGCGATGTCTGCTGCAACGTGTGCTTCAGTCGGAAGTTGCCGTGCCACAGATCGTCGACGCCGGCGATCTGCAGCCCGCCGAGGTCGGACGCCGCGTTGACGAGCATCTGCAGTCCGCAATCCTGCAGGATGCCGCACAGCCGCGGGGCCGTGGGCAGGCCGTCCGAGGAAGAACTGTAATCGTGATTGCCGAGGCAGCCCAGCGTGGCGACCGAACCGCCCGGCAGATGGGCATAGACCCGTGCGACCTGTTCCAAGTCCGGCGGCAGGAGCGCGTAGCTCGTGACGAAGTCGCCGGTCACGACGACGACATCCGGCTGCAGGTTCGCAACCTGCTGGAACGTGCGGATCAGATAGTCTTCACCGACCTGTCGGCCGACGTGAATGTCACTGAGCTGCACCAGCGTCCGGCCGTCCCAGTCGGCCGGTAGGTTCTCGATCGGCAGATCGCGGTGGACGAACTCGACCCACTCCGGTTCGATAAAATACGCGTCGGCGAAACAGCCGAGACCGATCGCAGGGACGGCCCACTTGAGCCATTTGCGACGCGACCAGACGGAGCGCCGATTGGGCGGGTCGGAGGGAGGCTCAATCGAGCGAGTTTCCATCAATGGGTCTCGGACAATGGGATCCGGCGTGACATCACGGGTGGCCGGGGCTGGAGCGTCTTCGCGAAGCCCCGGAACTCAGAACACCGGCAATTCCCTTGGTTCCGGCCCCGGCCACACTGCCGAACTCGCTCATTCCTTCCTGACATACACAGTCCGCGACCACTCGCCCCAGTCCCGGCCGGCCGGCTTCTCGGCGTCGCAAGTCGTCGCCGATCCCCCTTCGGGAGCCGGCGTCGTCAGCAGGTCGGGATCGTTGAGGTCCGGCAGGCCGTCCTGCAGGCGCAGGTCGAAGAGGAGGCTCTCCCCTTCCAGTCGGAACCGGACATAGCATTTGCTCATGTCGCCCGGATCGTGGCGGTCTTCGTGATGCCACGCTTTCCCGCAGACCCAGCCGTCGTGCTCGTGCAGGCCGAAGCACCAGTATTCCTGCGCCAATCCGCCCTCGCCGAGGGCGACATTGCCGGTGAAGCGGAGTCGACTGTGCAGCTCCCGCAACTCCGGGTTCCTGGCGGACATCTCGCGCAGTCGGGCGATGACCTCTTCCGAAACGCATGCGGCGCGCTGCGCTGCGAACGTCTGCTCCTGATCGACGGCCCAGACCCCTGCAAACGGCTTCATCAGCGGACTGGCCTGCGGAGGACTGAGCGGCCCGCCGTCCATGCCGGCCCCCTGCCCTGCTCCAGGCGCGCCGACCGGTCCGGGCGCCCCGCAGCCCGCAGAGGAAAACAACAGGCCGACAACCATCAGCCAGCACGCGGCAGAAAGCCAGTTCATTGTGCAGTTCCGGCAAGTTCGACGACGCAGTCCGCTCCGTTCAGTCCCACCGAATCTTGAGCCCCAGCTCTTTCATCTGCAAGAGCGCTTCGGCATTTCCGCGGGCGTCGTCGACCGGATGATGCGTGTGCTTCGTCTTCCGCAGGTGCTTGAAGTTCTTGAAACTGTCCTGCACCAGCCCCTTGTAGAGCGAGCCCAGGTTCACCGAGCTGTGCCCGAACGGATTCTTCCCCAGGAAGTGATGGAAGTACCAGTTGATGAATTGCCAGTCGAAGCCATTGTTGTCGGAAACGAAAATCGCCCGGCCGGGACAATGCTCCTGCAGCCAGGCGTCGAACCGGCCCATCACGGCGGCGGGATCGTCGAACTGCAGCGTCTCGTCGCGCGTGAAGCCACTGACGGCAAGGGCCTCGGGAACGAATTTCTCCGAGATCGGGCGGAGCTGGCCGTAGAACGAACGGCCAAGCTCCGATTCGACGATCACCGCGCCGAAGGAGATCATCGAGTAATCGCCCGGAATCGGTCCGTCGGCTTCAACGTCGACCATGATGTAGGGCATGGCAAGAATCCGGAAAGATTTGACCGCAGAGACGCAGAGGACGCGGAGAAGACCAGGAGAAAGTCCAACCACACTGGTTTCCAGGCTCTGCCTGGGAACCCCATCTTTGCGAGGCTCTGCCTCGCTCTTTGCCGCCTTGTTAGCGAGACCGGAAGAGGACGCAGAGCGTCCAATAGCGACGTTCCCAGGCAGGAGCCTGGGAACGAGGATAACCGTTCATGGCGACATTCGAGACTCTGCGCAGCCTCTTATTCCATCCTCACTCGTCCGTTCTCCTCCTCCGAACTCCGCGTCCTCCGCGGCTCCGCGGTGAAATCCTCTTCTTCGGCATGCGTTGCAGCCGGCCCCGGCGCTCGGCCCGGCGGATCGAGACGCACCAGAAACACGCTGAACTTCCCCTCGCCGGCGGAGGTGGCGCCCGCCATGACCCACTTCCCCGAGACCGGCTGCAATGCCGTTGCGACTCCGTCGCGCCCGATGACCGGTACGCGCTGCTGCCCTTCCTGCAGCGTCAACGTCTGCCAGCCGGTCAGCCGGGCGTCGTCGACTTCGACATGGATCTGCGGACCGGCCTTCGGCTCAATCTCCAGCGTCGCCCGGACCAGCTCGCCGACCGTGTCGTGCTGCATCCCCTGCGACTTGCCGTCCGGCGTCAGCGGCGTCTGGTAATCGACCCGCTTCTGTCGGTTGGCTTCCTGCGTCTCGCCCGGGAGGAGATACACCGGCGGGTATTCTTTGAGTTCGGTGTCGCGCCGCTTCAGCACCTGAGGCAGATGAACGTCGGGTTTCTCCTCCAGCAGACTGCGTCCCTGTTCTGAAGTGGTCAGCTTGACCACGCTGACGGTGTACTGCACCGGGTCGCGGCGGACGGTGACCGTCGGCGTCTGGCAGCCGGCCAGCACCGGGACAATCCACAAAAACGACCACGCCGTGCAACGCATCTCCGGGCCTCGCCCGATTTCCTTCTCCGGGGGAATACAACGGAGATTTAGCAGAACGCCGTTCACGTGTCAGCACCGGTTGCCTTGGCGGTTTCATTCGGTGTCAGGCCCGAGCAGATCGGCGACTCGCAATTGCAGCAGTTCCACGAGCTCCGGGTCCATGAATTCATAGTCGTCCGGAATATCGAGCACTTCGATCCGCACGCCGCCCAAATCCCGGCCGAAGCGTTCCCGCAGTTGTGCGCGGTGTCGGGATTCCATGACCAGCACGACGTCGGCCCACTGCAGATCGCCTGCAGACACCACCCGGCGAGCGCTGGAGCTGATCCCCGCCGAGCGGACGTTGAGCCGGGACGAATCCCGCCAGAGTCGTTCGGCGGTCGGGCTGCGCCACTGGTTGCGGCTGCAGACGAACAGGACGTTGATGCGGGAATCGTTCACGGCAGGAGTCTCATGAAAACTGGCAATGAGTCATTCGACCAGATGCCGTCGACGGTTCCACCACTGATTGATGACGGTATCCGCCGGACCGATCTCGTCCTGGCGCAGGTGTTCCAGTGCTCTCCGAGAGATTTTCAGAACTTCCTCGTTCGGGGCATTGGTCAACCTCGCGATGCGGTCGATTTCCTCAATGGCGGACAGACTGCCGTGATGCGTGAAATGCGGCGAAACTGGTTGCCAGAGACTCCACTCGCCAACGGTTCGCCAGTTTGCCGACGGGAGGGAATCTCCTGCTGTGCGAAGCAACAGCCGGCTGACCGCAGTGTCGTCGATGCGACGATCGACGACGATTCCCAGAACTTCGAACGACTCGGCCTTACGGCCCGACGCGAGATCCGTCTCAATGCGCCGGACGGTGAGTCCCCAGCCGACAAATGCCGCTGCACCGAGGAAGAGCGGCAGACGCCAGACTATGCGACGTCGTCGCCGGGCGCGTTCAGCGGACGCGTGTGACTGGCCGGACGTTGCGAGAAGTGACACCATGACCGCCAATGGTACGAGATCTCATTCCGACAGGAGAGAGCAAAACGGCGACCGCGTTTTGTCTTCGGCGGAGCGGGCTGGATCCTCGCCAGAGCTGATCACGGGGAAACATCATGCACGCGGTTCTCGTCACGATGGGCACCCACGGCGACGTCGCTCCCTATCTGGGGCTCGGCGAACGACTGCGGGCCCGCGGGCATCGGGTGACGCTGGCGGCGAACGAGCCCTACGCGCCCGCGGCCGCGGAACTGGGGCTGGAATTTCTGCCGCTGATTTCGACCGTCGACATCAACCGGCTGCTGGGCGACCCCGATTTCTGGCATCCGATCAAAGGGCCGGCGGTGGGCGTCAGGTACGGCGGCCCGTTAATTCCGGCCCAGTATGCGATGCTCGCCCGGCTGGCCCGCGAGCCGGATGTCGTCCTCGTTTCCAATCCGGGCGTCTTTGCCGCGCGAATCGCCCACGACAAGTTCGGCTGTCCCCTGGCTACGATCATTCTGCAGCCGTGGATGATCGCCAGCGCGATTGCCCCGCCCGCCATGTCGGGCGGCCTGTCGCTGCCGGCGGGACTTCCCCGCTGGGTCGGACGGCTCTACTGGCGGTTGTTCGATGTCATCGTCGACGGCTTGATCCGGAGACGCATCAATCGGTTCCGCCGGGAGCAGCAGCTCGGTCCGGTCTCCCGCATTCCGCAGTGGATGCTGTCGCCGCAGTTGATGCTGGGGATGTTTCCCGACTGGTACGGACCGCCGCAGGCGGACTGGTCGCCCCAGCTCCGGCTGACCGGCTTCCCGATGTACGACGGGACGGGTTCACGAGATCTTCCGCCGGAAGTCAGCCAGTTCTGCCGGGCCGCCGCTCCTCCGGTCATCTTTACCGCCGGGACGGGCATGCTGCACGCCGCCGAGTTCTTCCGGGCGGCCGTGGAAGCCTGTGAGCAACTGGGGCTCCGCGGCGTGCTGCTGACCGGCCATGCCGCTCAGGTTCCGGCGAGGCTCCCGGACAATGTGCGGCATTTCGAATTCGCCTCATTTCTGGAGCTGTTCCCGCTGTGCGGCGCGGTGGTCCATCACGGCGGGATCGGCACGACGGCCCGCGCGCTGGCGGCGGGGATCCCGCAAGTCCTGCTCCCTCAGGCCTGGGATCAGTGCGACAACGCCCGGCGAATCGAGAAGATCGGCGCGGGTATCGGCCTGCCACGTCGCCGGCGCCGCGGACGCGACCTGGCTGCTGCGCTGGAACGCGTCATGTCGCCGCCGACCGTCGAACGTTGCCGGCAAGTTGCCGGTCAGTTCGGCACAGAGGACGGACTTGGAGCCGCCGCGGACCGGATAGAGGAACTCGCCCGGCAGCACGGGCGGTAAGCGATAGGCGGTGCTCTCATGAGCGACCGCGGAATCACGTCAACGTTGCTCGACATTGATCAGGGGGAGATTCTCACTGCTAACGCCGCGGCCGTTGTCAGGACCGTGCAGATGCTGATCAGGGTGCCGATGGCGCGGAGCGGAGAGATCGATTTCGCGTCCAGAGATTCTCTGACGTTGTCCTTGAACAGATACTGAAGGATCAGGGAGCTCAGTAAGATTCGCGTCATCAGCTTGGCGAACTCGTACTCAGGTCTCTGTGCCGATGCGATTAGCGGTTGGCCACGGATAAAGAGCAATAGTATGCTCGACGAGTCGAAGAAAATGCTGGAGACATAACAAAACGTCGTCAGCCACCAACCCCATCGCGCAGACCGGAACAGACCGATGCCGGCGCTCAGGGTGATCGAGGCCACGAGCACGGCTCCGCCCATCAGAAGCGCTGGCGGGATTCCCAGTGAAGTCATGCGTGGCGCAATGACATCGAACTTTGCCCATCCCGCAAACAGCAATATGGACAACCCTGTTCCGACGATGACATGCAGCAATGCCAGCATCGCGACGCCGGGTAGCAATTCTTTGGGCGGCGCCGTCGCCTTTGCTTCCCGTCGCGCCTTCCAATCCTCTCGAGCATCCGGCACGCGTTTACCCTCTCACGGGGAAACAGTCTTCAAACGCGAAGTCGAGCGGCAGCAAACGTCGCCGCACAGATCCTCGTCACCGGGCCGTTTCGGGCTCGGCGCACGGATCGTAGGTTCCGAACCACCACAGATGCCCTTCGAGATCCCGGCAGCCGAAGCCTCGGCCTCCATAGTCTTCGTCCTGAATCGGTCGGACGATTTCGGCCCCGGCGGCAATCGCTTTCTCGTAGACCAGATCGGCGTCGTTGACGATGACGCAGGGGCATTGCGTTTCGCAGCCGCCGATTTCGTCGGGCTGCTTCATCAGCCGGCCGAACTCGTTGTCGGAGACCGAGCCAACCATGATCAGCCCGTTCCCGAAGCGGAGTTGAGAATGGGCGATCGTGCCGTTCTCGCCGGGAACGACAAGCTGGCGTTCAAAGCCGAAGTTTTCGCACAGCCAGTCGATCGCCGCGGGGGCGTTGCGGTATCGCAGGCAGGGAATCAGGGTCGAGACAGTCGCTTTGGCATTCGCAGACATGACAGGGCCTCCCCGAAAAGCGCCGCGCTCCGCAGGGAGCGACACGGAAAGAACGGCTCAGGAACGGACGTGCATATTATCCGCCAAGGCGAGTCATTCCAACCCGCAAGCCCGCCAGATTCTCCCATCGCCGCCGTACAGGCCATCTACGCCCAACCCATTTCAGAGTCGGCAGCGTGGCCGCCGCCGGCGGCGTCGGCAGCGGGGCCGTCCGCGGCCGCTAGAAGATTGAGTAGACGAGGACTTGGAACATCAGGGCCAGCCAGGCCCAGAGTTTGAGGTTTTCGTGCAGCGAGTGGGGGCGATCGGCGGGGGTTGTCCGGCTGTTGGGCAGGAAGATGACCCAGATCATCATCAGAATGGGGACGGCGATGAAAGCGCCCCGGACCGCGCCCATCGGAACCTGCAGGCAGAGATTGCGGATCTGGTCGCCGACCCAGTGGAGGAGCGTGGTATTCATGGCAGGCCCTCGCCGCGGCGGAAGGACAGGACGTATTTGAGTCGTTCGGCGGAGTCGGGCCGGGTGAACGGACTGACCAGGAACGCAACGGCCAGACTCGTGAGGAACCCCCAGATCGAATAGTAGAGAAACGGTTCCTGAATCTGGAACATCGGTCGCAGCGCCAGCTTCTCGGCGACCAGCGGCTGATTCAGGACGTGCAGTGAAACGGCCATTGCGACCCCGGCCAGGAAGCCGACAAACGCACCGCCGCCGTTGATGCGACGGGAGAGGACGCCGCACAGCAGCATGGCAAACGCCGGCCCCGAGAAAAAACTAATCATCGTCTGGAACAGCGTGTAAATGCTGGTCGTATCCTCCATCAGGATCCACGCGAAAAAGACGCCCCAGATGATGAGGGCGATCGTCGTGAACCGGCCCACGAAGAGGATCTGCCGCTGATCGGCCTGTGGGCGAAGAAACCGCTGGTAGAAGTCGTTAGTGACAATCGCTGCGGCCGAGTTGACGTAGGAGTCGACGCTCGACATCAGTGCCGCCAGGAACGCGGCCAGGAACAGGCCCCTGAGGCCTGCGGGAAGCAGCTCGCCGATGATCCTCGGCAGAGCCTGATCGGTGTCGTTGATAAACGGAAACTGCGCCAGGGCCAGGAGGCCGGGGATGACGATGATCAGCGGAATGAGATTCTTAATGAGGGCCCCGAAGACATAGGCCGCGCTCGCGTCATACTCCGTCCGGGCGCCGAAGCCGCGCTGCACGATGCATTGATTGCCGATCCAGTAGGCCGGACTGATGATGAAGGCCAGGCCGAACAGGATGCCGGGCCAGGGGAACGGAGAATTCGTATCGGCAGGGAGGACCAGCGACCAGTGGTCGGATTCCGGGGCCGGGTTGACCGGATCGGGCGTCGGGAGACGGCGCAGCTCGGCAGCGGCGTCGGGAGTGAATTCCGGATCTTCCGCGAGGGCCGCGGCGTTTGCTTCGGAGTTTTTCTCGCGAGCCTGCACGGCTTCGTGAACCTTCTGCCGGAAGGCTTCGACGCCGCCGACTTCGGCGATGCCGATCACAACCACCATCGCGCAGCCGCCGATCATGACGACGCCCTGCAGCACGTCGGTGTAGACGACCGCCGCCAGGCCGCCGGCGAAGGTATAGACGCCGACGAGGGCCGCGGTGACCAGAATGGAATAGACCGGATCCCAGCCGGCGAGAGTCTGCATCATCTTGGCCGAGGCGAGGAGCATGACGCCGAGATTGCAGGCCATGAACAGCAGCCAGCAGAAGGCGAGGGCCGTGCGCAGCTCGACGTTGAAGCGGCGTTCCATGAACTCGGGGATGGTGGTGATCTGGCAGCGCCAGAAGTGGGGGATGAAGATGAAGGCGGCCACGATCATCGCCGGGACGCAGCCGATCCATTCGAAGCTGCCGATGGCCATGCCGTAGCGGTAGGCGCCGCCGCCGACGCCGATGAGATCGGTGCCGCCGATGTCGGTGGCGACCAGCGAGAAGCCGATGGCCCACCAGGGGAGGCTGCGGCCGGCGAGGAAGAAGTCCCGGCCGGTTTTGACGTAGGCGCCGACCCACAGGCCGATCGCGATCGTGCTGATGAGGTACAGCAGCACGACGAACCAGTCGAGATAGGTCAGTTGCATGCCGCGGTCCGTGGAGTCTCGTGCTGACGGATGGCCGGGCGAGTGCCCGGTTTGGTCCGGAGCTTAACACTCCGGGCACGGTACGACCAGCGTCCCGTTGCAGACTGCGCAGTTGTCACAGAATCGCATCCGGCCGGCAGTGGCAACGAGCTTGTGAGACGGCTGTTCGAGCCGTTAAAGTTGCGTCGTCTGGCTGAGAGAAACCGTCCTGAGTGCCCGGCGCCGCGAGCGCCTGAGGGGAGCTGGCAGAGCATGGCTGGAACGTGTCGTTGGGGGATTCTGGGGGCCGCCGTCATCGCCCGCAAGAACTGGCAGTCGCTGCGCCAGTCGGGGAACAGCAGGCTGGTTGCCGTGGCCAGCCGGAGTCTCGACCGCAGCCGCCAGTTCATCGCCGAGTGTCAGGCGTCGGTTCCATTTGAGACAGCCCCCGAACCGCTGGGCAGCTACGAAGAGCTGCTCGACCGGCAGGACATCGACGCGGTTTACATTCCCCTGCCGACCGGCGTCCGGAAGGAGTGGGTCATCAAGGCGGCCCGGGCGGGCAAGCATGTGATGGCGGAAAAGCCCGTGGGGACCACGCTGGCGGACGTTCGCGAGATGACCGCGGCCTGCGAACAGCAGGGCGTGCAGTTTATGGACGGCGTGATGTTCATGCACAGCGAGCGGCTGAACCAGCTCCGGGCGGTGCTCGACGACGGCCAGAGCGTCGGCAAGATCCGGCGGATCGCCACGCAGTTCAGCTTCAACGCGAACGCGGACTTCCATCAGTCGAACATTCGCGTGCAGGACTCGCTGGAGCCCTACGGCTGCCTGGGCGACCTGGGCTGGTACAATATCCGGTTCATTCTGTGGACGCTGGGCTATGCGATGCCGACGTCCGTGACGGGGCGAATCCTCAAGGCGACGGCGGGGGGCGTGCCGCTGGAGTTCTCGGCGGAGCTGTTCTTTCCGGACGACGTGAGCGCCAGCTTCTACTGCTCGTTCCTCACAGAGAATCAGCAGTGGGCGAACATCAGCGGGACGAAAGGCTTTGCCACGGTGCGGGATTTCGTGCTGCCGTTCTACGGGAACGAAGTCGGCTTTTCCGTGACCAACGCCGCGTTTCAGGTGGCCGGCTGCGACTTCAACATGGAAGACCACACCCGGCAGCACTCCGTGCCGGAGTACAGCAACAGCCATGCGACGGCTCAGGAAACCCGGCTGTTCCGGAAGTTTTCCGAGCTGGTGCTGTCTGGTAAGCCAGATCCGTTCTGGCCGGAGATTTCGGTGAAAACGCAGCAGGTGATGGATCTGTGCCTGGCGTCCGCCCGTGAGGATGGTAAGAAGAAAAATGTCGAATGACGACGGCAGAATGTCGAACGAAGAAATCGGAAGGATGAGTGACTCACACCAGCAGATGGCCGATCTTCTATTCGACATTGCTGCGCCGTCGGAGGAAACCTCCACCAGCCTTTGCGGCGGCCTGAGCGGTAACGGTATACTCTGCCGGGTTTTGTGACGTCGTGACTGCGGCTGTGAGCGGGAGAGTGCTTTGCTGGCTGGTCCGTTGTTTCACCGGGAGACGTTGACGCTGCCCCGGCCGCTCAAGCATTACCTGCTGCGCGCCATGTATCTCGGGGCGCTGTTCATCCTGCTCTACACGTCGGCCCAGACCACGTTCGGCTGGCAGCATGTCCGGAACGTCGGCGATATCGCTCGCTTCGGCAGCAGCGTGTTTCAGGTGCTGTGTCTCGTGCAGCTTACGCTGGTGCTGTTTTTCTCGATGATCTTCGCCTCGGGCAACGTGGCTCAGGAGAAGGACCGGCGGACCCTGATTCTGCTGCTGATGACCGACCTCCGCGACGGAGAACTGGTTTTTGGAAAACTCCTCGCCGCGCTGCTGCTGCCCGCCGTGCTGGTGGCGATCTCTTATCCGGCGCTGTCGATCATCCATCTGCTGGGGGGCGTCTCGTTTCAGCAGGTGACCTGGGCGGTGTTGATCTCCGCGGCGGCGGGTTTCGCGGCGGGTAGCTGGGGCGTGCTGGTGGCATTCTGGCGCGAGAAGACGTTCCAGACGCTGGCGATCTGCCTGATCGGACTGATTCTGTTTCTGGGAGTCGTGGAAGGGGTCTCGTGGCTGCTCGGCGGGACTCCAGTCGGTGTGGCTCTGGGACTGCTCAATCCGTACCGAGCGCTGTTTGCGGTGATCGATCCGTTCAATTCGCCGGCCGGGTGGTCATCGACGACTGCGGCGGCGGTTTCTCTCGCGGAACTGCTGGCGCTGGCCGCGGTGCTGAACGTGGCGACGCTGCTGCGGCTGCGGGTGTGGAATCCCAACCAGGCGGTGTATGAAGCGGCGGCGTCTGACGAAGATCCGACGGGGGTCGAGCGGCGAGCCCGGCAGATCTGGGATGCGCCGGTGATCTGGCGGGAGATCTGCACGCGGGCGTACGGCCGGAAGATGGTGCTGATCAAGCTGGCGTACTTCGTGCTGGCGGGTCTGATCATCGGCGGATCGCTGGCGGGGGGAGACCCGAGCCGGCTGATTCTGGGGATGATCACGCAGGGCGGGTTTGCCTTTGTGGCCCTCGGCCTGCTGACGCTGCTGCTGGTGAATGCTCAGGCGGTGACTTCGCTGACGACGGAACGAGACGCGGCGACGCTGGATCTGCTGCTGGTGACGGAGATCTCAGCGAAAGAGTTCATTTACGGCAAATTGGGTGGCGTGCTCTACAACACCTGGCAACTGATCGCAGCGCCGCTGGTCTGGCTGGGATTTCTGGTGGCCCAGGGGCACTGCACGATCGAAAACAGCGTCTACGTGACGATTGGATTCCTGACGCTGACACTGTTCTCGGCGATGCTCGGCCTGCACTTCGGTCTGGCGTACGGGAATTCGCGCCAGGCGATTTCCAACAGCCTGGGAACGATTTTCTTTCTGTTCGTCGGGGTGTTTGTGCTGCTGGTCCTGCTGCTGCAGGCGAGGGCTTCATTCGCGCTGCAGTTGCCGAGCTTCCTGGTGTTCATTCTGGGAGGGAGCCTGGGATTGTGGTCGGCGCTGACGCATCGCAATCCGTCGCCTGCGTTGAGCCTGGCGGCGGCGATTCTGCCCTTCTGCACGTTCTACGCGGTGACCAGTTTTCTGCTCGGCCAGACGCTGGGGGTCTGCCTGTTTATCACCGCGGCGTATGGCTTCACGGTGATTGCGATGCTGGTTCCGGCGGTGAGCGAGTTCGACGTGGCGCTGGGGCGGAGTACGCAGGATATTGGGTGAGCGAGTAGGGAATCGCCGGAGGAAGAGGGCTGATCGCTTATCGCGGATCGCTGATCGCCGGAGAGGACGAGCAGCCGGGCGCGCCCGACCCTACGGTGCGAGTCTTGAGCCCCGGAGGGGCGAAAGAGCAGCCGGGCAGGTCAGTGCAAAGTGAAAAATGCAAAATGAAAAGTGCAAAGTGACCGGATTGTTGCGCGCGGCGGCGCCGGGCGGGACTCGGGGAGTTCGCTTGACGGAGGGTTCAAGTTGGCCGGCCAGGACAGAGCGGGAGTGGTCCTGAATCAACCGCTCCCGCCCCGTCTTTCGGCTGGCACTGGATCAGGTCTGACCTTGCGCGGGGACGCAACGGGAAGACTCGACGCCGAGGAATGCGCGCACAAAGTGCGCCCCGGGACTTCCCTTTCGAGAAATCCCCCCTGGGCCCTGATCAGGCCCGCAGCCGGGATTGTGCGCTCGAGCAGCGCGGCCGTCCGCGCCGTGGATCCAGCTCGCCTCGCACCCGACAAGGGGACACGCTGACACTGGTTCGTCTGTCACGCAAGAGCAGTTTTCGGGGAAATTAAAAAAATGCGGAAGATTTCTCGCGGAGACGCAGAGGCCGGAGGAGATCGCAGAGAGGACCGGAGCGAAACAGCCCCGTACGATGGACGTCCTCGTCCGTCGTTTTCGCAGGTGAAGAGGTCGACGGACGAGGACGTCCGTCGTACGTTCAGAGGCGGAAGGTCGGAGGAGTCGAGAGACGGACATGAGGTGCAGTCGGTTGCTCCGGCGATCCGCGATCCACGAGCGGCTGAGAGTTCAAGTGCGGCCTCTTGCGGCGAAGCTGCCCGGCCTGTAGCCGGGCTGGCCGGATGAATTGGAACGCCGGGGTCGTTTGTCAGTCCGGAATCGCGGTCTGTGCCGGCTGCAGATTCTCTGCTTGCCGGACCAGTCGCAGGAATTCCGCGCGGTAACCGTTGGCGTCTTCGCCCAGGGCGTTCCTGGCCCATTCCTGCACGTCGGCAAACGTGGCGTCGCCGGCGAAGCGGGATTGTCGGAGGAGCATGCCGAAGGTGGCGACGGCGGCGGCGAAGCGGTAGTCGTCGGAGGCGGCGGCGAACTGGCGGTCGACGTCGTGCAGGCCGGCGACGATCTCCTGGCTCGTTTCGCCGTCCGGCTCCTTGTAACGCAGACGCAATGTCAGCAGTTCGTCGGAGGCGGTGACCGGATCGACGTTCTCGGATGCGGCCTCCGGGGTGGTTTCCAGGCCAGCGATTCCCGAGAGATCTGTGCCGGCGGTGACGACTTCGTAGAGAGCCGTCACGGTGTGGCCAGCGCCGATGTCGCCGGCGTCTTTGCGGTCATCGCGGAAGTCCTTCGTGGCGAGCGTCCGGTTCTCGTAGCCGATGAGCCGGTAGGCGGCGACGGTCTGCGGGTTGAACTCGACCTGCAGCTTGACGTCTTTGGCGATGGTGACCAGGGTGCCCGACATCTGTTCGACGAGGAGCTTGCGGGCTTCCTGGAGCGAGTCGATGTAGCCGTAGTTGCCGTTTCCTTTGTCGGCGAGCTGTTCCATCGTGGCGTCTTTGAGATTGCCGCGGCCGAAGCCCAGGACGCTGAGAAAGACTCCCGAGCGGGCCTGCTGCTCGATAAGCTGCACGAGCTGACCGCGGTCGCTGATGCCGACGTTGAAGTCGCCGTCGGTGCAGAGAATCACGCGGTTGGTGCCCTTGGGGATAAAGTTCTCGGTGGCGACCTGGTAGGCGAGCTGGATTCCGGCTCCGCCATTGGTCGAGCCGCCGGCCTGCAGCCGGTCGAGGGCGGCGAGGATTTCGGTCGTGCGGTCGGCGGTGGTCGAGGGGAGGACCAGTCCGGTGCTTCCGGCGTAGACGGCGATGGCGACGCGATCGTTCTCGCCCAGCTCGCGGACCATCAGCTCCAGCGCCTGCTTCACGAGGGGGAGTTTGTTGGCGTCCTGCATGGAGCCGGAGACGTCGAGGAGGAAGACCAGGTTGCTGACGGGGCGCTCGTGGCGATGCAGTTCTTTCCCCTTGATGGCGAAGCGGACGAGTCGATGCTGCGGCTGCCAGGGGCAGGCGGCGACTTCTGCATGAACCGCGAACGGGCCGGCTCCGGCGGGCGGGGCGTCGTGATACGGAAAATAGTTGATCAATTCTTCGATGCGCACCGACCCGGGCGGCGGCCAGTGGCCCTGCTGCAGGAACCGGCGGACGTTGGCGTAGGAGGCGGTGTCGACGTCGATGGAGAACGTTGAGAGTGGCGTCGCGGAGGTGAGTTGAAAGCGGCCTTCGTCGATTCGATCGTAGACTTCGGAACTGAAATCGGCGGATTCGCCGTCGAGGGCGAATGAGCTGGTCTGGAGCAGATTCTCCGCGCTGGCGGCAGGTAGGCTGGTCGGGGCTGCGGCGGGCGCCAGACTGGCTGCTTCGCCGCCGGAGTGTTTCACGGACGATTCTGCGCAGCCAGCGAGGGCCAGCGCAACGATGAGGAAGGCGCAGGGTGAGCGCATGAAATCGCCTTGAATGGACGTTGGCGAAGTGGGAGCGGTCCGCGACCTGAGCCGGCCGGGACGCGTGACGCGAATGGTCTCTGCACTGAAGACGCGCGGGACTGGAGAAAAATTCCCGGAAAAACGACCAGAGAGTGAAGTCGTGCGGTCGGCTTCATCATGTAGCGCCGCCGAGATCCTTTTCGGTGGCTAGGGTCGGCTACTTTGGGCCGCTCCCAGTGAATTGGCGAGAAACTGGGGGCTCGAAGACTCGACCCCAGCCACCCAGTTGATTTCGGCGATTCGGTGACGCTGTTCTATAGATCCGAGTACCGGACCGAGAAGGTATCGCCGGCGTTCATGTCGCCGGTTTTCAGGCCGCGGGTGAACCAGCGAACGCGCTGTTGTGACGTGCCGTGCGTGAAGGACTCGGGGACGACAGTGCCGCGGGACTGCTGCTGGAGGCGGTCGTCGCCGATCGCCGTGGCGGCGTTGAGGGCCTCTTCAATATCCCCCTGTTCGAGGATCTGCCACTTCTGCTCGGCGTGGTGGGCCCAGACTCCGGCGAGGAAGTCGGCCTGGAGCTCCAGGCGGACGGAGAGTTCGTTGGCTTCGACTTTGTCGACGCGTTGCTGGCGGGCGTGGACGTCTTCGCTGACGCCGAGCAGGTTTTGCACGTGGTGGCCGACTTCGTGGGCGATGACGTAGGCCTGGGCGAAGTCGCCGGGCGCGCCGAGCTTGTCTTTCATGTCCTGGTAGAAGGCCAGGTCGATGTAGACCTGCTGGTCGGCCGGGCAATAAAACGGGCCGGAGGCCGCGCTGGCGAAGCCGCAGGCCGAGCGGACCTGGTCCCGGAACAGGACCAGCTTGGGTTTGCGGTAGGTTTTGCCGGCACGGGCGAACTGCTCGGTCCAGACTTCTTCGGTGTCGGCGAGGACGACGGAGACAAATTCCGCCAGTTCGTCGTCGGGCTGCGGTGCGGCATTGCGGCCGTCGCCGTCGACCTGGACCTGCGGCTGTGGGGCCGGCAGGTTCTGCATGATCCGCAGGACATCGCGCGGGTCCGCGCCGAGGAAGACGGCGATCGCGGCGATCACCACGACCACCAGACCGCCGCGAAGGCCGACACGGGCCGGGCCAGCGGAACGGCGGTCATCGATATTGTCGCTCTGTCGTCGACCTTGCCAGCGCATGATGGGGATTCCGGCGGAGTGAATGACGGGGAATTGAGCCCAGTGACAGGCTACTTCCCGGACGTTGATCTGAGAAGCCGGATCGATCCGGGAATGCCGGTGCTGGAATTCGGCAGAAATCGACCAGCATGACCAGATGACGACTTTGTGCAGGACGACGAGTCGGAGCGGGCAGTTCCTCCGTAACCTCCGTCGCCAAACCATCAATCCACAGTGCGGCTCTCGCCGCCTGTTCGTCAGGACTGGCGATTCGTGCGGGTTCCCTGTTGTCCCGGATGGGGCATCTGCTCGACGCAAACGGTACAATTTCACCCTGCTCTCGCGCGGGTTCGGGCTTTCAATCGGCGGCCAGGATTGTGAGGCTCGCCGACTTTTCTCCGTGGACGACACTCCGACATCTTCGAAGACCCTCACCCTGGCCCTTTCCCACTGAAGACAGCGGGAGAGGGGACAAGACTTGATATGCACTGTTTCAGAATCGATGCCGGTGATTTCGTTCTGGTCTGAAATTCCTGCAGCGGACCGTCTTACGAAAAGGAATTCCGATCTTGTCTGTTCGATACCGGCTCGCGGTGCGGGGGTGGCTGCTGGGGCCGGCGTTGTTCGTGGCGCTGTGCGGGCCAGCGGGAGTCTCGCAATGCGCGGCCCAAGGGCCGGTCGTCGACGCGGACTGGGAGATCACTCCGGAGAGCGAGCAGGCGCTGGAGCGGGGGCTGGCCTGGCTGGCCCGGACGCAGGGGCCGCAGGGGAACTGGGAATCGAACGATCTGGGGCTGGTGGGGCTCGGGGCGCTGGCGTTTCTGTCGGCCGGGCACATGCCGGGCCGCGGCAAGTACGGCGACGAAGTCGACCGGGCCCTGCAGTTTGTGGTCAAGAACGCGCGGCCTTCGGGGCTGCTGAATATCGCGGACGCCCAGCGCGACATGTACAACCACGGCCTGGCGGCGTTTGTGCTGGGGCAGGCCTACGGGATGACCGGGGATCCGCAGATCGGGCGGGCGCTCGACCGGGCGCTCAAGCTGATCGCCAACACGCAATGCGAGGACGGCGGGTGGGATTATCGCGCCCGCCGGCAGCCGCGCGGACACGATCTGAGCCTGGTGGTGATGCAGGCCAAGGCGCTGCGGAGCGCCGTCGATACCGGGTTCGAAGTCCGGGGCGATGTGGTTCGGCTGTCGATCGGGAGCGTGCGGGGCTACTACAAGCCGCTCAACAACGCCAAGGGGGACGATCTGGCGGCCCGCGAGGGGCCGGGGCAGTTTACGTATGACGGTCATCGGGACACGGTGGCGATGGCGGCCGCGGGGGTGGTCTGCCTGCAGGAGTTCGGACAGTACGACGACTGGCGGATTCCCAAGAACATGGATGCGATCACCAAGGAAGTGAGCAAGCTGAAGCAGGTGCGGGGCAACGGCGAAGTCCCTTTCGACGCTTACACGCTGTACTACGTCGGACAGGCGATTTATCAGGTGGGGGGCGAGCACTGGCGGAAGGATTATCCGATCCTGCGGGACCAGCTCGTGCAGGCGCAAGTCCGCCGGCCCGATTCGCCGAACGACGACGGGTGCTGGCGGGATACGCGCTGGGTTCACGGGAAGCCGGGCCAGTTGTACGGGACGTCGGTCGGCTGCTTTCTGCTGGCGATTCCGAACCGTTACCTGCCTATTCTGCAGGAAGGCAAAATCGAGAGCCTGCGCGAACAGGTCGGAGGGGCCAGGTCCCCCCGCTGAATGGTATGATCGAAATCGCTGAGTGCGGCCTTCTGCCGCCGGCCATCCGCTGCCCGCCCTTTCGTTTGGCCGAGTGTTCATGTTGCAGTTTGACGCAGGCTGGTTTGCGATTGCGGGGCTGGCGGCGGCCGCCGGCCCGGTCGTGATCCATCTGCTCAACCGCCGGCGCTTCCGGACGGTTCCCTGGGCGGCGATGGATTTCCTGCGCGAAGCCATCCAGCAGCAACGGCGCGTGCTGCAGTTCCGGGACTTGCTGCTGCTGGTTCTGAGAATTCTGGCGGTGCTCTGTTTCGGCCTCGCGCTGGCCCGGCCGTTCTGGCTGGGATCTGACGGGGGGCTCGCGACGGCGGGGTTCCTGCTGGCGCTGGGGGGGATGATTCTGGCGATCGCGGGGGCGGCCGTTTCGCGGGGAGGGACTGCCGCCGGATTGGGGTTGATCGCGCTGCTGCTGGCTGCCGCGGTGTTCACCACCGGACGCAATGCGCTGACCGACTGGACTTCGACGGGGAGCCAGGCGGCGAGCGCCCGGCAGCCGGTGCATGCAATTCTGGTCGTCGACAACTCGCGGAGCATGGGAGCGCAGGTGCTTGGCGAGAGTGAATTCGAGCATGCCCGCGCGCGGGTCGACGATTTCATCGGCGCATTGCCTGCGGGCAGCCGGATCACGGTCCTGCCGGTGGCCGGGGGGGCGGAAGAGTTTCCGCTGGACGGCTACCGGACTCCAGAGGACGCCCGACGGGCGCTGGAGCGGCTGGCGCTGACCGATCTCGCCGGTCCGTTGCGGCCGGCTCTGGAGCTGGCGCAACAGGCGGCGGAGCAGGTTCGCGACCTGCCCACCAAGCGCGCGGTGCTGGTGACAGATCTGCAGGCCGGCGCCTGGGACGACGGTTCGCTGAAAGAGCTGGTGCGGCAGTTTCCGGGGTTACAGATTGCGGCGACGCGCGACGCTGCGGCCGGGAATGTATGGGTCAGCCAGTTCGAACTGGAGGACGGGGTATCGAGTCAGGAAGCTCCCGCGCGGTTTCTAGCGCGACTGACCGCTGCCGGGCCGGCGACGGAACCGTTGCTCGTGCAGGTCCGGTTGAAGGTGGATGGCGAAGAGGTCGCTAGCCAGGCGATCGAACTGACGGCGGGTCAGGAGCGGGAGCTGGAGTTTCTGCATCAGTTTCGGCAACTTGCCGACGCGTCCCGGCCGTCGTTTGTGCCGGTTGAGCTGGAGCTGGAGTGTCCGTCGGCGACGGGAAATCAGCTTCTCAGCGACGATCGTCTCGCGCTGATGGTCCCGGTCGTTGCGGAACTGCCGATCGTGTTCGTGGATCAATTCGGCGACGACGAGAACCCGACGCTCGATCGGATCGGGGAGACCTCGGCGCTGCGGCACCTGCTGACGCCGCGGACCAGCGCGGAACGAGGTCAGCGGCGACTGGCGCACGTGCGACACGTCCGCCCCGAACAGGTGACGGCCGATCTGCTGGAAGACGCCCGGCTGGTGGTTGTCGCTGGGGTGGAAGAGCCTGGCGAGATGGTTGCGGTGTTGCGGGAGTACGTATTGCAGGGGGGGCCGCTGGTACTCCTGGCGGGGGGGAACTTCAATCCTCGGGCCTGGCAGGAGCAGGCGTGGCGGGATGGGGCCGGCATTCTGCCTGCTCCGCTGCTGCCGGAAGCTCTGGGAGTTCTGCCGGAAGAGTCGGGGGGAGAACTGCGCCCGTTCTTCGTCGACTTCGGCAGTCTTCACAGCGAAGACTTTTTGATTGAACAGGAAGACCCCAAGCTGCTGGCGTCGCTGTTTGAGGGGACGCCGTTCTTCAAGGCGGTGCGGCTGGATGTCAGCGCCGACACGATCGAGGGGCTGCTGAAGAGAGAGGCCGATCGAATCGAGCGGGGTCTGAATCAGGAGGGCAGCCAGCCGGCGTCTTCGGCGAAGCCGGAACCGGACTGGTGGCGCTGGAAGCTTCCGCAGATCGCAGCGAGCGGATCGCCGCGCGATCAGGCGGTGGCGCTGGCGCCGCGGGTGCTGGCGAATTTCAGCGGGCAGGACGCGCCCTTCGTCGTCGAACGTCGCATGGGGCGCGGACTCGTCATGATGTTTACCAGCGGCGTGACATCGAACTGGAATCTGCTGCGGCAATCGGGGGCGATGTATGTGTTCCATCGGACGCTGCTCCGGACGCTGCGGAGTACGCTGCCACAGCGGAATTTTCCCACCGGACAGCGGATCGCCCTGCCCCGCGAGTCGCTTCCGAATGTGCGACAGCTCGTGCTGCGCCCTGACGGAGCGATGGAGTCGTTGTCGGTGGAGGCCCTGGGGGCCACGCGGAGCGGAGTGACGCTGCGACACACCACCCTGGCCGGCGTCTATACTGTGGAGACCCGGTCACTGGATGACAGCCAGGAGGCTGTGACGGCCGCGGACGATCTGCTGCTGGCGCTGCAGGGGCCGCCGGGCGAATCGGACCTGACGAGCCTGTCGACGTCGGAACTGACGGAGCGGCTCGGGTCGGACGACGTGCGAGTCCTCGCTGGCGACGAGTCGCTGAGCACGGACGGCGGCGCCCGGCGCGGGCAGGGATTGTGGAAGACCTTGGCGGCCGTCGTGCTGGCGACGCTGCTCGCGGAAATGGGGCTCCTGGCGCTCTGGTCGTGGCGGAAGGAGGCGTCGGCATGAACGTCTCCTCGCTCGTGGCCCGGTTGCTGGGTTATGCGGATGTCTCCGAAATCGGGAGCGTGCGACCTTCGTTCGGGGCGCCGTGGGCGCACCAGAACCCGGCCCTTGTGGTTCTGGCCTGTCTGGCGGCGGGGGCCCTTTCGTTTGTGTTCTACGGACGCTGGCAGGCGTTGAAGACTGCGGGCTCGCGCTGGGTACTGGCGGCATTGCGCGGCGCCCTGCTCTGTCTGCTGGTCTTGATCCTCACCGATCCGTCGCTGGAGGTGACGCTGGTGCGGACTCCGAAGCCGGTGTTATGGCTGCTGATGGACGGGACCGACAGCATGTCGCTACCGGCATCGGGGAGTGAGACGGCCGCCGGTCCGACGCGCGCGGAAGCCGTGCGGACGTTCCTGGAGAATGAGAATTCGGCCTGGCTCAAGTCGCTCAATGACAAGTTTCGCCTGGAGGTCTTCGAGTTTGCCGACGGGGACGGCGTGCAGACCCTGACTGCGCCCGACCTCGACGAAATTTCAGCGGACGGTCCGGGCGATTGGCTGAAACGCTGGACGACGACGGCCGATGTGTCGGCCCTGGGGGATGGGTTTGCAGACCTTTCGCGTCGGCACGGTTCGAGCCATCTGGCGGGCGTGCTGGTGGTCAGCGACTTCGACCAGAACGCGGGAACGCCGGCGCTTCCCGCGGCGAAACAGATCGGGGTGCCGGTGTTCCCGGTGGGAGTCGGTCCGCTGTCGGCAGTCGATTTGAGCTGTGATCTGCTGGCGCCGCCGACGATGAAGAAGGCGGAGTCCTCCACAATTCTCGTCACCGTCCGCAAGCGCGAGCTGGAACACCTGGCCGTCACGGTTCGCGTGTTTGCAGAGGCGGCGGGGATGAGTCCCACGGGGAACGCCCCGGAGCGCATCCCCGTGGGCGAGCAGACGGTCACGATGGCGCTCGACGCGCAGACGCTGGAGTTTCCCTTTACTCCAGAGCAGGCCGGCGCGTTTGTGTTGACGGCTGAAGTCGATCCGGTCGACGACGAGCCGGTCACGCAGAACAATCGCGCGACGCGGGACGTGCGGATCATCGATGACTTTCTGCGGTTGCTGTATGTCGAGTACGAACCGACCTGGGAATGGCGGTTCATCAAGGAGGTCTTCCATCGCGATCGGCTGGTCGGAACGCGCGGCTTTCGGACGTTCCTGCGGTCGGCGGACCCCGCTGTGCGCGAATCGAATGAACTGTTTCTGCCGGGGCTGACGCTGCCGCGGAGTCAGTTTTTCGAGACCGATGTGTTGTTTCTGGGGGATATGCCGGCGTCGAGCCTGTCGACTCGGTTTTGCGAGATGACGCGGGAGTTTGTCAGTCAGTTCGGCGGCGGCCTGGTCGTACTGGCCGGACCGCGATTTGGTCCGGTAGAACTGGCGGAAACGCCCCTGGCGGAGATGCTGCCGGTCGTCGTCGATCCGGAGGCCCGTCTGCGGGACGAGCAGGAGTTTCTACCGCGCGTGACGCCCCTCGCCGGCCAGTACGACTTCATGCGACTCGGCCAGGGGGCCGCTGTGCTGGATGGCTGGAAGAACTTGGGCAAGCTGCCGTGGTATCAGCCGGTGGCGCGTGTCGATTCCCGATCCACGACGGTCTTGCTGGAGCATCCGACGGAGTTTTGCGCCGACGGTAAGACGCCACAGCCGCTGATCGCGATTCGCAAGTATGGACGCGGCGAAGTAGTCTACATCGCGTTCAACGAGCTGTGGCGGCTGCGACGGCTGCGCGGGGAAGAATACTATCGGCAGTTCTGGGGGCAGCTCATCCACCGACTGGGCCTCAGCCATGCGATCGGTACGCAGAAGCGATTCGTGGTTCGCACCGATCGGATGGAATATCGGGCGGGCGAGCAGGTTCTGCTGACGGTGGAGGCCTACGACCGGGACTTCCAGCCCCTGGTCGAGGCGGCTCTGCCCGATCGGCGGCTGGAGGCGGAGCTGATCCGCCCTGAACCGGACGAGACCGGAGGGCGCCTTCAGACCGTGGCGGTGCGACAGCTCACGCCGGGAGTGTTTGAGACGCGACTGCCGGTCGCCACCGGCGGCGAATATGAGATCCGCGTGACCGACCCGATTGGCGAGGAGACCAGCAGCGTCCGATTTCGAGTGGCGACGGTTTCGGCGGAGCGGCGAAATCCGCTACGGAATTCGGCGTTGCAGCGGAGTCTGGCTGTCGAGACGGGCGGCAAGGCTTATGAATTGAAGGATCTCGGTCAGTTTCTTAACGACTTTCAGCCGCCGCGAATCGAGGAAACCCAGGTGCAGGTGATTCCGATCTGGAGCACATGGCTGACGTTTGCGATTGTGATGGGGCTGATGCTGACCGAGTGGCTGTGGAGGAAGTGGGTGAATCTGGCATGAATCCGGTGGCAGGATTGCGAGCGGAGCTCTTCAGGCTGCTGCGGCGACGTGCCGTGGTCCGCTGGGGGTGCGCGCTGGCCAGCGGTCTGACCGGAGCGGTGCTGCTTCTCGGCGCCGCCTACCTGCTCGACTGGTCGCTGCGCCTGCCCTGGCTGGCGCGCGTCGGGCTGCTGGCGGCCTGGCTGGCCGGGCTGTGGAGCGTCGTTCGCAAGTGGTCGTGGCCGCTGATTGCGATGGAGGAGACCATCACCGATGCGGCGCTGTGGGTCGAGAACCGGCATCGGGTCGATTCCGACCTGGTGGCCGCACTGCAGTTCGCGGGCGGATCCTGCGGCGGCGGTTCGCCGCGACTGTCGGCGGCTGTTGTGGAGTCGGTTGCCGAGTATGCGAAGGGGCTGGACGTTCTTGAGGGGTTTCGCTGGGCGCCCCTGCCCCGGCGCGTCTTGAACTTGCTCGGAGTCGTGCTGCTGGCGGCGCTGGTGGTTCTGCCGGCGCCCGCGTATGCCCTCGTCTTCTGGCAACGGTTTCTGCTGGGTGACGCCCGCTATCCGACCGAGACTCAGATCACGGCGCTGGAGATCAACGGCCAGACCATTTCCCCGCTCGGACGGGGCGATCGGGCTGTGACTGTCGTGGCGGGGCAGCCGTTGCGAATTGCGATTCAGACGGCCGGAAAATCTGCCGCCAGGGCGGACGTCGTTCTGCGTCGCTCCACGGGGCATGCGGCGGGGGACCTGACTCTGACGCGATCGGAGGCCCAACGAACGACTGACGACGGGCATCAGTCCTGGCAGGGGGAACTGACGCAACTGACGGAAGCCGTTCAATTCATCGTCCGGGCCGGCGATGCCGAGACCGATCCCGTGGAGATCTCCGTCCGGCCGCTCCCGGTCGTTGTACTGGAATGGACGGTCGCGCCGCCGTCCTACGCCCAGGGGCGCAATCTGCCTCCGGCCGACGTCGGAGCCGGGACGCGCAATCTGACTTTGCTGGCAGGGTCCCGCGTGGGGTTGACGGCGCGCAGCGAGAACAAAGACCTGAAACTGGCGACCTGCAGGATCGACGACGCCGAGTTTCCGCTGACGCCGTGCGTCGTCGACGGCAAACGCTGCTGGTCGCTGCCGGCCGGGACTCCGTTCGACAGCCTGCAGGCGACGCTGCGCTACAGTCTGCAGGTCGAGGATGCCGACGGCCTGCAGATGCCGGCCCCGCTGACGGGGCAGATCCGTCTGAAAGCCGACCGCCTGCCGCGCGTTGCGGCGGCGGTCCTCAGCAAAGTCGTTTTGCCATCGGGAAAGCCGCGGGTGAGCTGCGGCGCCACGGACGACTTCGGGCTGACGTCTTTGAAGGCGGCGATCGATGTGAAACGCGAAGATGGAACGACCGGGCGGCACGAACTCTCCCTGAAAACCTTGCCGACGACCCCGGCTCCGCAGTTGACGCTACGGGAGGACTTTCCGATCGACCTAACTCCTTATGCTTTGCAGAAAGGGGATGAGGTTCGAATCACGATCGCCGCGCGGGACTGGCGGGGCGATCTGGAGCCGCAGGTGGGACTCAGCGAACCTCTCGTCCTGATGATCACCGATCGAAATGGCATCCTTGCCAGTCTGATTGAGGCTGATCAGCAGTCGGCCCGGCAGCTCGACGCCATTATTCGCCGCGAACTTGGAATTGGAGGCGACCAGTGAAGTCGTTACTTCTGACGAAACTCTGTGTTCTGACTCTCGCGTTCGGGATCGCGTGGCCCGCTGGCCCGGTCCGGGCGCAGTCGCTGGAACCGGCCAGTCTGCGGAAGAAGCAGGAGGATCAGCAGCGGGCGCGGGTCATGGCCCGCGAGCTGATGGTGGGCGTGCTCGATCTGCAGTTGCGTCAGCTCGAAGAAAACGATTTGACCGAAATGCAGGTCTACCGTGACATCCGGCTGATGCGGGAGAATATCGGCGCCATCATCGACACGGAGATGATCCAGGTTGTGGACGTCCTTGCCGCAGCGCAGGATCAGCCCGCCGAGCAGCGAGAGCAGTCGTTCGTCGACGCGCGCAAGATGATCCGGACGATTGTGCTCCGTCTGTCCGCGGAACGACAGATGCTGCTCCGCCGGCTGAAGACTGCCGAACTTTCCGAACAGGTGCAGCGACTAGTGCAGATGCAGACTGCTCTACAGGATGTGACCCGCGGCATTCCCGCTGAAGGCCAGGCCCGCCAGGAGACGCTGGCGCTCAAGGCGGTGGAAGACCAGCGCGACGTCCGCGAGCTGTTCCGGGTGTTGGTGGAAACGCTGTCGGAAGTGCAGACGTGGGGCGGACCGGTGGCGACCGGCGCCGAGGACGGGTTGCGAATTCTCAAGGCCGCCGAGACCGGGCGGCACCTGGATCAGGCCATCGCTCGCCTGGGTGAGGTCAAGCTTTCCGACGCCGTGCTGCAGCAGGAGAACGTCCTCAAGGGCTTGCGGGATCTGTTGCGGATCATCGACCGGACGCAGGGGCTGATCGATGCCCGGCACGATGCGTTGCTGGAGGCCGTGCGAGATCTCGCCGAGCGTCAGCAGCAATTGCGCCAGGAGACTCGCGGGCTGGAAGGTGAGAAGCCTTCCGACGAGCTGGTGGAAAAGCAGGCCAAACTGCAGAAGGATCTCGCCCGGCTGGAAAGCCAGTTGTCCGAACGCGCCGACAAGGCGTCGGCTCACGCCGAGCGTGCTGCCCAGGAAGCCTATGAGGCGACTGCACGACTTTTCGACGGGGAGGCCGAAGCTGCAGTGACAGAGCAGTCCGAAGTCCTCGGACACCTGACGGAGCTGGAGAGTCTGCTCGCCGCCGGCCAGCGGACGCCGGAAAGCGAACATTCCGCGGCCGACTGGCGGAAGCAGGTCGCCGCTCTGGAGCAGACGCGCGACAAGCTGGCTGGCGCCGCGGAACAACAATCAGCAGCCGCTGAGACTGCGAAGGCCGACTCCGCGCAGGCCGTTCCCCGCGCACAGGCCGCGCTCGACCGGCTTGCTGAGGCGTCCAAGGCGGAGATCGGTCCCCGTTTGACGGATCGCATTGAAGCCGCCCGCGAAGCGGCGGAAGCCGCCCGAAACGAGCTGCAGACCGATGGCGACAAGCCGGCCGACCCGGCCAGCGCCGCGGCGCTGGCCAGTGCCGAAGATCTCGTCGACCGGGCGCTCGCCGCCGTCGAAGCCGATCTGCGAACCGCGAAGAATACCGCGGCGGCTGTGGAAATCGGCGAAATGGCCCGCGCGGCCGAGGTCCTGGAACGGGCCGCGGCCCAGGAACGTCAGCTCGCGGCCGAGACTTCCGCCGCTGTGAAAGAGCCCTCGGCAGACGCCGCTGGCGAGCTGGCGGCCCGACAGCAGGACGTGGGCGAGGTGGCCGGCCGACTGGCCGAAGCGATTGCGGAGATGTCGCCTGAGGCGGCCGCAGCGATTGAAAAGGGCAAGGCGGCGGCCGATCAGGCCGGGCAGACGCTTGCCGAAGCGGCCAAGGCGACCGCCGCCGAAGATCAATCACAATCGCTGGAGATGGCCCGCGAGCCCACAATGACCGCGGCCAACGAGTTCTCCCAGGCGGCGAAACAACTCCGGGCCGACATCGCCAAAGCGGCCGAGGAACTGGCGGCGGACTTGGGAGAGCAAGGCCAGACGCTCGCGGAGTCCCGCGAGAAGGCGGAGGGGCTGGCGGCCGAACAGGCGACCTCGGAACGCGCCCGGCTCGGTCAGTTGGAGGCTGCTCGCGGCAAGACCGCCGCCGCGCGCCGGGAGCAATTCAAGGCAGCGGGAAACGTGGCCGCCGCAGAGGCGCTGGAGCTCGCGGCGACATTGACTGAGGCTATGGCGGCTCAGGAACAGGCCTCGGAGATGGCCGCCGCGGCCGAGACGGGGAATACGTCGACGCCGCTGGCGGCTGCCGCGCGTCAACAGGCCGTTGCGGACGCCCTGCAAAGTGCGGCCGAACAGGGATCATCGGACACGGAGCTCGCAGAGGCAGTTCGGGAAGCTGGCCAGGCGGCCGCCGAGGCCGCGCGGAATCTGCTCGACGGCGACACCACTGCGGCGTCCGAACATCGGGAGCAGGCGGAGGGGGCGCTGGCCCGAGCCGCCGAACGGGCGCGCGAGGCGGCTCGGCAGGCGGAGCAGTCCGGACCGAAAGGGCCTCCCGATTCCGCAGCTCAACAGGGCGCCGCCAGCCTGGCCCGTGAAGCGGCCGAGTTGGTCGACAAGGCCGCCCCGACTGCGGCGGAGATTCTGCAGGGGGCTGCCGAGGCGGCGGAAGGGGCCGCCGCCCAACTGGCCGCGGGCGAGAACGCCGAAGCGAAGCCGGCTCAGCAGGAGGCCGGACGACAACTGGCCGCCGCCGAGGAGCAGCTTTCGAACGCGATCGCCGGACTGCAGCAGGCGCAGGCCGCCCGGATGAACGCCCAGGCGCAGGGGGCGGCCGAGCTGTCGCGTGAAGCCGGCCGGCTGGACATGGGGGCGGGTGAGGCGTTGCAGGCGGCCGCCCAGGCCTCGAAGACGGGGGCGGCCCCCGAGACCTCGGCCGAGCGGATGCAGGCGGCAGCCGACCAGGCCGAGCGCCAGCTCGAACGGGCCGTGGCGAATCTGGCCGCCGGCGAGCAGCAGTCTCAGCGCGACCAGGCGATGGCGCGGGCGATTGCCGAGCAAGTCGAGGCTCAGCAGTCCGCCGCCGAGAAGCTGGCGCAGTCGGCGGCGGAGCTGGCTCAGGCGGCGCAGCAGGGAGAAAGTCCGCCGCCCCAGGACGCCGTCGCCCAGGCGATGGAACGCTTCGCCGAAGCCCTGAATGCCACCGGACAGGGCGCCGCCGAACTCTCCGGTCAGAACGAGATTCTCAATCCGCCGCTTCGAGAAGCCCTGGAACTGGCGTCGAAACTGCCCTCTTTGGGTAAGTCGCCCGGTGACCAGCCCGGAAAGGGGCAATCGATGCCGGGGCAAGGCGAGGGAACGGCGCAGTCGCCTGCCGAAGGAACCGCCAGCGCGGCCGATCCGGGTCAGCCTGGACAGTCCCCCTCAGAACCGGGCCAGCCTGGCGGCCAGCCGGATCCCTCCAGCCAGGCGTCCGCCGGAGGCCCTCAGGCAGGACAGCAGCCGGGCTCGCCATCGATGGGGACCGGCGTGGTTCCAAAGTCGGCGGAAGTCACCGCCCAGCAGATTCTCGGTCCGGAGGCGCTCGAAGCCCTGCAGCAGGCCATGGCTTCCGCGGCCGGTGCCGCCGAGCATGCCGGCAATCCCAGCTCGACGCAGAATCCTCCGCCGAGTCAGCCGGGCCAGCCGCAACAGGGGAACCAGACGGCCAGCACGAACAGCTCGGCCCTCAGCAAGTCGCAGCCCGGCTCGCCGGCGCAGACGCAACCGCAGACGGACAGCCCGCTGGCGAAGATGCCGGAAGGGACCGACCTGCGAGACGACCGGAGCGGCGCGCGACAGGGAGACTCGGACGCCACGAGTCGCGCCCTCCGCGAGGAACCCTGGTTCGCCAAGCTGCCGCCGGAACTGCAGAAGAGCCTCCGCGGCGGAGTGAACCAGCGGGCTCCGCGGGCCTATGAAGAACGATTGCGGAAGTATTTTCAGAGCGTGGATTAGTCAGAGTTTGGAGAAGAGTGAACCACGAAGCACACGAATGAGCACGAATCCGGATTTCATCGGGTGGCACAGGTGGTCTTCAGTCACCAGTGCGATTTTGAGAAGCCATTCGACGAAATCGGTCTCAGAAAGAGGTCGACTTGCCTTCACAATGGCTTCGGTGGTTTCTGCGATTCATTCGTGCCGATTCGTGGGAATTCGTGGTTCACTCCTACTTTTTAAATATTGAACCTCAGGTTCTTGAGAGATCGTCATGACCGAAATTCCCCCCGACGACGTTGCCTCCGTTCAGCGCTGCGAGCAGGCTTATAACCGTTTGCGCGATGAACTGGCGAAGGTGATCGTCGGACAGCACGACGTCATCGAGCAGGTGCTGATCGCCATCTTCGCCCGCGGGCATGCGCTGCTCGAAGGGGTGCCGGGCCTGGCGAAGACGCTGCTGGTCAGCTCGCTGGCCGAGGCGATGGATCTGAGTTTCAAGCGGATCCAGTTCACCCCCGACCTGATGCCCAGCGACGTCACCGGGGCCGACGTGATCCAGGAGAATCCCGAGACCGGAGCCCGCGAATATCGGTTCCTCCGGGGGCCGCTGTTCGCGAACCTGATCCTTGCCGACGAAATCAACCGGACGCCTCCCAAGACGCAGGCTTCGATGCTCGAGGCGATGCAGGAGCGGCAGATCAGCGCGGGGGGGACCGTCCACAGACTCCCCAATCCGTTCTTCGTGCTGGCGACGCAGAACCCGCTCGAACAGGAAGGGACGTACCCGCTCCCCGAAGCCCAGCTCGACCGCTTCCTGCTCCACATCCGCCTCGACTATCCGTCCGGCGAAGAGGAATGGGAAGTCGCCCGGCGGGTCACCTCCGGCCAGCAGGGGACGGTCCTGCCGGTGATCGGCGCGGCGGAAATCCTCGAATTCCAGCAGCTCGTCACGCGCGTCCCGGTCAGCGACCAGGTCCTGGGCTACGCCTGGGCTCTCGTGCGGGCTTCGCGTCCGGGAAGCGAGGAAGCTCCCGACTTCGTCAACAAGTGGGTGAGCTGGGGAGCGGGACCGCGCGGCGTGTTGACGCTCGTTTCGGCGGCCAAGGCGAGGGCTGTCCTCTACGGACGCTATCACGCCTCGGTCGGCGACGTGCAGTCGGTCGCGGCGGGGGCCCTCCGGCACCGCATCGCCCCCAACTACGCCGCTCAGGCGGCCGGCGTCAATGGCGAGAAACTGATTGCCATGCTGATGGAACACACTCCCGCCGACCGTGCCTACACCAAGCCGGCCGCGAAACCTGGGAGCGATCGGCTGGCGACTGCAAGAGGCTGATCTTTGTAATTTGATATTGGTTAATTGGTTAATTGGTGTTTGGAGCTTTGCCCCTGCATGTCGATCCTCTCCCGCTACATCAATCCGCAGGTGCTGGAGCAGATGGCCCATCGGCCGATCGAGCCGCGGGACCTCGTTTACGGCAACCTGGCGGGGGCGCACAAGTCCCCCTTGAGCGGGTTTGCGGTGGAATTCGCCGGGCATCGCGAATATGTCGCGGGGGACGATCCGCGGCACGTCGACTGGCGGCTGTATTACAAACGGGACCGGCTGTTTATCAAGCAGTACGAGCTGGAGACGAACTTCGTCTGCCACCTGCTGCTGGATGTGAGCGCCTCGATGCGCTACGGCGAGGCGGCCGAGCAGAAGCTGCAGTACGCCGCCCAGCTTGCGGCAACGCTGGCCTATGCCATCGTGCAGCAGAACGACAAGGTCTCGCTGGGGACGTTCGACGACCGGGTGCGGGGCTGGGTGCCGCCGGGCAATACGCCGGCCCAGGTGATCCGGATGATCGAGCACCTGGACGACATCAAACCTGTCGAAAAGACCCGGCTGACGGAATCGCTGCAGGATCTGGGGGGGCGGATGGGCCGGCGGGAGATCGTGATGATCTGCAGCGACTTCTTCGGCGATCTGCCGGGGTTGGAAGAGGCGGTTCAGCGGCTGCGCTACCAGCGCCACGAAGTGGTCCTGTTCCACATTCTGCACCACGACGAAATCGCCTTCGAGTTCGACGGGATGGTGAAGTTTCAGGGGCTGGAGGCGGTTGAAGAGTACCTGACGAGCCCGCAGGAGATCCGGGCGGCGTATCTGAAATCGTTCGGCCGGTACGTCGCGCAGCTCGACGAGATCTGCCAGCGGAACAAGATCGAGCGGGTGCAGGTCGACACGCGGCGCCCGCTGGCGGGGGTGATTCTGGATCATCTGAACCAGCGGGCGGTGTTAAGGGGGGCGCGGTAGTGAGGGTGCATGCTCTGCGTCGGCGAAGGGCGGGCGCCCGAGGACCTCTTTAGCCGTTTGCGCTAAACCGCTAACATCAGCTCCGCTGAACCCCTCTCGTGGGCCGGAGTCTGTTCCATGCGGTCGCGCCGGATCTCTCTGCTGCTTGTTGCAAGTTTTGCTCCGTTCGTTGCCGGCGGTGGGAATTGCGGCATGCCCCGTCAGATGAGAGAGGCGAAAGTGGAGAACGAGCTCCACCAGCTCAGACGCGAAAACCAGCGTCAGTGCGAGGAGCAGCAGTTCCTCGAACGACGCATCGAAGGGCTGGAAGAGGCCCTTCAGAAACGTCAGAAGCGGGAGCAGGGCGAAGGCTCTGACAGTTCTGGTGGCACTCGCTGAATCCGCCAATGGGCGTGGCGGAGGTAACTGCAATCTCGTCCCCGGGTTCCTGCTTGGGAATGTCGCCCTTGAACGCTCTGCGCCCTCGGGCTCGCTCGCGGCATGTCGCTCCGAGCGAGGCAGAGCCTCGAAGGCTGGCGGTTCCCAGGCGGAGCCTGGGCTGCGCGAAATCCGTCGTTTTCAGGGGCAATTGGCCTCGGCGAATCGTCGCGTTTTTGTTCCACTGGGCTTTTTGTTCAAGGAGGAACGTCATGACCTGCGAAACCAGCGAAACAGCCGTCGCCCGGTATTCGTCGCCGGCGGGCAAGTTGGTGCGGTTCTTCGAGCGGAGTCGCAATCGGTGGAAGGCGAAGTCCGGCCAGTGGAAGCGAACCTGCAAGCTCCTGCAGAACCAGACCCGCGCCGTCGAGAAGAGCCGCGCGATGTGGCGCACGCGGGCCGCCGCGGCCGAACGCCGCGCGGCGGACCTGGAACGTGAGATCGCCGCCTTAAAATCCGGGCGCTGACCGGGTCGCCGACGCAGCCCCTGGCCCCCTCCCGGACGCCGTCCGACCGGCCCATCATGCGTATTCGGCAGCGGCCATCGGCCTGACGTTGCAGTTCTGTCTGGCCGGAGCGGTCAGCTTTCGCGGCTGCCGGGCGGTGGTCGAACTGCTGCGGGACAGCCTGCCCCAGTTCCGGGGGGCTCCTGCGGCCAATACTGCGGAAGCGTGGCTGCTGCGGCTGGGACTGCACGAGTTGCGGCGGCCCAAGGAATTCGCCGCCGACTGGGTGTTCCTCGTCGACCACACGCTGCAACTGGGGTCGCGGAAGTGTCTGGTCATCGCGGGGCTGCGATTGTCGGCGTGGAAAGCGCTGACGGCGCCGCTGACGCACCAGGATCTGACGCTGCTGGCGCTGCAGCCGGTCGAAAAATCCAGCGGCGAGATCGTCCAGCGGCAGCTCGCGGCTGCGGCCGGGCTGGTCGGCGTGCCGGCCGCCATCCTCAGCGACGAGGGTTCGGATCTTCTCGGCGGCGCTCAGCGTTTCCGCGAACAGCACCCGACGACGCAGGTGCTGCACGACATCGCCCACAAGACGGCGATCGTGCTCAAGCACGAACTGCTCGCCGATCCGCGGTGGATCGCGTTCGTCAAACACTGCGGGCAGACGCAGCCACGGGTGAAGCAGACGGAACTCGGACACCTTGCTCCCCCCACGCAGAAAGTCAAAGGGCGTTACTTGAACTTGGGGCCGCTGATCGGCTGGGGCGCCCGCATGCTGCGGCTGATCGACACGCCCGCGGCCGAACGTCCCGCGGGTCTCGACCTGACGCGGCTCGAGGAGAAGTTCGGCTGGATCCGCGACTTCCGGGAGGCGCTCGTGGACTGGAACGACTTGCAGGCGGTCAAGGACCACATGCTGGAGTTCCTGCGCGTGGCGGGCTACCACGCCGCCGCCGGCGAGACGCTGCGCCGGCAACTGGAGACGGTGGCCCGAACGCCTGCCGGTGAGCGTGCGGCGGCGCGGCTGGTGGAGTTCGTGAGCGAGCAGTCGAGCGGCGTGCTCCCCGGACAGAGTCTGCCGGCCAGCAGCGAAGTGCTGGAATCGCTGATCGGCAAGGGCAAGCGTTTGCAGGGCCAGCACAGCCGCGGCGGCTTTACGAAACTGATTCTGGGGATGGCCGCGTCGGTCGTGCGGATCAGCGAGGAAAAGATCTGCGAAGCCCTGAACGCCGTGCGGCATCGCGACCTGCTCGCGTGGATCGACGACCACTTAGGCAAGTCGCTGACAGCCCAGCGCCGCCAGGCCCTCCCCGTCCTTCCAGGAACAAAAGCCGGATCAACCGGGACCGCCAACAATTGACGATTTCGCGCAGCCCAGGCAGAGCCTGGGAACCAGTGCGATCACCGAATCTTCAAATCCGGCAGCTCCTGCTTGATTCCCTCGTCCTTCGGCATCTGGTCCGGATCGGCCCCCGTCGCCTTCAGCAGACGTTCCAGTTCTGCGCTCAGGGATTTCAGGCGGTCTTCGTACTCGGGGAGCTTGATCAGGTTCTTCGATTCCTCGGGGTCGTTTTGCAGGTCGTACAGCTCCGCCAGGTGGGTGTCCGGAGTGCCGTCGCCGGGCGGGTAATGGATGTACTTCCAGCGGTCGCTGCGGACCGCCCGCACGTTTGGCGTATAGGGGAACTGTTTCTCGTAGTTGTATTCGTAATGAAAACTCCGTCGCCAGGTCGGGTCGCCGGCCCGGGCGAGCGTCGCCCAGGAACGGCCGTGGATGCCCGGCAGCGGAAGCGCGCCGGCCAGTTCCAGGATTGTCGGGGCCATGTCGGTATGCAGGATCATTTCTTCGACGACCTTCGGCTTGTCGGCCGGCGTCAGACCCGGATAGCGGACGATGAGGGGGACGCGAATGCTCGGCTCGTGGGCCGTCCGCTTGTCGACCATGCCGTGTTCGCCGTTGAGCAGGCCGTTGTCGGTCGTGAAGATGATCACCGTCTTGTCGAGCTGGCCGGACTTCTCCAGGGCGGCGTAGAGCTGTCCCACGCTGTCGTCGACGCTGATCAGCGTGGCCAGGTAGGAGCGGGTCATCGCATCGAAGTCCTTGACCGCTTCCGGGCTGGAGTCGGGGAACTTCTTGCGGAAGTCAAACAGCGGCCCGTAGATGCCGTGCCAGGTGTTGAGCCGGGTCTTGAACCACTCCGGCTTGTCGTCGAGCTGGAAGGCGGAGGGCGGGTAGCCGAATTTCACGTCGTCGAAGACGTGGGCGTATTTTGGCTCGGGGGTGTAGAAGCTGTGCGGGGCCTTGTGGCCGAGCATCAGCAGGAAGGGCTGCGAGCGGGGCTTGTTGATCCAGTCGAGGGCCATTTTCGTCACGACGTGCGTGTAGTAGCCGGGAAAGACCTTCGCTCCCTGGCCATCGACGTTGAACGCCGTGTCGAAGTATTTTCCCTGCCCCTTGTGCGTGATGAAGTGGTTGAAGCCGGGGCGGGGCTCGTCGTTGTCCTCGCCCATGTGCCACTTGCCGATGTAAGCGGTTTCATATCCGGCTCCCTGCAGTTGCCGGGGAAAGCTGGGGAGAGCGGCGGGGTACTCGGTGAAGTTGTTGACCACTTTGTGACTGTGCGCGTACAGGCCGGACAGGATCGACGCACGGCTCGGCGAGCAGAGGGACGTGGTGCAGAAGGCGTTCTTGAACCAGATCCCTTCTTTGGCAAGCCGGTCGATGTGCGGCGTCTTCAGGTTCGGGTCGCCGGCGAGACTCAAAGCATTCCAGCGCTGGTCGTCGGTGATGATGATGACGACGTTGGGGCGCTCGGCGGCAGAGAGCAGTGCGGGACTGAAGCAGAGGAGTGCGGCAAGAAGAAATCCCGGGCGGCGCATGGGTGTCGATCCTCCAGAGGTGAGAGGGGTCGCGGATGCAGGATGTCGTTCCACGAGTATCCCCCCTGCCCGGCCGGATGGTCAAACGTGCGGGGGAAATCGCGCGGCTCAGGAGAATGAGGATTTCTCGCAGAGGCGCAGAGGAAGACGCAGAGAGCGCAGAGACGGACTACGGGGAGAGTGTCATCGCCGGGAGACCGTGGGGCCGCCTGTACGGCGGACGTTCTCGTCCGTCGCGATGAGATTCTCGCTCTCTCGAAGAGGTCGACGGACGAGGACGTCCATCGTACTTCGGAGAAGACTGGGCATGTCTCTTCGCAGACTCAGCCCGCGCCTCCCTGTCGTTCGAACATCTCGACCACGGCTTCCGCCGTGCCAAGGTTTGTCGCCAGGGGGATGCGATGGACGTCGCAGACGCGCATCAGGGCGGTGACGTCGGGTTCGTGCGGTTGAGCGGTCAGCGGGTCGCGGAAGAACAGGACCGCTTCGACTTTTCCCTCGGCAACGCGACCGCCGATGATCAAGTCGCCGCCGTCCGGGCCGTGGACGACGCACTCGACGGGGACGCCGAGGATTTCCTGGATCATCTTCCCCGTATGGCCGGTGGCGACCAGTGACTGTTTCTGGAAGAAGGCGAGGTGCCTGCGGACGAACTCCAGCATTTCCGGCTTGCGCTGGTCGTGGGCGATCACGGCGATCATCGGCTGTCTCCTGAAGGTCCGCGCAGCGAAGAGCCCCCATGATGACTCACGGGGGCTCTCGTTCCAATCACTGTTTCCATCGCAGGCGAATCAGACTCCGGCTCCGGCGGTGGCGCGGGACTGCTGCTTGCGTTCCTGCTCCGTCAGGCGGGCCTTCCGCAGGCGGATGATCTGGGGCGTGACCTCGACATACTCGTCGTCCTCGATGTATTCGAGGGCGGCTTCCAGCGACAGCCGGCGGGGGGGCTTGAGCTGGATGTTTTCGTCCGAGCCCGAGGCCCGCATGTTGGTCAGCTTCTTTTCCTTGATCGGATTCACGACGAGATCGTTGTCGCGCGAGTTCTCGCCGACGATCATCCCCTCGTAAACTTCGTCGCCCGGAGCGACGAACATTTCGGCCCGCTCCTGCAGCTTGAACAGGGCGAAACCGACCACTTTGCCGCGTTCCTGGGAGATCAGCACGCCGTTCTGGCGGTGGGGGACTTCTCCTTCCACCGGCTTATAGGCTTCGAACCGGTGGTGAATAATCGCTTCGCCGCGTGTGGCGTTGAGGAGTTTCGTCCGGATGCCGATCAGTCCGCGGGCGGGAATCGAGAATTCGACGTGCGTCGTTCCCAGGTCGTTGCTGTGCATGTGGACGACCTCGCCCCGGCGGTTGCCGACGACTTCCATCACACCGCCGACTTCGGCGGTGGGGACGTCGATATCGAGGACTTCGAACGGCTCGTGCCACTTGCCGTTGATCTGCTTGCGGATGACCTGCGGCTTGCCGACCGACAGCTCGTAGCCTTCCCGGCGCATCGTTTCGATGAGGACGGCGAGGTGGAGCACGCCACGGCCGGAGACTTGGAAGGCGTCGCGGTCGCCCATTTCTTCGACGCGGAGGGCGACGTTGGATTCGAGTTCGCGCATCAGCCGGGCGCGAAGGTGGCGGCTGGTCAGATACTTGCCGCCGCCGGGCTGGCCGGCGAACGGGGAGCTGTTGATCGTGAACATCATCGACAGCGTCGGCTCGTCGACCGCGATGCGGGGGAGCGCCTGGGGATTGTCGGGCAGAGTGACCGTATCGCCGATCTCCGGCGTGGTCAGACCGACGAGGGCGACGATGTCACCCGAAGTACCGACATCCACCGGCAGGCGGCCGAGCTTGTCGAAAATCTCGACGCCGACGATCTGTTCGGCTTTCAGCGAACCGTCCGACTTGGTCAGGACGACCTTCTGGCCGGGCTTGACCGAACCGCTGGCGATGCGGCCGGTGGCGATGCGGCCGACGAATTCGGAGTAGGACAGCGAGGTGACCATCATCTGGAGCGGGCCGTCTTCATTGACTTCCGGCCCCGGCACCTGCTCGATGATCATGTCGAGCAGCGGCTGGATGGTCCCGGTGTTGACTTCGGGGTCGTGGGTGGCGAAGCCGGCCCGGCCGCTGGCGAAGATGTAGGGGAAGTCGAGGGTCTTGTCGTCGGCGCCCAGTTCGACGAAGAGGTCGAAGGTTTCCGACAGCACGTCTTGAGGACGGGCATCGGGGCGGTCGATCTTGTTGACGACCACGACCGGCTGCAGCCCGAGTTCGAGGGCCTTCTTGAGCACGAAGCGGGTCTGCGGACGGGGGCCTTCGAAGGCGTCGACCAGGACGATGGCGCCGTCGGCCATGCTCAGCACGCGTTCGACTTCGCCGCCGAAGTCGGCGTGGCCGGGCGTGTCGATGATGTTGATCTTCGTGCCGTTGTAGTTGAGCGCGATGTTCTTGGCGAGGATGGTGATGCCGCGTTCGCGTTCCAGATCGTTGGAGTCGAGGATACAGTCCTGCTGCACCTGCGAGTCGCGGAACTGGCCGCTGGACTTGATGAGGCAGTCGACCAGCGTCGTCTTTCCATGATCAACGTGTGCGATGATGGCGATGTTACGGATGTCGTTACGGCGAGCCATGAAAACACAATCCCTGACTGGTTCCGAACCAGGACTCAAAATGGAAACAGATCGGCGGTAAATTTTTGGCGGAATTTGCGGGAGCAGGTGGGCATCTGGGCGGGTGAACAGTCCCTGCGGCGCGCACTCGTTGAGCGCCGCGGCTCAGCCGGAAATCAGAGAATAAAGTACCATGCCCGGCAAGTTCCGCAATCCCAGTTTTTCGTCCGGGCCGTGAACTTTCGGACAAGATCGCCAGATCGGGGTCGGAAATGCCCCAGTCGCCTCTTGCAATCAATGTTCCGATCCGGTTTTATCAGAGAGTCCAGTTGATGTAACTCCTGACGCGGCTTGAATCAATGTCGCGGACTGGCTATCGGAGATGCCTGGAATGCTCAATTTTCGCCATCTGTTTGCTGCGGTCGCGGCCTGTCTGCTGGCTGCCGGCTCCGGGAACGCAGGTGAGTACAACGAGGTGCTCAGCATCGGCGATCCCGCTCCGGTCTGGGCCGAACTGCCGGGGACTGATGGCAAATCGCACGGTCTGGCGGACCTGAAGGACCGGGACGTTATCGTGGTGGTCTTCACCTGTGTGAGCTGCCCGACGGCAACCGATTACGAGGGGCGGATCCAGGCTCTGGCCGAACGCTATGCTGGGGAGGGCCGGGTGGCGATCGTTCCGGTCTGCGTGAACCGCGTGCCGGAGGACCAGCTCGACGCCCTCACCGAGCGGGTGAAGGCGAAGAAGTTCGCCTTTCACTACCTGTACGACGAATCCCAGAAGATCGCGAAGGACTTCGGGGCGATTTTTACGCCGGAGTTCTACGTCTTCGACCGAGACCGGAAGCTGGTCTACATGGGGGCGATGGACGACAAGACAGACGCCGACAAGGTCGAGCGGCGGTATGTCGAGGAGGCGATCGCTGCCGCGCTGGCCGGGAGGAAGCCTGAAGTGACGGAAACGATCGCCCGCGGCTGCCGGGTGCGGTATGCCCGCGAACGCAGAGGGCGGTAGAAACCCGCATGCAAACCAACGTCGGGATCAGATCAATCGACTGAAACTCCCCCGGTGTCGTGCGGGTATCTCAATGCAGTCCACTCTGCCTGAGACCTGTCTCGCCGGGAGTTTCTGCCATGCTGTCCCTGTTTCGTTGCTGGTGCGCGACCCTGTTCGCGGTTCTGCTGACGCTACCGGCCGTTCATGCGTCTGACGAGTCCCTGTCCCGCTATCTGCCCGCCGGGGCGGTTGGCACGCTGGAGGGCCGCGGCTGGAGCGAGGTGGTGACCCGGCTGGAGGAGTCCGAGCTGGTCAAGGCGATCCTCGCCAGTCCGAACTACAAGGAGTTCATCGACTCCCCGCAGGGGCGAAAGGTCCGCGGCGGAATCGCCGTGGCCCAGGTCCAGTACGGCAAAGACCTCTGGTCGATGACCCGCGACCTGATCG
The DNA here is from genome assembly GCF_030622045.1 of Planctellipticum variicoloris. Taxonomy (NCBI): domain Bacteria; kingdom Pseudomonadati; phylum Planctomycetota; class Planctomycetia; order Planctomycetales; family Planctomycetaceae; genus Planctellipticum; species Planctellipticum variicoloris. The sequence goes on along the minus strand of NZ_CP130886.1, from coordinate 2,932,777 downwards.
GCGACCGCTGGATCGTCGGAGTTTACGCTCCCGAGAGTGGCGACAAGCCGGTCGTGCTGGGGTTGATTCGGACCGAGTCCCCCGAAATTGCCACCCATATCCGCACCCGTCTCGAACCGCTGGTGCAGCTCACTGCCGACAAAGTGAAGACCGAAGAGATCGACGGCGGCGGCCTGCGGCTGGTGAACGTCGACGGCTCGGCGATGATCCTGCAGGACCGCTGGATCGCAGTCAGCAACCAGCGATCGCTGGTGGATCAGGTCGAAGCCGCTCTGCGGTCGGATGCCGGCGGGAACCTCGCCGCGTCCGAGGCCTGGAAGAAAGCCCGGCACTCGGACCGGGGAGACACGAAGCTCGAAGCCTGGGCGGACTACGATCGAATTCGCGAACTGCTGCAACAGGACCGCCTGCTGCCGGACAAACTCGACAATCCATTGGCGTCGTTGCTCCTGGGGGGCGTTGTCGAGTATGTGTCTCACGCCGACTACCTGACGGCGACGCTCGACCTGGGCGAATCCTCGTGGGGGCTGGAGGCGTTCGTCCCCGGCAAGCCGGCGGAAATCGATGCCGCTCACCAGACACTTCTGCCGCCGGTCCCGACCGATCTGCAGACGCGTCTCGGGCCACAGGCGGCCAGCATTTCGATCGTCCGCGACTGGGCTGCGTGGTACGGCCAGCGCGAGTCGCTGATGATCGAACAGATTCTGCCGGAATTCGACAAGTTCGAAACCGGGCTCGCCACATTCATGCCCGGCAAAGACTTCCGGGCCGACGTGCTGCCGCTGTTCAGCAAGCGCCTGCAGATTATCTCGGCTCCGCAATCGTTCGCTCATCTGGAAGGACGCCCCGGAGTGCAGTTGCCCGGAACGGCGATCATCGTGGAGCTGGAACAGCCCGAGCAGGCCTCGGATCTGTTGCAGATGGTGTTTCAGACGATCACCGCGGTGGTCAATCTGCAGGCCGGGCAGGAGAAGCGGATTCCGTGGGTGATGTCTTCGGAAACCTACAAAGACGTCCAGCTTTCTTACGCGAAATACCTGCAGACGCCGAAGGGGGCCGATCTCCCGATCGCGTTCAACTTCCAGCCGTCGTCGGCCCGCGTCGGACGGCACTTTATCATGGCGACCAGCCAGGATCTCTGCCGTCAGTTGATTGATGCGATGCAGAGCCCGCCTGGAGCCTCTTCAGGCCAAGCGGCGGACCGGCCGGACTGGTCGTTTGAGGTCGTTCCGGCGGTGGTTGCGGATCTGCTGGAGTCCAATCGGGCGATCATCGAGGCGAAGGCCGTGCAGGACGGCCGGTCGGCCGACCAGGCCGCGAACGGTCTCAACGACGCGTTGAATCTGCTCCGCCGCCTGCGGCCGGTCTCGCTGTCGTCGACGCTGCAGCCGGACGGGTACGTCTGGCGCTTCCAGGGAGGGTGGTAACCATGCCGAGTCTTGCTCCTCCACAAGGGATGCTGGCGCCGGTTGCGGATTCCACGCGGTGGACGCTGGCCGATGCCGCGCATACGCTCCGTCGGCTGCAGTTCGGGTATTCGCCGGATCAACTGAAACAGGCGGTGGCGGCCGGTCGCCAGGCGACGCTCGATCGGTTGCTTTCACCGCAGCCGGAATCGGCGGAGTTTCAGGAAGTCGATGGCGTCCTTCGAACAACGGCCGTCGCCACGGGAAATCTGAGCGATCTGCAGGTCTGGTGGCTGTACCGGATGGTGCATTCTGCCAACCCGCTGACCGAGAAGCTCACGCTGCTGTGGCACAACCACTTCGCCACCTCGCAGGAGAAAGTCCGATCGGTCTCGCTGATGCTGAGGCAGAACGACCTGCAGCGGTCGGAGGCGTCCGGTTCGTTTGCGAAGCTGCTGCGCGGCATGGCGCGCGACCCGGCGATGCTGGTCTGGCTGGATGGAGAAGCCAACCGCCGGCGGCATCCGAACGAAAACTTCGCCCGCGAAGTGATGGAGCTGTTCAGCCTGGGGGTTGGCAACTACTCGGAAAAGGACATCCAGGAGGCGGCCCGCGCCTTCAGCGGCTGGCAGCTTCGCGACGGCGAGTTCTGGTTCAACGACAACCAGCACGATCCCCGCCCGAAGACGATCTTCGGCGAAACCGGAATGTTCGACGGCAACTCAGTCGTCGAACTGTGCTTGAAGCAGCCGGCGTGTGCACGCTATCTGGCGTTCAAGCTGTTGCGGACATTCGTCATGCCCGAACCAGGCGAGGCGGAGATCACCGCGGTCGCCGAACGACTGCGGCTGCACGGGCTGGTGATCGGGCCGGTAATGAATGAACTGGCGCGGTCGCAGCTCTTCTACGACGCCCGTCATCGTCGGTCGTTGATCAAGTCGCCGCTCGACTTTGTCCTCGGCATGACTCACAGCCTGTTGGAGGCCGTTCGCTGGCAGCCGGTCGCGCAGACTCTGGCCGAACTGGGGCAGAGTCTCTTCGCCCCGCCGTCGGTCAAAGGCTGGGACGGTCAGCGACTGTGGATCACCTCGTCGACGCTGATCCTGCGGGCCAACGCGGCGACGGACGTTGCCACGAGCGGTCGTTTCGGCGTCCTGACCGACGCCGTCCGCGGCCAGCTTGCTCAGCCGGATTCGGCCGTGGCGTTTCTGCAGTCGATCGTTCTCGGCGGCGAGGCGGATGCGGAAACGGTCGCTCAGATCCGGACGATGACACAAACCGGCGACAGCCAAGCCGGCCAGGCGGCGCTGCAACTGGCGTTGCAGTCGCCTGAATATCAGTTGATGTAATCGCCTCGCGTCTTCTGTGAACTATTTTCAGACAACCTCGCGTCTTCTGTGAACTATTTTCAGACAAGAAGACAGCATGACGCAGAGCGTCGAAGATTGACGTTCCCAGGCAGAGCTTGGGAACGAGTATGCATCGAAAGCCTTGCGGAGTGGTGACTATGTCTCTCAAATCGACGCGACGCGAGTTTCTGTCCGTACTGGGTGCAGCGAGCGCGGTGACGCTGGGTGTTGGTCGGGCGCCGCAGTGGTTGCATGCCGCGGCGGAACAGGCGGCCGCCGGGCCGGACCAGCGGGTGCTGGTCCTCGTGCAACTGGCGGGGGGGAACGACGGGCTGAATACCGTTGTGCCGTATGCCAGCGACGACTACCACCGCGCGCGGCCGGGGATCGGTATCGGCAAGGGGGCCGTGCTGAAACTCGACGACGAGTTCGGGCTGCACCCGTCGCTGACGGGACTCAAGGAACTGCACGACGCCGGGAAACTGTCGATCGTGCAAGGGGTGGGCTATCCGCAGCCCGACCGGTCGCACTTCCGTTCGATGGATATCTGGCACAGCGCGCAGCCGGAGAATCCAACGCCGCAGGACGGCTGGCTGGGGCGGACGCTCGAATGGCAACTTCAGCATCATCCGGAGCGGGCCGAGGGGCTGGCGCTGGGAATGGAGCGGCTGCCGCTGCTGCTGGTCAGCCGGCAGGTCAACGTCCCGGTGCTGAAGCGGCTCGAAGACTACCACCTCAACGATCCGCAGTTGCCCTCCGGGTTGCAGGGGAAACTGAAGTCAGCCCGCGATGAGATTCTGTCAACGACTGGCGCACAGCCGGGTGGCGAGCTGGATTTCCTGCGAAAGTCGCTGCGGACCGCAGTGACCAGTTCCGAGCGATTGAAGAGCCTTTCGGCCGGCTATTCTCCGGCGAAGGAGTATCCGGCGACGCACCTGGCGAACCAGCTCAAGCTCGTCGCGCAGATGATTGGCGCCGGATTGCCGCCGCGAATCTATCTGGTGGGCCTGGACGGCTTCGATACGCATTCGCAACAGCAACCAGGCCATGCGGCACTGCTGGGCGAACTGGGGAACGCGATCGCCGCCTTCCATGCCGACCTGACCGGTCACGGCCTGGCGGATCGCGTGCTGCTGTCGACGTTTTCCGAGTTCGGCCGGCGGGTCAAGGAGAACGGCAGCCTGGGGACCGACCATGGGGCGGCCTCTTCGCTGTTCGTCGTTTCGCCAACGGGGACGCCGGGCTTCTGCGGCAAGTTCCCGAGCCTGACCGACCTTGACGACGGCGACCAGAAATTCACAACCGACTTCCGCCGGGTCTACGCGACGCTGCTCGACAAATGGCTGGGCGTGCGATCGGCGGAGATCCTGGGGGGCGAGTACGAGCCGCTGCCGTTTGCGTGAAGTGGAGGACGAAGAGAACTTTACCGCGGAGGCGCGGAGAATACGCCGGAGAAGATTGAGGAAAGTGAAAAGTGAGTAGTGGTGAGTGAGAAGTGCAAAATGAAGAAGTCGCTACCCGGCTGCGGATCATGTTCTCTGTTGCTTTGCACTCATTACTACTCAATACTCACTTTTCACTTTCCTGATTGTCTTCTCCGCGTCCTCCGCGTCTCTGCGGTGAAAACTTCTTCTCTTCTCCGGTGAGAGGCCGACCGGGCTACCGGATGATTCCCTCTTCCTTGTCCGGTTCTTCGATTTTCGGCGTCTGGCCGCCGCGGAGGACGCTGTTGCCTTCGAAGAGCGAGCGCTGGTCGACCGGGGGCGGGTTGAGCCAGTCGTCTTCGCTGAACTGGCCGCTCTGGGCGTAGACGGCAATCGCGTTCTTGTAGCAGACCAGTTCGACGTCCGGGGCGGCGATTCCCCGTTCGAGCATCAGCCGGGCGGTCTTGGGGACGGCGAGCGAGTCGGAGACGCCCCAGTCGGCGGACGAGTCGATGATGACCCGTTCGCTGCCGTACTGCCGGACGACTTCAACCATCCGCTCGTTCCCCATCTTGGTCTTGGGGTAGATCGTGAAGCCGCACCAGTAACCCCGGTCGAGGACCTCTTTGCAGGTTTCCTCGTTGTTGTGATCGATCACGACCATGTGCGGCTGGATGTTGTGTTCTTCGATGACGTCCATGCTGCGGAACGTCCCCTGCTTCTTATTGCGGTGGGGCGTATGGATCAGCACCGGCAGGCCGACTTCCTTGGCCAGTTCGAGCTGCAGCCGGAAGAATTTCTCCTCGGTCGGGGTCTGGTCGTCGTAGCCGATCTCACCGATGGCGACGACCCCTTCCTTCGTGCAGAACAGCGGCAGCAGGTCCATCACCTGCTCGGCAAGGGGCTCGTTGTTGGCCTCCTTGCTGTTGAGCCCCATCGTGCAGTAGTGCCGGATGCCGAACTGGGCGGCCCGGAACCGCTCGAAGCCGACGAGCATCGAGAAGTAGTCTTTGAACGTCCCGACTTCCGTGCGGGGCTGCCCCTGCCAGAAGGCGGGTTCGATGACCGCGACGACACCCTGGGCGGCCATCGCCTCGTAGTCGTCGGTGGTGCGGGAAACCATGTGGATGTGGGGGTCGATGAAACGCATTGCCGCTCGTTCTCCAGTCGAAGGCGATTTCAGGCTTCGCCGATCGCTTTCAAGGCTTGTTCGATGAACTGTTCAGACAGATAAAAGTTCAATTCTTCGCGAAGTCGGGACAGCAGCGGCCGTACAGCGGTAACGAGATTGTTTTGCTTTGCGTTGATCAACAGGCCGACAGTTCCAATCGCATGCAGTCCCAGATGCTCCACCTCCATTCGTCCGCGGTGCTCGTCGATCAGGAGGCTGCGAATTCCCAGTTCTTCCGCGACGGCAATAGCTTCAGCCTCACCTGCATCAAGCCGCAGTTTGAGTTCGGCGACCCGTTCGGAATTGGAAGGTGCAATCACTTCGACGAACTCGTAGGACGAAACATCGAAGAGAAACGGGGAGCGGCCTGAGCGACATTCGGTCACGACCGCGGGTGGAACGTATATTTGCTCGAACATCGATTCGAGGATGTCCATCCGCCCAAGGAATACGAGGGCGCGCAGTGGAGACGTGTCACTGACCACAAGCGGCGGCACGATCGGCCCTCATCTGGTCCAGCACGCGCAGCTCCTTCTGAAGTTCTTCGTATGTGATCGTGTAAATCGGGATCTTCCGATCGTGCAGCGCCTCCTCCATCTGCACCCGCGTCAGTCCGGCCAGTTGCGCCGTGGGCCACAGGTCGAGCTTGCCGGCCTGAAACAGCCGGCAGGCCAGCTCCAGCCGTGCTTCCTCGGCGCTGACGCCTGCGGCCTGCAGTTCTTCGTCGGTGATGGTCAGAGGCATCGCACGATTCCTTGTTGGTTAGGCGACCTGGGCGGCCACTTTGCTCCAGGTGATCGCCCCGTTCCGCACGCCCTCTTCCAGCTCCGGCGCTTCTTTGAGGATTTGAGCCGCTTCGGGCCGCGGGCAGCTCGCCAGGGCCAGGGCGGCGGCGTGACGCTCGACCTCGCTCCCTGTCGTCAGGACCTTCCGCAGATCCGCCAACATGCCGTCATCGGCATGGGGACCGACGCAGCGCCACAATTCCGGGCTGACGGGGCGTTTCGCGGCCCAGCGTTCGTGGGCGAAATCGGTCAGCATTCGGGCCAGAGCGGGATTGGACCGCTGGTCGATGCCGACCACTGGTTCGAGCGTCGTGCCGACGAACAGACACTTCAGGATGAGCTGGTTCCACGGGTCCTCGCCGAGCTGCTCCGCCGGGTACGGATTGCCGTGGGCGATCGCCAGGAAGACGCCGCGAATGTTGGAGCGAATCCCCTCGGCACACCGCAGTTGAAAATCCGCCTGATGCGGATAGAGCCCCAAGCCCTGGTACAGAGCCAGCAGCTCGTGCACCTCTCCCGTGGCGAAAAGCTGATCCAGCGTGCCGACGTACTCGGCGGCTTCCATCTCCGGCAGTGAGAGGAGCAGCGCCAGGCGGGCCGCCTGGTCGACGGTCCAGCCGGTCGGATGCCAGCCCGGTCGGGCCGACAGGGCCTGCTCCAGTTCGCTTTCCGTCAGCGCCAGATCGTCCTTGCCGGTCTTGCGCGGCGTGAGGCCGAAGGCCAGGTAGAGCGACTTGCGGTCGCCGGACGCGACCGCGGTCCGGCGTTCCTGGAGCCAAGTCCAGGCGGCTTCCGGGATGCGGGGTCTGATCCAGCCCCACAGGACGTCCGCCAGTTCCGACACATCAAATGCCACTGTCATCGTGCTCTCAACTTCCCGCGTTCCACAGGGCTCCGGGCGCCACAGGCATTCCAGCCGGTGCTTCCGGGCTCAGTGATGCCCGCACTGGCTCGGCCGGCCGCAGCAGCCGCCTCCCATCGGCAGCGTCGGCAGAGCCGCCTGGCTGCTCGGCGTGCCGCCGCTGACGATCGCCATCGCTCCTCCGGAGATCAACCGCTCGACGGGAGCGTCTGACGCCGTCGAGCCGGGCTCAATGCCGGCCCGTTGACAGAGTTCGCCCCAGGTGGCGATCGAATCCCGCATGCTGTGGGCGACTTCCACCGTCTTTTCGTTCGCCTGACAGAAGTATTCGTAGGTCAGCATCGTCAATCCATCCTCGTTTCTGAACGATTCCAGGCCCCACGGCGGACTCGCTCCAAGTCCCCGCGTTTCAACAGGTTCGGTTGTCGGAATCCCGCCCCGTCGGGCCAGTTCTTCAGAATATCCCGGCATGCCGGCCAGCGGCAAGGAGGACCGTCGGTTCAATGGGATGCCGAAACGCGAATTCGTCCCGCCGTCGGCCGGTTTTCTCGGCGCCGTTCCCCGATTCAGCGTCGATTCTCCCGGATTCCACGTCGCGTGAACGTGTCGTGAACTCGCCTCCTCTGCTATCTTTTCCCCCTGACGCCGGCGCGTGGAGACGTTTTCCCGCCCCGGCGGCGTCAGTTGCGGGATTGTGAGAAGGACGGGATTGTGGCGATTGTCGTGCAGAAGTTCGGCGGCAGCAGCGTGGCCGACGCCTCGCGGATTCGGAATGCGGCTCAGCGAATCGTCGACGCCAAGCGGGCCGGCAAACAGGTGGTCGTGGTCGTCAGCGCCCGCGGCGACAAGACCGACGAGCTGATCGACCTCGCCCGCCAGATCACCGACAACCCGCCCCCGCGCGAAATGGACATGCTGCTGGCGACCGGCGAGCAGGAATCGGTCGCCCTGATGGCGATGGCCGTCCAGGAACTGGGCGAAGCCGCCATCAGCCTAACTGGCTATCAGATCGGCATTTTCACGGACTCGACCTACACCAAGGCCCGCATCCGGCGGATCAGCACCGATCGCATCCGGGCGGCGCTCGACGCCGGTAAGATCGTGATTGCTGCGGGATTTCAGGGGATCGACGACGACTTCAATATTACGACCCTCGGCCGCGGAGGGAGCGACACGACGGCGACGGCGCTGGCGGCGGTGCTACAGGCGGATGTCTGCGAGATTTATACCGACGTCGACGGCATCTATACGACCGATCCGCGGGCTGTAAAGGAAGCGCGAAAGCTGACCCGGATTTCGTACGACGAAATGCTGGAGCTGACCAGCCTCGGCGGAGGCAAGATGCATTCTCGGTCGATCGAATTCGCGAAGAAGTACCGCGTGCCGCTGCAGGTCCGCCCCGCCTATGCGGAAGGTGAAGGAACTCTCATCGCGCCGCAGCTCGACGAGAACGTCCCAGTCGTCAGCAGCGTGGCCCTCGTTAAGAACGAGGCGATTGTGAACCTCCGCCGGCTGCCCGACCGGCCCGGCGTGCTGAATGCCCTGTTCGCCACGATGGCCGCCCGCAAGATTGCCATCGACATGGTGATCCAGGACGTCGCCGAGGCGGGCGTCGCGGAAGTTTCGTTCACGGTGCCGCAGGACGACCTCGCGGATGCGCTGACCGCGGCCGAGGAGGCCGTCAGGCAGCTCGGTGCTGGCGAAGTCCACCACGGTACGAACGTGGCCAAGGTCTCGGTCGTCGGCGCCGGGATGCGGACCCACACGGGCGTTGCCGCCCAGATGTTCAAGTCGCTGTCCGACGCAGGGGTGAACATCGTGATGATCACGACCAGCGAGATCAAAATCTCGGTGCTGGTCGATCGCGATCAGTCGGTCCAGGCGCTCAATGCGGTGCATGCCGGCTTCGCGCTGCATCGGGACACTGCGTTTGCGCCGAGCATCGGCTACGCCCAGCGGGACGTCGGATCGAGCGCACTGAACCTGAGCCGGGACGAACTGGAGCGGGACGTCGTTTCCCGGCTGGCGAGCATGGAAGACATCGTCGTGAGCGAAGTCGATCTCGATACGCACCAGTCGCGGATCACCGTCCGGCACCTGGCGGATGATCCGGGCGTCGCGGCGGAAGTGTTTACGGCGGTCGCCGAGGGGGGCGTGATGGTCGACATGATCGTCCAGAACATGACGCACGCTCACAAGGCGGACCTGTCGTTTACGGTTCCCCGGCAGGATCTGGAACGCTGCCTGCTGCTGCTCCGCGAAGTCATCGAACGTTGGCCCGGTGCGTCGCTGTCCTACGAAAAGGAAATCGCGATGCTGTCGGTGATGGGCATCGGCCTTCGCAGCCACACGGGCGTCGGCGAGCGAATGTTCTGGGCGCTGGGCGAAGCGGGCGTCAACGTGCAGATGGTCAACACCAGCGAAACCCGCATCGGCGTGGTGGTGGGGCCGCAGGACGCGGAAAAAGCTCACCAGGGCCTGCTGGGAGCGTTTGAGCTGAAGTAGGGCCGGGCGCGAATCCATTGCCTCTCATTCCGCGTAGTTTCTGATGTCTGACCGGTTAGCGCCGAACAGTCCGACTCGGATGCCGGCCTGTTGGAACTGCTTGGTGGCCATTCCATTCAGGGTAAGCAGGACAATCAGTGAGAGAAATGGAAGAAGCATCAGCAGTCCGAAGACGATCGCAGTGCTCAGATTCTCCTGCATCGCGCGAGAAATTCTAGCGACGGAGAGAATCTGCAGGATGGGGACGCAAACCGCCAGAACGGCGAGGCCGAACGCCAAGGCAACGATGGTTTGGGACGAGATTTCTTTAAACAGTCCGACGAATACTCCGATGAATACCAGGATGCCAACGTGGTAGAGCGTGCCGGCCAGCACCGCCCGAAGCAATTCTCTCTGAGCGGCGGCGAGCGTGATGAGTTGGCAACGAGAGAGGGGTATCGCCATGCCGCCGATCCTCCTGGTGAAGGCTGATTTGTTCAAAGTCTGTCCGAACAATCAGCGCATCAGATTGTTCCAACGGCAATGACTCTTCCCCTGAGGGCATCGGAGCCCCACATTCAACCGGGCGAAGCCGGCCCTACACTTCCGCCCCGCACATCGGGCAGATCTTTGCGTCGTCCGCGATCGGTTCGCCGCAGGCCGGGCAGGTGATGGCGGCTCCGTCGCTCCTGTAGTTCTCCACGTCTGACCAGCGTACACCGAGCAGTCCGATCGGGATCCCCGCCTTCAAGAGTCGCTTGGTGGCTCGGTCGTTCAAAATCAGAAGAAACAGCAGCGAGATGCAAGGAACGAGCAGCATTGTGAACGCGTAGAAGAGTGTCATCCAGCCGTCTTCGAGCGCCAGACACAGGCGAACCACGGCGACGATCTGCACGATCGCCAGCAGGATCGCCAACGCCGGAATGGCCCTGACGGCCGCTACAACGGTCTGTGGGTCGAACTTCGTGGTATTCAGGACGAAGCCGGCCCTGACCATGATGAACGCGATCGCAGCGACAATGATCCATCGCAGTTGCTTCTGCATCGCGGCAATCTCTCGAATCCGAGATGGAGCCGTCTGCGAAGCCATTGGCGCATGGTCCCGAAAGGGGCGTGGTTGGTTCTGGTGCCCCATTAGTGCACGCGGAACCTGCCTCCGCAACCCCCATCTGAAACCAATTCGGCCGGGGGCGCCCGGCCCTACACCGTGACCGCCTCCGCTTCCATCCGGCTGGCCTTCCACATCTCGTAGGCTTCGTGGTCGCCGATGACCACCTCGAAACCCAAGTCTTCGACCATGCGGAAGTCGTCCTCGGCAGGCTGGCCCTTGGTCGTCAGGTAGTCGCTGACGAACATCGAGTTCGCCGCGTACAGGCTCATCGCCTGCATCGACCGCAGGTTGACTTCCCGGCCGCCCGAGACGCGAATCTCCACCGTCGGATTGGCCAGACGGAACAGGCAGAGGGCCCGCAGGCAGGCCCGCGGATCGAGCTCCCCCTTCTGTTCCAGCGGCGTCCCGTCGATCGCGTGCAGGAAGTTCACCGGGATCGACTTCACTTCCAGCGCCCGCAGCTCGAAGGCGACGTCGACCAGGTCGCGCTCGGTCTCGCCCATGCCGACGATCAGCCCGCTGCAGAGCTCCATCCCCGCGTCTTTGCAGGTCTTCAGCGTCGCCAGGCGGTCGTCGTAGGTGTGCGTCGTACAGATTTCCGGATAGTGGTTCCGGCTGGTGTTCAGATTGTGGTTGATCCGATCGACGCCGGCCTCTTTGAGCCGCTTGGCCTGGTCCGGCTCCAGCAGTCCCAGGCAACAGCAGATGTGCAGGCCGTAGGTCGACTTGATCTTCTCGACGGTCTTCGCGATGTGCTCGACTTCGCGGTTGGAGGGCCCGCGGCCGGAGGCGACGATGCAGTAGGTCCGGGACTTGCTTTCGACGGCCCGGGCGGCCCCCTCCATCAGCTTGGTCTCGTTGAGCAGCGCGTACTTGGGGATCGGCGCGTCGGAGATCTTCGACTGCGAGCAGTAGCCGCAGTCTTCCGGGCAGAGGCCGCTCTTGGCGTTCTGCAGGAAGTACAGGTGCACCTTGTGCCCGAAATGCCGACGGCGGACGCGATAGGTGGCGGAGAGGAGATCCAGCAGCTCGTCGTCGGAGCTGTGCAGAATGGCGAGGCCTTCCTCGACGGTCAGCGCGTGGCCGGTCAGAACGCGATCGGCGAGCGCATGCCACCCCGCGGCGGCGTCGGACGACAAAACGGACATGCATCAATCCTCAAGCGGCAGTTCAGGTTACGGCGGAAATCGGAGTCCCGGCGCAGCGGGAAGTGTATCGGGAGGGCGTTGCGTTGGGCAAGGGAGGGAAGACCTCTCCTCTCGCAAAGACGCGGAGGAAGAGGAGACCGCAGAGGAAGACGGAAAAAAGAGGGGTGACCACGAATCGCACGAATGAACGCGAATCTAAAAGAGCAGAGGGAACCACGAAGGGCACGGAAGTCACGGAAAAGAGAGAAATGACGCGGAAACGGCGTGCCGGCGGTTGGAGCGTCTTCGCGAAGGCCCGGACTTCGTGTTTTTAACTGGGATGAGAGTTCGTGGAGGCTTATGCTGGCCGATTCCTCCAGTGAGGGATGTTCAGATGCGATTTCTCCCATTGATTGGCTGGCTGGCTATCGCGTGGCCTTGCTCCGCCGCAGAGCCGGCGCTGACCGATGCCGAGTTGCGCCCGATCATCGAGCCGTCGCTGAAACTGCTGACGCTGGCCGCGAAAGGTCATCTCGACGCGCGCGACTGCTTCGCCTGCCACAACCAGGGGTTGACGGTCATGGCGCTCGTGAAGGCCCGGTCGCGCAGATTCGCGGTCGACGAAGAGGAGATCACGTTGCAGGCCGAGGCGATCGCCGCGTTCCTGGACAGCAACCGCCAGAAGTACCGCGACGGACAGGGACAGGGAGGCCAGGCGAATATGGCCGGCTATGCGCTCGTCACGCTGCAGGCGGCCGGCTGGCAGCCCGATGAGACCACCGGGGCCGTGGCGGAGTATCTGCTGTTCCGCCACAAAGACCGCGATCACTGGCTGGGAGGGACCCGCCGGCCGCCGTCGGAGGGGAGCGCGTTCACGACGACCTACGTCTCGCTCGCAGGGCTGGCAGCCTATGGAACTGCAGGCCAGCAGGAGCGCATCGCCGCCCGGCGGACGCAGGTCCTGGAATGGCTCCGCCAGGCAGAACCGAAGGAGACCGAAGACCGCGTCTTCCGCCTGAAAGCCCTGCAGGTCGCCGGGGCATCCGCGGAAGACCGGCAGCAGGCCGCTCAGGAACTGCTGGCGAAGCAGCACCCGGACGGCGGCTGGTCGCAGCTCGACGCGGGCGAACCCGAGCACGCCACGCAGTCCGACGCCTACGCCACAGGGACGGCGCTGGTGGCGCTCTGCGAGGCCGGCGGACTGCCGTCGACCGATCCGGCCTACCAGCGCGGCCTGAGCTGGCTGCTGAAATCGCGGCAGCCGGACGGCTCGTGGCACGTCGTCTCCCGCAGCAAGCCGTTCCAGAAGTATTTCGAATCGGGTTTCCCGCACGGGAACGACCAGTTCCTGTCGTGCGCGGCGACGGCCTGGGCAGTGATGGCGCTGCTGGAGGATTGCGAGCAGCGGTAGTCGCCGCGCCGATCACCAGATCATGATGGAATCTCCAATCTCGCAGCCGACTGCCTTACGGATGATCGATCCGAGGCGTAGCGTTCAACGTCGATTTGCGGAACCGCCGGCCTGCGATTATCCCGAGCGGCGGGCCGAGCAGCAGCGCTGCGGGGACGCCGTACAGTCGCCCCCGATCAATCCAACGGCTCTCCGATCCCACGAACCGGTTGAAAGGCTGCTCATTCGTCACGAATGCGAAGAAGAGAGTGAGACCGACTACGAGCATCGCGCCGCAGACGGCGCCGCAAATCGCGTCGCGCAACCACGGGCCGTAAGATCCGGCTGCGATGTAAGGACCTGAAACCGCAAATACGACCGAAAATGCAGCAAGCAGCACCAGTCGAAACCGATCTTGTGTCTGTTCGAAGGCGAGGGGTGTGGCGAAATCGTCACGGTGCAGAACGATGATCTCCGTGAGAATGATGGCGTATCCGCCGGCGACGAGCCCGATGGCCGCACCGCTGAGCAGTCCTGCGAGAACGGTGCGAACCAGTCTGGCAGACATCATCGGATCTCCCATCACCCCCGCGCCAGCTCGGCCCGCGGGCGGATCAGCAGCACGAGCACGACCGAGACGATCGCCGCGCTGGCGAAGACGCCGAAGATCACGTTCAACGGCACCTGCGCATCGCGCATCCGGCCGAAGCCCCAGTCGGCGAGGCCGCCGCAACTGATGCTCACCAGGTTCATGATGCCGTAGCCGGTGGCCCGCAGTTCCGGGCGGACGATCTGGCAGAGGATCGGCATGTTGTTGCCGTCGAAGAGGCCCCAGCCCAGGCCGAACAGGACCAGGCACGCTACCGCTATCCCCAGCGAGCCGGCGTTCCCCACGCCGAACATCGCCGGGATGATCAGCAGCATGCCGATCGCGCTGACGTAGATCCGCCCGCGAATATTGGTGCGCATCCAGCGATCGGCCAGCCAGCCGCCGAAGATCGCCGCGACAATCGCCGCCACCTGCCAGTAGACCGCGGCCGAGACGCCCGCCTGGCCCTGGCCGATGTGGAATTGTTCTTTCAGGATGGCGGGCATCCAGTCCCGCACGACCCACCCGGCGAGCGCCGGCAGCGTGAAGTAGAGGACCAGCAGAATGAAAGAGAGGTTGGTCAGCAGCGAAAACATCGCGTCGGACACCGTTGCTCGCGCCACGATTCGACCGTCGGCCGACATCTGCCGCGGGGCGTCACGCAGCAGCATCACCAGCGGGACGGCGTAGAACATGCCGAACAGGCCGCAGGCGTCGAAGGCGAACCGCCAGCCGAGGTGCGGCGCGTCAGCGACGTAGCCGCTGAAACCGCCGGTGATCACCCCCAGGTAGATCGCCATCTGGTGCAGTCCGACCGCCCGCGAGCGGGTGGCGCCGGTGTGGTAGTCCGAAATCAGCGCCAGCGCGGCCGGGATGTAGAAGGCCTCGCTGATCCCCATCAGCGTCCGCGCCCAGAGGAGCTCGTTGAACGTCGTGACATGCCCGGTCCACCAGGTGACGGCGGACCACACGAACAGGCTGCCGCAGATGGCATAGCGCCGGCTGAAGCGATCGGCAAGATAGCCTCCAACGGGACTCAGGAAGGCGTAGACCCACTTGAACTGCCCGAGCATCAGGCCCCAGTTTTCGTTGCTCTGGATACTGGGAATGCTCTCCATCACAGAGGACTTCATCGTGGCGAGCATCTGCCGGTCGAGGTAGTTCAGCAGCGCCACAGGGAGCAGCAGTACAACAACCAGCCAGGCGGTCCGCAGAGAGCGTGACGAATCGGACGACATCGGGGGAGCACTTCCAGGAGAAAGACGGTCGACGCGCGAACGCACGTCATGAAGAACGTCATGAAGAACGTCATGAAGAAGAAGGCCACTGGTATCTCAGAATGCCGCGTCGGATGCCAGTGTAGACCTTACGGCAGGCCGCGCCAGCGGCGCACGCCCCACTCGCCGCACAGGCAGCCGACGACCAGCATCAACAGCCAGGGGCTGTGCCAGAGCGGCGACGTCGTCGCCTCGGTGACCGGCGCTTCGCGCGTCGCCAGCGAGCGTACGAACGCGTCGAGCCCGTCCGGCGAGACCACTTCGCCCCCCGTTTTGCGGGCCAGCTCTTCGAGATTGCGGAGATCGGGCGCTGCCGAGCGGAACTCGGTCGCGTCCGGATCGAACGACCACCCGGTCGTTGCGCTGCCCCCCGGTTTCCCTTCGCTGTCGATCAGCTCGGCGCTGGCCCGGTAGCGACCGCTCTGCCGGCTCCGGATGACCGCTTCGTAGAGTCCCGGCTCGCGGAGCGACGGTTCGGCGGGTTGTTCGAGCGTCGTCCCGTCCGGCTGCACGACCTGAACCGTCACGCCGGCGTTGTCGCGCGGCTGAAAGTCCTTATCCCGAGCGCGGACTTCCAGCCGAAGCAGCGGCAGACCTTGCGAGTCGGCTTCGACGGCCCGCAGTTCGGTCCGCTCGGGGACGTCCGCGACCAGCCAGCGGAGCATCTGGCGCCACGCCTTGCCGACGTCATCGAGGGGCTCCCCCTTCGCGGCCGTCTCAAGCTGCGCCCGCCAGAGGTCACCGATCAGCAGCGCCGCGCAGCGCCCCTCCCCAAACCGTTGCACTGCCAGCGCCGGCTGCTTCTGCCCGGATCCGTCCTGGGCTTCGGCGATGACGGTCGCTCCCGGTTTCAGGTTCCCGATCCGGTTCAGCGTGGTAAACGCCGGCCACTGCTTGAGCCGAACCTGTTCTTCGGTTTCGGTGGAACGCAGCCGGGCCCACGGCTGCAGCCAGCCTTCTCGCGACAGCGCCAGCCGCCAGCCCTGCCCTGCCGTCTGCGTGGTTCCCTTGTCGAGGTAGACCGGCAGCATCCGTCCGACGGGCGTCCGGTCGTACTTTCCTTCGCGAAAGCTTTCCTGACCACCCAGCATCAGCAGGCCGCCGCCCCGTTCGGAGACAAACCGCTCCAGCAGAGTCTGCTGCTCCGCCGTGAAAAAGTCGGCTTCTACGTCATCCAGCAGCACGGCGTGAAAGGGGAACAGACCTTCCGCGGTCTTGGGAAAGCCGTCGCGGAGTTCTTCGGGGGTGGCGGTATTGAGCCGGACGATGACCGGCTGATCGTAGCGTTCGGTCTCTTCATCGGTCCGGTCGAAACCGCGGAACAGGGGATTGGTGGCTTCGCCGTCCCGGCTCCGCCATTCGAACTTCGGCTCCTTCTTGGCGATGCGGATCATCGCGGTCAGGTCGATCTGCTCGTCGTCTTCGATCGACCGGTTGAGAAACTTGAACTCCCAGTTCGGCCGCCCGGAGACGTAGAGAATTCGGTATGGCCCGGCTCCCCGGTCGACGGTGATCAGCCGCTTGTTGTTGGCCAGCGTGGCCTCGACGGTTGCTTCGCCATCCTCGTCGGCCCGGCGGACTTCCAGCTCGTAGAACGCAATGCCCGGCTTGAGAGGCTTGAGCTGAAAGCGGAACGTCGCGGGGGCGTCACCCGCCGGCAGGACCTGCGATTCGGTTTTCGCAATTGCTCCGGTTTCGTCGCGAACCCGCGCGATGACCTTCTCGCCCGCCAGTCCCACCGAGCGAACTTCCGCCTGCACCGTGACCGGGGCGTCTTCGAAGGCCGTCGTCGTTGTAGTGACCTGGGCGATCGAAACGTCTTTCAGGCCCGAAGCCGAGCCGATCGGCACCGGATAGATCGGCGGCAGCCATTTAAGTTCCTCGTCCGGCGGCAGACCGTCTTCCGAGTGGCCGTCGGTCAGCAGCAGCACGCCCGCGAGCGGCCGATCCCGGAAGCGGTCTTTCAACTCGTGCAGCACGCTCGCCAGCCGGGTCCGCGAACCGTCGAAGGTGAGAGTCGCGAAGGAGGTCACGTGCTGCAGCCGATTGTCGAAGACGTACGGCCGGACGTCGAAGTCCTGTTCCAGCCGGACTCGCCAGGGGGCTTCTTCGTCGGCCAGGAGTTGCTTAAGGCCATTGCCGCGGTGCTCAGTTGCGCCGCGGTCGACGATCTGCAGGCTCCGGCTTTGATCGGCGAGAATCACGAACAGATTTGCGCCGGGCCGGACCCGCTGTCCGCTCCAGAGGGGTTCGACGAGGCAGAGGGCCAGCATTCCCAATGCCGCGATCTTCAAGCCCAGGCAAAGGGCTCGGTCCCAGGTCGGCAGGCCGATCCGGCGATAGGCCCACCAGACGGCGACGACCCCGACTGCGAAGAGGGCCAGAGCCCATCCCGCCCAGGACAGTCCGCCGAACAGCACCGCGCCGATGGTCATTCCTTGCCGCTCCCCAGCCGTTCGTAGTAGCTCTTCACCAGGTCGCGGTAACGCGTGGGGACCGGATCGCGATCGACCGGCGCCATCGATTCGTTGCCGGTTTCCCGCCGGGAAATTTCTTCGCCCAGCTTCTGCTGCAGTTCGACCAGCGGCTCGTAGACCGAGGTCTTGACCAGCTCCCAGTTGGGATCTTTCGAGTGCCGCTTGGACTCCGCCCGCAGGCTGCGAGCCTGTTCGCGGACCTTGGTGACTTCCGCCTGGAGCTGCGGATCGTCCACCATCGCTTCGACATCGCGGAGCCGCTCGGACCATTCGGAGTACTGCGAGGACGACATCGGCCCCCCTTGTCCGCCGGGTCCGCTGCTGTTGCCCCCCTGACTGCTCTGCGAAGCGGCCTGGCCGCGACCGGGGGCCTGCGGCGGTCCACCCCGGAGCCCTCCCTGCCCCTGCCCGCGCCCGGGCTGTTGTCCCTGACCCTGGCCGGCTCCCTGTCCGGGTTGCTGCCCTTGCCCCTGCCCCGGCTGCTGACCTTGCCCTTGTTCTTGTCCCTTTCCGGGTTGCTCTCCCGGCTGTCCTTCGCCCGGCTGCTCGCCGGGTTGATTCCCCTGCCCCGGTTGATTGCCTTTTCCGGGCTGCTGGCCCGGTTGCTGGCCGGGACGTTCTCCGTCGCCGGGTTGCTGGCCGGGCTGGCCTTTGCCGTCCGGCTGGCCGTCCTGACCCGGCTGCGGCATCGGCGATTTGCCCCCGGGATTCTGTTCGCCCGGTTCACCGGCTTCGCCTGCCCCGGGCTTCCCTTCACCGGCCGCTGCAGACTGCTGGGCGGCGAGTTCCTGCTGCAGTTCCTGGGACAGCTCCGCCAGCTCCCGCCGGGCCCGTTTCATGGCCTCGACGTCATCTCCCAGCACCGACTCCGCGGCCTGTTCGATCCCGGTCCGGAGCTGGTCGATCCCTTGCCGGGCTTGCGCTTCCGACTCGCTCGCCTCGGGCAGGAAACCCTGCTGCAGCAATCGCGTGGTCAGATCGAGCGCCTGATCGGTCTTCTGCTCGCGGGCCTTCCGGAGCGAATCGTAGAGCTGCTTCGAGGCGAGCGGCTCGGCGGTCTCGGCTTCCTGCACCATCTGCCGGGCCGATTCGACGAGCTGTTCGAGTTGCTGCTTCTGATCGACGAACTCCCGCTGCAGCGCCTGCCGGTCCTGCGACTGCCGCAGCGACTGCTTCGGCTGGTTCTGCAGGTTTTCGAGCTGCTGGCCGAGCTGTTCCTCGCGATCAGACAGCTCCCGCGCCTGCTGCCGCAGCTCCCGCAGGGCCTCGCTGAATTGCGACGACGTCTTCCGGCGGAACTCGTCCTGCATCTCCTGCAGTTCGCGGGCGGCCCGCGTTCCCGAGTTGATTGCCTGCGACAACTGCCCTTCTTTGAGGGCGTCGGTCGCCTGCAGCAGGTTCTTGCGGGTCTCTTCGAGCTGCTGCCGGGTCTCGGCGAGTTCGTCCTGCTGGCTCGACCGGTTCATGCGGTTCCGCAGTGCATCGGCGTCCTGCAGCATCTGCTGCTGCTCTTCCCGTAGCCGCTTGAGCTGGCGGTCGATCTCTTCCTGATCCTTCGCCGACGCCGCGGTCCGCAGCTCGGCTTCCAACTCCTTGAGCTTGTCGGTCAGATCCTGCTGTCGCCGGGCCAGCTCTTTCAGCCGGTCGAGAATCTGCAACTGTTCCTGATTGACAGTCTGCGGCTGTTCGCCGGCCTGACGCTTTTGTTCGTAGCGGTTCTGCTTATTCGACAGTTCGAGCTGCGAGAGCTGCTGTTGCGATGCGCTGGAACTGCCGCTGCTCGACCCGGTGCCGCTCTGCTGCCCCTTCTGAATCTCGTGCTCGCGGGCCTTTAACCGCAGCAGATTCTGGTAAGCGGACTGCTCTGCCGGCAGCGCCGTCATCAAGGCCTCTCGCCCCTTGTCGGGAACGGTTTCAAGCAGCTTTTCGGCGGCGGTCATCCGTTCGACGATTGCGTCGACGATCGGCGTCAGCTTGGGGTTCTGCAGCTTCTCCGCGAGCCCCTGCGCCTTTTCGAGGGCCTGCTGCTGCGATTCAGTCAGCACCTCGCCGGCTTCACGATTCTCGGCGGTGAGTGGGATCTTGGCGCTGCGGATCAGATTCCAGGTTCCCGCGATAATCTGCTTCTGCAGCTCGACGAGCTGTTCCATTTCCTGTTGCTGCTGGCTGCTTCCGCCGGCCTGCATCGCCCCGCCGCCCGGCTGCTCCTCCCCTTCCCGGAAAAGCTCCTCCAGCGGTCGGATCTCGGCGAAAAACATCTCGCCCAGCGTCCGCCGGCGCTGGCCGTCCGGTCCGAAGTCGTCGGCATACAGGTGGTACGACACCAGGTCGTCCGGTTGGACCTGCAAGTCTTCCATCGCCTGGAGATGCTGCAGTTTGACGGAGACCTCCGCGTCGACTGCATCACCCAGCTTCAACGAGACCGGCTCACGACCGGCGACAGAGACCGCCAGCCCGTACTCCAGCAGCCCGAAGTCATCGTGAATCGAACCGGCCAGGGCCAGCTCTTCTAGCGGCGACAGCCGCGTGTCCTGCCCCGGGAACGCCAGCTTCAGTTCGGGCGGTCGGTTCGGCAGGAACTCAACGCGGAACTCCTCCGGATCCCGGTTGGCCCGTCCCTTCTCATCTTTCAATTCGAGCAGCCACAACTGCCGGCCGGGCTCGGACCCGTTGATCACCACTTCCCAGCCGAGCAGTTTCCCGGCCGTCGGCTGCAAGTCCAGGGCGGAACCGTCCTTCGCCACCAGGCGGACGGTTGCCAGCGGCTTGTTGACCTGCAGACGAATCGTCACTTTGGAACCTTCGACCGCAGTGACGTCGAAGGCCTCCGACAGGACTCGTTCCCCTTCGGCAACGTACGTCGGAGGCTGAACGGCGATTTCCGAGCGTTCCAGTCGGGGGAGATCAAACGTCATCAGCGAGAACGTTTCCGACAGATGCCCGTCGTACTCGATCCGATAGCTGCCGTTCGTCTGCAGATCCGCGAGGCGCCCCCCGAACACCGGGTCGTCCAGGCTCTTCTGCAGTGGGATCCGCTCGGGTTCGGTCCCTTCCGCCGTCCAGATTAACGTCACTTCGCCCGGCACCTGCTTCGGAAAACGGGCCAGCACCAGCAACGGCGCTCCCCGCTCTACCTCGGCCGTTCCCGGTTCGACTTCAATGGGAAAGGCCGGCGCACCGAGCAGTTTGGCCAGCGTCGACGGCGCCGCATTGGCCCGCGGTGGCGTCTGCCGGGAAAGGTTGACCAGCATCAGCAGCAGGAGCGCCAGCGCCGCCGTTTGCAGCAGTCCGTTTCGCCACATCCGCGAACCGGGGATCGCAGTGAACCACGGATAGGCCCGGCCGTGACAGGTCGCTTCCCACACGACCCGCTGCTGCAGCACATTGAGCCGGCCGGTCAGCACATCGGGAGACTGTTCGAGGGCCGTCAGCAGTCGGGAGTCGAGATCCGGGTAAGCCCGTTCGATCGATCGGGCGGCCTCGATCGGTTCCGCCCTACGCGTGCCCTGCACCAGCCAGACCGTGATGGCCCCCGCCACCGCCGCCAGACCAAGCAGCATGGCGAGTCCAGCCGGCGCGGCGGGAACAGTCCATGCGATCAGCCACGTGACGCCGGCCATCACCAGCCACAGGACCGTCAGCCGCCGGTACAGACGCAGGCGTTCGAGCCGGCCGATCACCGGTCGCAATTGCTGCTGCAGTTGTTGCATCGACATGGTCGCTCCTCCGGAGCGGATTCAGGAATTCGACTTTCAGGCGATCTGGCCCGACGAAGTCTGTGCGTCCGCCGACCCTGCTTGTGAATCGTCTGCGGATCTGCCCGGAACAGACCGCCGGGCCAGCAGCGTCTCGCCCACCAGAAACACCATCGCCGCGATCAGTCCCCAGCGCCAGAGCTGCTGCGACTGTTCGATCTCTTCCCGCTGCATGAGCTGCTGACGCGCGACAATTTCTTCTTCGGTTAGCTCGCGCACGTTCGACTTGAGAGGCACCCCCAGCGTTTCCAGTTGTTCCGGCGCCAGCGGCACGGTCCGGCTTTCCAGCGGCGGCACGTTGACCGCAAACCGCCAGGACGTCGTCCCCTGCTTCACCGTGTACAGGCCCGGTTCGGTCGTGGCGACGAACTCCGTCGCACCCGGCGTTACCGTCTCGGAAGTCCCGTTCGGACCGCGAATCTCCATCGCGGCGATGTCCGCCGGACCGTGAATCGCCGGGAGCGGAACGGGCTGATCGACGATGTAGCTGAGCGGCCGCGGTTCCACGCCGGTCGTCAGTTCCAGCAGCCGCAGCAACAGCGGCGGAAACTTCGACGAGCGGGCGAGCTGACTGTCCGCCGGATGCCACCCCGACGTCCAGAGCACCACCCGGCCGTTCCCGCGAGACCATTCGACCCAGGCCGGCGCCCCGGCGTCGAATCGCGCCAGCACCCGCGGCGTCTCGGTCTGCGGAAACTGCAGCGCGCGATACTTCCAGAAGTGAATTCCAGTGAAGTCCGCAAACCGGGCCTGCGCGAATGGAGCTAACAGCGGATGCTCGAAGTCCACGTCCGCCAGCATCGTGTACCTGGGAACGTTCCCGTCCGTCGCAGTGACTCCCGCCACGCCCGCGGCCTCCAGCAGCGGCGTAACATCCCCGGCCTTCCGCGGCGCGGCCAGAACCGTGCCCCCCTCCTCGATCCACGCCTTCAGCCACGGCGCCGGAGCGGCGGGCGGCTCGGTCAGCACGACCAGACTCGGCCGATCGACGCCCAGCCCGTCGAGCCCGACGAACTCGATATCAAACTGCGCTGTCGCCGTCAGCGCCCGCTGCAGATAGAACCGCGGTTGCTCGCTGTCATCGGCCGGCTCGGTCCCTCCGTAGACGATGACTTCGCGCGGGCGAACCGGCTCGGCGATCCACAAGACGTTGTCGAACGGGGCATCGTCTCCCTCCAGCACCAGCTCGCTCGCGTCGTCCGGGCGCGGAGGCGGAACGATCACCCGGCTCTGCCCGGCGGGAACGTGCAGGGTCGCTGGCTCCAGCCCGGTCCGCGACGTCGCCCAGCGGAGACGGAACTCGTCCCGCTGGCTGTCGGAGGCGTTGCTGACGCGGACTCGCAGCTTGTCGTCCGGGCGATCCGGCGTCCGCTCGACGAGTTGCAGTCCCGCATTCGTCCCCGCGGTCGCTGTTGCATTCAGCAGCACCACCCGGCAGCCGTCGGGCCATTCCAGTGCGGCGAGGGCCTCGGTCTTCGAGCCATCGGCCAGATCGGACAGCAGCCAGACCTCCACCGGGCCGGGTTGCTTCTGGCTGGCCAGAGCTTCCTGCAAGGCTCCGACAGTCTGCGTCAGACCCAATCCTAGATCAGCCTGACTCCATTCCGGATGCAGGTCCTTCCAGCGGCTCTCCACGAGCTGACGCCGCACGTCTCCCTCAAGAGCGTCCGTTTCGCGGAATCCGGCGACAATCTTCCAGCCGTCCGAGTAAGCGAACAGACCCAGCCGGGCGTCGCCATCGAGTGACTTCAACCGCGCGGACAACTGCGTTCCAAGCTGGTCCCACAGCCCGTCCCGCCGCAGGCTGGCGCTGGTGTCGACCAGGATCGCCACCGTCGGGACCAGCTTCAGGGTTTCGGGCGAGGCGATCACCGTCCGCCAGAATGGCCGCGAAAACGCCGCCGCCAGCAGCAGCAATGCCGCCGCTCGAAGCAACAGCAGCAGCCAGTGTTCGATGGAACTGCGGCGGGTGAACCGCGGAGGGGACGGCGACAGGAACATCAGCGTCGAGAACTTCCGCCGGCCGCGCGGCGTCCGCCGGAGCAGGTGAAACAGAATCGGGCCGGCAATCGCCAGCCCCGCGAGCAGGTACAGAGGCGCCAGCAGACTCATGCCAGCCTCCTTCCAGCCCGCGCCCGGCTCACGCCTCGACCCTGCAACCGCAGTCGCAGCAGCGACGACAGCGACTGATCCAGCGGCTCATTCGTCCGCAACACCGTCCGTGTGATCCCCAGCCGCGAACAGATTCCTTCGATCGCCGCCTGGTGAGCCTTCCAACGGGCGAGATAGCTCGACCTTGCCGCCGCCGGATCGACATAGAGCTGACGTCCGGTCTCCAGATCTTCGAACAGCTCGGGGCCGCCCAGTTCGAGCGTCTCTTCCGCCGGATCGACGACCTGCAGCACGAGGACTTCCTGGCCGCGCGCCGCGAGGCTCCCCAGGCTGACTTCCAGGGTCTCGAGCGGCGCCAGCAGATCCGAAATCAGTACCAGCATCCCTCGCCGGACCAGCCGCTCGGCAAGCTGCTCCAATGGTTTCGCCAGCAGCGTCGAGGCCCCCTGCGGGCTCTTTTCCAGCGTGACGAGAATCCGCCGCAGGTGACCGGCGCGATAGCGCGTGGGAATAAACTCTTCCAGGTCTGCCGAAAACGTCGCCAGCCCCACCGCGTCCCGTTGCAATGTCAGAAAATAGGCCAGCGTCGCGGCGAGGGTCCGGGCATAGTCGGACTTGTTCATCGCTCCGGAGCCGAAGGCCATCGATTTGCTGACGTCCAGCAGCAACTGGCAGCGCAGATTTGTCTCGTCCTCGAAGCGTTTGATGTAGTCCCGGTCGGTCCGGGCATAGAGCCGCCAGTCCAGATACCGCGGGTCGTCCCCTTGCGTGTATTGCCGGTACTCGGTGAACTCGACCGAGAAGCCATGATAGGGACTGCGGTTGAGCCCGGTCAGAAACCCCTCGACGACGAACTTGGCCCGCAGTTCCAGCGACTTGAGCTGGACGAGCGCGTTCGGATCAATCGAGTGCATTCCGCCAGTCATTCAAACCACCCAGACATTTCGAAAACACCAAACACCAAACACCAAACACCAAACACCAAACACCAAACACCAAAATCACCAAGAACGGCCGGCGGAGCCGGCCCTACCTTTCCAACAGTCGCCCAATGATCTGTTCGACCGTAATTCCTGCCGCCTCGGCCCGATAGTTTGTCAGAATGCGGTGCCGCAGCGTCGGCAGAGCCAATGCCTTGACGTCTTCCAGGCTCACGCTCGCCCGGCCCTGCAGCAGCGTTCGTGATTTCGCTCCCAGAATCAGGAATTGAGCCGCTCGCAGCCCGGCGCCCCAGCTCACGTATTCGTTGACGAAATCGGGGGTTCCCGGTTGCCCGGGGCGCGACGATGCTGCCAGCCGGACTGCATACCGCACGACGTCCTCGGCGACGGGGACCTTCCGCACCAGATCGTGAATCTGCAGCACTTCTTCGCCGGTGAAGACCGCCTCAATCGGAGCCGGCCGGCCGGCGGTCGTGCGGGTCACCACGGTGACTTCGTCGTCTTCCGGCAGGTAGTCGACAAACACGTTGAACATGAACCGGTCGAGCTGGGCTTCTGGCAGCGGATAGGTCCCTTCCATTTCGATGGGATTCTGCGTCGCCAGCACGAAGAACGGCTCTTCGAGCGGATATCGCACCCCCGCCGCCGTCACCTGGTGCTCCTGCATCGCTTCGAGCAGGGCTGCCTGGGTCTTGGGAGGGGTCCGGTTGATTTCGTCCGCCAGCACGACGTTGGCGAAAATAGGGCCGTGCACGAAGACCATCCGCCGCCGGCCGGTCTCGTCCTGTTCCAGGATCTCGGTGCCGGTAATATCCGCCGGCATCAGGTCGGGGGTAAATTGAATCCGCTGGAACTTCAGGTGAAACACCTGCGCCAACGATTTCACCAGCAGCGTCTTGGCCAGTCCCGGCGCCCCAGTCAGCAGACAGTGTCCGCCGGCCAGCAGCGCCAGCAGCAGTTGTTCGACCACCTCGGCCTGGCCGACGATCGTTTTAGCCAGCTCCTTCCGGATCCGATCGCGGCCGGTCCGCACCAGCTCCAGCACCCGCTGTTCCTGCTCGTCGGCAGAGTCCACCTGCATCGTCACGCTGGCATTCCTTATCTGCTGTCGTCGGCTTGATGATTCAGAAGTCGAGGAGTAACCACGAATCACACGAATGAACACAAATCAGAGCGATGTAGAAGGAACCTGGATTCGCCGAGACTCCAGCTTCAGAGCACTTCAGTCTTCATTTCTTTCATTCGTGCGGATTCGTGTCATTCGTGGTTCAAGTCTTGATCTTCGAGTCAGTGGGTCATCGCGTAGAACACGATGTTGATTCCCAGCGGGTAGGCCTTCTTTTCAGAAAACTCCGTGAAGTACCACGGGTCTTCCCCTTCGCGTTCCCAGCCGTCTCCCAGGTCGGTGTTGTGGCAGATCATCACCATCAGCCGGCCCTTGTCGTCGAAGATTCCCTTGTAATGGACTTCGCGCGCATCGGGCCGTTCCCAGGTGACTCCCGATCCCCGTCCCGCCTGAGCCGCTCCGATGCTGGGAATCTGCGCCTTTTCGGTCAGATCGTAGACGCAGTGGAAAATCGGATGCTCCAGCGGCAGCTCGATCGGCTCGCGCTCGGGAAAGACCCGCTTGATCTCCTGGTAAAAGTTGAACCACTCGTCCTCGCCCCAGAAGTCGTCCACCATCAGAAAACCGCCCCCCAGCAGGTAGTTCCGCAGGGCGGCGACTTCGTCCGGCAGGAACTCCAGGTCCCCCGGCTCGATCATGTACAGGAACGGGTAACGGAAGATCTCCGGATCGTTCAGCTCCAGGATCTTGCCGTTGGGGTCGACCTTGAGCGATGTCAATTGCTGCAGGCGATACGAGAAGTTGAGGTCAGCGTCGGGGTAGTCGGTCGCCCAGCGATTCCAGCGGCGGTACGAGTTGTACTTGACTCGCACGAACGTAAAGACGTCGTTCTTGAACTCGCCGTCGATCTCCCACGTCGGCACACCGTTCCGGTCGCCGGGCACGACGCCATCCATTCCGCCGCCGCGGAACCGGCCGCGCTGCGCGTGCGACAGTTGCAGCACGCCGCACACCGCCATCGCCAGCACGGCGATCCGCAGCAGCGTCCACCGTCCCGATCTCTGCCGACTCATCCGCTCCGTCATGGCTGGGCCTCCGCCGGTTTGACCAGCTCTAATAGCAACTGCTGTGCCTCGCGGAATCGCGGCGCCGTCTCCAGCGCCAGCAGGACGTGGCGTTTGGAGACCTCGAACCGGCCGAGACTCTTTTCCAGGACCGCGAGTCGATACTGCACTTCAGCCACGTCGTCCGGATCGAGCGCCAGCACCGCATTCCAGGACCGGACCGCAACATCGGGCTTGCCGAGCGACTCCGCAGCGATCGCTCGCGCCCGGTGGGGAGCCGGAATCAGTGGGTTGACCGCGAGTTGCCGGTCGGTCACATTCAGGAGGTGCTCCCAGTTCTTGTTCGCCTCTTCCAGCTCCATCAGCCGCAGATACGCCACCGTTGCCGCGTCGGCCCGCTGGACGTACGCCGCCAGGATTTCTCGCTCTTTCTCCGGCTGCTTCAGGACGCGGTAGACCGCCGCCAGGAGCTCGTAAGGACTGTCAGAGCCGACATTCTCCGGATACAGCTCGATCAGCTTCTCCAGCGTCGTGCGGGCCTTCTCGTAGTCCTGTGCATTGAGGTACTGTTCCGCGGCCAGCGTCAGCCCCTGGTAACTTGTCGGATGATCGTTCAGCCAGCGCGCCAGCCGGTCGGGATCATCGTCGCTCCTGATGGCCGACAGGTCGTAGGTTTCCCAGTCGAGTCCCGGGGCGAACTCCCGCGTCATTTCCCGCGCATCGTCGGCGAATTCCGCGTCGAGCTGCGACATGGCCGCCAGCCGCCGTTCGAGTGCCTCATCGATTGTCAGTCCTGCCGCCAGATCCTGCAGCACCAGTTGCAGCTTCTCAAAGCCATACTGCCGGATGATGTACTCAACCACCAGCGAGGCCTGGAAGTAGGCGAAGTTCAGATCGAGCGGCGACTCCGGCGTCAGAAACGCCTGGCTCATGTCCGGGATCGGCGTCAGTTTCCCGCCGAGGATCATCTTGCGGTAGATCGGGTTCATCCGCTGGCCCCAGGCGGGATTGGCCAGGCGTTCCTCGTAGACCGAAATCCCCTCGCTCAGCCAGCGCGGCATCCGGTTGCGGGTCTGCTCCAGCGTCACCACGTGACAGAATTCGTGCCACAGCACCGCCTGCCAGTTCGCCGGGGAAGCCGCCTGCGACGCGGGGCTGTTCGCCGTAATTACCCGTCCGAAGCAGACTCCCAGATACCCCCCGGCTCCCGGCATTCCGAACGTCCGCACGGCGAAGTCGTTCGGCTCGGGAAAAATCTCCACAATCACCGGTTGTTCGAGCGTCAGCCCGTACTTCGGGCAGAGGGTCTGCTCGGCCCGCTCCAGCAGATCGAGCACTTCCTGGCCGTAGATCTCCGCCTCGCGGGGCTCCATTCTCACGTGAAACCGGCCCCGCACCAGCGTCCGGTATGATTGAATTTCGTCCCGAAGCTGAATCAGATTGAAGAGCTGCACGTCGTACTGGTCGGCCTCGTGGGCCGCGACGACCTGCTTCCAGCCTGCGCCTTCTTCTCCGAGCCGCAGCAGATCGACGGCAAGCTGCTGCTGAGCCGGGATGTATTTGGCATCGAATTCCAGCGCCCGCTTCTGAGCCGCCGCCCCTTCGCGGAAGCGGTACTTCTGCGACAACTTCCGGCCGATCAGATGATCCACCTGCGGATTCTTCGGCCACGGCCGCAGCGCGGTGTCGCGGAAAATCGAGGCCCCCAGCGGTTCGTTCTTCAGCGTCGCCAGAATCGAACGAAATGCCCACAACTCCGGCCGGCGGGGATTGAACTTGGAAAAATCCTCCAGCAGCCGCTCTGCGTCGTCGTACATCTCGCCGTCGATCAACCGTTCGATCTTCAGCAGCCAGGCCCCGGCATGACGCGGGTTGAGGTCCAGGGTTTTCGTGAGGGCCGCAGCCGCCTCCCCAGGCAGACTCGACGCCAAGCTCCGCGCCAGTCCGAACTGCACTTCGGGGTCCTCGGGATAGTCCTTCTCGGCGGCCCGGAAGATGTCCGCCGCCAGTGCAAAATCCTGCTTGGCCAGCGCCAGCTCTCCCGACGCCAGTCGGGCGTCGCGGTTTCGCGGACTCTGCAGCAGAGCCCGGTCGAAGAGTTTTTCGAGCACGAGCCGGGCATCGGCCCCCTGCATCAGGGCTGCCCGTCCCAGCGACACCAGGCTGTCGGCGTCGGTATAGCGCCAGGCCGACCGACCGGCGAGATCGCCGATCTCGGTCAGGTACGTCGTCGCATCCGCCTCTCGGCCGGAATAGAGCGCCATCCGGCACCCGATTTCGCGCAGCCGGATGCTCCACATATAGCGGATCAGGCCGGTGTGCACCGTCTGCCAGGCGGCCTCGTAGTCCCCGGTCTGCCACTCGGCCTCGGACTTGTAGAGATACCACTCCTCGCCAAACGCCCGCTCGGCGATGGCGCGATCGCATTCTTCGATGCAGCCCCTGTAGTCTCCGGACAACAGGTTCTTGCGGACCCGCTCCAGGTTGACCGGCTCGGGCTTTGCGGCCGGGACAGGCGTCGCCGCAGCCGGCTTCTGCCCGACCGCCGACAGACTGCAGCTACAAACCAGCACCACCACCAGCACCAGCCGCGAGGCTGCCACGTCTTGCCCCCTCTCCCGGCGTCTTCGCGGGGAGAGGGCCAGGGTGAGGGCCGTATTTTCTTTCAGATGCTCTGCGTCGTTGCGTACTTCACTGCGTCTCTGCGTGAAATCTTCCAGACCCCTCCGACAAGGGCCACGACCAGCAACGGCAGACTTCACCTGCGACCTGAGCATCCCGCTTTAATTTCCATCCCGACGGCCGACGCTCCCCCGACCGTCCGCCCGGCGTTCGCGAAAAACGAATCATTCGCCTCCGTTTATATCGCACCGGCGGCTCGGACAGAAGCGCCAATTGTCAGAAGACTTGCGCCGGACGGCGGGGTCGGCGCGGATCTTCGGCGCAGGAGGAGGCTGAGGATTGAACCCCGGCGAACCGGGCTGGGTTTCGGTATCCTGTTCCGCGGTTCTGCCGGCACTCCGTCTCGGAGACATCTCCCCATGCGCCCCCAGCCCCTCCTCTGCGTCCACGACGTTGAAGCCACGAGCCGCTGGTATCAGCAACTGCTCGGCTGCCAGAGCGCCCACGGCGGCCCGGAGTACGAGCGGCTCGAAGCCAACGGAACCTTGATCCTCCAGCTCCATCGCTGGGATGTCGATCACGACCACGGTCCCATCGGTAATCCCGCGGCCAGGCCCTACGGCAACGGCGTCCTGCTGTGGTTCGAGATCGACGATTTCGACGCCGCCCTTGCGCGGGCCGAAGCGCTGCAGGCCGAAGTTGTCCTGCCCCGGCACCGCAATCCCCCGGACGGCGACGGCGGCCCCAACCACTGGGAGCTGTGGATTCGCGATCCTGAAGGCTACACAGTGGTGCTGGCCAGCCCGGACGGCTCTGCAGGTTGAACCGGCGCGGCTGGTTCGATTGTTTTGGCTGGCTCCCGCCGAGTCCCCCAGAAGCCCCAGAGGACAGCGGGAAGCGACATCGCCGTCGGCCAGAGTGTCAGTGCGACGGGTGGGGCGTGACCCCTGTCGACGGACATTGCCAGCAGCAGCGCCGCCGGAAACGCGACCGCGAGCAGCAGCAGGATGCGCGTGACCCAGCGGACTGCAGGCCAGCGCAGCAGCACGGCCGACAGTCCGCAGCAGAGCGCAAACAGGAGCTGCACCAAGGCCACTTCGCCGAAGCCGGCCGGGTTTTGCAGGTCGTACCAGTCCGACCAGCGGTCGGCCGCTCCCAAGGCTTCGCCAATCAGCAGCAGGACCGACATCAGCAGTGCCGCTCCCGAGGCGGCAAACAAGGCTCGTCGTGGCCCGGAGATCCGTGATGCGGGCTGGCCGCTCATTCGCAAAAGGCACTGCGTGACACCGTTCCAGACCAGGACGATTTCCCCCAGCACCCAGCCGACCGCGAGCAGCAGTCCCGTCGTCGTAAACAGCCGCTCGTGTTCCGCCCGGTAGCGACCGGAACTCAGGTCGGTCAGTTCCACCGTCAGCATCATCGCGAAGATGCACCAGGCCGACCAGACGACCGACCAGAATGCCCAGGCGACGACTCCCCGCGGAATCGGATGCCGGATCACCGCCGCGACGGTCCGCATCGCCGGGGCCGCTCGTTCGGGAAGTTGTGCGGCGTGCTCTTTGACCGCCGCGACCGCCGCATGAGCGGATGCCGGGCTTGGAATTCTGTTCCAGGTCGCCTGCCAGAGCGTCGCGGCTCCTCCGCGAGTCGCGATCCAGGTCTGCCGGAACCAATCCTGGATCGTCTGCCAGGCTTCTCCCTCCCGCCATCCGATCTGCCCGAACGCCGCTCGAGCCGGCGGATGTCGCAGCACCATCCAGGAGGCGACACAGATCGCCGCCTTGACCGGCCAGAGGAACGACACAGGGATCAGGCTGACGCATCCTCCGATCACGGTTGATTGAAGGTTCTCTCCAGTTTTCAGTGTCAGCCCGGTCCAGATCGTGAAAGCCGGGACCACCATCAGCAACGGCGCGAGTGGCGGGATCAGGAAGAGATACACCACGGTGATGAAGAACTCGACCAGCCCCACGATGATTAACGCATTGGCCGGCAGTTCCAGACTCGCCAGCACCCGCTTTCTGACGACGTCCGGCTCACCGGCGAACCGCTCGACGGGCTTCGTGGTTTTCTTCCCCCGTGTCTGCCGGATCTGCTCGACGTCGGTCTGCACATCCGTCGCATGTTGATACCGCCGTTCGGGCGACTTCTCCAGCGACCGCAACACCACGTCGTCCAGCCGGATGTCGAGCTGCGCCTTGCTCGACGGCAGCGGAAACCGTCCCAGCGGCAGTTCCCCCGTCAGCATCTCGTAGAAGACGACGCCGAGCGAGTAGATATCGGCTCGGTGGTCGACTTCTGTCGGCCGCTCGACCTGCTCGGGGGCCATGTAGTGCGGCGTCCCCATCACCTGCCAGGTGCCCGTCAAGTGCGACTGCTCGGCGTGTCCCGCCAGCTTGGCCAGCCCGAAGTCCGCAATCTTCACCCGCCCGTCGCGGGTAATGAGAATGTTTTCGGGCTTGATGTCCCGATGCACGACCCCCTGCTCGTGGGCGTACTGCAGCGCTTCGCAGACCTGCGGGACCAGGGCCAGCGCCTGGGTCGGCGTGAGCTGCCCGGCCTTTTCGAGCTGCCGCAGATTCACGCCGTCGATGTACTCCATCACGAAATAATAGACGTCGTCGATCCGGCCGAAGTCGTGGACGGTGACGATGTGGGGATGACTCAGACGAGCCAGCGCCCGGGCTTCGCGCTGGAACCGCTCGGCGAAGTTTGCTTCCGGACCGAAGTCGGGGCGCAGAATCTTGAGTGCGACAATCCGGTCCAGCTCCTTCTGCCGGGCCCGATAGACGACTCCCATGCCGCCGGCGCCGATCCGCTCCAGAATTTCCAGTTGCGGAAAGCGCGGGGCCAGCTCTTCAGGCGTGGGAGCCAGAAACCGGGGTTGATAGGGGGACGTCGCCGGGCCGGCCGAAGGATCCCGGCTCTCAAATCCCAGTTTCAACAGACACGCCGGGCAAAGCGGCGCGGCATACCCGGTGGGAAACGCGGTTCCGCATTGGGGGCAGTTCGTGGCGGAAGAGGTCATGGCGGCGGCCCCTGTGGCGATCTGTTGGAAGAGTACCACCGGGGACTACGCATTTCTCTGGGCCGGGTTGCTCAGATTTTATTTCCTGGACGCCGGGTCACCCGACCGCCTGCAGGAGCAATCGCAGTTCGTCGTCGACGTCTGCCGCATCAGCCAGCGTATCCGCCACCGCACTCCGCAGCAGTTCCCGATACCGTTTCCGCAGCCGATGAGCCGCCGACTTGATCGCCTCCTCGGAGAGCCCAAGCAGTTGCCCCAGCTCGACATACGGAACCAGCGACTGGTCCTGCCGCAGATGGGCTTCCAGGGCCGCGAACAGCGTCCCCTGCCCCTTCGCCTCGTACTCGGCCCGGACTTCGTCCTGCGTCGCCTGCAGCAGGGTCAGCGCCCACTGCCGTTCGAACAGCCGCTCCGGCGTCGCCACGTCGGCCGGCTCCAGCGAGTACCGCTCCTCCGCCCGGGCGACATCCAGCGACTGGACGACTCGCCCGCCTCCGCGCTTCAACGAAGTCTCCCGGCGGTGTTCCGACCGCAGAAAATTCTGAAACGACTTGAGCAGAAACGACCGGAACCGTCCCCGCAGCGGATCCGCCGCGGTCAAGACGTCCCCTTCCAGCACAAAGGCAAAGAACCCCTGAATCCGGTCCTCCACATCGCCGGCCGCGCACCCCTGCCGGCGGGCGTAGGCGTAGAGGGGGTACCAGTAGGTTTCGCTGAGCGCCCCGATGGCCTCCCGCGCGACGGAGCTCTGGGCTCCGCCGGCGGCCTGGACCAGACTCCACCGTGTGGTGTGGAACATCTTGCACGTCCCGCCCGGATTTCTCGCGACATCTGCCGGGATGGATCGAACCGGCGGGAGCGCCATCGCCCGTCGCGAGTTCGCGATTGTTGCTGGATTGCCGTGGGGATGCGAGCCTGTGGTTCACGCCGGTCCGGATTTGCCCGATTTCCACCTGCTCCCGGCCGACGCATCTCGATCGATGAACTGACTCTCACGGGTTCGGTCGCGGCGTTTGGATTGCGATCTGATCAGCGACGCCGCGATCCCGGTGGCCAGGATCAGCAGCACCAGTCCCAGCAGCGAAACATTGAAATGGTCGCCGAAGTACGAGCGGAACTGGTCCGCCAGGGTCATCTTGAGCCCGATCACCAGCAGGATCGCCGCCAGCGAAACCTTGAGGTAGCAGAATCGATCCAGCATCCCGACCAGCGCAAAGTACAGCGAACGCAGTCCCAGGATCGCGAACACGTTGCTCGTAAAGACGAGAAACGGATCCGCGGTAATCGCGAAGATCGCCGGGATGGAATCCCCCGCAAAGATGACGTCCGTCGCTTCGACCACCAGCAGGGCCAGCGCCAGCGGAGTCAACATCAGCGTCCCCGGCGCGGCCTGATTGACGGCGTCGTCCGGAAGGCGGGCTCGATGGGGAACGGCGGTCTCGCGGGACGCCGGAGCGCCGGCCCGGACCACGAAATGCTCCCCGTGACACCGGTTCGTCAGCGGAAGGAGGCGGCGGGCCAGCCACACCGCCACGTTGTTCTTCAGGTCATTCTTTTCGGACCGCAGGAACAGCATTTTGAGGCCGGTGACGATCAGAATGATCCCGAATGCGGGGAGGATCCAGTGAAACCGGGCGATGAAGGCCGCGCCGGCCGCAATCATCAGCCCCCGCAATATCAACGCGCAGGTGATCCCCCAGAACAGGACGCGGTGCTGGTAAATCGGGGGAATCGCAAACGCCTGGAAAATCATCGCGATCACGAAGATGTTATCCACGCTCAGCGACTTTTCGACGACATACCCTGTCAGATATTTCTCGACAGCGCTCCGGCCGTCATTGACGACTCCGTCGACAGCGTCGGCGTGAGTCCCCAGCTCGAACCAATGGCCGTCATAGCCGAAATACACGAATCCTGAGAACGCCAGTCCGAGAGAGATCCAGACCGCGGACCAGGCGATCGCCTCGCGCATCGATACGGCGTGCGCCTTGCGATGAAAAACGCCCAGGTCGAGCGCCAACATCAGGAGGATGAATCCAATGAATCCCGTCCACAGCCAGAACATGGCCTCGTCGTCTTTCCCGCCCTGCCGGTCTGAGGTGTGACGAGCGGGGCCGCTACATGCTGTTCGGGAATGTCCGAAGCTGGCATCCGCACGGTCGGCCTCTCCGACAGCATTCGCTTGAATTGGCGATCGAATCCGGAGCAACTCCGGTCCACCACTGTGACGCGTTTGCGCCGTTTCAACGTCGCCGGCCTTCGGCGATCATCGCAGATTGCCTGACTCTCCCTGCATTGCCGGGGAGAGAGTCATCGGAGTATTTGGGGCCGCGCCAAGACCGGCTCATCCCGTACGAGCGAGATGGACCCCGGCTCCGGCACAGCCAGACGGTCTGCCAATCGCCTCCCGCGGTATTCCTCACGTTAAGGTAAACAGCGGGACGTCGCGGCGGCGTTTCGCAGCCGCGGTCGTTCAACACGCGGCTACTTCAATTATATCGCACACGGTTTCAGGACACAGAAAAAGATTTGGTAGCGTCCTGGTCAGGCCGCGCCGCCGGGGGCCTGCACTTCCGGCGACGAACCATTTGCGACGGATGCGTCAATCGTCCGCAGTACCCGGCAGGGATTTCCCGCCGCGATCACTCCTGCCGGAATGTCCCGTGTCACCACGCTCCCGGCTCCGATCACAGTCCGGTCGCCGATCGTCACGCCGGGGCAGATGATCGCCCCGCCGCCGATCCAGCAGTCCGAACCAATCGTCACCGGCTTGCCCGATTCCTGCGTCCGCCTCAGTACGGCATCCAAGGGGTGCGTCGCTGCGTAAATCTGCACGGCGGGGGCAAACAGCGTCCGATCGCCGATCGTCACCCGGCAGACGTCCAGCACCACGCAGTTGAAGTTGAAGAAGACTTTCTCGCCGAGCGAAATATGGATGCCGTAGTCGCAGAAGTATGGCGGCTGCAGCCAGACCGTTTCACCGCCCGCCCCGAACAGTTGCCTCAGAATCTGCCGCCGGAGGTCAACATCCGACTCGCGCGTCGCATTCAGATCCCAGCAGAGATCCCGCGCCCGCTGCCGCATCGCGACCAGTTCCGCATCGTGCGGGTTGTACAATTCGCCGGCGAGCATTCTTGCAAGTTCGGTGGGCATCGATCTTCCTCATCATGACAGACGGGGATGCGGTATAAGCGTACGTCGGATCGTCCGCTGCATTGTCGGTCTTCCCCGCGAAAGTTGCACCGTGGATTCCCCGCAGAAGCTCGCCGCATCGACAAATCCCCCCTGGTCCGCTCCGCTTTCGGAGATCCTGGCCAGCGTCAGCACGACGGTCGCGGGATTGTCGACCGATCAGGCGATCCAGCGTCGCGGTCCCGCCGTCCGCCGCGAATCGTCGACCTGGCGAACGCTCCGACTGCTCGGCGCGCAGTTCGCCAGTCCCATCGTCCTGATCCTGCTCTTCTCCGCCACGCTCTCGATCTTTCTGCGAGACGCCTCCGACGCGATCATCATTCTGGGGATCATGCTCGCCAGCGGCGGACTCGGTTTCTGGCAGGAGTACAGCGCCGCCAGCGCCGTCGACCGTTTGTTGTCGCTCGTGACGGCGCGCGCCCGCGTCTTCCGCGACGGCCACCTCGTCGAAATCCCGACTGCCGAAGTCGTCCCAGGCGACATCCTCGAACTGTCGGCTGGTTCGACGCTGCCGGGCGACTGTCGCCTGATCGAGGCGCAGGACCTGTTCGTCAATGAGTCCGCTCTGACCGGCGAAACCTTCCCCGGCGAGAAGCACCCCGCCGACCTCCCTCCGTCGACATCCCTAAACGCCCGCACGAACATGGTCTTCCAGGGAACCAGCGTCATCAGCGGCAGCGCCCGCGTGGTCGTCGTCGCCACAGGAGCCTCGACGGAATTCGGTCGCATCGCGGGCCGCCTGCGACTGCGCACACCCGAAACCGAATTCGAACGGGGAGTCCGGCGATTCGGCTATTTCCTGATGGAGGTCACGCTGGTCCTGCTGCTCGGGATTTTCGCCATTCATCTCGTCCTGCGGCATCCGGCCCTCGAAGCCTTCATGTTTGCGCTGGCACTGGCGGTCGGTCTGACGCCGCAGCTCCTGCCGGCGATCATCAGCGTCAACCTGGCTCACGGCGCGCGTCGGCTGGCCCGGCAGGACGTCATCGTCCGCCGGCTGTCGTCGATCGAAAACTTCGGCAGCATGGACATCCTCTGCTCAGACAAGACCGGGACGCTGACCGCCGGCACCGTCGAAGTCCAATCGGTCACCGATTTCGCCGGCGTCGCCAGTCCACGGGCACTCCGGCTGGCCCGCCTCAACGCCACCCTCGAAACCGGCTTCAGCAATCCGATCGACGTCGCGCTGCGGCAAGTCCCCGGCGACGACCTGTCCGCGGTGCGGAAGCTCGACGAAATCCCCTACGACTTCCTCCGCAAACGCCTCAGCCTCCTCGTCCGGGACGGCGACCAGCGCGTGCTCATCACAAAAGGCGCGCTGAAGAACGTCCTGGAAGTCTGCACCGCGGCGGAATCGGTTTCGGGCGAACGTATGCCACTGGCGCAGGTTCGTTCTTCCATCGAATGTCGATTCCAGGAACTGAGCGCACAGGGTCTACGCACGCTCGGCGTTGCCTGTCGAGTGGTCCTTCAGGATCGCGTGACCCGCGCTGATGAAGCCGAGATGACTTTCGTGGGCTTCATCGCCCTGCACGATCCTCCCAAACCCGGCATCGCCGACACCCTCCGCCGACTGCAGGACATGGGGGTCCGCCTGAAAATGATCACGGGCGACAATCATCTCGTCGCAGCGAATGTGGCCGGTCAAGTGGGACTGAATACCGCCAACCTGCTTCGCGGCGAAGACCTCCGGCACTTCAGCGATGACGCCCTGCGCCGCCGGGTCGAAGACACGGATGTGTTCGCCGAGGTCGAACCGAACCAGAAGGAACGGATCATCCTTGCGCTCAAACGGGCCGGGCATGTCGTGGGCTACATCGGCGACGGGATCAACGACGCCACCGCGCTGCACGCCGCCGATGTGGGGATTTCCGTCGATCAGGCGGTCGACGTCGCCAAGGAGGCCGCCGACATCGTCCTGATGAAGCCAGATCTCAACGTCCTGTGCGACGGCATTCAGGAAGGCCGGGTGACGTTCGCGAATACGATGAAATACGTCTTCATGGCGACGAGCGCAAACTTCGGCAACATGTTCAGCATGGCCGGCACATCGCTCTTTCTCCCCTTCCTGCCGCTATTACCGAAGCAGATTCTGCTGATGAATCTGCTGACCGACATCCCCGAGATGACCATCGCCCAGGACGCCGTCGATTCGGAGCAACTCCAGCATCCCCGCCGCTGGAACATTGGCGAAATTCAGCGGTTCATGCTGGTCTTCGGCCCGCTCAGCTCGGTCTTCGATTTTCTGACGTTTGGAGTTCTGCTGCTGGTCCTGCACGCCGATCAGGCCACGCTCCGCACCGGCTGGTTTGTCGAATCCGTCGTCTCGGCGGCGCTGGTCGTGCTGGTGATCCGCAGCCGCCGTCCGTTCTGGCGGACCCGCCCCGGCCGCGGACTCCTGATCGGGACAGTGCTGGTCGCCTTGGCCACGATCGCATTACCGTACCTGCCGTTCGCCGACGACCTCGGGTTCGCCCCGCTTCCCGCGCTGACGCTGGCCGCCATGCTGGCGATCGTTGCTATGTACGCGGCGTCCGCGGAGCTTGTGAAGCACTGGTTCTACGCGTCGCTCAGCCGGCGCGGGCAGTGAGTGGAATTGTCATCGCCGATCTATTGCCGTTTCTGCGAAACAGTCGACAGTCACGCAATTGTCGATGATACTTTGTCAGAACGCGGTTTCCGAATCGGCTAATCTCATTTGCAAGGGATTCCACCTTGGCTAAGTTGTCGTACGATCAAGTTGTCCACACGATTTTGATTGCTTCGGCAGCAGAGTTTCTCGCTTACCTGCGAAGGTCAAATGGCCATTGGTGGGAGAATCGAGAGTGCCCTTGGATTTTTCGCGGACAATGGGACGCTGAATGGAAGCTGGAGCCTTCGGCATTCCGGCGAATTGGAGGAAGTCCATTTCGGAAGCTTTGGGAGACGTTTCGAACGACGATAAAGCCGGGTTCCGCGGACTGGGAATTCGACGTGCGCGCCCAGTGGATGGCCGAATCTGAAGCTCTCGCACAGTTCGCAGAACTGGCTCGCGCGGCGCGATTGCCGATTAGTTCGTCGCCACTCCGTCCGTGGGTGGTTCCAGCCGGAAGAGGTAATCCTGGGCGCAATCATTTCTTTGCGAGAGAGGACAATACGTTTGACCATATGTGCCCTGACCTGCCGATTGGCCCGCTTGCGCAGCATCACGGCGTTCCTACACGCTTGATCGACTTCACGAAGGATCCCGTTCTTGCTGCCTACTTTGCCACTTTAGCGCCGACTTCCGCCGATGATGAATTGCCTGAATCGCTAGCGGTGTGGGCGTTCAATTCAACGAGTTGGGTCTTCCGGCAATTTCTCAGTGAGGTGGTATTCATTGATTCCGTCGATGGCGGATTTGATGTCGACGACTACATGCTGAATCAAGAGGGGTGTTTCGTCTTACTGAAGCAAGCCGCACGATTTCGCTCGTCGATCGGCGAATGGCCCACATTGGAACGTGTACTCGAGTTGTTCGTCGACCGGATCAATGCCGGTGAAGACTCAGATGCTCAACGCTGGCCAATTGTCGCGGCCCGCGAGCCTTGCCCGTTTCCGTTACTGCGGAAAGTCGAGCTTCCCCATTCGGAAACGCGAAAGCTCGCTGAACTGTTGGAGCGCGAGGGGATTAGTCTTGCGCACTTGATGCCGACATTCGACAATGTGGCACGAACGCTTCAGGCTCGCTGGTCGATGATGGAATAGGGCACCGCATCATTTCGCCGTTCCGTCCAGCTCCCGGCACACTGCCTCCAGATGGCTCGACAACCGATCCCACGGATTCAGCTTCTCAGGATTCTGCGGATCGAACGGGCGGTCCGTCACATAGACCCACCGGACATACTTCCGCGCCATCGCCAGGCCGGCGACATCGAGCTTCGGCAACGAATGCAGCAGGACCGCCCGCGTGAACGGGGGATAGTCGGCATAGCCGCCGAAGTAATCCCCCTTGAGCCGGGCTTCCTCAGGCCAGGCGTTTCCTTCGTGGACCACGATCACGTCCGCAGCGTCTTCGGCAAAGAACCGTTCGGGGGTCTCGGCGCCGGGATTGGCGACCGTCGGCCACAGTCCCCGCTGCCGGGCATACTGGTTCAGCCGCACCTGCCGGGCCCCGGCGGCCTCCGTATCCTCGTAGAGCATTTCATCGAAGAAAATGCCTTGAATCCGCGGGTAGAGCTTCAGCCATTCGTCGATATCCGCCTGCACGTCTGCGACGGTTTCCTTGCCATAGGCGGTGGAGACGTACCCCAGCGTGACGCACCCGGCCCCCTGCAGCCGGTCGATCGCCTTGGTATAGTTGGCGTCGACCTGGTTTCCGGGCCCGGACGCCGGATTCACGATGACCCAGAAGGGGACGGTTTCGTACCGCCGCTTCAGCTCGATCAGCCGGTTATACTCGGCGTTCGTGTGAACATTCGCCGGGTAGACGTACATCGGCACGAGCACGCCGGTCTTTTCCTGAGCCCGCAGATGAAACGCCTGGGCTTTCGCCCGGTGCTCGGCCGCATCCTGACCGTCCGCGACGCTCAACAGGCAGCCGGCCAGGATGACGACTCGAATCAGCATGCGACTTATCGGACGCCTCACTTTCCCGTCTCGGCCCACCCCGCACCGCCAACAACCGCCAGCAGCGCCTCTCGATTCTCCCCCCACGCCTGCTCCTCGCCGAGATCGGCCGGCAGCTCCAACGTGATCGTCGGCAACTGCCGGTCCACTCCCGCCCACGAACCAAAACTCCCCGGCGTGGGATACCCGATCGACTTCAGCACGGCGTAGCCGTTCTTCTCCGCCAGCGCCGCGGCGAGCGACTCCCCGGGGCCGTCGTAGTTGTTCCCATGCCGGCCGCGGGCGATGCAGTGCAGCGAGATGATTGCCTGCGGCCCGAACAACTCGATCGCCTTGATCAGCGCCAGCGTCTCCGGTTCGCTCGACGCCTCGTCCCCGCCGAAGTACCGCCCCTTCTTCCCGACGGCGAAGTTGCGGGCCGGGAAGTTGCGATTCAGGTCGATCTCCCGCGAGTTCTGCCGCGTCCGCTTCACCAGCCCGTCGGGATTTGCGACCGGAATCACGGCGACCGAGCACCCTTCCGGGACTCGCGGCTCCGTCTCCAGCTCCTCGATCAGTCGCCGGGCCACCCCCGCGGTGTTCGACTCATCGCCATGAATGGCGGCAAAGATCAGCAATCGCTGCTCCCCGGTCCCGAAAACATACATCACGATCGGTGCGCCCCGCACCGAATAGCCCAGCGCCAGCACCCGTTGTTCGACGGTGGGAACTGGAATAACCGCTGGAATTGGCTGCGACAGGACAACGGGAGAGTTCGCCGGCCGGTTCCACAAGGGGCCGTCGACGCGGTTGCCGGGGGCCGGTCGCCCCTGCCGGCGGGTGTAATCCCAGGGATCGCGGGGATCGTAGTTGTGCGGCCGGATCAGCACCGACCAGCCAGGCCGTTCCGCGGTCTCCAGACTTGCCGGCGGTCCCGCCAGCAACGCCACACACAGCCATCCCGCCGCATTCATCCGTGAAGCTCCAGCCGTCATGAATACCGCCCGATCCTCACGAACCCGGCCAATCGAAGATCGCAATCGTCGTCCCGCGGCGACGTCGTCTCATCCTCATCTCCACGAAGGAGCGTTTGCAAGCGAGAAACGCCAGTCCGCTCTGCCGATTCGAGGGCCTCATCGTCGGAAATCCGCGAACGAGACCTGCCGAAGGACTTCAAAACTTTCCCACGCGGTCGGCTGACAGCCAGGCAATGCCGGCTACAATCACTCGGAATCCCGCGCAACCGCACTCCAAGGCCCCCGCATGATCCATGTCGAACGCGTTTCCAAGGTCCATCGCCGTGGTGAACTGGAAGTCTGCGCCCTCCGCGAGATCTCCTGCCACATTCCGGCAGGGGCCTTCACGTTCATTCTCGGCCCCTCGGGCAGCGGCAAGAGCACGCTCCTGTATCTGATCGGGGCGCTCGACCAGCCCTCGTCCGGCGAGATTCGCGTCGGCGGCATCTCCCTGCAGAACATGACGAGAGCCGATCGGGATGCCTATCGTCGCAAAGACGTCGGGTTCGTCTTTCAGAACTTCAACCTGCTCGCCAACCTGACCGCCGTCGAGAACGTGCTGATTCCGTTCCTGCCGTCCGGCGTCTCCGCCGGTCAGAAACGGGCCGCAGCGGATCTTCTGGATCGTCTCGGACTGGGGGCCCGCCTCGACCACCGCCCCGCCCAGCTCTCGGGGGGCGAGCAGCAGCGGGTGGCCATCGCCCGCGCCCTGCTGAAACGGCCCAAACTCGTCCTCGCCGACGAACCGACCGGCGAGCTCGACAGCGTCAACAGCCTGGCCATTCTCCAGGATCTGCGAGACCTCTGCCAGGAACATGGTTCGACCGTCGTCATCGTCACGCACGAGCAGGAGTACGTTCAGGGAAACGATCTCGTGGTCCGCATCCGCGACGGCCGGGTCGCCGAACCCGTCCCCGCATAGTGCTTTGCCATTTCCAGTGGCACAGACATTCCTGTCTGCGTGGATTTGTCTCAAGTTTCGCAGTCTGCCGATCCGAGGCTAATCGGAACGGCTGCGAACAGAGCTCGCGGCTTCGGCAGGAGTTCCTATGCCACCCCGCAAACGTCCCCCCGGCCCCGCGGCAGTTGCCGTCAGTCGGCCGGTCGACACCTCTGTCCACCTGCCCGGCTTCACACACTACCTGCAGGCCGAGTGCGGTCTCTCTGACAACACGGTCCTCGCCTACGGGACCGACCTCCGTCAATTCAGCGAGTGGTTCGTTGAGCACGGCCCCCCGGTCCTGCAGCAGACCTCGATCGGCACGCTCACGAGCTGGCTGGAATCTCTTCGGGACAAGGGGC
The DNA here is from genome assembly GCF_030622045.1 of Planctellipticum variicoloris. NCBI lineage: Bacteria > Pseudomonadati > Planctomycetota > Planctomycetia > Planctomycetales > Planctomycetaceae > Planctellipticum > Planctellipticum variicoloris. The sequence goes on along the minus strand of NZ_CP130886.1, from coordinate 2,890,661 downwards.
TCGCTGCGACCTCAATGGCCCGCAAGCTCGTCGCCGTCAAAATGTTCTTCCGCTATCTGATGCTCGAAGGGGTGATCCAGGAGAGCGTCGCCGACCTCGTCAACTCCCCCAAGCTCTGGCAGCATCTCCCCAAAGTTCTCAGCCCGGATATGGTCAACCGCCTCATCGCTGCTCCGGGACGCGACGACCGCTGGCACCTCCGCGACCGCGCCCTGCTCTGTCTGCTCTACGCCACCGGCTGCCGGGCTTCGGAAATCTGCGGCCTCACCATCGGCGACATCCACCTCGACGAGGGCTACTGCCGCTGTCTCGGCAAGGGGAACAAGGAGCGGATCGTCTCGCTGAATCCCGTCGCCGTCGTCGCCATCCAGGCCTACCTCGAGCACGAACGCCCGAAGCTCGCCGTCGCCGTCAACGATGGTTCACTGCTCCTTTCCAGTCGCGGCCGGACCCTCTCGCGCATTGAAGTCTGGAAGCTGGTCAAGCGTTACGCCGGGCGGATCGGCGCCAGCCGCGAGGTCAGCCCGCACACGCTCCGCCACAGCTTCGCAACGCACATGCTCGCCGGGGGCGCGGAGATTCGCGCCCTCCAGGAGTTGCTCGGCCACGCCAGCATCCGCACCACGCAGATCTACACCCACGTCGAACACAGCCGCCTCAAAACCATCCACGAAAACTGCCACCCCCGCGGCTAGCCGGCCGCCGGGGCCGGCCCCGGTGCCGACTCAGAGTTGGGTTGGACGTAGATGCCGCATTCGGCGGCGATGGGCGCCGGGTGGGATTGTGGCCTTGGAGTTCTTTGGGGGACTTGGCTCGGAATCGGCAGACATGGTGAACGGGCGGGAGGAAAAGGCCGCCGTCCCCGCCGCGGTTGACCTGAATCGCGATTAGAAATCTCCCACCGGCTCTCCGCCGGCGTGAGTATTCAAGGCGCCCCACACGCCGCCGCCCCGGCTGTTCGGCGGCGACAGAGTGGACTCCACTACGTACTGCATGTTCGACGTCAGGAATTTCACGGAACCATCCCCCATCAGGAAATGCCCGCCCCCCGTATGCAGGCTGTTGGGTCCCTGCCACTCGCCGTTGAGGCAGCCCGAGTAGTGATACGTCGGCCGGAAGACCCTCGGATTGGTCGGGGCAAATGACTGGCTCCACCAGTTGCCGCTTGCGGGCGTCCCATCGGGTTCCGGATACCCCCAGCTCTGCGGCGCACCGGAGGTCACCGTTCCCACCAGAGAAGCCCGCATCACAGTGGCCGCGATACCGTCTGTGATCCGATGACCGCCCCCCATGCGTTGAAAACCACCCGTGAACCCCATCGACGTCGCCTCGCCGGCGAAGATCGTGTTCGACGTACCGTCGACAACGTCCCCGATCCTGCAGTAGTAATCGACGCCGAACGGGCCGCCGAGCGGCGCATAGCGACGATCCAGCCAGTCGTATCCTTCGTTGACCACATAGTCGGTCCAGGCGAACCCGTTGCTGGCTGCGGGGGATCCCGAACCCGGATCCGACGGGCACAGAAACTCCGCCAGCAACTGAGACTGCAATTGCTGCCCGGAGACCGCTCCCTGCTGCAGGATCTGTCCGTAGGCCGGCAATGAAAAACTGATCTGGTTGTAAAGCGGCCCCTGATCGACATACGGCAGAATCGCCGCAATCCAGGTGTGATTCCGCGGACGCCACGACGGTGAGGCCGCCGCGCCCGCGTTGTACGCGTACATCACCGCAGTCGGAAACGAATTGAATGTTTCGTTGTAATTATGCAGCGCCAGGCCGATCTGTTTCAGATGGTTCCGACATTGCGTCCGCCGGGCGGCCTCGCGGGCCTGCTGGACGGCCGGGAGCAGCAGGGCAATCAGGATCGCGATGATGGCGATCACGACCAGCAGTTCGATCAACGTAAACCCAGGGCGTCTGGGGCGATGCATATCGTCGTTCCAGGGGGGGCCGAGCCGTTTGTTATTTGCCTCTCCTCTCTTCAATACACCGTACTTCTGAGACCGCCGTCCTGATTTGATGACGATTCCGAGAGGCTTGCAGGATCGTTATCGGTTCACGGTCCAACTCCCGTTGCCGCCACTGAAGAGTGCGCAAGCCTGGGCGATTCGGAGCTGACGACACGCCGATTCGAGAATCGCGTTTTCCTTCCTGACGCGTCGGGCGCTCGAACGTGGCGGCCATAGACCGATTCCGGCCTGGCCTGACAGGAACGGCCATCCCGACGTCTTGAGTCGAACGTGTCCATCGCGGCTGGCGCCGCAGAGTTGCGGACGCAACTGTCGGCAGTTCCCGGGCTCGGCCGCAGTTACGCCAGCACCGGCTCGATCACGCTTCCCCGGCTGATCGGCATCGGGCGACCCTCGACGTCGTGCACGATCGTCTCCGGCGCAAAACCCAGGCAATGAAACACGGTCGCCAGGTAATCGCTGGGACGGACGACTCCGTCCAGCGGCTCGGCGGCATGCCAATCGGAGGTTCCATGGACCACGCCGCCCCGGATGCCGCCGCCGGCGAGGGCGATCGAGAAGACCCGGCCCCAGTGATCCCGGCCTTTGCGGGCGTTGAACTTCGGCGTATGCCCGAATTCGGTCACCAGGCAGACCAGCGTCTCGCTCAGCAGCCCCCGCTCTTCGAGATCGAGGATCAGCGCGCTATAGACTTCGTCGAGGGTCGGCAGCAGCCAGCCCTTCACGCTTTCACTGTGCCTCTCGTGCGTGTCCCAGCCGCCGCCATTGGGTCGTTTCTTGTCCGCACTGACCGATTGCACCTGCACCAGCGAGACGCCCGCTTCAATCAGCCGCCGGGCCAGGAGCACGCTCTGGCCGTATGTGGTCCGGGTGTAGCGGTCGCGCGTGGCGTCCGATTCCCGGCCAAGGTCGAACGCCTCGCGCGCTCCGCCGCCCGCAATCAGGTCGATCGCCTGCTGCTGATAGTTGCTGTAACTGGAGATTTCCGCCTGTTGTTGCAGCCGGTCGAGCGGGCTGCGGAGCTGGTCCAGTAGTGGCAGTCGCCGGTCGAGTCGCGCCGGGACCATTCCTTCGAGCAGTTCCCCGCCGGGGACTGTGAAGCCCGCTTCGGCGGGGTCGCATTCCAGGAACCACGGATCGAGTTTCCGCCCGAGGATCCCGCCTTCGGTCCCGGGCCACGGATCCTGGCCGTTGTTGTTCGCCAGTCGTCTCGGCAGCGAGATCGAGGCCGGCAGCCCCGCCACCGGCGGCCGCAACGCCTGCACCAGCGCGTTCAGCGATGGCCAGTCGTTGGGCTTGCCGGGACCGGCATTCTCGCGGTTGAGCGGCACGTGCGGCATGCCGGTCAGCATCTGGTAACCGCTGGTGGAATGGGCGTTATCGCCTGTGACCATCGTGCGGATGATCGCCATCCGGTCGGTGAGCTGTGACATCTTCGGCAGCAGTTCGCCGAGGAACAGCCCCGGCGTCTGGGTCGCGATCGCGCCGAAATCCCCGCGGATTTCGCGCGGCGCCTCCGGTTTGGGATCGAATGTTTCGTGCTGCGGCATTCCTCCGGATATGAACAGCACGATGACCGACTTCGCCGCCCCGCGTCGATCGTCAGCCCCGGCGGAAGCCCGCCGCTGGAGCAGTGCCGGCGAACTCAGTCCGCCCAGCCCCAGACTCCCGGCGCGGAGCCACTCCCTGCGGGAAACCCCGTCACACAGTCGTCGTCCATCCGCCGTCAGAGTCAACATGACTGCTCCCGGAGATTGAGCCCAGCAAAACATCAAAGATCGCTGATTCGATCGGAATCCGCAACTCGAATTCTCCAGGGGCCCACAATCACTCGCGGACTCCGAACGATCCGTCAACATCGCGTACACTCAGCACCTGAAGATATTGCGACAAAGCAAGATGACAGGAATGTTATCTGCGGCGAGAACGCATACAATCTGTACTTCCGTAGGCGTTGTTTTCTGAGCGAGCCGTAAGTTTCGGAGCGTTTTCCCGGCCCTGCACCGCCGTTTCGCTCGTGTTCTTCCGACGTCAATTGCCCCCTGTTCCCGGTCGGAGTCGCCGATATGCCGTTTCGCCCCAGTGAGCATTCCTCGCCTCGGGATCGGCTGGCCTTCGAAGTCCGGCTCTGTTTCGCCGCGGCCGGAGGATGCCTCCTGGTGGGCGGGATCGGCTGGCTTGCGAACTGGCTTGCCGAAATCGACACTCACCTGCCGGCGCTTGTTGCAGTCGGCGGATTCTACGGCCTGATGGGGCTGGCCCGCTGGTGGAAACTCTCCCGCTGGACCGATACCGATCCGCCGGGTGAATCTCCCCCATCCGGACATTGAGGCTTGCCTGCCGATTGCCGACCGTGCACCGCGGCGTCCGTTTCTGACGATGGAAGGAGCGTATGTTTCCGACGAATGATCCCTCGGCGGCCGCCAGTGGCGCGGGAACCTTCCGGGCCGACCTGCTGGCCTCGGTGGTGGTCTTTCTGGTGGCGCTCCCCCTCTGCATGGGTATCGCCATCGCCTCGGGGACGCCCGTCGCCGCCGGATTGATCACGGGAATCATTGGCGGCATCGTCGTCGGCGCCCTGGCCGGCTGTCCCCTGCAGGTCAGCGGGCCGGCCGCCGGCCTGACCGTCATCGTCTTCGAGATCGTCGAACGCCTCGGCCTCGAAATCCTCGGGCTGGTGGTGATCGTGGCGGGGCTCGTCCAGCTCTCAGCCGGGATCGGCAGACTGGGCCAGTGGTTTCGCGCGGTTTCCCCGGCGGTCATCAAGGGGATGCTCGCCGGTATCGGGTTTCTGATTCTCGGCGGCCAGTTTCATGTGATGCTCGACGAAAAACCGCCCGGCGGCGGCGCCCGGAATCTGCAGGACATTCCCGCGGCCGTTTCCCGGGCCATCGGTCGAGCGAACTTCTCCGGGATGTCGACCTGGCCGGCGAAGCGCGACGCCCTGCAGGAATTACGCGGGCTGCTGCTGGAACAGCAGCAGATCTGCCTGGACGCGAACGACCAGGACGCCGATCGAACGGTCCTGACCGCGCAACAGTGGCAGCTTGCCGAACGAGTTCGAAAGTGGGCGGTAAGCGTCGAATCCATCGCTCAGCCCGAGCTGACCGCCGCCGCCCGGCAGGCGGCGGAATCCTTCGCGGCTGCTGTCGAGAGGCTCGAAACAGAGGGGGAGTCGCCGGATGAGGCCTGTGGAGCCGCAGCCGATGCACTGATCCGCGTTCAACATATCCTCAAACATCCGGAACTGGCCGGAGGTCTGGGGCTGCTGACCATCGTCGTCATTCTCCTCTGGCAGGAACTGGCCCCCCGACGGCTGAAAGTCTTTCCTCCCGCTCTGATCGCAGTGATTGTCACTTCCGTCACGGCGGGACTGCTGTTTCTTCCGGTCTTTTATGTCGACGTACCGGCGCGACTGTGGGACGACATTCACTGGCCCACCTGGAATCTCATTCGAGAAGCTCCGTGGCCACTGGTGCTGCAGTACGGGCTGCTCACGGGGATCGTCGCCAGCGCGGAGACGCTCCTCAGCGCCGCCGCCGTCGACCAGATGCAGACCGGGCCGCGGACGCGTTTCGATCAAGAGCTCATGGCCCACGGCATCGGCAACATGCTCTGCGGCCTGGTCGGCGCCCTCCCGATGACCGGCGTGATCGTCCGCAGCTCCGCCAACGTCCAGGCCGGCGCACGCACTCGCAGGTCGACCATGCTGCACGGACTCTGGCTCCTGGTCTGCGTGGCGGGGCTGGCCAGCCTGCTGCGGCAGATTCCGACCAGTTGCCTCGCCGCCATCCTCGTTTACACCGGCTACAAGCTGGTCGACATCAAGGCCGTCCGCGAGCTCCGCAACTACGGCTGGGGAGAAGTCGCCATCTATGCCACCACCATCGCCGTGATCGTCTTCGAGGACCTCCTGGCGGGCGTGATTGTCGGCGTGATCCTCTCGGCCGCAAAAATCTTTTACACCTTCTCGCGACTGCAGTGCGTTCTGCGGACGGATTCCGCGACCCGCACGGCGCGACTGGAGCTGCAGGGGGCGGCGACGTTCGTCCGGCTGCCGACCCTGGCGGCCCAGCTCGAACGCGTCCCGACCGGCTACGAGCTGCACGTCGACTTCTCCCGGCTCGACTTCATCGATCACGCCTGCCTGGACCTGCTGATGTCCTGGGGGGCGGGGCAGAAGGCCGCCGGCGGCGCTCTGATCCTCGACTGGGAATCACTGCACGGCCGATTTCGACGCGACACGCCTGAGGCAAAGCCGTCGCAGGTCGATGGGCCATAGTGTCGCTCGCTTGTGCCGCTGGCGAGCCTCGCCGGGCTGTCAGCGTTGCACAGGCCTTGTCCTGCTTGGCAACCCCCGGCCTGAGCGGCATACTCGCCCGGTCCCCCTTTCTCGCTTCTCTTGCCGCAGGCCCTGTCATGTCACGTCTGCTCCTGGTCACCATTCTTGCGCTGATTTCCGTCTCCCGCGCAACTGCCGAGGACGCCCTCGACCGCTTCGCCCCTGAACGTCTCGCCGCCATGCACGAGGCGGTCGAAGCCCTGAAGTCTCAGCGAGTCGAAATCCCCCGCACCGGCCCGCTCCGCGAGTACCGGGCCAATCTTCACGTCCACTCCCTCCTGTCGCACGACAGCCGCGGGAAGATCGAAGACATCGTCGCCGCCGCGAAATCGGTCGGGACGCAGATCCTGATGTTCACGGACCACACCGCCGCGACGTACGACAGCTTCGACGACGGGCATCAGGGGCTGCGCGATGGCGTCCTGCTGATTCCCGGGGCCGAGGCCAAGGGGCTGCTGGTCTTCCCCCGCGAGAGTTTCCGCAAGTTTGAAGCCAGCCCCGTCCAGGACTTCTCGGACGTCGTCCGCAGCCGGGGGGGCCTGACGTTCGTCTCGCACCTCGAAGAGCGGATGGACTGGCAGCTTACGGGCATCACGGGCAACGAGATCTATAACACGCACGCCGACTTCAAAGAAGAAAAGCGGCTGATCGCCGCCATGAGGAATCCCCTCTGGCTCGTCACCGCCTCCGGGCTGATCCGCAAGTATCCGCAGGAGGCTTATTCCGCCCTGCACGACTACCCCGCCGACTATCTCAAGCGCTGGGACCAGCTCTGCCAGCTCGCCCCGCACACCGGCGTCTCCGCGAACGACGCCCACCAGAACGTCGGACTCGTTATCCGCAAGATTGATGGAGACAAAGTCCGCGTCGAAGATCCCCTCGGCGAGAAACTGATCGAACTCCCCGCCGCCGCCGTCCAGCCTCTGCTCGCCACGCTCCCCCCGTCCGATGCCGGCGCCGACCCGTCAATCCTGTTCAAGCTGCAGCTCGACCCATACGCCAACGCTCTCCGCCACGTGGCCACGCATGTGCTGATGCCGGAACTGACGCAGCCCGCCCTGTGGGAGGCCCTGGAAGCCGGCCGGGCGTTCGTCGCCTTCGACTGGCTCGCGGATTCCACCGGCTTCGACGCCGCGGTGTTCGCGGGAGACGCCCGCCACGAACTGGGGAGCCGCCCGGCGTGGTCCGACGGCCTGCACCTCCAAGCCCGGGCCCCGCTGCCCGGTCACTGGAAACTGATCCGCAACGGCGAGCAAGTCGCCGAGGGAACTGGCCGGGCCTTCGAGCAGGCCATCGCCGAACCGGGCATTTACCGGCTGGAGCTGTGGCTGGATGTCGCCGGGGCGGAGCGGATCTGGGTGCTGGGGAATCCGTGGTTTGTGGGGGCGGAGTAGCGAGGGACTTCGGCCGTCTGCACCCAGGAGCGGACGACAATCGCCAGAATCCGGCGGTGGAGTTCTTCTTCGGCCCCGAGATTCCGTGATTCTGTGCGTCCGATCACTGTGCCATTGACATCACTGCGACGGGGGAATAAGCTGAAGCCTGCCAGTTGGGAGAGCTGTCCGCTGACGGCTCGCGTCTGGGCGACCAGACCCTAGGGCGTGTGGACATTCCTCTTTCGGAGATTTCCTGGAATTGCAATGATCTTGCGGCTTGAAACTGGTCATGGAGGACCTCGCAGTGCCGCCGCGACATGCTCTCACGGATGAACAATGGGATCGTATCCGGAATTTGCTTCCTGGAAAGCCGGGCGATCCCGGCCGGTCCGGGGAGGACAATCGGCTGTTCGTGGACGCCGTTTTGTACGTGGCCAAAACGGGAGTGCCCTGGCGCGATCTGCCGGAGCGTTTTGGCAACTGGAACTCCGTCTGGCGGCGGTTTGATCGCTGGTGCGAGAACGGGGTCTGGGAGGCCGTCGTCCGGGAGCTCGGCGAACTCGATCTTGAGGAACTGCAACTCGATTCGACATCGATCAAGGTCCATCTGGCCGCCGTTGGCGGCCGACGCGAAGCGGAGGAAAAAAAGAAGACGCGGACCGCCGTCGCGGCGTTGGCCGCTCTCGCGGAGGTCTGAACACCAAAATCCACGCGGCGGTGGAAAAGAACGGACATCTGGCGGCCATGCACCTGAGTCCCGGGCAGGACGGAGACGGCCCTCATGGCCGCGCGCTGCTCGAATCGTTCGAACCCGGACAAATCGAACACGTGATCGCAGATACGGCCTACGACGGAGATGAAACGCGAGACCAGATCCGGAAACTGCAGGCGAAAGCCTGCATCAAGCCCCACAAGAACCGCAAGACCAGGAAGCGCTACGACAAGCAGCGCTACAAACACCGCAACCAGGTGGAACGCTTCTTCAACCGCATCAAACAGTTTCGCCGCGTGGCCACACGTTACGAAAAGACCCTCGAAAACTTCGCCGGCTTCGTCTGGCTGGCGGCGCTCATGGTCGATGTCCTATGAATGTCCACACGCCCTAGCTGGCCTTTTCTTTGCATCTTGCGGGCCGGCAAGCATGTATCCGGTTTATCTACATCGCTCGCGCGATTGCCCCGACCTCCGACCGGGAACCGCTCGGTTCACGCATCAATCCCGGAAAGTGGGCACGGCGTCGAGTTCCTTAGCGTCGATCCTGCCATACGAGCCCGAATATCGCAGATCTGGGCGTAGATGAGTCTGGACGGGAAACCAGAATCTGTCCGCAGCGGCGAGCAAGTGACTGCGGGGACTGGCCGGGCCTTCGAGTTCGCACTTGAGGAACCGGGAGTCTACCGGCTGGAACTCTGGCTGTACGTCGCCGGGGCTGAGCGGATCTGGGTGCTGGGGAATCCGTGGTTTGTGGGGCAATGAGCCACCGAAATTCAAGCTCATGAACGTCGTCGGTCAGTCGGCGGGTCCCTCAGATCGATGTACGTCGATTCCATCGCCGACCGTAGTCTGATCGCCTCAATCGAGTGCGTTCGAAGTCGAATCGGCCCGCCGCTCAAACCCGAGGTCACCGACTTGAGTCCGGCCACTCATCTGGATCAGTTGGATGTGTCGCTCGCTGAAATGACCGACAGATTCCCGTCGGTCGCTTGCTGAGCGGTGATACGCCAGATACCCTCAAACGGCTTGTAGTGCAAACACCAATATCCGGACGTTCCGGTATCGTCGCCGGACTGGCCGTCGCGATGGCGTCTGAGGCGATTCGGGCTGTCGCAGTTCGTGAAAACCTTTTCGCAGCATCGTTTTACGTGATTCGTACGCCCACCCGGCCGTTTTGTCAGTTGCGACCGGAAAACTGCAGCAAGAAGATCTCGCTGGTGAAAACACCTGCGAACTTCATGGAAAGTTCGAATCCGCCTCGTAACCTGTCGGCGAACTGCGGAATGTGGGAATCACGCCTCGAGTTCTCGCCATTTCCCCAGGCAATTTTCGGTGGTCATTGATGTTTTCTGGTTTTACTTCTGAAGGAGCGATTGTGGTTCGGAAACGTGGCTTTACGCTGATTGAACTGCTCGTCGTCATTGCCATTATTGCGATTCTAATTGCCCTGCTTTTGCCGGCCGTGCAGCAGGCCCGCGAAGCGGCCCGGCGCACGCAGTGCAAGAACAATCTCAAGCAGATTGGCTTGGCGCTGCACAATTACGAGTCGACATTCACCGTCTTCCCGCCGGGGGACGTCTCGGTCAATTATGGTGCTGGCGAGATTCCTCAAGCGTCGACGCACGCGTATATCCTGCCGTACCTGGACGGCGGAAATAACTACAACACGTTTAACTTCAACTTCCAGGTCAACGGCAACAACAACAACGCGAACGCCCGTGTGCAGAATATTCCGTCGTACCATTGCCCGTCCGAAATCGGACCGATCACGAACAACGTCGCCGGACTCATTCTCGCCGCCAGCACGAATTACGTGCAGTGCCTCGGTTCGATCGCCACTCAGATGCCAACCTCTCCGACGCCGTACCACGGCGTGTTCTTCCGGAACTCCAGCACACGCATTGGACACATTACCGACGGCACGTCAAATACTGCCATGTTCGGCGAAATCAAAAAGGGGCCGAACAATCCCGTCAATCCCGGCGGTTCGTTTCTTGTGGTGCCCGCCGGCGATCCGCGAGATTTTCTGGTGGCGACCAACTACGGGTCGGCATTTACGTCAGCCGAACAACTCGCGGCGCCGACCGCCTGCGAAAACCGCGCCGGCAATGCCTGGGCCTATCGCGGCCTGCAGTACTATCGCGGCCTGCTGGTGGCGACGTACTACACGCATACGCTGACGCCCAATGCGCGTCTGCGAGATTGCATTACGACCCTTCCAACGTCGACGTTCAATGGTCACCTGGCGACCCGCAGCTATCACGTCGGGGGATCGCACGTGGTCATGGCCGACGGCTCCGTTCGCTTCGCCAGCGAGAACGTCGACGGCAATATCTGGCGGGCCGTGGGTTCCACACGCAACGGCGAAGTCGTCGGCGAGTTCTAAGATGCCTGGAAACTGAACATTTCCGTATGGAGGCGATGCGTCGCTGGATGTATCGCCTCCACCGAGGCGCTGCTAGCCACGCTATTGCCTTTGCCATTGTTTAACGGGGTTTCAGGGATGTCTTGTCGACGAGTGTTGATTGCGTGTGCCATGTCTTGTGCCACCCTCGGATGCAACCCGTCTCAACCGACGGGTGATCGGGAAGCCACGGTTTCCGCTGGTGGAACTCTGACTCACCAGGGCCAGCCCCTGGCCTACTATCAGGTGCTCCTCACTCCTCAGGCGCCGCAGCGCCCGGCGGCAGGGACCACCGACGAGCATGGGAAATTCACTCTCGGGACAAACGCTCCCGGCGACGGCGCTGTCGTCGGCAGTCACCGGGTCGCAGTCGTCTTTGTCGGACCGCCGGGCAGTGGCGGCGATGGAATGAACGACTTTGCGCCTCCTCCGGCGCCGAAGCTGAAACTCCCGGCGAAATACGGCAACGCCGAGAAGTCCGGCATTTCGGTCGAGATCCCTGCGGGGGGCGATCGCGAGTTGAAGATCGATCTCCCCTGACGTTTCTCCGTTACCTGCCGGAATGATTCCATCATGCCACGACTTCGCCGGTTGTCCGTCGTATTCCGCGCGAACATGCCGTTGGCTCTGACAGCCGTCCTGGTTCTGTCGGTCTGCGAATACGCCAGCACCGCCGAACCCGACTCCAGTCGGCTCCGAGTCCTCTGCTACAACATCCACCACGGCGAAGGAACCGACGGTAAGGTCGCCCTGCCGCGCCTGGCAGAAGTCATCCTCGGGGCTCGACCAGATCTGGTCGCATTGCAGGAAGTCGACAATCGGACGGATCGCACCGGCGGCGTCGACCAGACCGCAGAATTGGCCCGGCTCACGGGCCTTCACGGCCGATTCTGCAAACAGATTGACTACGAAGGGGGCGAGTACGGCCAGGCCGTCCTTTCCCGCTTCCCGCTGTCGGAGCCCACGATCCACTGGCTCCCCGGCATGCCGGAGCGCGAACGCCGGATCGCTGCCGAGGTCCAGTTCGAGGCAGCCGGACAGAAATTCTCGCTGGTCACCACGCACCTGCACCACAACCAGGAGCAGTTACGCCAGCAGCAAGCTGCGAAGCTCAACGAGATCTTCGCGGGTTCAGATCGTCCGGTCATTCTGGCGGGCGATCTGAATGCTAATCCGGACAGCGAGCCGCTCCGGATTCTGTCGCAGGAATGGCTGGTTGCAACGTCCGATCGGCCGCTTGCAACCTACCCGTCTGGCGAACCCGCGAACCAGATCGATTATATCCTCGCTCGTCCCCGCGGACGTTTCCGGGTGATCTCAGTTGAGGTTCTGCCGGAGCCCGTGGCCTCCGACCATCGCCCTGTCCTGGCTGTCATCGAACTACGTTGATTGGCCGCGACTGTTGAGAGTCAGGCGGCCTACTGCGATTACGATCGAGATTTGACGCCCACAGTTCGACTCTGCCACGATCCTTGCAGCCGAGTCCGAAGCTTCTCGTTATGCTGGCGCGACTTTCCCAATCGTGCTCGCATGACAAGATATTTGCATGCCCCTGCAACCCGCGTCCCCGCCCCTCTGGCAATCCCTCCTCTTCCCCTCGCTCGCCGGCGGCATGGCCTGGGGGATTCGCGGTCAATACGGCCACGAAACCGGGGCGATGCTCGCCGGGCTGCTCGTGGGGCTGGTGCTCGCCCTCCTCTACTGCCCCGCCGCTCCGTCCCTCTTCACCCTGCGGGCCGTCGCCTGGTGTACCGCGGCGATGGGGATCGGCGGCTCGGAAACTTACGGCCAGACGATCGGACTGACCCAGAACGCTCCCGTCATCGGGCACTGGGACGCCCTCCTCTGGGGCATGCTCGGCCTGGCGATCAAAGGGGGGCTCTGGATCGGCTTCGCCGGGGCGTTCCTCGGCATGGGGCTGAGCGGCGTCCGCTACCGCTGCTGGGAGTTGCTCCTGGTTCTGCTGGCGATGGTGGGCCTGTCGCTGCTCGGCGTCTGGCTCATCAATCAGCCGTATGACCCGGCGAACAAGGTTCTGCCCGCGGTTTATTTCTCCGCCGACTGGGTCTGGGAGCCCGATGCCGAAGCGTTAAAGCCCCGCCGCGAAGCCTGGGGGGGCATGGTCCTGGCGCTGGCGGGTCTGCTCGTCTGGACCGGCGGCGTCCGCCGCGACGGCCTCGCCTGGCGGATGGGTTTGTGGGGCCTGCTCGGCGGCGCGCTCGGTTTCCCCGGCGGCCAGTCGCTGCAGGCTTTCCACGCCTGGAACCCCGAACTCTTCCGCACCGGCGTCTGGATCTGGCTCGATCCGATCATGAACTGGTGGAACTGCATGGAGACCACCTTCGGCCTGATCATGGGGGCCACGCTGGGGCTCGGCCTCTGGCTCCATCAGCGCCGCATCGCGCCGCCGACCAAAGTTCCCGCGCCGACGCTCCTGCCGGTCTTCGAGGCCGTGCTGGTGATCGCGCACGTCACGCTGCTCGCCTGCGCCGAATTCACCGGCCTTGCCTTCCCGAGCAGACTCTACGAAATGGGCCTGGTCCTCGCCCTGATCCCCATCGTCGGCAGCGCCGGCGGCCGCTGGTGGCCGTCCTTGCTGATTCTGCCGATCACCGCCTTTCCCATCGCCGGCAAGACGGTCCGCCAGCTCGTGTACAAAGACCCGTCGGTCGCCCCACTGCCCGGCTGGCTGATCTACTTCGTGCTCCCGGTCGCGCTGACGACGCTCGCCGCCGTCTGGCTGATACGCAGGCCGAAAGACGCCCCCGCCGCGCCGGGCCTGCGGCTGTCGCTGCTTTTGACAACATGGCTCTACTTCGGCCTGAACTTCGGCTTCTTCCACCTCCCCTGGCCCTGGCAGACGTGGACGGGGCGCACGCCGAATGCGATGGTGTATGTGGGGTGCGCGGTCGGGTTGACGCTCTGCGCGCTGCTGTCGGGACGGCGGCGGAGTTCAGACTCAGGCGGCGGTCTGCCGGGATGAGGTGGCATCATGGATCAGGTTTCGAATTCAGCCCCGGTAAGTGATGTCGGACGGCGCAGATTCGAACGGATCGGATTGACGCTCGTCGTCCTGCTGTGCCTGTGCCGCTGGATTTCCGTTGAGTGGCGACTCGTAGAGCAAAGCATCCGCGCCAGCTTTGCCGTCGAGCAGTTCGGCATCTTCGAAGAGTTCGCCGAGAGGGACGGTGGTACCGGCCACATGGTGGATGACATTCGCAGCTACTACCCCTCGGGCACCAAGCAGGTCACCGGCTCGCACCTCGATCTGCTCGTCGAACGCTGCCGGCGCCTGGCGATCCGCCTGGCGAACTGCGATTGCGCGAAGTCAGCCGCTGACCAGAAGCGGAAGGAGTGACGCGGTGCCGTTACCAGGAACCAATTTCGGCTGGCACTCGATCCCGGAGTGCACTCTCACGTTGTACGGATTCGGAGGCGTTGTGCTCCGTCTCGTCACCCGAGATGTCCTCGGCACTCCCGAAACGCTGCACGACCCGTCCGCGATCCTGTTCGACATCGTGCTCGATGGGACTGAACCCATTGTCTATCGTGGCAATGGAGGGTTCTACGGCTCAATCTACGAGTTTCACCGGGATCTCACCGCACTCCGGCAAGGTGAGCGGGACGAGGTGAACTTCCATCTGGAATACCTGCGACTCCGAATTTTCAAACACGAGTACAAGGATCGCAGCGGCTACTGTGCCGAACTTATGGCAAGAAACGTCGCGCCGCCGCAGCGGCGGCGACCGAAGATGCCCGTCGACGAGCTCGCCGACCACGCAATGATGGAACGGACCCCGGCGTACGACCTGCGCTATGACTTTCCGGTCCCGCTCTCCGATCCTCCCGGAATCGAGCAGTTTCTGCGAGATGTCAGCAAACTGGTGGCGTATCTGCGCGGTCTGGCGACGTGAAACTGTCCGCGGGACGATTCAAATCGTCTGGCTTCTTTCGCCCCGGCCCGGGGCCTGTCGGATCGTTAATTGTGTCTCGCGGAATCGCGGGCTGACGCCGCGGGGCTATGACTCTGCCGCCCCTGGCGGGGCTGAGGGCTGGATCCCCGTCGCGTCCGGACCGGGGCTTCGCGACGACGCTCCAGCCGCCGGCCACCCTTGCGTTCAGAGTACGCTCCGTCACTTTCGACATTCCGCCTTCGTCATTCGACATTGTCTCCCCGCGCAACCATTCTCAATCCCGCCGCCAGTGCAGTTCATTGACCCGCCGGGCGTCTGCGGGATATCGTGCTCGGTTCCGATGGCGGGCGAGGTCCGGTCCCGGCGCGCTCGCCGCCACACGACACTTCTCAAGATGTTCCCCCGGAGATATCACCGTGAGCCGGCAACCCTGGAGCCTGATCTGTCTTGGCCTGAGCGTCGCCTGCACCACCCTGCTCGTCGGTTGCGGCGAACCTTCCATTCCGCGGGAAGCCGGGTCGTCCAGCGCCGCGAAAGCGCCGGAGGGAGCCGCCGGCGGCAAGCAGCGGTTCGTCTTTCTGACCAACGGCAACTCCCCCTACTGGGACGCCTGCCGGGCCGGCATTCAGGACGCCGAAAAGGAACTCAACCTCGCCGACGCCGGGTTCACGGCGATCATGGAAACCGGTGACGGCACCGTCGAAGGCCAGCTCAACAAGCTCAAGCAGTTCGGCGGCCAGGCCGATATCGCCGGCATCGCGGTCTCGGTCCAGCAGGCCGATAACGCCGCGATCGCCGCCCAGCTCAAGGAACTGCGCGACAAGGGAATTCCGATTCTCGCCGTCGACTCCGACGTCGAGCGGGCGACCTTCCGCAATTCCCGAGACGCCTTCATCGGGACCGATAACGTCGCCGGCGGCCAGGTCCTCGGCCTGTGCGCCAAGGCCCTCCGGCCCGAGGGCGGCGAGTTTGTCTCGTTCGTCGGCGATCTGGCCGCGCAGAACGCCAAGGACCGCATCGGCGGCTTCGCCGCAGGGGCTGGCGAAAAGTTCGTGGCCAAGGACGCCATGCCGGACGCCAATAAGCCGGACGTCGCCCGCGAGAATGTCCGCAATGCCCTGCTCAGCCACCCGCAGCTCAATACGCTGGTCGGCATCTGGTCCTACAACGCCCCGGCCATCGTCGACGTCCTCCGCGAAAAGAACCGCCGCAAGGACTTCGCCGTCGTCGTCTTCGACGCCGAGCCTTTGACGATTCAAGCGGCCGCCGACGGGGACATCGACGCGATGGTCGTCCAGAATCCGTATGCCATGGGTCTGGAAGCGATCCGCCTGCTGAAGGCGCTGAAGACGAAAGACGACGCCACGATCAAGCAGATGCTCCCCAACTTAGGCCAGCCCGAGGGAGACATCTTCGACACCGGCCTGAAAGTCGTCGTTCCGAACGCCGACTCGCCGGTCGAGAAAGACCTCTTCACCGGCAACGTCGAGTTCCTGACGCTCGACGAATTCAATGCCTGGCTGGCGAAGTACAATTTGACGCAGTCTTGAAGAAGTGGCGAGTGATTAGTGGCTAGTTGTGAGTGAAGAATACGACGAATGCTGCACGTAGGGCCGGCTATGCCGGCCGTCTTCCGTAGCCCCGTCAAGGGGCGATCAAATGTAGCCCAGGGTGTAAACCCTGGGCGATCTTGGCTGGTCACAAAGAGTCCGCAATGTCCCACGGAGCTTCATTGACGAATGCGGATGCCGGTCCGTTCGCGATCTTCCGCCGGCACGAATTCGGACTGCTCGCCGCCGTCATCGGCGTGGCGCTGCTGACCCTCGTTCTCGACACTCAGCACAACTACTGGTTTCGTCCCGGCAGCAGCGCGGTCGATCTGACTCGGACTGCCTCGCAGCTCGGCCTGATCTCGCTCGGCGCCGCCATCGTGATCATCTCCGGCGGCATCGATCTGTCGGTGGGGGCGGTGATCGCCTTCAGCGGCACGATCTGCGCCTCGATTCTGCTGCTCCTCGCTCCCGAGCAGATGCTGACCAATCAGCCCCTTCCCCACGGAGTGATCGCCGCCGCCATTGGCGGCGCGATTCTGTCCGGCGTGATGATCGGCAGCCTGCATGCCTGGCTGATCACCATTGTCGGCCTGCCTCCGTTCATCGCGACGCTGGGAACCCTCGTCGGTCTCCGAAGTCTCGCCCGCGCTATCTGCGAAGCGGTGACGCTCGAAGTCCAGGGGGGGACGAGCACGCAGATCAACGTCTCCGACGCCACATTCCGGTCCCTGGCCCACTGGTCCTTCACCGCGATCCTGCTGGGCGTCACCACCCTCCTGCTGGCCGGCCTGCTCGGCAAGACCGTCATCGGGCGGCATCTGTATGCCCTCGGCGGTAACGAACAGGCGGCCCGGCTCAGCGGCATCCGGACCGACAATCTCAAGTGGCTGGCCTACTGCCTGAGCGCCGTGCTGGCCTCCATCGCCGGCGTGATCGCCGTCGCCGAGCAGAGCGTCGCCACGCCGCAGACGCTCGGTGTGAACGCCGAACTCAACGCCATCGCCGCGGCCGTTGTTGGCGGCTGCAGTCTGCAGGGAGGCGTCGGCACCATGACCGGCACCGTCCTCGGGGCACTCTTCCTGCGCGTGGCCATCGACGGCGTCGCCAAGATCATCAAGACCGGGGCCGACGTCTACCAGGGACTCATCGTCGGCGTCCTCGTCGTCTGCGCAGTCACGTTGACCAAATCCTCCGATCAGTCGCGGATCGCCCGGAAACTCCTTTCCGGCCGGCTCGGCCTGGTGACGATCCTGAATCTCACGCTGCTGGCCGCCACGTTGATGGCCCTGATCGGCGGAAAACTCCTCGCAGGATCCGTGCAGCTCGAAACGAGCTGGCTCGCCGGGTTGACCGGACTGTCGGCCCTGGGCCTGATGCTGATCCTGCGCAGCAACCTGGCCGGCGGTCCCCGCCGGATGTTGCTGATCGTCTGGGCTGTCGCCACCGTGGTCGTCAGCATTGGACTCGACCGCGCCTATCCCGGCTGGCAGCGCTCCGCAGCGGTCAGCCAGATTCAGCAGCTCGGCGGCAAGGTCAGCCAGAACGATGACGGCCTGATCGTCGATCTCGCCGGCACCCAGGCCACCAGCAGCGACGTCCTGCGGCTCTTCCCCCGGCTGAAGTTCTTTCCCGCCGTCGCCGAACTGCGGCTCTCGGGAACTCAGGTTGACGATTCGCTCGTCGGTCAGCGCGGCGGCAGCTTCCCCGCCGTGAAGAAGGTCGACGTGACCGGCGCGAAGATGACGGACGGCGGGCGAATGAAGCTGAAGCGGGCCGTCCCCGGCGCTGCCGTGATCCCCTGAGTGTGGAAGGGAGCCCGTTCATGGTCGATATCGTACCGCTGATCCGTTTCGACGGCGTGACCAAGCGATTTCAGGCGGTGACCGCCCTCAGCGATGTCTCATTTGCCGTCCGGACGGGCGAGTTCCACGCTCTCTGCGGCGAGAACGGCGCGGGCAAGAGCACGCTGATGAAGATCCTTTCCGGCGTCATCACCGACTACGACGGACGGATCGAAGTCGACGGCGAAACGATTCGCTTGGCAGGGACGCGCGACGCCGAGGAACGCGGCATCAGCATCATCCACCAGGAACTCAACCTCGTCAGCGACCTCTCCGCCGCGGCGAATGTCTTTCTGGGACGCGAGCTGACCCGCGGATTCGGCTGGCTCGACACGGCGGCGATGGAGCGCCGCGCCCGCGAGCTCTTCCAGCAACTCGACTGCGTGATCGGCGTCCGCGAACCGGTCCGCCGGCTCCGCATCGGCGACCAGCAGCTCGTCGAGATCGCCAAGGCCCTCTCGCTCAACAGCCGCCTGCTGATCATGGACGAACCGACCAGCGCCCTGACGGAAACCGAAGTCGAACGTCTCTTCCGCGTGATCGGCCGCCTGCGGGACCAGGGGGTCACGATCATCTACATCTCGCACAAGATGGACGAAGTCTTCCGGAACGCCGACCGGATCACTGTCCTGCGCGACGGCAAGGTGGTCAGGACGCTGGATCGAGCCGACACGTCTCCCGAAGAAATCACCGCCCTGATGGTCGGCCGCGAGATCGCGGCGGTGGAGGTCGCCGAGGAACGCAGCCCGTCCGACGAACGGCTGCGCGTCACCCGGCTGTCCCTCCCCTGGCGGAATCATCCGCGGCAATGGCGGCTGAAGGACGTTTCGTTCTCAGTCCGTGCCGGCGAAGTCGTCGGCATCGCCGGCCTGATGGGCGCCGGCCGGACCGAACTCCTCGAATGCCTCTCCGGAGCGAGTCCGGAGCCCCCCACAGGGGAAATCCTCCTCTCCGGTCGCTGGGTGCGATTCCATCACCCGAACGAAGCCCTGGCGGCGGGCGTTTCGCTCGTCACGGAAGACCGCAAACGCTACGGCATCTTCCCGCAGATGTCCGTGCGCGAACACATCAGCCTGGCGGCCCTGGCGAAATGCGCTTCGGCCGGAATCGTTCGCCGCGCCCGTGAAAGCGAGCTGGTCGACGCGGCAATCGGCCGACTGGCGATCAAGACCGCCGGCCGGGAAGCCCCGATCACCAGCCTGAGCGGCGGCAACCAGCAGAAGTGCCTGATCGCCCGCGCCCTGCAGGTCCGCCCGCGCCTGCTGCTGCTCGACGATCCGACCCGCGGCATCGACGTGGGGGCCAAGGCCGAGATCTACCGCCTGATCGACCGCCTCTGCCGGGAGGGCCTGGCGATCGTGATCACGTCGAGCGAGCTTCCCGAGCTGCTCACCGTTTGCGACCGGATCCTGGTCCTCTGCGAAGGCCGGCTGACGGGCGAGTTCGCCCGCCACCAGTTCTCGGAAGCCGCAATCATGGAAGCGGCGACCGGGCAGGTCTGAAGACGGAAAATTTTACGCAACGATGCAAAGAGGAACGCAAAGACGCCAGGAAGAAATATCGAATGACCAAGGCAGAATGTCGAAAGGGGCGACTGCGGGGTATCACTCGCCTATTTCGTCGGCTTCTTTCCATCTGGCCAACGAGGCGTGAAAGTCACCCATGGTCTGCTTCAAGTCAATCGCATAAACGTCGCCGTACCAGCCCGCGACGAGTAGCTGTTGCGATGACTCGCTCCAGTAGAGAGCCCAGATTTCGGAGTTCTCAGCTCTGGCGACGAGCTCATCGTATCCCGTCGCCCAGTCGATGAATACGATTTGGCCTCCACTCAGCGCGAGAAAGCTGCCTCGAAGGTCTCTTGCGTCCACGGCCCCCCGCACGCGTAGGTCGCCGACGTAGTATCGATACTGGATTCCGCCGCGGGCGACACAACCGTCAAACTTGTAGGTGAATTGTGTGAGACCTCCTCCGTTCTGCTCGCGGTAAGGGCTTGGGTTAAAACACGCCATCCAGAGTCCACCTTCCCACAAGGCTGCGTGTTCAACGTGATCGCTGTTCTGATCGACCCAGCGGTACGAGACTTTACCGCTGGTCTCAAGAATGGAGAATCGTTTGTTTCGCCGACGAAGGGCAAATTGCGATCCCAATACGCACTCGACGTCCGCTCGTCGAGCAATTGGAAGTAGCGCATCTGACACATAATCCCAGATCAGGACCTCGTCACCCTCCAGAATGACTCGATCGTCCAGAAGGATGATTCGGCTTTGCTTCCATTGCCTCAGATCTGGGCTGTCGACTCGTCCGCGGAGATCGCAGACGGCGGCGACATCGCCGTTATGGTCGAGCGCCGCTAGACCAAATGCGAATCCAACCGCAGTGATCGGCGAGCCAGGCCGTGTACAAGACATGCATGCCGGCCCCAGGCTTTCCGGGACAGGGACAGGCCTTCCCGACAAGGTGAGGCCAGGAGCTTCTGAATCCCAGGGAGCGAAAAGGACCCTGCCAGCAACAACATCAAGAATTCGGTCTTCCATGAGCGCCGGCTCGTCGATCCAACGCGCCGTCAGGTCGTGTCGGTCAATTTCGAAGAGGTGACGCCCGAGGGCATACAAGCCGCCATCGCTGGACCGAAAGAACTGGTCGATCGGACGTCGGACGTGGCAGACCCCGCGGATCCGCAGATCGAGAGGCTCCGGTTTCCAGCCGGCCTGTCGTGCGATATCGGGAATCGCGACGGGAAAACAGGACTGGGGAGTTTCGTGAACCCAGGAGTCTGGCACCGTCTGTTTCCATTTCGACACGAAACGAGTCCTATTATGTGCGCCTGCTGCATGGCGAAAAACATTCTACTTGCCAAACTCCCGCCGCCGCATATTCGCGCCGGACAACAGTTCAATCCAGTTCATCAACAGCGGCGAAAGCCCCAGGCGGCCAATCGACTCACTGCCTCTCGTCAACCAGACGGCTGACCCAGGCGTCCAAGGTGTCGCCCAGAAAGCCGGTCGCCTTGTACCGGATCTTGTGGTCGCGATCCAGAACGTAAAACGTCGGCCAGCTCTCGATCTGCCAGGCGCGCGACAGCGGGCCGTCCGAACTTCCGTCCGCCAGACACCGCCAGGCGAGGCCGTCCTTCTTCATCGTCTCGGCGACCGACGCCAAGTCCTTGTCGGTATTGACTTCCACCAGTTCGACGTCTCCCGCCGAGTGCTTCTTGAGCAGCTCCTTTTCGACGGCGTGCATCGCCTTGCAGGGACCGCACCAATGGCCGGAAAACGACAGGACGACGATCTTGCCTTTGAGAGAGGTGAGCGAGAACTTCTCCCCCTGCAGATCCATCCCCGACAAGTCCGGCGCCGGACGGCCGAGTGCGAACGGTCCGCGCAGTTCGTCGAGGAGCTTCTGGGCGTTGTCCCCGTTTCGACCGTGGTAAGTTCCGACGTCCGGAAACTCGGCGATGACTCGCTTCAGGACGGATTCCGCTTCGTCGCAGAGTTTCAGGGAACTCTCGATCTCGGCCTTTGTCTTCAATCTCGCACCGAGCGTATACAGCGCCGATCCCCGGATGCTGGCATTGGGATGAGTCTCCACAAGATGGCGCAGCGCCGGATCAAGTCGACTCGATTGCGCGGGAATGAAGGTCGGGAGCACGAGCTGCAGCCGGATCTCCTCTTTCAATTCTCCGGCATGGTCGCTCATGAAATCCATCATGGCGTCGAAATCCGGTCCCGCGACGCCTTCGACGGAGATCCAGATCAGACAGTCCTGCCACGTCTCGGGGTCCGTCGCGTGCGCCTTCGCCAGGTTGACAAACCTCGCCGTATAAAGGCTGTTCAATGCGCGCAGTTGACGTCGAAGCTCGGGGCGCAGTTCGGCGGGCGATTCTTGAATCGCCGTCGTCAGAGCCTGCTTCGCGGGCTTCCATTCATTGTACACGACCCCATAGGGAGAGCGTTGCGGGGAGCCCTCCGCCGCAATGCTCGATGGCGCCGGTCCCCCTGCGAGAACTGCAATCAGAATCAGAATCAATATCGGCCTCATGTCGCATCACCTCCGTGAAGTGCCGGTCATAAAATCGTCGCTCGAACTCTGTTCGCCCGGCCGGGGCCTTGCACCCCCGCGTCCAAGAGAATGGCAGCCGTATGGTCTGGCGTCCGCACTGGCGCGTCGCTCGAACAGAACAGACTACCAGTTTCGATGAGTTCACCGGGACTGGATTCGTCGGGAAACTCAGCGGCAGCCGTGTCCTCGCCTTCGTCGCCGCAACGCACGAAGTGGTCGATCAAAGATCATGTGTGAATAACAGTTTTCTTGCAAAACCGTAATCCGGACGCCCGTGGCCGCACAGATGACATCCGGACGACCTGACAGTTAGAATTCTCCCGAAGCCTTTTTGGGAGGACACCGCTCATGTCCGAACTGCTCGAACCCGAGTCGACCGCCGCCGCCAACGACACGCACGATACGATCGAATTCGATTCCTTGCGCTGGCGGCTGTTCTTTCTGCTCTTCCCGTCGATCACCGGCATCGCCGTCTGCTGGTACGGGACATGGCCCTGGCTGGAGGCGGCGATCGTCGCCTGGACGTCGTACTTCTTCCTGTGCGGCACCAGCATGTTTCACGAGTTCACTCATCGCCACACGCACCCCCGCTGCCGCGGCTGGGCGCAGGTGATTGGAACCCTGATCCTGATCCCCGCCACCGCCTATCGCGAATCGCACGTCCGCCACCACGCCTACTTGAACAAGCCCGTCGACTGGGAGCTCTGGCCCTATTCGGATCCCCAATGCTCCCGCCTGTTCCGCATCGTCTTCGCCTGGATCGATCTGTTCGCCGGCTTCCTCACCAGCCCGTTCATCTATGGCCGCATCTACTGGCATCGCCATTCGCCGCTGCCGCCGAAGTCGCGAACCGCAATCGCCTGGGAATACCTCGGCATTCTCGCCTTCTGGGGGGTGGCGCTGACGATCATCGGCTGCTATGACCAGTGGACCGGTTTCCTGCGGGCGTGGGTTCTCCCCTGGGGACTCGCCGGCGTCCTGCAGACCGGACGCAAATTCACGGAACACCTGGGCATGAGCAGCTACGATCCGCTGCGCGGGACGCGCACCGTTTACGGCGGCGGCCTGCTGACCCGGGTCTGCTCGTACCTCAACGCGGACATCTTCATCCACGGACCGCACCACCGCAGCCCGATGGTCACCGCCGACGAGCTCCACGCCTTCGCCCGCAGCCTGCAGCAGCAGACTGACGAGGACCCGCTGCCGTTCTTTACGTCCTACGCCGCCGCCACGCGCAACATGCTGCCGCATCTGCTCCTGAACCCCGGCGTCGGCGAAAACGCCCGAACTCGCCGGACCGATTCCCCGGCGGCGGTCGAAATCGCCACCTGACCTGCCGTAGAACGACCGCGTCCGATTTCGCCTTCAGTCGTACGACGGACGTCACGTCCGTCGGCTGCTCAGCCGCGACCACATCGACGGCGAAAACGACGGACGAGGACGTCCATCGTACGGAACTCCGCCGTTCGACCGTCCGTTCCTTGCCGCCCGGCCTCCCGCAAACTCGCAGTTCCTCCATTTTGCGATTTGATTTTTCATTTTGCAGTTTGCAATGTCGTTCCCCTCCCATCCATCACGACCAGTCATTCCCGACCTGCCGGTCGTGCCGGACGAACCCTTATCGCCAGCACACCCGATTCGCCGGTGCCGCCGCAAATCGTGAAGTAAGCTTCGTCGCAGAATTCCGCCCGCACGGGGTGGTCGGCCGGCTGTACGATCTGCAAGCCGCGAAAGGGGTTGACCCGCTTGCCATTCGGATCGACAGCGGTTTATCCTGCTGGAACCAATCTGTCGAACTTCGCGAACTGGCGCACGCCCGGACCGGCCGGTCCGGGCGCAGCGATCTTGCAGACAGGATCTTCAACAATGATTCGTCGCTGGACGGCAGGAGTGTGGCTCGCCGCCATGCTCTGGACGACGGTGCTCCCCGCTGAAGAGCGGTATGCGGAGTTTCTCGACGGTCTGCGCGAGCGTCAGTATTACGACCTCGCGCTGCAGTATCTCGATCAGCTCAAGGCCCGGCCGGAAGTCCCTGCCGAGATGAAGGAGCTGGTGCCGCTCGAAAAGGCGCTCACCCTGCAGGACGCCGCGCGGATCTCCCGCAGTCCCGAAGCGCAGACCGAGCAGCTCGATCAGGCCCTCGCCTTTCTCGAAGAATTCGTCAAGGCCAGCCCCAGCCATCCCCGCGCCGGCGACGCCAACGCCCAGCGGGCGGAAATTCTGCTCGGCAAGGCCCGCGTCGAGATCATGCAGTCCCGCGCCCCGGCCAATCAGGGCGCCCGGGGCGAATACCAGCAGCGGGCGCGCGGTCTGATTCAGCAGGCCCGCAAAGTCTTTCAGACCGCCTACGACCAGCACGACGCCGCCTGGAAAGCCTTCGGCTCGTTCATCGATAGGCAGAAGGATCCCCAGAAGTTCGCCGACCGCGCCGCCGCCGAACTCCAGATGATCAGCGCCCTGCTGAACCTCGGCCAGTGCACCTACGAAGAAGCCCAGACCTGGGACGTCGGCGTCCCCGAGCGCAAGAAGCTGCTCGACGATGCGGCCGGGCAGTTCGAGCAGATGCATCAGCGCTATCGCAGCCAGGTCGGCGGGCTCTACGGCCGGCTCTGGCAGGGGAAGTGCTACGAAGAACAGGGCGACCTGCAGAAGGCGATGGGGATCTACAACGAGCTGCTCGATCACCCCGGCGACTCCGGGCCGCTGGTCAGGCTCAAAGATCAGACCCTGCAGTTCAAGCTGATCATGCTCAACCTGGACGCCCGCAAAGATCACCAACTGGTGATCGATCTGGCGCAGGAGTGGTTGAAAGAAAACGGTCCGACCAGCCGCACGCGGACCGGGCTGGGGATCCGCTGGGAACTCGCCCGCGCCTTCGAACTGCTGGGCGACAACCGCGAACTGCCCAAGAACGACGCCGAACGGAACTGGAAGCTGGCCCGCACCGAAGCCCAGAACATCGTCAAATTCCCCGGCGAATACCGCGACGTCGCCATGGCGATGATCCAGCGGATGGACGCCAAGCTCGGCGGCAAGGAACGGGACCCGGCGAATTTCGACACGGCGTTCGGTCTCGGCCGGTCGATGATTACGCCGATTCAGGACATCAAAAAGAAGATCGACGTCGCAAAGCAGACGAAGCAGCCCGCCGAGGAGATCAAAACCCTCGAACAGGACCTGACGAACACGCTGAACGAAGCGGCGCGGATGTTCGAACTGTCGCTGCGACTGGCGGACAAAGGGGACGAAGCCAAGAACGTCAATCAGGCGCGGTACATGCTCGGCTACGTGTACTACCTGATGCGTAAAAACTACGAAGCCGCCATTCTCTGCCAGTACGTCGCACGCACTGCCGACAAAGAGTCCGCCGCCGCCGGCCTTGACGCCGCCTACCTGGCGATGGGCGCGTTCGTGCAGGCCTTCAATGACGAGATCGGCACGACGGAGCAGAAAGAGCCCGACATGGGCTTCATCGTCAAAGCCTGCAACCTGATCGCCGAACGCTGGCCCGAGAGCGACAAGGCCAACGACGCCCGCATGACCCTGGGGCGAATTTACACCCAGGTCAAACGGCCCCTCGACGCTGCCGAGTGGTTCGCCAAGGTCCCCCAGGCCGACACCCGCTACGCCGACGCCCAGATGGCCTCCGGCCAGGCGTACTGGTCGGCGTATCTCGGAATCGGGCGCAAGCCGGACGAGTCGCCGACCTCGGCGCAGCTCGCCGAGTGGCAGGCGACCGCCCGCAAGTCGCTCGAAACGGGCATCGCCAAAATGTCCGCGGCCCTGCCGAAGGAAGGCGCCGCTCCCCCCGAGCTGATCGCGGCAAAGATGTCGCTCGCGCAGATCATGGTCAGCCAGGGGCAGGAAGCCGAAGCCATCAAGCTGCTCCTCAACGATCCGCACGCGGTCATCAAGGCCGTGCAGGTCGCCGACGAGACCAAACGACCGTCCAAAGGGGTGCAGGGCCGGCAATTTGCCACCGAATCGTACAAGCTGCTGCTGCGGTGCTACATCGGCAGCGGCAAGCTGAACGAAGCCCGCGCCACCATGACCGCGATGGAAAAGGTCGCCGGGGGCGAAGCCGGAGGCGACATCACCGACCTCTATGTCAGCCTGGGGCGTTTGCTGCGGGACGAACTGGAGCGGTTCCGCAAGAACGGCGAAACCGATCGTTACAACAGTCTGATGGGCTCCTTTGAAACGTTCCTCAACGATCTGGCCCAGCGAAAAGACGGCCAGTCCTTCGGCTCCCTGAGCTGGATCGGCGAAACGTACTTCGCCCTGGGCGAAGTCAGCGAAAGCGACCCCTCCCGCTCGGCAACGTTCTTCGACAAAGCCGGCCAGGCCTACGGCGAAGTCATCAGCCGCGCCGCCGCCGATCCGAATTTCGCCCCCCCCGATCAGCTCCTCGCCGTCAAGCTCCGCCAGGTCCGGGCCCTCCGGTTCAAAAAGGATTTCGAGGCGGCGAGGACGCTGGTGGCGGAGGTTCTCGCGCAACGCAGCAACGACCTCCGCGCACAAACGGAAGCCGCCTTCGTGTTTCAGGACTGGGGCGCCAGCGGCGACCCCGACGCCATCAAGCATCTCACAACCTCACTCACCGGCGACAAAACCATCGGCGCCTGGGGCTGGGGCAACCTGTCGAACCGCCTGCAGAACGCCTATCAGAACAAGCCCACGCACGAACTGCTCGACAGCTTTCTGGAGGTGCGCTACAACGTCGCCGCCGCCCGCCGCCAACTGGCGCAGGTCCAGACCAGCACCGAACAGCGAACGAAAGATCTCGATCTCGCCGAAATGGAGCTGGTCGCCACGGTCGCCATCCTGAAAGATCCGCCCGAGGACAAACTCGAGCGGCTGAACGAGATCTACCAGCAGATCCTCGCGGACGGCGGCAAGGAGCCGAAGAAACTGGAAGCCAGTCCGGACTTCGCCTCGGTTTCCGAGGAAACGCTCGCGGAGGTCGAGGCGGAAAAGGCGGCCATTGCCAAAGCCACCGCTCCTAAGCCGGAACCAGCCCCTCCCCTCGCGTCGAGCTCGATGGTCTTCATCATCTTCGGCGTCGTCGCGGTCATCGGGCTGGCCGGGATCGGCTTCGTGATGATGAAGGGGAGTAAAACCCCGCGACGTCACATGGTCGGCAGCGGCCCCGAGGCCCCGCCGTCGTTCAAAGTCCCGGCGGGTTTCTCCGTGCCGACCGGGATCGAAGCCCCCAGCTTCCCGACCGCTCCTCCTCCCCGCCGCACCCGACCCAAAACGGACGAGGGAACTCCCGCACCGAAGCGTCCGGCTTCGTCCGGCGAAGCCCCTGCAAAACCTCGCCCGCGACCGAAGCCGCCCGAGCCGACGTAAACTGCGTCTTCCGTCCCGTGACGGAGACCTTCCAGAAATCAGTTTTTCCACGACAGATGCGCCTCCCGCGAGGAACAGTTTGATGAATCAGTGGAGTCGATGGAGCCTGACGGCGATCGTTGCGTCGTCGCTGACAATCTCTGCAGCCCAGGCCGATACGATCCAGCGCAAGTCCGGCGGCCGACGGCTGAGCGGCGAAGTGACCGCGGTCTCCAAAACGGAGATTACCGTCAAGCCGCAGACCGGCGACGCGATCGTCATCCCGGCCAACGACATCGCCTCGATCACCTGGGACGACGCCCCCCCCGATCTCTCCGTCGCAATCAGCGACGAAAACGGCGGCCGTCTCGAAAGCGCCCTCGCCCGGCTCGCCAAGTCGCAGGAAGCCGCCAAGGCCGGCTCCGCGAACATCAAAACCGACATCGAATTCCTGATCGCCCGCGTGACCGCCCGGCAGGCGCTCGTCGACGCGGCAAAGCGGGACGAAGCCATCCAGAAGCTGACCGCATTTCAAAAAGCGGCCAGCGACAGCTTCCGTTACTACGAGGCAATCGGCTACCTGGGCCAGGTCCAGCTTGCCAAGGGGGACTACGCCGCAGCCCGCGCGGCGTTCGACATCCTGGCGCAGTCGCCGTGGAAAGAGTTCAAGCTCGCCGCCACCATTTCGACGGCCCGGATCCTTTCCGCCGAGGGGAAGCCGGACGAAGCTGTGAAACTCTACGACGAAGTCATCACGACCGCCGGCAGCGACCCCGCGGAGCAGGCTCGCAAGTACGAAGCCATGGTCGGCCGAGCCCGGGGACTGGCCGCGCAGAGCAACTTCGCGGAGGCGCTGACCTCGCTCGAAGAAGTGACGAACAAGGGCCCCGCGGACGATTCGGCCCTCCAGGCGGAGGCGTATGTCCTGGAAGGGGCCTGCCTGCAGGGACTGAACCGGACCAAAGAGGCGATTCTCGCCTACCTGCACGTCGACGTGCTGTTCGCGAAGGAGTCGGCGATGCATGCGGAAAGTCTGTATCAGTTGTCCCGGTTGTGGCGGCTGGTGCAGCACGACGATCGGGCGATCGACGCCCAGGCCAAGCTGGTCGCCTCCTACCCCAACAGCGAATGGGCCAAAAAGGCAAACGGCGGACAATGAAGTAAGCTTGTTTTCCGGGCCGCCGCGGGAGGCCGAGACATCGAGTCCTCCCGCAATCGGCTCGGCCGGTCGCCAATCGCGGTTCCCGGCGCGGCGATACGAAAACTCCGGCGAGGTCCGGTCGCAAAGTCGCGGCTGGATTCAGATTTTGCGAACGTCTAGAATTTCTGTTTCGAACATTGCGACGGGCGACGAGGTGAGAGTGGCAGACCGGTCTGCAGACCCCGCAGGGGGACTGCCCGGCGACCGGAAGCCGATCTCAATCGGCGTTTGTCGGACGCAGCGAAGAGGTGGACACGTGAAGGGGATCAGTGTGAGCGACTCTGCCATGTTTCGGCCGTTCTGGGGATGTCTGCTGCTGGCTTCGCTGGCCTTTGCCGGCTGGTCGGCGTCCGATGCCGGAATTTCTGTCGTCGCGGCTCAGGAAGAGACCGCAGCCCCCGAGGCCGCTCCCGCCGCCGCCGCGGCCGGTGGTGTCGTCGACGCGGAAGCCGCGGAACTGGAACGCCGCAAGCAGGAAAGCTTTCTGGCGTGGATGATCCGGGCGTCGGGGATCTTCGGATTCCTGATTCTGCTCTGTTCGTTCGTGCTCGTGGCCCTGATCATGATGGACTTCCTCCAGCTCCGCCGGGCGAACTATCTCCCGGCCGACTTCGTCGAGCAGTTCGAGCAGAAGGTCAACGCGCGGGATCTGCCCGGCGCGTTCGAACTCGCCAAAAACAACGATTCGTTCATCGCCCGGGTTCTCACCGCCGGCATGGGCCGGCTGAACCGGAGCTGGGAAGAAGCCGAGCAGGGGATGCAGGAGGTCGGCGAAGACGAAACGATGGCGATGGAGCAGAAAGTCGGCTATCTGGGCCTGATCGGCTCGGTCGCGCCGATGCTCGGATTGCTCGGTACGGTCCAGGGGATGGTGCTGGCGTTTCAGGTCATCGCCACCTCGGCGACGTCCCCGAAGCCCTATCAGCTTGCCGACGGTATTGCGACCGCGCTGTTCACAACCCTGGAGGGTCTGACCGTCGCCATTCCCGCAATTGTCTTCTTCTCGATCTTTAAAAACCGCCTGGCGCGGTACGTCATGGAGTGCGGCTTCGTCGCCGAGAACCTGATGAATCCGATTCAGAAGATGATGAAGGCTCAGGCGGCGGCTCGGCCGGCGGGCGGCGGCAGCGCCGCGACTGCTCCGGCTGCTCCTCAGTCGTAGTTCGACATCAGCCAGTCTTGCCGAGCGAATCACTCGGAGGAATCCGGGACGGTCGACGTGCAGAGCCGGCGGCCCGGATTTCTCTCGACGCGGAAAAGGCCATCATGCCGAAGACACGCCAGGTCACGATCACGTTTGAAGAGCCGGATATGACGCCGATGATCGACATCGTGTTTCAGCTCCTGACGTTCTTCATGGTCGCCATCAACTTCGAGAACACGCAAGCCGACGAACGGGTCAAGCTTCCCAAGGACATGCTCGCCAAGCCCCCGGAAGTCCGTCCGGACGACGAACTGGTTCTCAATATGGGCTACGAGAAGCTCGGAAGGCAGGGGCAACCGGTCGTGTTCTATACGGGTGAGGAGATTCCCGTTTCGAAGATGCTTCCGCGACTGCAGCAGGAAGCGCGAATCTTTCGACAGACGAAGGTCGATCCGAAGGCCGTCACCGTAGTGATCCGTTCCTCGGCAGACGTTCCCACCGGCGAGGTGCAGGAACTGATCAAGTCCTGCCAGGCGGCGGAGTTCGAAAAGTTTGCGTTGAAGGCGACGCAGGAAGAGAAATGACTCCCGCCGCCGCTTGACGAATCCGTCTGAACGTGCGCCTCTTGCTGTGAAGTTCTGCTGCTATGAAGCTATCGAAGTCGAAAGGTCCGAGCAAAGTCGAAATCCCGATGGCGCCGATGATCGACATCGTGTTTCAGCTCCTCGTCTTCTTCATGCTGAACCTGAAGATCATTGCCCCCGAAGGGGACTTCAATATCAACATGCCCATCGGCATGGCCGCCAGCAGCGAGCCGAATCAGCTTCCCGACCTGAAAGTCGGCCTCCGGGCCAATCCGGATGGATCGCTGGCCCAGCTCACTTTCGGCGGCAGGAACCTCGGAAACGACGACGCGGCCTTCGACCGCCTGAACGCCGAGATCCTGAAAGTCATCGTCAAGCCCGGCAACCCGCTCACCAAGGACATCGAAGTCGAGATCGACGCCGATTTCAACGTCCGCTACGAATACACGATCCGTGCCGTGTCGAAGTGCACCGGCCGGCTCGATCCCCAGACGAAACGCATCGTCCGGTATATCGAGAAAGTCAAATTCAAGCCGTCCAAGCGACCGGAAGCCGAGTAGCTCGGACACCGGCAGAGACTCCTCGAAGGCCCGGAATTCCCCCAGGGACGCCGGGCCTTCGGCATTCTTGGAGAACCAGCGATGAACGTGAGAAAATTCGCCGGATGGTGGCTCGCGATCGTAATGCTCTCGGCCGTGCCCCTTTCCGGTCAGGAACCGCCGGCTTCGCGGTGGGAAGATGCGATGCAGGCTTTCGAGCGACAGGACAGGAAGTCCCCCCCTGCACAGCAGGCCAACGTCTTCGTCGGCAGTTCCAGCATCCGGATGTGGAAACTGCAGGACGCGTTCCCGGGGCATGACTGCGTGAATCGGGGCTTCGGCGGTTCCGAAATGGCCGACGCCGCGCAGTATGTGAAACGGATCGTCCTGCCGCTCAAGCCGCGGGTCATTGTCCTCTACTCCGGGGACAATGACCTGTCCAAGAACAAGACACCGGAGGACGTGCTGGCCGCATACCAGGACTTCGCCCGGCAGGTCCGCGAACAGTCCGCGGAAACGAAACTCGTAGTCCTCGCCCTCAAACCCAGCCCGAGGCGTTTTTCGCTGGCCGACAAGTATCGGGCCGCCAATCGCCTGCTGGAAGCGGCTGTGAAAACCGATCCGCACGCGGTCTTCATCGACGTCTGGTCGCCGATGCTCGGCGAGGAAGGTTTCCCCCGTCCCGAACTGTACATGGCCGATCAGCTCCACCTGACCCCCGCCGGCTACCGCGTCTGGAATCAGCTCGTCGAACCCCATCTGGCCCCGCGAGCTCCGTAACGTTCTGACGCAAGATCCAGTCCAGTATGTAGATCCGGTGAATCGCATTTTCGGCGATGATCTGCCGGGCCGAAGTCCGCGTTCTCTCCTGCGCACCAACCACCGAGACGCCACCGGGGGCGAACCCGGGAGCCTGACAACGGGTCAGGCTCTGGCGATGATGACGATTCATCGCCTCCTTTCGCAGGGAGAGGACCATGCTGGACTGGCTCTGGAACAACCCGCTCGGAACGATGTACGGTCCGTACTTTCTCGCTCTCTACACAATCGCCATTGGAACGGTGATCGTCGGCAGCCGCTGGCTGATACGGCAGGGCGACGAAACGCGCCACGTACCGACGCCCCCCGTCCCCGAAACTCCCGACCCCTACCTGGTCGCCTGGCTCCGCGGCAACACCAACGAAGTCGCCCGCCTGGCCCTCTTCGATCTGCTCCAGCAGGGCCGCATCGAACAGTACGCGAAGAAAAGCGCCTTCGGCCTTGTCTCGACGCAGATGCTCCGCCGGGCCGAAGGGGCCCGCGGGGATGACCTGTCGCCGCTGTTGAATGCGGTCTGGAAGTGGCTCGGCACGGAACGCGAAGCAAACAAGGTCTTCCAGTCCGGACTGCCAGAAGCGGTCGCACCTTTCACCGAATCGCTGCAGGCCGACTGCGAGCGGCTGGGGCTGATCACCCGGGAAGAGGGGCTGCACGGACAGCGCCTGATCCGTGGCGCGGGACTCCTCGCGATCGCGGTCCTCGGCGGCTACAAGTTCGCGGTTGCCCTGGCGACCGGCCACCACAACGTCGCGATTCTGGTCGTGCTTGGCCTCGGCGGCTGCGCGGCCCAGCTCGTTCTGGCCCGTACCCGGCGGCTCACCGACCTGGGTCGCCGGACGCTCAAAGCCATGCAGACCGCATTCGCAGGAGTTCAGAAGGACGTCCCCGCCGACGCCACCACCGATCCGCGGCTGCTGCTGGCGATGGGCGTCTTCGGCATCATCGCGCTGCAGGGAACCGCCCACGGCGGGTTCTACGATCTCTACCGGAAGTCGGCAGCGGCGTCCGGCGGCTGCGGAGCGGGTATCGGGGCGAGTTGCGGCAGTGCGAGCTGTGGCGGCGGCAGCGGGTGCGGAGGAGGAGGCTGCGGAGGGTGCGGCGGTAGCTGATCACGCAGATTCATCAGGTAGGGTGAGTCGAGTCTTCGAGGCTCACCACTCCTTTCAACGCGATTCCAGCTTCGCCTGACTCCGCATGCAATTTCGCTGAAACCCCGCAAACAGGGCGTCCGATGCCACCCGATGCTATAGCCGCAGTTTCGCCCGACAATCAACCGGACTCGGCGTGGTCCGACCTGCCCCGGCTGGGCGTCGGCTTCGGGTTTCGCGCCCCCTATCGGGCGGACGTCTTCCTGCACGCCGGAAACATCGACTTCCTGGAAATCACCGCAGACCACTACTTCGACGTTCCGACCGATAAGCTCGACGAACTGGATCTCCTGCGCAACCGGTTTCCGCTGATCCCGCACGGCCTGTCCCTCTCTCTGGGCTCGGCGAATGGCCCGCGTCCGGATTACGTGCGCAAGCTGGCGGCGCTCGTCGAGTCGCTGCGGCCGCCGTGGTGGAGCGAGCACATCGCGTTCACGCAGGCCGGCAGCGGGAACATCGGACATCTGGCCCCGCTGCCGCTGACCCGCGATTCGCTCGCCATCCTCCAGCGCAACATCCGTTCGGTCCGCCAGGAGATTCCGGGCCCGCTGATCCTGGAGAACATCACGTACGAAGTGACGTATCCGTGGTCGGACCTCGACGAAGCCAGCTTCCTGGGCGAACTGCTCGACTCCGCCGGCTGCGGCTTGCTGCTGGACGTGACGAACGTCTACACGAACTCCGTCAATCACGGCTTCGATCCTCTGCGGTTTCTGCAGCGGCTGCCGGCCGACCGCATCGTCCAGCTTCACTTCGTCGGCGGCCACTGGCGCGACGGCGTGCTGATCGATAGCCATTCCAGACCGACGCCCCCCGAAGTCTGGCAGCTTCTCGAAGAAGTCGTCAAATTTGCCCCGGTGAAGGGACTGATTCTGGAACGGGACGAGAATCTCCCGCCGTTCGCCGAGATCCTGGACGAGCTGCAGCACGTTCGCGAACTCTGGCGCCAGCATCAACCGACCGTCGAGACGTCTCGATGACAGCTCTCGATCCGTTCGACAGCGCCGCCGAACTTCAGGAAGCGCTGGTCCGCTTGTGGACCTCCGCCGCGAACCGCGAACAGTTCCTGGCAAATCGGGAAGCCTGGCTGGCGACGGAATCACTCTCCGCCGAAACCTGCCGTAAGCTGAGGCTGCTCGACGCGGTCCAACTGCAACGCTTCGCGGACGGGCTGCTCCGCAAGCGACTCGGGCAGGTCCGGCAACTCCTCCCCGGCACGGCCATGCGACTCGGCCCCGCGTTCCCCGCCCGCTTCATCGCCTGGGCGCGCTCGTCGCCCCCGGGGGATTCGCAGCACCATTCCGACGACGCCCGTCAGTTCGCATTACTTCTGCTGCGCGACGGACCGGGCCGTGAGCTGAAAGACGTCCTGCGCTGGGAGTTGCTGCAGCTCCGTCTCAATCAGCAACGAACCGGTTGCGGTCTCCTCATCTTTCGTCACGACGTGCGCCGCACCGGACGGGCTCCCCTGCCCCGCCGGTTCCTGATCGCCGTCTGGTGGATCGCCGGCCGTCGCGCCCGGCCGCGATTGTGGATGCTGCCGTAGCGAGTCCGGCGGTGGCCGTCAGACCGGGGCTTCGCGAAGACGCTCCAGCCGCCGGCCACCCGAAACTGTTGCTCGCGCGTTCTGAATCAGTCCTTGAGCTTTAGCAGCTCCACCTTCCGGAAATCGATTGGATGGCTTTCGGACTGCAGCGAGATCGTTCCCCCGTTGAGCAGCAGTTGCCCGCCCTGCTTCGCCGCCAGCTCCTTCGCATGCGCGTCGCGATCGTCGAGCTGCGGCTGCTCGTACGACAGGACCTCTTCGCCGTCGATCAGATGCCGGATGACCTTGCCGCCGTGGACTTCGATCTCCACCGTCACCCACTCATCGCCCCGATACGTCTTCGACTTCGAGCTGGTGCAGTGACGCGTCACCAGCTTGCCCTCCATGACGACGTTCGTGCCCGGCGTACACAAATTGGCGTTGGTCCGCTCCCCGGTCGCGGCGCCGCCGAGGAGCTGCACTTCGATCGAAGCCGGGAAATCCTGGTCCTTGGCCATCGTCTGCGGGGCTTCGCCGTGAATCATGACTCCGCTGTTGCGGATGGCCCAGCCAGGTCCGCCGGGCGCCTGGTCGCCGACGAACCGATACTCGACGCGCAGCCGGTAGTGCGACAGCGGCTCCCGGTAGAACAGGTGCCCGAAGCGCTCGTCGAATTTTTCGTACTGGTCGTAGCGGACCTTGAGCAGGCCGTCTTCCACGCGGAACGTATTGCCGTAGTTCTCGCCCAGCGCCGAGTAGCGGATCTTCGGCGTCCAGCCTTCCAGGTCTTTGCCGTTGAAGAGGGCCGTCCAGTCCTCGGCCAACGCAGCACTGGAAACGCACGCCAAAACAGCCAGGAAAGCCATCGAACGTAGACTGACGGGCAGGAAGTGCATGGGAAGTTCCGCAGCAGAAATGGGATCTCACGAGGCGGCAGTCCGGTAGCGCCTGCCGCGCAGCATCACTATGCCGGAGAGGATCGGGGAACGCCACTGCCCTCCGCTCGGACAGTCTGTTTTGAGACGACGCAATGAGATTCTTTCATGGTTTTCATTGGTCACTCTGAGAGTCAGGCTGGTACCATGCGTCCAAGCGCCGGCGGGGTCCCGCGTATTGTGCCGGCAGACAGTCGGAATGTCCTGAAGGGAGATCGAAGATGCGACGGAATGGAATGCTGGCCTCGGCCGCTGCGGCCTGGCTGGCCTGTGCGTCATTGGGCTTCAGTGCCGATATCTACAAGCTGCCCAAAGGCTCCCCCGAACTGCAGTCGGCCGGGCCGCTCGCATTCGGTCCCGATGGCATCCTGCTCATCGGCGACCCGAAGGGGGCTGCCATCGTAGCCATCCAGACCGGCGATAAGACCGGCGACCCCAGCGCCGCGAAGTATGACATCGCCGGCCTCGACGCCAAAATCGCGACCGCCCTCAACGCTTCGAAAATCGTGATCAAGGATCTGGCCGTCAATCCTCAGACCGGCAATGTGTTCCTCAGCGTCATGGCCGGCGACGCTCCGGCGATTGCCAAACTCGACGCGGCCGGCAACGTCTCCAGCGTTTCTCTGAAAGACGTCCCGTTCTCGCGAGCCTCTCTCTCCAACGCGCCGGAAGACAAAGACGTCGAACAGCGCGGTCGGACCGTCAACAAGCGGATGGATTCGGTGACGGACCTGGCGTTCGTCGACGGCCAGGTCCTCGTGACCGGACTGAGCAGCGCCAAGTCGGCCTCAAACGTCCGGGCCCTGGCGTTCCCCTTCACCGAAGCCGACGACGGCGCCAGCCTGGAAATCTTCCATGCAGCCCACGGCCGCGTCGAAGACTATGCCCCGATCCGGACCTTCGTGCCGTTCATCATCGACGGCAAGCCCAACGTTCTGGCCGGCTTCGTCTGCACCCCCCTCGTTAAGTTCCCCATCGCCGCCCTGGAAGGGACCGAGAAGGTCAAGGGGACGACCGTCGCCGAGCTGGGCAACCGGAACCAGCCCCTCGACATGATCGTCTACAAGAAGGATGGCAAAGACTATCTGCTGCTGGCCAACAGCGCCCGCGGCGTGATGAAGATCGACACGGACAACCTCGATCGCGAGGAAGGCCTCACAAAGCCCATCTCGGGCGGCGGCACCGCCGGTCAGAAATATGAGACCGTCGATTCCTACGCCGGCGCCATTCAGCTCGACAAGCTGAACGAGACGATGGCGGTCGTCCTCGTCTCCGCCGATGGCAGCCTGAATCTGAAGACCCTGCCGCTGCCTTAACGCAGGCATCTCGCAGACACCATCCCGCAGTCTCCGCGGTCGGCCCCATTCCGCCGCGGGGACTGTTTTTTTCCCAAACCGGAACATGCTCCAGAAATAGTCGGGTGGTTGGGGTCGAGTCTTCGATCCCCCGGATTCTCGCCACTTCGCTTGGGGGCGGCTCAAAACGGCCGACGCCAGCGACCCCATTGAGGTCTGATCTGCACGGGTCACTGCACTAGCCCGTGCGGGCCGACCCAGTTACGCTGTTTTCCAGGGACGGAACGAACCCGGCGCAGCAATCCCGCGCCGGCTGACTTGCAGGGATAGCGAGAGGGGCGATCTGTGGCGGGTGTTTCACTGGCGACAAAAATTGACGGGCCGGTCGCCGTCATTGGCGACGTGCACGGCCAGGTCGACAAACTGCTGGCCGTCCTCGACAAACTGCAACGGCTCCCCGACTACGCACAGCGCTGGATCGTCTTCATCGGAGACCTCGTCGATCGCGGCCCCGATCCCGCCGGCGCCGTCGAGATCCTGGCGAAACTCCTGAAGAGCCATCCCCGCACCACGGCGATCGAAGGAAATCACGAGTTCGCCATGCTCTCGGCTCTCGGCTGGCATCCGTCGCTCGAATTCACGAACTGGCGCGAACGCTGGGTCGGTCAGTACGACGCCGAGACCACGTTCGAGTCGTATGGAGCAGAGTTCGGCAACCTCGAAGATCTGGCCGCAAAGGTTCCTCCGCACCACCGCGAACTGCTGGTCAATCTGCCTTGGGCCGTCGAGCATCCGAAATACCTCTTCGTGCACGCCGGTCTGGACCCCAACCAGCCCTACGACCTGCAGCGCCGCGTGCTGAAAGCCCGGGATTTCACTCTCAGTCGCCCTCCCTGGCTCTGCTCCAAGGCCTTCATCGAGCAGGAACCGCCGAACGACTGCCCGCTGGCGGTCGTCTCGGGACACGTCCGCGTCCCGGAAGTCGTGATTCGGCCGCGACGCCTGCTGATCGACACCACCGGCGGCACGCACGGCAACCTGAGCTGCGTCCTGCTCCCCGAAAACCGGGTCGTCTCCTCCGGCGAAGCCGCCTCCCCGGTCGCATCCTCCTCCGCCAAACCCAAATCCTGGTGGAAACTCTGGTAACCCGCCGGGGGCGGGGCCGCTGCCGACTCAGAAATGGGTTTGTCGTGGATGCCGCATTCGGCGGCGATGAATAGAGTGGCGCCCGGAGAAACGATCGGCGGGATCGTCAAACAGGAATATGTACATGCATTGGTCGCTGCCCGCCGGTCGCGCGGACAATCGCGCTCTCGTTCAGTCATGCGATAGCCGCAGGCTCTGGAAATCGTAAGGTGCGGTTGTCCGCAGTACCGACGACCGTTGCTTGTTCCCACGCTCCGGTATTCCTATAATTCGGCGCATTCCGGGCGTAACCGGAGGTATACAAACGGCTTGGCTTCAGCAGGCTTTGCGTCTCACGCAATCCCGCCAGCCGGGCTTGGTTCGTAAGGAGTTTCCCACAGTGGCAGCGGTGCGTGTCGGTATCAACGGTTTCGGTCGGATTGGTCGCGTGGCGTTCCGTGCAATGGCCGCCCGCCCGGACGAATTTGAGATTGTCGCGATCAACGACCTCGGGAAGCCGGACTCGCTGGCCACCCTGCTGAAGTACGACAGCGTCCAGGGACGGTTCAACGGAACCGTTTCCTGCGAAGGCGATTCGATCATCGTCAACGGCAAGAAGGTCAAGGTCTGTGCGGAGAAGGATCCGCGCAACTTGCCCTGGAAAGACCTCGGCGTCGAAATCGCCCTGGAATCGACCGGCTTCTTCACCGGCCGCGCGAAGGACGGCAAGCCCGGCTACGACAGCCACATCGAAGCGGGCGCCCGCAAGGTGATCCTCTCCGCCCCCGCCAAGGATAAGCCGGACCTGACGGTCGTCATGGGCGTCAACGACAATCAGCTCACCGCCGAGCACAAGACGATCTCGAACGCAAGCTGCACCACGAACTGCCTGGCTCCCGTCGCCATGATTCTGCAGGAAAAGTTCGGCATCGCCAGCGGCCTGATGACGACCTGCCACGCCTACACCAACGATCAGCGCGTGTCGGACCAGTTGCACGACAACATCTATCGTTCGCGGGCCGCCGCCATCAACATCATCCCCACCACGACCGGCGCCGCGAAGGCCGTCGGCGAAGTGCTGCCGGCCTTGAACGGCAAGCTCACCGGGATCTCGCTCCGCGTACCGGTCCCCGTCGGCAGCATTGTCGACCTCGTCGTCAACCTGGAGAAGGACGTCACCGAAGCCGAGATCAACGGCGCGATCAAGGAAGCCGCCGAAGGCCGGCTCAAGGGAATTCTGGAATACACCGAAGACCCGATCGTCTCCAGCGACGTCATCGGCAACCCCCACAGCTCGATCTTCCACGCCCCCTGGACCATGGTCCTGCAGAAGCGGATGGTCAAGGTCCTCTCGTGGTACGACAACGAGTTCGGCTACTCCAGCCGGACCGCCGACCTGATCGCCAAGGTCGCCCGTCTGTAGTCGGAACGGGAAGGCTCCCCTTCCTCTGCGGTCTTGTCCCGGCGGGGCGTCAGCCCCGCCGGGCAATCCGCCGCCGGATCGCCGCCCTGTCCGGTGCGGCAACTGGAAAACTTCTCAGCTTGGTCTGGGTCCCATGGATCGACGATCCCGTCTGGCCAGTCTGGCTGCCGATCACCCGCTGATCGCGCCGTCGATGCTGAAATGCGATTTCGCCGATCTCGTCGGCGAATTGTCCAGGCTCGACGCGGCCGGCGCGGACGTCATTCACTGGGACGTCATGGACGGCCACTTCGTGCCGAACCTGTCCTACGGCCCGATGCTGATCCAGGCGGCCCGGAAGCGGTCCGAGCGGTTCTTCGACGCGCACCTGATGATCTCGGATCCCGGCAAGTACCTGGACGAGTATCTCCAGGCGGGCTGCGACGCGATCACGATCCATATTGAAGCCGTTCCCGACCCGACGCCGGTGCTGTCGCGGATTCGCGAGGCCGGGCGCGTGGCCGGTCTGGCGCTGAACCCGGGGACCCCGGTCTCCGCAATCGAGCCCTTTCTGCCCGCCTGCGACCTGGTCCTCGTCATGAGCGTCCAGCCGGGATTCGGCGGTCAGAGGTTCATGCCCGAAGTGCTGCCGAAGCTGCAGCGATTGAAAGAGATTGTGTCACCGAAGACGGTGCTGTCGATCGACGGGGGCATTGCGGCCTCCACGATTTCGGCGGCCTCCGCGGCAGGAGCCCGGCTGTTTGTCGCCGGCAGCTCTGTTTTTGACGCCGCGGAGTACGGTCCGGCGATCGCCAATCTGGCGCATCTGGCCGGAGCGTAGCACGGATCTTCCCTGAAGGAGCTCGGTAGAGTTCATGGCGATTGTGGTGCTGGTTCGCCCGGGTGCAACGGCGTTTGAGTTGCAGGACCGGATCGAAGGCTCGTTGAGCCTGCCGATGTGCGAATCGTGTGTCGTGGTGATGGAACAGCTCGTCGAGGCCCTGCCCCGCGAAGTCTCTCCCCGCGTCGTTTTCTGCGGTCCCGCCGAGTCGTCCCGGGCGACGGCGGAATCGCTGGGAGGCTGGCTCGGCGTCCCGGTCAAAGCGACAGAAACCCTGGGAAACATCAATCTCGGGCTCTGGCAGGGGCTCCCGGAAGACGACGTCCGGCGCAAGCAACCCCGGCTGATCAAGCAGTTCGAAGAAAACTCGGTCTCAGTCTGCCCCTCGGGCGGCGAGACCATCGCCGAGTTCGTCGATCGCGTGGGAGAAACGCTCGAACGTCCATTGCGAAAATTCGACGCGATTGCGATTGTGATGGCCGAACCCGGAGCGTCGCTGGTGCGGCAGATGCTGCTGGGGCAGCCCTACGTGCTGGAGCGTCTGACCAATCGACTTCCCCCCGAAGAACGGGTGGAGTTCATCAATACGGAAACCGGCGCCTTCGGACACTGCTGGAACGAGATCCGCCGAGAACCGGTCGGCGCTGGACGAGTCGCTCGCTGAGATTGCGCCACATCGAGGCCGTTATGAATACCGAAGTTCCCGATTCGGACGCCAGCTCGCAGGCCCGCAAGAAGCGCGGCGTGCCCGAGGGCCTGTGGATCCGCTGCGACGCCTGCAAGAACACCGTGTTCAAAAAGCAGGTCGACAAGAACTTCGGACTCTGTCCCGATTGCGGCCATCACTTCTACATCTCCGCCCAGAATCGCATCGAGCAGTTGCTGGATCCGGAGAGCTTTGAAGAGTGGTATGCGGATCTCTCGCCGCTCGATCCGCTCGGCTTCGCCGATTCCAGACCTTATAAGGATCGGCTCGTCGCCGAGCAGCGCAAGACCGGACTGAAGGAAGCCTGCATCGTCGGCCGGGGTTACATGCGCGGGCGCCCGCTCGTCTTCGGGCTGACCGACTCGGCCTTCATCATGGGGAGCATGGGCTCGGTCGTTGGCGAGAAGCTGACGAGGGCCATCGAACGCGCGACCGAATTGTCGCTCCCCGTCGTGATCGTCAGCGGGTCCGGCGGCGGCGCCCGGATGCACGAGGGCATCCTGTCCCTGATGCAGATGGGCAAAGTCTCCGCCGCACTGGCGCGGTATCAGTCGGCGGGGGGGCTGTTCATCTCGGTGCTGACGAATCCGACGATGGGCGGCGTCGCGGCCAGTTTCGCGTCGCTGGGCGACATTATCATCGCCGAACCGAAGGCGCTGATCGGCTTCGCCGGTCCGCGCGTGGTCAAGGCGACGGTGAAGATCGAGCTCCCGCCGGACTTCCAGACCAGCGAATTCCTGTTGAAGCACGGATTCGTCGACCGCATCGTGGCGCGCCCCGAACTGCGGAGCGAGATCGCCCGCCTGTTCGACTACTGCGGCAAGTGACGCCGGCCATCCGACATCATCCGGGCGGAAGCGCGCGGTCTTCAGGTCCGTTCTCCGGGCTGTGATGGTCGCTTGGCGGGCAGCGGCGGTATACTGCAGTCTCCCGTCGACTCCCGAGTTCCGATCCGTCTGTTCGAGCCGGTGCCTGCTCCATGTGGAAGTATCTGACGTCGTTGCTGCAGCGGAAGCCCCGCGTCGACAAAGTCGACATCGTCCGCCGGTTCGAGCTGATCAGCCGCGTCGGCCAGGGGAGCATGTCCAAGGTCTGGAAGGCGCGCGATTCGCGCAGCGGACGGA
The DNA here is from genome assembly GCF_030622045.1 of Planctellipticum variicoloris. Classification (NCBI taxonomy): domain Bacteria; kingdom Pseudomonadati; phylum Planctomycetota; class Planctomycetia; order Planctomycetales; family Planctomycetaceae; genus Planctellipticum; species Planctellipticum variicoloris. Next base: position 2,848,769 of record NZ_CP130886.1, on the reverse strand, counting down.
TCGTGGCCCTCAAGGTGCTGGACCTGGAGAAGACCCGCAAGCTCGAAGCCCGCTTCGACAAACGGCTGAAGAAGCCGACCGAGGGGGAGATCGCGATTGCGCTCAAGCATCCGCGGATCGTGGAAACGACCGAATACGGGATGACGACGAACGGCGAGCAGTATCTGGTGATGGAGTACGTCGAAGGGATGGCCCTCAGCGTCCTGATCGACGCCCAGAACGACGTGATGAAGAAGTATCGCGTCCGGATAATGATCGAGCTGGGGGATGCGATCCAGTACTTCCACAAGCAGCAGTGGATTCACCGCGACATCTGCCCGCGGAACGTCCTGCTCGACATGCAGTACCACGTCAAGCTCATCGACTTCGGGCTGGTCGTGCCGAATACGCCGCCGTACCAGGCGCCCGGCAACCGGACCGGAACGGCGAACTATATGGCCCCCGAGCTGGTGAAGCGGCAGCGGACTGACCAGCGGATCGACATCTTTTCGTACGCGGTGACGTGTTACGAAATGTGCGCCGGGCGGATGCCGTGGGACGCCGCCGGGACCCTGGAAGCAGTGATGCAGCACATGAATACGCCGGCGACCGACCTGCGAGTCTACGCCCGCGATATCGATCCGGAGCTGTCGGACACGATCATGAAGGGGCTGGAGCTGCGGCCCGACGATCGCTGGCAGACGATGGCCGAAATGCTGCAGCCGTTGCGGCAGTTGCCCGGCGCAACGATTCAGGGATGACTCTCCTCCGCCGCTGGCGGAGCCGATCAGGAGGATGGGGTGGCTGATTTGTCGTTGAGTGCGCCGCGCGGAAGTGCAACGGCTGCGGGGGGACACCTGTCGGGGCTCAACCCGTCGCAGAAGGACGCGGTCCTGACGCTGGCGGGGCCCCTGCTGGTCCTGGCGGGGGCGGGCACGGGCAAGACGCGCGTCATCACCTACCGCATGGCCGAGCTGATCCGGACGGGAACCCAGCCCGACCGCATTCTGTCGGTCACCTTTACGAACAAGGCCGCCAAGGAAATGCAGGAGCGCATGTCGTCCCTGCTGGGCGGAAAGCGACAGCGATCACGCCCCGTCGTCTCCACGTTCCACTCGCTGTGCGTGAAGATCCTGCGGCAGGAGATCACGGCCCTGGGCTACCCCGGGACGTTCCTGATCTACGACCGCGGCGATCAGGAATCGGCGGCCCGCAAGGCGCTCCGCGACATCCGCGTCCCCGACACGTCCCTCCGTCCCGGCGATCTGCTGGCGCAGATCAGCAAGTGGAAAACGCTGGGCGTCGGTCCGGAGGACGCGCGGGACTTCATCGAAGACGATCGCGGCATGCTGGCCGCCGCCGGCTACCGCAAGTACCAGGCGAGTCTGCGGGCCGCCGGCGCGGTCGATTTCGACGATCTGCTCATGCTGACGGATCTGCTGTTCCACGAATTCCCAGACGTCCTCGGCCGTCAGCAGCAACGCTTCGACCACGTGCAGATCGACGAGTACCAGGACACCAACGAGATGCAGTTCCGGATCATCCGGGACCTCGTGCTGCCGCATGGCAACCTGTGCGTCGTCGGCGACGACGACCAGTCGATCTACGGCTGGCGCGGGGCCGAAGTCAAGCACATCCTCGGCTTTCAGCAGCACTTTCCGGGCGCCAAGGTCGTCCGACTGCAGGACAACTACCGCTGCACGCGGCAGATTCTCGACCTGGCCAACTCGCTGGTCAAACACAACCGCGGACGCCACGAAAAGACGCTGGTCGCCCACAAAGACGGCGTCGAAGTCCTGGTCCGCCCGTATGCCGACGAACAGACCGAAGCGGAAGGGGTCGTCCGCGAGATCAACTATCTCACCAAACAGCTCAACATCCCTCCCGGCGATATCGCCATCCTGTTCCGCACCAACGAGCAGCCGCGGCTGTTCGAGCAGGAGCTCAGGCGCCTGAATATCCCCTACACCCTGGTCGGCGGCCAATCGTTCTTCGATCGGCGGGAAGTGCGGGATATGATGGCCTACCTGAAAGCCATCGCTCATCCCGAGGACGAAGTCTCGCTGCTGCGGATCATCAACACCCCGGCCCGCGGCATCGGTGATACCGCCGTGGAAAAGGTCCTGACGCGGGCCGTCAAATCGGGTCAGAAATTCTGGGCGGCGGTCCCCGACGCCGTGGCGGCGAAAGAAATCACCGTCAAGACGGCCAAGGCGATGGAGGAGTTTCATCATCTCCTGGCGCGGTTCCGCAGTCAGCTTCAGACCCCCGGGCAGAAAATCAGCACGCTCCTCCGCGAATTGGTCGACGTCATCGACTACGAGTCGGAGATTGAGAAGCAGTACAAGGAAAAGCACCAGCAGCTCGCCCGCTCGGGGACGATCGACGAGTGCATCGAAGCCCTGGAACAGTACGAAGAGCGGACGCACCAGCCGACGCTCTCGGAATTCCTCGAACAGACGACCCTGGAGGGGCGGGAAGAGAACTTCGGCAACGACGACAAGCAGCTCGATCGACCCGCGGCGAAACTGATGACGCTGCACAGCGCCAAGGGACTCGAGTTCCCCCGCGTGTTCCTCGTCGGGCTCGAAGAAGGGATCCTGCCGCACAAGCGATCGGTGGATGCGGAGGGGGACGATCCCAATGCGATCGAAGAAGAGCGGCGGCTGGCGTACGTCGGCGTGACGCGGGCCAAGGACTACCTGACGCTGACGCGCGCCGAAACGCGCACGAGTTACGGCAAGCGCAAGCTGACCAAGGTCTCGCGGTTTCTGCGAGAAATGTTCGATCTCGACAGCGAAGAAGAAGCCGCCCTGCTCGGGAAGTAGCCCCGCCATGACACAGTACCTCCTCGCCCTCGAAACCAGCGGACGGACCGGCAGCCTGGCGCTGCTGGCGGACGGGAGCGTGCGCGAAACGAAACGTCTCGACGACGTCGGCCGACGACACGCCCAGACCCTCGTCAGCGAGATCCACGACCTGCTCGGACGACACGGTCTCACGCCGCAAGATCTCTCCGCAGTCGCGGTCAGCCGGGGCCCCGGAAGTTTTACCGGACTGCGAGTCGGAATCGTCTGCGCCAAAACATTCGCCTACGCCGCGGGGCTGAAGCTGCTGGCGATCGACACCTTTGACGCCATCGCGGCCGCCGCGCCCGAGGACGCCCGAGTCGTCCAGATTGTCGACGATGCCCAGCGCGGCGATCTGTTCGTGGCGACCTTTCGACGCGGGTCCGACGGCAAGCTGACGGCCGACGGGCCCGTGACGATTGCCCCGGCGGAAGTCTGGGTCGCCGCCGCGGAGCCCGACGCACTGGTGCTCGGTCCGGCAGCCGCGGCGCTGCTCGACCTCGGGTTGCGGTCGAGAGTCGCCGCCGAACCCGCGCAGAACTTTCCCGCCGCAGGCGTCGTAGGGCGTCTGGCCTGGGAACGCTTCGCGCGAGGAGAAGCGGACGACTTCTGGACCGCAGGCCCGTACTATCTGCGGGCCAGCGCGGCCGAGGAAAAGTGGGCGCTGTCGCATGGAGGCGCTTCGCCTCGGGCCTGATTCGCGAGCCGAGTCAATTGCCGAAGAACTTCTGGACGATCCGGCGCAAGCAGGGCTATACTGAGCCCGCCAGATCACAGAGCGCGGTCGAAACTCCACGTCATATCAACGGAGGTGTCGCATGGCTTTGTACGAGATCGAAACGACCGCACACATCATGATTGCCTGGGGACAGAGTCAGGCCGAGGCGGAGTCCGCGATTCGCGAGCACTACCCCGACGAAGACATCGTCCGGATCACCAAGCGCCCTCGCGATGTGTGGGTCATCTCCAAGCGGCTCCTTGGAATCGAAGGCGCCACGGAGCCCTGCCACGCCGCCCGCGACTGCCTCAGCAAGGCTCGCGGCGACAAAGTCCACGCGATCCGGCTTTACATGCAGGATACCGGCGTCGATCTGCAGCAGGCCCAGCGGGCGATCGAGACGAACATGTCGCTGGGCTGGTAAAACAGGCCGATTTGAGTTCAATTAGCACGCGGACGCAGGCGGGCCGCACGGGAACCGTGCGGCCCGCCCTTCGTTTGCAGGACGGCGCAATTCCGACAACCGGGAGTGAAAGAACATCGTGGCGAGATTGCTCGAACGAAAAGTGGCGCTGGTCACCGGCGCCGGGCGAGGACTGGGACGGGCCTTCGCCGAGCGGCTGGCCGCGCTCGGCTGCCATGTCGGCATCCACGGCATGCGCGAAAACGGCCCCGCCGAATACGGCGAAGGGACCACGCTGACCGAGACTGCCCGTCAGATCGCCGAACAGTTCGGCGTCCGCACCGTGCGGGTCCTGGGTGACCTGACTCTCGAAGCGGACGCCGCGCGAGTCGTCGCGACGGTGGGAGCCGAACTCGGCCCGCTCGACGTCCTCGTGCACAACGCGGGCGGCGACATCGCCGCCGCCGGCGGCAAACCGAATCCCAACGACGCCGTCATGATCAAGGAAGTCGACGTCCGGTCCGTGATGGACCGCAACCTGCTGAGCACCGTGCTGATCTGCCAGCAGGCCGCCCGCGTGATGATGCCCCGCAAGTCCGGACGAATTGTGACGATCAGCTCGATCTCGGCGTTCAAAGGCAGCGAAAACAGCGCAATCTACGCCACCGCCAAGGCGGCGGTCGTCGAATACACGCGCTGCCTCGCCGTGCAGATGCGACCGTACAACGTGACGGTCAACAGTCTCGCGCCAGGGGACACCCGGACCGGACGTTACCTCGGCACGCGGCACGTCCCCGAGGACCGGCTCGTCAGCGATGGAACCCTCGATCGCGTCGCCCTCGTCGATGAAGTCGCTCGCGTCGTCGAGTTCTTCGCCGGCCCCCTGGGAGACTTTGTCACCGGACAGGTCCTGCGCGTCGACGGCGGCAGTCAGTGCTGGCCGGGATAGCCCGCGCGGTTGAAGAATTGTTGCAAGGAGTCCCGAACAGGAATGTCCGGGACACCTTTTCTGCGGAAACTTCGTCAGGTGGGACAGACATTCCTGTCTGTCCCCAATTCCTCAACAACCTGTATTGTCAGGCGGTTCATCGCGATGGAAGCGTTCGCTCGGCCCTGAATCGTCATTGGGGAGGCGCAGCTTCCGCCGGATCGGCTCGATCGATCTCGGCGTGCCGCTCCCGGTCGAGCGGATGAGATTGCTCCAGCGTCCAGCCCAGCTTGCGGGCGCGGCTCCAGGCCTCGACCGCCTCTTTCTTCTGGCCGAGCTGCCAGAGCGCCTCCGCCAGCCGCGCCTGCAGGCCGCCGCGCCGTTCCAGTTCCGGAGAATTGCGGAGGTCCTGCAACGCCGTCTGAGGGCTCCCGGTTTCGATGGAAACCGAAGCCGACGTATCCAGCAAATCGGGCTGTGCACCCGCCAGCTTGATGGCCTGCTGAATGGCTCCCCGCGCCAGTTCGGGATTCTTGTGCAGCTTCGCCGTCATAAACGCGGTGTTATTCAGCCCCACAACGTTTGTCGGCTCAATCTCCGTCACTCGCGAATACGCGGCCAGCGCCCCCTCCCAGTCCGCCATCGTCTGAGAAATATCGCCGATCAGAAGCTGAAGCCGCGCCCGACGTTCCGGAAGCGTCTCCTCGGCCGCCGCCTCGATCACGCGCGTTCGGGCCTCCTGAAGTTTGCCGGCCGGCAGCTTCGCATCGCGCACGATATTCGAGACCGTCGCCGCAGCCGTCAGAGTATCGAGCCGGGACCAGTTCGCCCCGACCAGCTCCAGAGCTTCGGTCACCCGCTGCTGCCGGACCAGCAGTCCCACGAGCTCCAGCACGTGAGCCGCCGTGCGAGCGCTCCCGGCAAGCACCTGCCGTCGCAAGGTCTCCGCTTCAGGGGCCGCGCCGAGCCTCTCAAGCAGTCCCGCGGCGTCGGCGATCGCCAGCAGTCTCCATTCGGCGACCAGCGGAGCAAGCACGGGTTTCGCCAGCAGACTTTGAGACGCGCTGTGATCGCCGCCATTCTGCGCCTTGACGACTTCGCCCCAGGCCCCCTGCATCGCGGGGTCTGCCGGCATCAGTTCCAGCAGCCGTTCGCCTTCGACGAGAAAATCGGGGCGCTCCACCCACTCGCTGATCAGCACCGAGCTGTCCTGCTTCAGTTTGACGTCGGCCGTCCGCGTGAGCAGTCCGATCGCCGAGGCCGCCTGGCCGTTGAGCTCCAGGAATGCCGCCCGGGCGCGCGCCGTTTCCCACGCCAGGGGCGCAATCAGCTCCAGCCGACCGAGCGCCTGTTCCGCATCCGATCTCATCTCCGAATCGGCGCCGAACCGCCGCAGCATCTGCTGGAGATATTCGATCTTCACTGCGATCGACGTCGGGAATTCATCTTCCAGTTCCCGATATCGAGCCGCAGCCTCCGGCCACCGACCGGCGACGGCCAGGATCCGCGCCGTCGCCAGGCCGCTGGCGGCGTCGCGAACGGCCCCGGCTGAATCGCTGACCAGCGCCGCGGCGCTCGCCTGCTCCGCCGGAGACGACTCCCGTTCCAGCGCGGCAGCCAGCGTCTGAAGCGTCGCCCGCGTGCGGTCTCCCAGCCGGACAGCCTCCAGCAGCGCCTGCCGCAGCAGGAGCCGGCCCGCGGGCCCCGGGTCGCGCAAGGCCAGTTGCGCGGTCAGCAGTTGAACGTCCCGCTGCACACCCGGAGGCAGGCTGGCCAGTCGATCGCGCAAGGGCTGCAGCAGTTCGACGGGCTCCTGGCTGTCGCGGAAACGCAGCGACATCCGCACGGCCGACAATCGCAGCAGATCATTCTTCGGTTCGGCCGCGACGGCCTTGCGATAAAACTCCATGGCAGCCTGCCACTCGGCGACACGCAGTTCGGGGCGTTCGCGACCGATCTGCTCGTGCAGCCGAGCCAGCGTCCAGGGTTTCGTCTCGGGCGGTGCGGCCGGAAGACGTTGCTCCGCCAACTTGACGATCTCGTCGAGCTGCGCTCCGGTCGCCCCTCGACGCAGCCGTTGCTGAATCAGAAATTCCCAGGCCTCTGGCAGTGCTCGACCGCGGTCGGTCACGAACGCCAGCAGTTCGTCGTCGCTGACATCCGACAGCCCGTTGCTGGCCGCAGCGTTAAACTGCCAGACGCGCAATTGATCCCGCGGATCGCCCGACTTGGCGGCGACCTTTCGCGCCAGCTCGCCCGCCTGTCCAAAATCGTTCCGCGCCGCGACCCACATCGAAACGGACCGTCCGAGCGGACCGAGCAGTTGCGACTGGTCCTCGGACTCCAGTTGCCGAACGGTGTCCCGGAACTCCGACTGTCGCTCGTTCTTGTACAAGTTCTCCAGAACCGCGTAAATCACTTCCTGCGAGCGATCCCCCAGTTGAAAGGCGTGTTCCCACTCCTTGACCGCCGCCTCTCGATCCCCCTGCAGACTCAACAGCAGCCCTCGCAGCCGGGGCACCGCCGACCAGGTCGGCCGCCACCGTTCCACCTTCTGGATCAGTTGACGCGCTTCGAGCAGTCGCTTCTGCCGATCTGCGGCATCGCTCTCGCGATTCAACCCCAGCAGCATCCGCCAGGCGTTCAAATAGGCCACCGTACTGTCCAGCGTCCCCTCTGCCCGACCAATTGCCGCCAGACTCTCGTCCCAGAGCTTCTCGGGAATCGGCGCATCCGGCCGAGCAGCCTGCTGCCGCAGCAGGGTCTCGACTAGCTGCAGCCGCAGGGCGTTGTCTTTCGGCGCCAGCGCGCAGGCCGCCTCGGCCAACCGCCGCGCCTCGTCCCAGTTCTCGCGCGAACCCCGCCAGATCCCCAGCGACGACAGCACCGCAGCCTGCCCCACCGCCGGCAGCTCCGCAGCCCGCCGTTCGATCTCCTGCAGGTAGTCTTTGGCCGCCGCTTCGTCCTTGGGCAGCAACGCGTTCGCCTCCGCCAGCAGAAGCTGCGGCGTCGTACCCAGCGCCGCTCGAGCGGCGTCGAGCTCCTTCTGCACCAGCGTACGGCGCTCCGGCTCGTCCAGGTCGATCCGTTCGTTGGCCGACTGCAGCCGCGCCAGCCAGATTGCGGCATCGGAGGGGAACCGTTCGCACGCGGCGGCGAACGCCTTATCGAGTTGCTCGACCTCCGCTTCCAGCAGCCGAGGCACGGCGGCGCTGCGAAGCGATGCGTCGGTCCACACCTTCAAACGGAGCGTACTCAGTTCCGCCGCCGCCAGTTCGGGCGAGTCCGGTGACACTTCCCGAGCTTTTTTCAACATGGCGTCAAGCAGTGACCATTTCCGCTCGCTGGGAGGGAGCGAAATCAATTGCCGTTGGAGAATTCCGCATAGCCGCAGCGCAGCCCCCGGCAGATTCGAGGCCGCCTTCAGGTGCGGAATCGACTCTTTCGAACGTCCCGCGGCAATCAGCGACTCGGCAAGGCTGAACTGCGTCGCGGCGGACAACGGTTCGCTCTTCGCCAGCGAATCCAGAACGTCGACCGCCTGCTCCGGGTGCCCCAACTCGTGGAACGCCCGCGCGAGCAGCCCCGCCGTCCGTCGACGCCACGGCGACGCTGTGCCGGCTCGATCTTTGAGTTCGCTGGCGATCAGCAGCATCTCGCGCGGCGACCTGGCCAGCAGCGCCGCGTGCAGCCGCAGAGAATCGACGATCAGCGGATCCAGCCCCGCCGACTTCATCGACTCGACGAGACCGTTCACTTCCGTCAGCAGCGGCGCCCGCTCACGGTCGGGAAGGCTCTCGCAGCGCTGCAGCAGCGCCTCCGCCAGTGTCAGGTTCAATCGCTGCCGGGTCTCGAGATCCCGAAGAAATGTGGCCGAGTATCGAAACTGCGGGCGGCGCTCCGGCATCGCCGACAGCCCCTGCCGGGCGCGTCGTTCCGCCGCCTCCAGGGCCGAAGTTCGCTCCGCGGCCGACCCCGCCATCGCCGCATCCCCCAGGTCGAGCTGACCCAGCAGCAGCTCGCAGCGAACTTTCAGCTCGGCGTGCTCCAGCCCCGCTTCGGCAATCCGACGCGCTTCACGCTGCAGCTTCTGAGTCTGATCGAGATCGACGTCCTGCAGCGCGATCCGGCGCGCCTGCGTCAAGTCGAGCTCCAGAGGAATGCGCTCGACCTCCGTCGCCTCCGTCGCCGCGGACAGCAGCGTCTCGACGTAGTCCAGCCGGGCGGTGCGGGCCGGACGCTGCAGGCAAGTGAGAAATTCCTCGGAAGTGATCCGCCCGTCCCCGTTTCGATCGGCGAACGGCGGAACTCGCATGTCCCAGCGCTTGGACCGCTCGATGACCCCGTCGTTTCTATCGAGTTCCAGCAAGCCAAAAACGGACGCCAGCTCCTGGTCCGCCGCCTGCGGCGACCGGACTCCGGTTTCGCGTTCGGCAGGCAGCTCCAGCACGAACTGGGCCGTAGCAAGCTGAGCCGACGGGCCGGGGATTTCCTCCCGCATCAGCGTCAACAGTCCGATCGCCGCCGGCACTCCGCTCAAACGGCTTCCGACAGCCGAATCGGTCAAACGCTTTCCAAAGTCCGACCACTCCTCAGACCGGGCCAGCATGGCGTCGGGAAGTTTCGGGGCGACATCCGACTCGGTCCAGAGTTTCGCCAGCCCCACGTAGGCCGCCGTCCGCTCCGGAGCCGCTTCCAGGCAGCGCCCCCAGCTTTCCTGCGCTTCAACAAACTGACGCAGCGCCACCTGACACTGAGCGATCCGCTCATCGATCCCGGGCAAGTCGGCGGCTGGGGCATCCTTCCGCAGAAGTTGGAGGTGGGCCACGGAATCGCCGTAACGCTGCAGCAGAAACTGTCGGTCCGCAAGCCGCGAACGAACTGCCCCGCGTCCCGGGTCGAGCCTCAGCAGTTCTTCTTCCGCCGCAATCAGCGCCAGAATCACTCGCGACTCCCGCGCCGCCGCTTCCTGCAGATCGACAATCCGTTCGAGGACGTCCGCCTGCTGCCCCGGACTCAGCCGGCGAATCGACCGTCCGAGCTGGAGGTACTGTCGGTAAAGTCCGACGGCACGTTCGATCTCACCCGCTTCGGCCGCTTGATCCGCCCGCTCTCGAATCACATCGCAATTGCGATAAACGAAGTAGCTCCGAAGTCCGTACGCCGTTCCCCCCAAGATGACCAGAATCACCAACGTCCGCAGAATCAGACGGCCGTTGAGACGCGAATCCTTCGACGATTTTCCCCGGGTGCGGGTCAGCTTTCTCAGTAGACGTTCGAGAAACTTGAGCATGGCGCTGCGGCGGCTCCTGAGGTGCACCGACGGATGTCAATCTCCACAGCTATACTCTAGCCGGGAAACCTGCCACAACGGGGCTGTTCACGAATCGTATCGGGAACCGCAAGGCGAAATCTCCCCCAGACGGCGCAATTGCGACAATCCCTCTTCAGAAACCTGCTCAAGCGTTCCGGACTTCGATCAGCGATCTCCGTCGGCAACCTGGGCCAGGACCGTCCCCAGGCGATATCCGGCCGAAACAATTCGAGTTTCCGCAACGGCCCCTGCCGACTTCAGATAGCTTTCGCTGAGCGCCAGCGACGGCAGCTCCCTTCGACCATCGCGGGGAAGTTGACGGAGAAACGCCAGCACCTCTGCGCAATATACCGCGTCGCGGCAGGCGGCATGGCTTTCGGCCACCCACTCGACTTCGTCGAGCTGTCGACCAGCCGCCTCGCCAAGGCTTCGCCGGTCAGGCTTCGCGATCAGTCCGAGAGCCCGGTTGCGAGCCTCCGTCACCGCCATCCGTCCCCCCGGCAATCCATCCCAGACCGAATGCAGATTGGACCTTTGCCCCGTTCGAATCAGATTGCCGCCGCGGTCCCCCTCGGGAAACAGCCCCTCCGCAAACATCGCCGTCGAATGCAGCGGCTGATGCACGTCGCCGACTGTGTGGAAGATCCAGGTCAGCATCAACGCCCGCTCCGACTTGTCGGCGGCGGGATCGCCAGCCAGACGCCGTGCCAGTCGGATGGCCTGCACGACGTTCAAATCCTGGACCGCGGACTGCGTCGGATCGAGCGTCAGGTTGATCGCAATCGAACCCTGCAGACGCTCCCGGTCCCGATCGGTCAGAAACAGAGGTCGGTTGATATAGTGCCAGGTGCCGCGATGAAATTTCTCCTTCTCCGCTTCCGGGAATCCGCGCACCAGATCCGGCCAGATCGCAGCCTGCTGGAAAGCCCATTCGTCCTTCAGCTCCGCGGCCCCCGAACGAACTTCCGCCGGCACGGCCCCCTCGAAATCCTGCGCGTAACGCGGATGATGTTTCAGGAGGGCGACGATCCTCTCGCGCTGAGCCGGCGTGAGCTGCCGGAACGCAATCGAAGCAATAATCTTGTGGCCGGCGTCGCTCCAGGCCTGCGCATGAGCCGCCAGGAACAGGACAAACAGCAGGGCTAACGTCGGCCGACGCATAGGGTGCCTTTCGGAACAATGAGGAGGGATCGCCAGATTCGTTATCCGGCGGGCGGACCCGCGGTTCCAGCGACGCCGGGAAAACTCATCGAAAACCCATCAATCCGAAAATGCTGGCAGCCGCAGAGTCTCCTCCGCGGCTGCCACCCGAGTTCAAACTTCCGTCGGCGCTAACTCGCTCATTTCGCGCTCGCGGTCACACCCGGCCAGTCGTCGGTCCGGAACGGCGTCAGCGGCAGTCCTTCCTCGCTGTACATGTTGCAGACCGGGTTGTCGGCCCAGGCATAGCGGACCGCGACCGGAACGGCGACATCCGGGCTGGAGACTTCAATCGTGTCCGGTCCAACGAGCTTTGCCTGGGCCGGGACCCACTTCTTATCTTCCCCGGCAATCGTGAAGCCGACCGGATCAGCCACGTCGAAGGGACGGAAACCCTTCCCGGTGTGGGCGAATTTCAGCACGATCTTCGCCCCCTGCTTCTCCAGGCTCGCGTACTCCGGACTGCGGTACGCCACGTCGACGCCATAGTCCTTCGCCAGCGCCCACCGAGCCAGCCGATGCGCGACGTCGACCTTGTTCCGCGGGTGAATGTCCTTCCCTTCGCCGATGTCGATAATCACCGCCTGGCCGACGTTCGGCAGCTTCGACATCGTCATCGTCTGGGCCTCGCGCAGTTCCGCCCAGGCGCTCTCGCCGGGCTCGGGTTTCTCGGCCAGGAAGTCGGCGAGCTGCACGTAGTAGAACGGAAAGTCCCCCTGCCCCCATTCATCGCGCCAGCTCTTGATCATCAGCGGGAACAGCTCGCGATACTGGTAGGCCCGGCCGGCGTTCGTCTCCCCCTGATACCAGATCGCGCCACGGATGCCGTAGCCGATCGTCGGCTTCAAGACGCCGTTGTAGATGTTCCCCGGACGGGCATTGCCGGTCAGTTGATTCCGCGGATCCTGCGGCTGACGGGGGGCCGGCTTGCCCGCCGCTTTGGCGTCCGCGACCGCTTTTTTCCAGTCCTCAAGTTGCTGCTCGTACCGGGCCACGGTCTCGGGTTTTCCGGCGTTTTCTTCGATGGCCTTCCAACGGTCGAGCAGCGGCTGGTACTGCGGGTCGGCGGCCAGAATGTCCCGCTTGATCCATGCCTCGCAGGCCGATCCCCCCCAGGCGTCGTCGATCAGCCCGACCGGAACTCCCAGGGTCAGGTGGAGCTTGCGGCCGAAGTAGTAGCCGACGGCGGAGAAGTCTCCGACCGTCGCGGGACTGCAGACCTGCCAGGCCCCCTTGAAATCGCGCTGCGGCTCCTGCGTGCCGACCTGCGGGACCGAAATCAGACGAATCTGCGGAAATTTGGCGGTCAGGATCGCCAGGTCGGCATCGGTCGACTGCTTCACCGCCCACTGCATATTGGACTGTCCGGAGCAGACCCAGACTTCACCGACCAGCACGTCTTCAATCGTCAGCTTGTTCTTCCCTTCGACGGTCAACGTCAACGGGCCGCCGACCGGCAACGCCTTCAGGCTGACCATCCATTTCCCGTCCGTTCCCGCCGTCGCTTCATGCGTCTGACCGGCGATTGCCACCTCGACCTTCTCGCCGGGATCCCCCCAGCCCCACACGCGGTTGGACTGCCCCTGCTGCAGAACCATGTGATCCGTAAACAAAGCCGGAAGCTTCACGTCGGCCCGGACGGGGCCGCAGACTCCAATCACAGCTCCCAGAGCCAGGCAAGCTGCGGCGAGCCCCCGCTGAAGTTGCCGCCGGCGTTGAACATGGTGCATATCACTGTTCCTTTCAAAGTGAACCCGAAACGGTGGGCCGACACGGTCGAGCGCGATTCGGAGATCGCCGAAACCGCGGCGCACGACGCGCTCGGCTTCGTAGCCGCATCGCAACGCATCTGACATTCCCGATGCCACGGCAGTATCAGCCGACAGCGGCAGGGATGCAAGGAGCCGGAACGACTCCTCAGCGACGCCCGATTCAGCACTCCACCCGGTCCCGGACCGGCTTCCCGTCCCAAGACCCGAATCGAAAAGACATGCACGTTTGAGCATACTTCGGATGCTCTGCCAAACAATCGCCCTCTCTCCCACGTTGCTTGATCGCCTCATTCTCGTCAAAACACCCATCCATCGGTGTTACCATCAGCCGGGGTCATTCCCAATTCACGCGACTCCACTTGATGGCATGCGAGCTCGATGCCGCGACGTGGCCCCACGGCCCCGCGGATCGGTTGCCGATGGTCGAACAATTCTCGCCAACCGACACAGATGCGTTGTCTGTAAGTCCGGTAATTACATCGGGATGTAGCGATTGTGTCGAGGCATCCTCGCGCGGTCGGAGTTCGTCCGCTCCGTCAAGTCTCACCGCTCGCCTTAAGCCGATTTGGTGAGCGCGCGAAAGTTTTTCTGCGGTCGAAGAACGAATTTCCGCACAAAACGAGAAACCCGAGAAACTGGTATTTTCACCACCCGTAGACCTGCTTAGGGTGTGAAGTTGAAAAAAGGAAACAAACTGGGGAAATGTCCTCAAGTGCGGATGTCCCCTGCCGGGTGTGGAATATCGGCCGCAAGGACTGTCGGGGAGGCGGATCGGAAATGAACCAGATCGACTGGGAACGGACGGGCGATTCGCAACCTGCCGGGGCTGGCTGGTTGCGTCCGCATATTGAGTTTGGTCAGTCCGAGGTGCTCCGTGGTCAGCCCGAGCAGGATCAGGCCCGCCCGGCCACGGTGGACTCGGAAACTCTGGCAGACTTTGTGTGCCGCGGTGTGCACGGCTGGCTGAATATGCGGCTGCAACCGCTCACTGTCGTGTCGCTCGTGCCGCAGAGCCTGCTCCCGCGGCTTTCGGAAGAGGGCGACAGCAGGGTCTTCTGGGCAGAGAACGACGCAGGCTCAGCCCTGCAGTGGGCGCTGTCCCTCGTCGGACGCAAGCAACGCGTCGTCGTCTTGATCTCGGCCCGCCAGCTCCGCCAGCACCTGGACGAAATCTGCGGCGGTATCGGAACACGCCTGCTGCTCATCGTCATTTTGACGCCGGACGACGACTCCGAAGCAGGCGGCCGCGGCCTGTCGCCCAATGAATCCTGCCTCTCAATGCTGAGCCTGCTCCCCTGGAAATCCGTGATGGTCCCGGCAGATCCCTTTGACTGCCGGGAAATGGTGTCACTGGTCGCCTCCGCCGTTGAGCCGACCGCAATTCTCGTTTCCGCACGGCCGCGGCTGCCGATTGCGTTTCCCGACTCGCGAACGTCGATCCAGTTCGGAAGATCCGAGTGTCTGTTTCGAGGCGGCGAGGTGGTCCTGGCGGCGATCGGCGAATCCGTCGCGCCGGCGGTGGCGGCAGCTCGTCGGCTGACGGCATCCGGGCAAACGGTTTCGGTGCTGAACCTGCGCTTTGCCGCGCCCTTCGATCACCGGACCCTGGCCCGGGAAGTTCGCGATGCGAAGCGACTCTACGTCATCGATGCCGGCGCAAAGCCATCGTCGGTCCTGACACCTCTCCAGGGAGAGATCCTGCGGTCCCTGCGACGGATCGGATGGCCGACTTCATCGCGGCAGATCGTGCTGCATGGCCCGATCACTCCCGAAACCCTGGAGTCGCACGTCGATCAGATCGTCCAGTCCGTCCGCAACTCGGGATTTGCGGCGAGAGATCGAGACCTTCACTCCTCGCCCAATCAGCCGATGAAACGCGCCGGGCTCGACAGCTTCGGATTCTCTCTCTCGTCCCTGAGGCACGAGCACGAAGCGGTCCAGGCCACGGTCCTGTCGCCGCAGATCGAAGCCTGGTATCAGACCTACTCGACGGTGGGACCGCGCGGTCGCTACCTGTGGCAATGGTGTCAGCACGGAGCCTATCTGACGACTCTTCCCTGCGTCCGGGAGGACTTGGTTCAGCACGTCTGCGAAACCAAAGTGCTGTCGATCATGCTCTGCGTCCTGCTGGACGACGTCGCCGACGAACAGGGGCGAGAGACCCTGCTCGACGTCCTGTTCCGGATCATTGAACCGCAGGAAGGGGTCGATCTGTCTGGCCTGTCGGCGCCGGACAGGCGCTGGGCGAAGGTCACTCGGGAACTCGCGACGACCTACCACGAACGGATTCGCGAGTGCCCGCTGTATGCGGAATATGCGGATCTGCTCAACTTCGATCAGCAGCAGTATTTCAACACAATGCGGTACTCGAGCCTCCTCAACCGGCATCTGAATCTGCTCAATCCGACCGAGCACGACCTGTATCTCCCACACGCCATGCACATGATGAGCTTCTCGACGCTCGACCTGATGTGCTCGCCCGGATTTCCCGCGGAGGATCTCGGGCGGCTGCGGGAGGCCCTGTGGCAACTCCAGTGCATGGGACGCGTCGGCAATCTGCTCAGCACGTGGCGCCGCGAGATTCCTCAGAGCGATTTCACCAGCGGGGTCTTTGCGCGGGCGGTTGTCTCAGGCGACCTGACTGTCTCGGATCTGGCCAACCCCTCTCCCCACTTTGTCGAAGACGCCGTTGTCGACGGCCGTCACGAACGGCATTTCGCGCGCCGCTGGCACAGCCATCGCCATCGTTACATTCGTAAGGCTCGTGATATCCGCAGTCTGGATTGGAAAAAACTGCTCGAAGGAAACGAGCGATTCTTCCGTATGCATCTGGGCAGCCGAGGCTTGATCTGATCGGCCGACGGCTGCCCTTCCTCCGGCCGATCAATTCCGATGTCGAGATCGCTCGCAGTAGCGACGAGTCTCGCCGGAACTCCTCGGACGGTAGAGATGCTCGACAGACTGCTGGACCGCTGCGGTGGGTGGTATGTCCTCGTGATGATGCTCATCACGAGGCCGCTCTGCCTTTTGGGCGGCGCTCTGACGATCTACTTCGTCAGCCTCTCCATGGCTCTGCCGCATGCCCTGCTCGAACACCTGATTCTGTTCGCCGCAATCTGGATTGCCATCTCCACCATCTCCACGGTGCTGCTCGCTCAGTACGAGACGCGCACACTGCGCAGGGTGATTGAAGAGATCCGCGCCGGACACGGCGTTTCTCCTGCCGATGGAGATCGAGCCGGCCGCGAAGCCGCGATGTTCAGCAGCCTGCACCACTGGCGCGAAAGCTGGCTGGTCCCGCTGACGACCGTCCTCCCGATCAATGCCTGGCTCTGGGTCGTCGATTCGCCGCCGCTCCTTCTGCTCCTGCAGATCGGAGCCGCCGGGTTTGTCGGCATTTCCGCCGTCCTGCTCATGACCTTCTTCGCCGCCGAACGCTGGATGGCGACCTGCACCACGTTTCTCCTGTCAAACGGCGTTCAAATCGACTTCCGCGACCTGCCGCGAAGTCATCTGCGACGACGCATGAACGTCTGCTTCGGCCTGACCCTCGCCATCACCGCCCTGATGATCGGCAGCCTGGCCAATCAACGCGCCTTTGAAATCGTCCAGAACCCCGCTTCGCAGATGGAGGCCGTCGCCAGCCTGCGCGAACACACCGTTGGCATCTCCATCACCGCCGTCGCCGTCGGTTTGCTCCTCTCCCACTTCCTCTCGTCCTCGGTCTCCACCCGCGTCGACCACCTCGTCGCCGCCATGCAACGCGTCAAATCCGGCCGGCTCGACGAGCGCCTGATGCCCGTCGGCAACGACGAAATCGACCACCTCGCCCGCGAATTCAACACGATGGTCGAGCAGCTCAACCGCAACGACGCCATGATCCGCGAACTCAACTCCACCCTCGAAGAAAAGGTCCGTCTGCGAACGCGACAGTTGATGCGGAGCAAGAAAACTCTCCAGAGATCCTTCCGGAAACTCCGCGAAACCGACCGGCTGAAGACCGAATTCTTCTCGAACGTCAGCCACGAGCTCCGCACCCCCCTCACTATGATTCTCGCCCCCGTGCAGCGGCTGCTCGAACAGTCCGACGCCCTCCCGGAACGCGATCGCTCCCTCCTCGACGTCGTCCGGCTCAACGGCCTGCGCCTGCTCGAACTCATCAACCAGCTCCTCGAATTCTCCCGCGTCGGCTCCGGCAAGGAAGAGCTGCGCCCCGAAAGCCTGCACCTCAATCGGCTCGTGGAATCGCTCGTCCGCTCGGCGGAACCCCTCGCCGAGCAGCGCGGCGTGCGGCTGACCGCTCGTCTTGAGGCCACTCTGCCACTGACCTCGGCCGACCCCGACAAGCTCGAAACGGTCATCCGCAACCTGGTCTCCAACGCGCTCAAGTTCACGCCGCAGGGCGGTGCCGTGCACGTCGAAACCCGGCTCCAGAACGACCGGCTGCTGCTCAGCGTGGCCGATACGGGAATCGGCATCAAACCCGAAGATCACAACCGGATCTTCGACCGGTTCGTGCAGATCGACGGTTCCCGCTCCCGCGCCTTCTCCGGCACGGGATTGGGGCTGTCGCTGGCGCGCGAGCTCATCGAACTTCACGGCGGCACGATCGGCGTCGACAGCGAGCTCGGCCGCGGCGCCACTTTCTGGATCGAGCTCCCGGTCGTCAAACCGCTGGTTCCCGTGGCGGCCGCGATCTCCCCCACCGCCTCGGGAATGCGAAGCACTTTCGCAGAACTGCAGACATTCCCCGGCTCCCGCCCGATCCCCGCGGTCGCGGGCTCCGTCGACGAAACGTCGCCGCTGATCCTGATCGTCGACGACACTCCCGAAATGCGGTTCCTGATCGGCGACGTCCTGTCGGACCACTATCGGATCGAACTGGCCGCGGACGGTTTCGAAGCGCTGGAGACCCTGGAGCGTCTGACCCCCGATCTGGTGATCTCCGACGTCATGATGCCGGGTCTCGACGGCTACGAACTGTGCCACCGGGTCCGCGCGGACGCGCGCTGGTGCAATCTCCCCTTCGTGCTGCTGACGGCACGCGCAGAAACCTCCATGAAAATCGAGGGTCTGCAGTGCGGGGCCGACGACTATCTGGTCAAGCCGTTCGACGCCGAGGAGCTCCGCGCCCGCGTCCGGTCGCTGCTGCGCGTCCGCGACCTGCACCGGCAACTGGAAGTCAAAAACCGCGATCTGGAATCGACGCTCCGCGACGTCAAGGCGATGCAGTCGCAGCTCGTCCATTCGGAGAAAATGAACTCCATCGGCCAGCTCGTCGCGGGCGTCGCCCACGAAATTAACAACGCCATCAACGCCGTCTACAACGGCATTCAGCCCCTGGCGAGCAAGGTCGGCGCCGTCCGCGAGATCCTGACCGCCCGCGAGGCGTCCGGCAGGCTGGACGTCGACATCGACCGGGGGCTGACGCGAATCTCAAGCCTGGCGGAAGTGATCCTCCACGGTGCGGAACGCGCCACCCGCATCGTCCAGGATCTCAAAACTTTCTCCCACCCGGGGGCGGAAGTTCCGCAGTGGTTCGACGTCAACCGCTCCCTCGACGTCTGCATGAACCTCCTCGGCCACGAACTCAAAGACCGCATTACGGTTCACTGCGACTACTGCGAATCGGCACGCATCTTCGGTCCGCTGGGAGAGCTGAACCAGGTCTTCATGAATCTGCTCAATAACGCCCGCCAGGCGATCTCCGGACCAGGTGACATTTTCGTCCGCACCAGTCTGGAAGAGGGCTGGCTGACCGTCGCCATTCGCGACACGGGCTGCGGAATTCCCGATTCGGTCCGGAACCGGATTTTCGACCCGTTCTTTACGACCAAGGACGTCGGCGTCGGAACGGGGCTGGGATTGTCGATCAGTTGCCGAATTGTCGAAGGCCTCGGAGGAAACCTCCGGTTTGTCTGTCCTCCGGAGGGGGGCACGGAATTTACGATCACCGTCCCCGCGGATGATCGAGGCGAGACGAAGTCAGGAACAGTCATCGAGGTCTCGCGACCTCTGGAGATCGTGGCGCAATGAAGCCGGAACTGCTGTACGTGGACGACGAAGTGGGCAATCTGGTGGTCTTCGAGGCCGCCTTCGAGGACGACTTCCAGATCACCCTCGCCCAGAGCGCCGAGGAAGTCCTCGAGCTGATGGAAGAGCGGGCGTTTGCCGTGGTCGTCGCCGACCATCGCATGCCGCGGATGACCGGCGTTGAACTCCTGGAAATCCTGCGGGAACGACACCCTCTGACCAAACGCATCCTCCTCACGGGCTACACCGACCCCGCGGCGATGATCGATTCGATCAACCGTGGCCAGGTCTTCCACTACGTCCGCAAGCCCTGGGAACGCCACGAGCTGCTGGCGATCCTCCGGCGGGCGTTCGAAGCCCACGATCTCGAAATCGCCAATCAGACCCTCACCAACCAGCTTATCGCCGCAGACCGGTTGGCGACGCTGGGACAGGCCACCGCTCGAATCGCCCACGAAATGGGCAATCAGCTTTGCATGCTCCCCCTGCTCGAAGTCATGCAGGGAGAGTTTGCCGGCAACCCGCGAATGCAAAAAATCGCCGGCTTCGCCACGCAAACCTACGAACGGCTTGTGGCCCTGGTCGAAGAAGTCAAGAAATTCGTCCGGCAGGAGCATGAGGAATTCGACCGACGCCCCCTGGCGCTGGACGAGCTGATTCAGGAACTGGTCTCCTTCCTCCGATTCGACCGCAAGATCGACGTCACTCGAGTCCACGCCCAACTGCGGGACGCCCCCCCCGTCCTCGGCAACCGCTTCAAGCTGCAGCAGGTTCTGACCAACCTCATCAAAAATGCCTCGGATGCCATTGACGGGCGCGAAGACGGCTGGATCCGCATCAGCCTGCAGCAGGATGGAGACCGCGTCCGCATCGATGTCAGCGACAACGGCTGCGGCATTCCGGAATCGATTGCCGAACGTGTCTGGCAACCGTTCTTCACGACCAAAGGGGCCAACGGAAACGGACTCGGACTGGACGTTTGCCGACGACTCGTCGAATCGCACGGCGGCTCGATCGCCTGCGACAGCGTCTGCGGCGCCGGAACCACATTCTCGATCAGCCTCCCCGCGGCGGATTCTGCGTCTGCTGCAGCGTACAGTCGTACGTCGACAGGCTTGAAGGCCGCTCTCCCCGTCATTTCCCGCCCGGAACAATGAACCTTTCTGCCTGTAGCAACTGCAGCGGAAGCGCCGGACATTTCGAACACAAGGGCCAAGACCGCAAAGGCGGGAATGAACCTCGCCGGGGGACCTGTCGAATTCTGTAGACAGGGCAACGGCTCGAGTGGCGAGCCATCTGTCGATGGACCTGCAGATTCCGCCGGACGCACTTTCATGCTGCATCGCACCTGGTTCCCGTTTCTCCTGGCAGTCCTGGCAGTCTGCAGTCCGGCGCTGGCGGACGGACTGGTCCGCGACGGCATCGGGCCGATCTCGGGGGGCCGCGGCGGAACCAACATCGCCCACTCCGACAACGGCGCCATTCTCAACGACAATCCCGCCGGCATGATCTTCTCGAACTCGGGGGGCCTGTTCGAGGGCGGCGTCGACACAGTGATCCTCGACCTGGGCTACACCGATCCCCAGAACTCGTACTCCCACAACAAGGTCTCCGGATTCCCGGTCCCGCAGTTGTCGGCTTTCAAAGTCTTCGACGACGGCGACCGACTCTGGGCGCTGGGCCTGGGAATCATGGCGCCCGCCGGCTTCGGGGCGGAGTTCTCGCAGGTCAATCCCGTCTTCGGCCGCCAGCAGTATCGCTCGCTGGGAGCCCTCGGGAAGATTCTGCCGTCGGTGGCCGTTCAGGTGACCGACCGCCTGTCGGTCGGCGGATCGTTCGGCCTGGCGATGAGCCATGTGGAATTGAACGGCCCCTTCTACCTGCAGACCGGACCGATGGCCGGGACGCCCACGCTGCTCGACCTCCACAGCACCGGCTACGCGCCGACCTGGTCGATCGGCGCTCAGTACGTGGCGACGGAAAACACGACCTTCGGCCTGGCCTTCATCAGCCGGACCGACTTCTCGATGAAGGGGGGCGCCGACGTGCAGGTGCCCCTCGGCCAGGGGCCTCCTCTCTTCGGCCGGTTCGACGCCGACGTCGACATTGCGTGGCCGTCGTCCCTCGGATTCGGCGTGAAACATCGCGTCGCCCCGCGGCATCAGGTTTCGGCCGACGTCATCTGGTACCACTGGAAATCGACCTTCAACAACCTGGGCCTGACCCTCTCCGAGACCGACAACCCGATCTACCAGGCCCTGCTCGGCAGTTCGGCCGACGACGCCGTCCCCCTGCAGTGGCACGACACGGTCTCGCTGCGGCTGGGATACGAATTCCTGAAATCGCGCGAACAGACGTGGCGGGCCGGTTACGTCTATCACGGCCGCCCCGTCCCCAGCAACACGTTAAACACCTACACGGACGGCGTGCTCGAACACGCCTTTTCGCTCGGCTTCAGCCGCGTGCTGGAAGACTGGACGCTCAACTTCGCATACCAGTACTCCTTCAGCCCGACGGTTCACACCGACGAGAGTCTGATTGCGGGGGGCGATTTCTCCGACAGCACCTTCCGGGCGCAGGCCCACTGGGTGATGCTCTCCGTCTCGCGGCCGTTCTGACGGAAATCATGTGTCTCGCTCGCGGCTCCGAGGCGGAACACATTCGGGAAAGGCGTCCCGGTGTTTCCCGAGTTTGAGCGGACGAATGAGTCCTGGGGGCGCTCGAAGAACGTCGTGAAACCGGAACGCCGACTGTCCCGATCTGCGGAATCTGCACGTCCGGCCCGCCCTGCAGGATTGACGAAAGCACTCGGTATGCTAGCGTTTACGCTGGGTCCATATCGGCCGGCTGCACCACTGACGAACCTATGACAAGCGTACCATGTCAACGGGCGGAAGCGATGTTCAGGAGTTGAACAGAACGGATCGTCCCCGGATCCATCGGATCTTGATCGTTGATGACGAGCCGCTCATCCACCTGACGATCGAGCAGGCCCTGACTGCCGCCGCCGCACAGTCCGCCCGGTATGAGGTCGTGGCGGTCGACAACGGCCACGCGGCGCTGAAGGCCGTGGAGATGGCTCGCCGGGACGGGTCTCCTTTCTCCGTCGCTTACGTCGACCTCCAGCTTGGATCTGACTGGGACGGACTCGAAACGCTGCAGCATCTCTGGGACGTTGACGGCGATCTGCAGGCTGTCCTCTGCACGGCGAATCCCGTCGCCGCCCGGCGCGGACTGGAATACTTGAAGTCCCGGCACGACCAGTTGCTCTTTCTGGAGAAGCCGTTCGGCTCTCTCGACGTCAGTCAGTTCGCCCGGGCGCTGACCAGCCGCTGGGAACTGCAACGGCGGATGCGCGACCACGCCGACGAACTCGAATCGCGAGTTGCCGAGCGAACGGAGGAAATTCGCCGGTCGCAGGAGCGACTCCTGGAGGCGAATGCCGCGTTGATCGTCGCCCGCGATCAGGCCGATGCGGCCAATCGGGCAAAGTCCACCTTCCTGGCGAACATGAGCCACGAAATCCGAACTCCGATGACGGCGGTGCTCGGCTTCCTCGACATTCTCGCCGACGCGGAAACAACTCCCGAGGACCGCGAGCTCTGCATCGAGACGATTCGCACCAACGCCATGCATCTGCTGACGCTGATCAACGACATTCTCGATCTGTCGCGGGTGGAGGCCGGAGAGCTGCCGATCGAACACCGCCCCTTCCACCCGCGGGAACTGATTCGGGACATCGTCGAGCTGCTGCGGCCGCGCGCTGCAGCCAAGGGCTTGACATTCGAGACCCGCGTCGACTCGAACGTCCCCTCCGTGGCTGTGACCGACGACGGACGGCTGCGGCAGATTCTCACCAATCTCATCGGAAACGCTCTCAAATTCACCGACCGCGGCGGAGTCGAAGTCGCACTGCGACTGCAGCACGCTACGGCCACACACGCGCAGTTGCAGTTCCAGGTGATCGATTCCGGAATCGGAATCGCGCCCGAGCGACTCGGCGAGATCTTCTCCCCGTTCGCGCAAGCCGACGATTCGGTGACCCGCCGCTACGGGGGAACCGGGCTGGGCCTGACCATTTCCCGCCAGTTGGCCCGCCGGCTGGGGGGGGATGTCACCGCCGCCAGCCAGCCGGGAGTCGGCAGCACTTTCGAAGTGGTCATCCCGGCGAGTGTCGGCGCAGCGACTGTGCCTTCGCCCGACGGCGCCGTCCGCGCGGACGGCGAGATTGACTCCGCAGAGACGAAATCGCTTCACCTGCTTCTCGCCGAAGACAGCGAAGATCTGTCCCATCTCTATATCCGCATGCTGGGACGTCGCGGGTGTGATGTCGTGCATGTGCCGGACGGTCGGCAGGCCGTCCGGCACGTCCTGGAAACACAGCGCTCCCGGCGTCCGTTTGACGCCGTCATCATGGACATGCAGATGCCGGTCCAGGACGGATATTCCGCCACTCGCGAGCTGCGCGATGCCGGGTACGACGGGCCGATCATTGCTTATACGGCCCACGCGATGACGGGAGACCGCAACCGCTGCCTTGAGGCGGGCTGCGACGTCTATCTGCCAAAACCCTCGGATGCCTCGTCGCTCCTCTCCGCCATCCGAACCGCCATTCAGGCCGTCGCCGACCGGCGGGAATCCGGCGGAATTTGACGCCGCCCGCCAGCGGGGTTACGGTGTCTCGGACTTCCCAGACACCTTCCGGCCCGATCGGCGTCTCGACTCATGTTTCGCGAACGCATTCTCTCCTGCGGCAAGCTCTCTCTCAATCTCGCCAGCGGCCCCGCGAACGGTCCCGCACTGATCGGCCTGCACGGCGTCAATCGCCGCTGGCAATGCCTGCTGCCGCTGACGACGGCGCTGCCGCCGCGCTGGCAAATGCACTGTCTCGACCAGCGCGGGCATGGGACGTCGGACCGGGCCGACCGCTACCTCGTCACCGACTACGCGGCCGACGTCGCGGCCCTGATCCGTACCGAATTTACGGAGCCGGTCATTCTGTATGGCCATTCGCTCGGCGCGATGGTCGCCGCCCATGTGGCCGCCGCAGAGCCCGCGCGCGTCCGCGCCGTCGTGGCCGAAGATCCTCCCTTTCACACGATGGGGGAGCGGATCGACTCGACGCCGCTGCTGAGCTACTTCCATGCGCTGGAAAACCTCTGCGGTCGCGCGCTGCCGCGGGCGGACTTGCTGGCGCAGCTCGGCGAAGCGCCCCTGCGGAATCCGCTCACCGGACACAACGTCCCGTTGAGAGAGACTCGCGACGCCGCGGCGATCCGCTTTGCCGCTGCGGCGCTCCGACAACTCGATCCCGCGGTCCTCCGGCCAATCGTCGCCGGGCAATGGCTCGACGGCTACGACGTGGAAGGCGTGGGAAGATCTCTGCAGTGTCCCGTCCTGCTGCTGCAGGCGGACCACGCGGTCGGGGGGATGTTGATCGACGACGACGCGGCCCTCTGGCGGCAGGTCGTCGCCGATCTGACGGTCGTTCGCTTTCACGGCGCCGGCCACATGCTCCACTGGCAGCGCACGCACGAAGTCGCCAATGTCGTAACAGCCTTCCTCGAATCGCTGGTTCTCTAAATCACCAGCAGCGATTCTTGAACAGTGTGTCTCTGAGTCTTGTCCCCTCTCCCGCTGTCTTCAGTGGGAGAGGGCCAGGGTGAGGGTCTTCAAAGAAGTCGAACGAGTGTCCACGGAGAAAAGACGGAGCGCCTCACAATCGTGGCCGGTGATTTAGCCGCCTCTCTCCGCGTTCAACGAAATCTCAGCCGCTGATCGTGAAACGCCGTCAACGCTCAACGCTCAACGCTCAACGCTCAACCAGGATTGCCCCCCATGAAGACCGCCACCGGAACGACGCTGATCACCCACGGGCAACTGATCGACGGCACCGGCCGCCCGGCGATTCCCGACGGGGCAGTCCTGATCCGCGACGGGCGAATCGTCTACGCGGGGCCGGCCACCGCCCTCTCCGACTCCCCGGCCCCGCCCGATCACACGCTCGACGCCCGCGGCGGCACGATTCTCCCCGGCCTCGTCGAGGCTCACTTTCATCCGACGTACTTTAACGTGGCGGCTCTGGAAGACCTCGATATCAAGTACCCGGTCGAATACGTCACGCTGCTCGCCGCCGCCAATGCCAAGCTGGCGCTGGAGTGCGGGTACACCTCCGCCCGCAGCGGCGGGAGCCTGTTCAATATCGATGTCTGGCTCAAGAAGGCCATCGAAGCCGAAATCTGCCCCGGCCCACGGCTCGCCTCCAGCGGACGCGAAATCTGCGGCGTCGCCGGGCTGATGGACTGGAACCCCGACTATCGCAAGATCGGCATGGAGGGACTTGTGCTGCTGGTCAACGGTCCCGACGAGGCCCGGGCCGCCGTCCGCAAGCTCGTCAAAGACGGCGTCGAATGGGTCAAGACCTATCCGACCGGCGACGCGGCTGCGCCCGACGCCAACGATCATCACACGCTCTGCATGACGTTTGAAGAGATGCACGCGGTGGTGCAGACGGCCCACAATCACGGCCTGAAAGTCACCGGCCACTGCCGGGCCACCGAAGGCATCCGCAACGCCCTGAAGGCGGGATACGACGCGATCGAGCACGGGACGTTCATCGACGACGAAACCCTCGAACTGCTGCTCAAGCGGAACGTCCCCGTCGTCCCGGCCCTCTACTTCGAGCTCGCCAGCATCGAACGCGGCCCCGAATTCGGCATGCCGCAGAAGGTGATCGACGGCCACCGGGAAACTCTCGAAGGAGGCGCGGAGAGCGCTCGCCGGATTCTGAAAGCCGGCGGCCGGATCGGACTGGGGGGCGACTACGGCTTCGCCTGGAATCCTCACGGCGACTACGCCAAAGAGCTGACGTTCTTCGTGAACTACGTCGGCTTCACGCCGCTCGAAACGCTGAAGTGTGCGACGCAGACCGGCGCGGAAATCCTCGGCCGGGCCGACGAGCTGGGGACGCTCGAAGCCGGCAAGCTGGCGGATGTGCTGGTCGTCGACGGCGACGTGCTGGCGGATATCTCCATTCTGGAAAACCGGACCAGATTCATCGCCATCCTGCAGGGAGGCGTCCCCAAAGCGGGACAGATCTGTCAGCCGCGCGAAGTCTGGTAACGGCCATCGCTCGCCAACTCGTTCCCAGCCTCCGCCCATCACCCTCGTTCCCAGGCTCCGCCCTCATTGCTTACTCGTTCCCAGGCTCCGCTTGGGAATGCCTCTTCCGACGCTCTGCGTCGTCTTCGCGGCCCCCGCCGGTTCGACTCCCCCTTGCAACTGCCGACAGAAACTCAATGGTCTCAAACGCAACCCGTGCCGTCACAGAACGTCGACCGTCCGGCCTCTTCTACGCGGAACTTCGCCCGAATTCCCGGCCTGGACGACACTGTCTTCGATCGAACGGAATGCGAGGCAGAGCCTCGCAAAGAGGCATTCCCAGGCGAAGCCTGGGAACGAGTTCATCGACGACCGCGATTGCGTGCCCCATCTCCGGTCCCCTCTCCCGACGTCTTCGTTGGGAGAGGGATAGGGTGAGGGTCTTCGATGTTCTCGCAGGACCAGGAACTCCACGCCCGGTCTCTCTCGACATCAGAATGCCGGGGAAGGGACAAGACAGATTCCTCCGTTTCTCCAAAATTGCCGCTTGACTCCGCCCAAGTGCATTACTATCGTAATACACATATGCACGACGGCCGTCTGCCACTTCTGGTTCATCCCTCCTCGGGCGTCCCGATCTACCGCCAGATCATGGACCAGCTCCGGGCTCTGATGGCCAGCGGACGGCTCAGAGCGGGCGATCTCCTCCCCTCCGTCCGCCAGCTCTCCGCCGAGCTGGAGGTCAACATGATGACCGTTTCCAAAGCCTTCGCCCGCCTCGAACAGGACGGGCTCGTGGAACGCATCCGCGGGACCGGCATGCGGGTCCGCGAACAGCAGCCCCAAGGCTCCGTCGCCGACCGGCAGGAGCAGCTCCGGGATCACGGAACCGCTCTCGTGACTCAAGGGCGGCAACTGTCCCTGACCGATGACCAGATCCTCTCCGCCGTGAAATCTCTCCTGCGGGAACACCGACCATGAACGCCCCCGTGATCGTCGCGACGAATCTGCACAAGTCGTTTCCCGAGAAAGCGGTCCTCCGCGGAGTCGATCTGGCGATCCCGCGCGGCGCGGTCGTCGGCCTGCTGGGAGCCAACGGCTCCGGCAAAAGTACCTTCATCAAATGCCTGCTCGGGCTGTTGAAACCGTCGGACGGCGAAGTCCGCCTCTGGGGGGAAGACCCCTGGTGGCTCTCGGAATCCAACAAAGCCCGGCTCGGCTTCGTGCCGCAGGAAATCCGGCTCTATCCCTGGATGACCGTCAGCCGCCTGACCCGCTACTGGGGAGCGTTTTATCCCAACTGGGACCACGCCTGGGTCGAGTCGTTGCTCGACACTTGGGAACTGGATCGCAAAGCGAAAGTCGGCACCCTCTCGGCGGGTCAACTGCAGCGAGTGGCACTGGTTCTGGCGGTGGGACATCACCCGGAACTGCTGGTGCTCGACGAACCGGTCGCGGCCCTCGATCCCGTCGGCCGCCGTGAGTTCCTGCGGTCCCTCGTCGAGATGACGCAGGACGGCGAACACACGGTCCTGTTTTCCACGCACATCCTGTCGGACCTGGAACGGGTCGCCTCGCATGTCGCTCTGCTGGCCGACGGCAAGGTGCAATGCTTCGACGAGCTCGATGCCCTCAAGGACCGCTTCAAACGGCTGCGGATCCGCGCGGACCGCGACCTCCCCTATAGTTTTTCGATCCCCGGTTCGATCCGCATGGAAATCCACGGCTCCGAAGCGGTCGTCACGATTACCGACTGCGACGAGGCTCTGCTCAGCGATCTGCGCGTCCGCTGGAACGCCGAGATCGACGTCGATGACCTCAATCTCGAAGAGATCTTCCTGGAACTGCACGGCCGCCCGGAACGGGGGCCGACCCCTTCGCGGACCGTAGCGGCTCACTGACGTTCTCCGGCTCACACTCCTCAGCACAGGTGCCCCATGCTGGACCGTCTCGCAGCCGCCTGGTCGACCTACTGGACCCGCCCGTTTCTTCTGTTCTACAACATCGGCTTGCTGATGTTCGTCGGCCTCGTGTATATCGCGACAATCGGCGACCGGCCGCCGTTCCAAGCTGACATCCCCGATTCAGCTTCAATCAGTACCCTGATGCCCTTTGCCGTAGCCTTCATATTCTCGTCGTTTGTCTTCGGACAGGTGTCATTGCAGTTTCAGAGTCCCTTCTCCCGGCTACTACCTCACTATGCACGGCCTCACCTGATCGTCGCGGGATTGTTGCTAAGTCTGGCGTGGTGTGTCGCGGCTCTCGTGATGCTATCCGCGAGTGCTCCGTGGCCGCTAAACGTCGTTGTTCCATCGACGTTCGTCAGCGGGGCGTTCGCCTCGTGCATGGCTGCGTTTCCTGGTCCCGCAGGAACATGGCTTCGCCGGTTCCTGCTCATCGTCGGCGGGCTGCCGTTGCTTGTGCTGATCGCAGTCCTGATGGCTCCGGCTGTTGGCCCGAGCAGAGTCGCAGATGCAATTCAGCCCTGGCACGCCGGATTGAGTCTGATTCAGTTCGCGTTTCTGGCGATCATGACAGTACGAGTTCTTCCTGAGTCCACTCGCTACTTTGCAGAAGATCGTTCTCAATCGCCGCCGATGGGGGTTGCCGGATTCGGCATGTTGTCAGAGGCCAGTCAGATGGACAACTCCAGGCAAGTCGGCCCTGGATTCCTGTGGTCCTCGTCGCTGCACGAGTCCGAACTGACTGGCTATCACGGCCAGCACTGGTTTCGCCGATTGCGGCTCTGGCAGGCCGGCGGCTCGCCTGGTCCGGCTGTGTTATTCGCCATCGGGATCTTGATGCAGTTAGTGTTCCTAGTAATTAGCAGCGTTCGCGGCGACGCCGAGACAATACAAGTGGGATTCGTCATCATGCAGATGGGAATCATGATTCCGATCACTGTCTTGTTGACAGCACTCCACCGCCAGCCGAGATTTGCCATGGAGTTACTGCGACCCGTATCGCGGCAGACCGCCGTCGGCGACCTCCTCCGAGGCCTGGCCTTCGATCTGCTGGCCATTCCACTGTTTGCCCTCTGGGCGGCCATCTGGGTCACGTGCGTCGAACGCATCGCCTGGACGGGACAGCACTGGCTGGGCCTCCTGGCGGCAGCGGCGGGAGCGTACCTTTTCAGTCTCGGCGTGGTCGCCATTCTGACAGCCGTTCGCACGACGCTCGCCATGGTTCCGTTCGCCATCCTGTTGTTCATCCCATCGATTCCAAGCATGTGGTTCTTCGATCCACCGCCGTGGAACCTGTCGCAATCCTCCTCGCTGCAAGCGTCAGCAATCATCGGCCTGTCGCTCGCTGTCCCCGGTGTCGCCATGATCGCTATCGCCCGGCGGAAGTGGCTGGACCGCGAACTGGCCTGACAGGACCTTGCCGATGGGATGACATCACGAACCAACAACAGACGAATCCCTCGAAACACCCTGGTTTTTGCAGGTATTGAACGCTCCTTCCGATGACAGGTGCAAGATGGACAGCCGGCTGTCGATGGTCCTGATGACCTATACCACGCGACCGTTCCTGCGGTTTCTGACGGCGATCCTGGTGTGCACGATGATCGGCGCGACGTACCTGGTGGTCCAACTGCCGGTCGCACCGGACTGGCAGGCGGGCGGCGACGCCAGCGGTTATGGCGTCCTGTATGGCGTCGTCGGCTATCTCAGCGTCTGCTGCAGCATCTTTGTCCTCGTGCAGGTCTCGCAGCAGTTTCAGCACGTTCATTCGAAGCTCCTGCCGGGTTATGCGGCCCCTCATCAGATCGTCGCCGGGGGCTTCATGACCGCCGGCTGGCTCTTCGCCGTGGGTGTGCTGGCCTGTTCCAGCAGCCCGGCGGCGGCCTGCTTGATAATTCCCTCGGTGTTTCTGGCGGCGGGCTTTGCGGTCCTGTCCGGTGCGTTCCCGCCGGCGCGCAGAACGCTCCTCAATCAGGTGTTTCTGTTCGTCGGCAGCGGGCCGGCGGTCGTGCTGGTCACCCTGCTGGCCTCGGGGGCCATCTCTGTGGGCGATCTGCTTCGCAGCTTGCAGCCGTGGCACGTCGGTCTCGCAATGCTGCAGTTGCTCTTGATGGCGGTTCTGACCGTCCGGTTTCTTCCCGAGTCGATCCGGTACTTTCTGCAGTCCGGCGCGCAGTTGCCGGCGCAGGGAGTTCCCATGTGGGACATGCCGATGGCGCGGGCGCTGGACGCGAATCCCGGTCAGCAGATCCGCGGTTTCCCGATGCTCAGCTCCGTCAGCGAATCCCTGCTGACCGGCTATCACGGCCAGCGCTGGTTTTCGCGGCTGCGGTTGTGGCAGGCGGGGGGCTCCGCCGGTCCGGCCCGGCTGTTCTTCGCCGGACTGATCATGCAGTTGGTCTTCACGCTGACGCTGGCGGGCTTCAGCCGGCAGCCGCACGAGCGGTTTGGCATTATCATGCTGGAAGCCGGGCTGCTGCTGCCGGTGGTGGCACTGCAGAGCATCCGGACTCGACGGTTGCGGTTTGCTCAGGAATGGCTGCGGCCGGTGTCCCGTGCGACGGCCGTCACGGACCTCCTCCGCGGGCTCGGCTGGGACCTGCTGGCGGTGCCGGCGTTTGTGCTCTGGGCCGCACTCTGGGTTCAATTGACGGCCGGCAGCGGCTGGACGGCTCTGCATTGGTGCTGTCTGGTCGCGGCCGTGCTCGGGACGTATCTGCTCAGCGTCGGGCTCGTCGCAATGCTGACCCTGGCTCGTTCGGAATTTGTCGTGATGCCCGCAGCGATGCTGCTGATCCTGCCCGTCCTGCCGACCGCGGCGATCTTCATGCCCCCCCTGGCTCGAAGTCTGCCGCAGTCGACCTGGCTGATCGGAACGGCCATCGCAGGTCTGTCACTCTCCCCGCCGGGCGTCGTGCTGATCGCCATCGCCAGGCGCAAATGGCTGAAACGCGAGCTGGGCTGAGACCGCTAAGCGTTTCGCTCTTCCGGCGGCTTCACATGGACGAATTCGCGGTAGAGCAGCAGGTCGTAAGCGATCTTGATCACGCCGCTCAGATAGAGCGGCCAGGCGATGCCGTGCGGCAAGGCAATGAGCTGCATGGCCAGCGCCGGCGAACAGGCGGCCCCCAGCGAACGGGCCATCATGGTCCAACCGGCAGCGGCCGAGCGTTCCGCCGGGGAGACGACCGCCATCAGGTAGGACTGTCGCGTCGGGACGTCCATCTGCGACAGGCTGTAACGGATGAAGAGGAGTCCGGCGGCGAGCGGAAACGTGGGCATCAGCGGAACGAGCATCAGCAGCACGTTCGACGGCAGATGCGTAAAGACCATCGTGTTAATCAGGCCGATCCGACGGGCCAGCCAGACCGCCAGCAGCGACGAAACCCCGGCCAGCAGATTGGCGGCGAAGAACAGTTTTCCCAAGGTCGCGGGTTCGACGCCGAAGCGGATCGTGAACCAGTAGGCCAGGACCGCCTGAACGACGAAGCCGCCGCCGAAGGCGTCCATCGCGAACAGAACCGACAACTTGGCGACGAGCTTTCGCGACTGCCCCAGGCCGCTGCGTCCCGTGCTGGCATGCGGCTTTTCGTGGGCCGGCAACTCGACGGCGGCCGACAAGCCCAGGACGCAGGCTCCCAGGACGAGCCCCAGGAGGCCGTAGCTCTGGACGACGGGGCGGTAGATCGCGGCCCCGGCGGCGCCGCCGGCCTGCATCGCCGCGCAGGCTTCGCCGGCGACCAGCGCGCCGCAAGCCGTGGTGAAGGAGCCGAGCAGGTTGTACCAGGCGAACAGGAGCGTCCGGCGTTCGGGTTTGAGGAGCTGCGTCAGCGCGGCCTGTTCGATGGCGAGGAACGGGCCGACTTCGCTGCCGCTGGGGCTGATCACGCCGATCGTCGCCGCAGCCAGCAGCCAGAGGGGATTCCGCGTCGCCGCGAAGACGAGTCCCGCCAGGACCATCAGGCCGGCTCCGACGAGCAGCATCCGGCGGCGGCCGCAGCGGTCGGCGAGAGTCGTCAGCCAGATCGTGAGCGCGGTGTCGCCGAGCAGCGTCAGCGTGAGCAACAGTCCCACTCGGCCGTCGGACAGTCCCAGTTCCTTGAGATACAGAACGAGAACGACCGATAGGAAGCCATAGGCGAACAGCCTTACGCCCCGACTGACGAAGAGCAGCGTCAGGTCGCGCATCGCGGGAGTCCGTTCCCTGGAAGGTTACTTGGCAGGGAGGTCCTGCAGGAGAGCCGCTGCGAAGGTGACGAGGTCGTTGCGCTCGGCGGCCGAACGGCGGAGGGCGTCGAAGCGGCCGGCCTGCTGGCAGAGCTCGGCGAAGGCGCCGGCGAAATCGTCGTCCGCCCCGACGAGATACTTTTCCGCGAGCGGAATGGCCTCGTCGTACTGCTGGACGCGCACGAACAGATCGACCAGCACGTAGGCGATCAGCGCCTGGTCGGTGGCGTCCGGTTCCTGCTCCAGCTTCTGCTTGAAGTATGCGATGGCCGCCGGACGGTCGTCGTTGGCGAGGAAGCGGAAGAACTGGATGTGCGCGGGGTAGAAATCGTCGAACGGGGGATCGCCGCCATACTGGAACTGGGGCGAGAGTTTCGCACCGTATTCGGCGAGATCCCGAGCCAGAGCCAGTTCCGGTGCCTCGGGCGAGAGGGACCGGGCGAAGCGGACCGTGGCGTGCAGGTGCGAGACGTCGATGTGGTAATTGTTGTCCTCGAACAGCCAGTCCCGGCCCTCGATCAGTTCTCGGAGCGTGTTCGCGGGGGGCGTCAGCGGCATGCGCTGTTTCACTTCGTGCTGCACCGACTGCAGCAGATCCTCGTGGAGCTGGCGGACGAGCAACGCCGCGCAGGCGGCCCGGTCTTCCGCCTTGAGCTGGGCGAACTGCTGGTCGAGCGAGGTGATCGTGCTGCAGGTGCCATGCGTTTTCAGCATGACCTGCAGTCCCTTGGTCGGGTGGACGCCTTTGAAGAGGCCCAAGTCGATGACCTCTTCGGAGGCTTCCGTCGTCTCGCGCGGGACCGGAAAGGCTTCGAGGGCGGCGGTCACGGGGCCGACTTCGCGGATGGCATGGAAATAGATCCAGGCCTGGCCGAGCTTGCCCTGGCCCAGCAGCCGTTCGCCGACGTCGCGGGCGGCGGCGACGTAGGTCTGTTCGAACGCTTCCTTCTGCTCGGCGGGGACGTCTTCGAAGGAGGTGGGACGATGGAGCGGCAGGCCGAGCTCGTGCTTGCGGCGCAGGAGCGTGGCGTCGAAGAGCTTGTGAAAGTCGCCCCGTTCGACGAGGGTTTCAATCAGGCGGTCAAAGACGGCGGACGCTCCACCGGTTTGCTGGGCGGATTCCAGGGTGGAGAAGGGAGTGGCCTCGGACATCGACGGCGTTCCTCGGGGAGCGACAGATGTGGTTTCGTGGATCTTACTACGGGCGGGGCCGGTCGCGTAGTGTCTTCGGGAAGATCTCTTGCGGGGAGATGAATGTCGAACGGAGGGCAGTCGAGAGACGAGAGTCGAGAGCTAAGAGCCAGAACGGGACGCTTGCTCTTGATCCCAGGCTCTGCGTGGGGATTTCTACTCGTCGAGGTTCCTCCGCCTCGGTCCTTTCGGGCTCGTTGGAAGACGACGCGGAGCGTCGGAAGAGGCATTCCCAGGCGGAGCCTGGGAACGAGGATGGCAATGATGATCGCCTGCGATTCGCTCCGTCACCACGCATTCCGGATTCTCTGTTGACAGAATGTCTTCATCGTCTATTTTGAATCGGTCCCCTGTGAACATCTCTCCTGCAAGAGCCCTGTTGTCGATCC
Organism: Planctellipticum variicoloris; assembly: GCF_030622045.1. Classification (NCBI taxonomy): domain Bacteria; kingdom Pseudomonadati; phylum Planctomycetota; class Planctomycetia; order Planctomycetales; family Planctomycetaceae; genus Planctellipticum; species Planctellipticum variicoloris. The sequence continues at coordinate 2,814,701 of NZ_CP130886.1, read as the reverse complement.
GTGTGGTGCAATCCCGGAAAGCGAAGCGATCATCATGAGTCACGATCCATGGCCGGCGTCGTCCCCGTGGCTGTCGCGGCGGGGCCTGCTGGCGAGTTTCGCAGCCGTCGCCATCTCTTCCTCAATGGCGACGAGTCTTTGTGCGGAAGATGCGAGACCGTCCGGCAAGGATCGCGATGAGGTCTTGAAAGTGCGGAGGTTCGAACTGATGGAGTCGCGGGTGGCGGCGCTGACGATCGAGTCGGCGGAGGCGGGGTTTCCGTCGCAGTTCGCGTCGAAGCCGATCTTCAAATACAGCGACCCCGCGCGCGGCTACGTGGCGGCGTCCGTGTGGAAGCTGGGGGACCAGGGCCGGCCCAAGGCGCTGCTGGCGGTAGAACTCGATCGCAACACGTACGGGAAACCGTGCATCAGTTACGAGCGATCGTCGCTGACGGAGACGCCGTTTACGACGTCCGTGGAGGGTGTGGTCTGGTCGCCGAAGGGGACGCAGTATCAGTTCAAGCCGCTCCCCGGCGCACCGGTGCCCGCGAAGACGCCGCAATTGCGGTTGATTCAGATGCGATCGCTCGCCAATCGTTTTGCGTCGAGCGAAGTCGTCCGGAAGGAGAAGTGCGAACTGCGACTGCTGCCGCAGCCGGTGGATCGGTATACGCCGGCCGAGGCCGAGCGGGCGGACGGGGCGATTTTCTTTTTCACGTTCGGCACGAATCCGGAAGTGGTGCTGCTGATCGAGTCGGACGGCGAGCGCTGGGAGTTTGCGGCGGGGCGGATGACGGGTGCGCAGGAGGTTGTGCTGACGATCGACAATACGATTGTCTGGACCGGGCCGCCGCTGCAGGAGGGGGGCGACTCGCCTTTTACGGGGAATATCAAAGCGATTGAGATACCGGGGATTGCGGCGGATGGGAGCGAGATCGGGGAGTGAGATTACAAATGCCGTGGCGCCGGGGGGGGCTTGTCATAGAATCATCACTGAGGCGCGGGTTCCGTTGCGATAGACCGGACTTGAGGCACTGCAGAGACGGCCAGAGCAATCCGAAAACCGAGGCTGCGATAACGGTATGTACAACGCACGCCGTTGCGAGCTGAGGAACGGCAGCGCGCGGGTTCGATACCGAACTCACCGCCACGAAGCATTCCGTCATTGCGTACCGGAATCTCGACGGCCGGATCAATCGTGCCCGAGGCTTGAGACGCTTTATACAAGCCTGGATCCCAGCGATCCTGGACCCACTCCCAGACGTTGCCATGCATATCGAAGAGCCCAAACGGGTTGGCCCGCAAGTCTCCCACGGGGTGCGTCGTCCCTCCGGAGTTGGCTGCGATCCAGGCGGTCCGGGACAATTCCTTGCCATCGTCGCCGATCCAGTAGCGGGTGGTCGTTCCTGCCCGGCAGGCGAATTCCCATTCGGCTTCCGTCGGCAGGCGATAGCCGTTCCCTTCCGCTGGCGTTGCGGCGTCGCCGGTGACTACGTAGGACGGTCGCAATTGTTCTCGTTCGCTGAGCGTGGAGCAGAACTGTGCGGCGTCATTCCAGTTGATCTCTTCGACCGGAAAATCGTCGGTGTTCCGGTTGCCAATGGCCTGTTGACCGGCCCCGCCTGGTGCGAAACTCGACGGATTGCTCCCGGTCACCGCCTGATACTGCCGCTGAGTCACCTCGTGGATGCCGAGATAGATCGGCGATTTGAGGATGACAGTATGCTGCGGCGTCTCGCTCTCAATGTTCTTCGTCAGACGTTGCCGATCGACTGGCGGGAGTGCCGCGAGCGCCAGGGCGAAATCGTCGGGGGTTGATCCCATGACGAACTCGCCCGGCGGGATGAGGCGGAACTTCATGCCGATCGAGTTCGTGTATTCGACAGGTTTGCCCAAGAATTCCGCCCAGGCGGCCTGGTGCCGCTCGGCTTCCGTCGCCGTAAAGGGGGCTCTGGCCAGCGACGGTGGTGGCGGGCCCGGGGGAAGAGCAGACGGAGCGACTGGCATATCATTGGGACCAGCGGACGCAACGGCGGCCAGTTCGGTTTCCGGGGGATACTGGAAAGTCTTGTCCGGAACCGTAAAGGCGTCGGTGTGAGACTGAATCGTGATCTCCAGTGTCCGGTCAGGGCGCAGTCTGGCGGTCAACTGCTTTGTCTCGTTCTCGCCGATGCCGATTTCCTGAGTCGCGGAGGGGACTGCGATGCCGTCGACTGCGGCTTCGAGCGTGAGTCGATCCGACGTGTTCAGCAGATATGAGCGGCTCGACGTTTCCAGCGTGATCTCTTCGCCGGCGACCTTGATGACCACCCCGGCGTCGACGACTTCGAAGACCACGGTTCCCCGCGGAGTCTGGAACCTAAGATTGGCGGCGTAGACGACGGCGAACAGCAGGCCGATGCTCGCGACGGCGTAAGCGATGTGCCTGGGTTCAACGATTCGCCCGGCCGGATCGAGAAAGATCTGCTGGCCCTGACGGATCCTGACGGCCCGTTCGGGACCGTATCGGTTCAAATCGGTGGCCAGGGCGTGCATTGCCTTGTGGCCCGGCTTCAACTGCAGGAAGCGTTTCACCAGCATCGGCAACTTTTCCGGAAGCTGCTTTTCGATCTCCTGTTCGATATCCTGCTGCAGGAGCCGGATTTCTTCGTCCTTCTCGACGGCCTCGGCGAGCATTGAGAAAGCGTCTGGCGATTTCAATTCGGAGGGGATCTGCTTCAGGAGCTCGACGGCTCCCGCGTAATCCGATTTCTTCAGCAGCTTTCGAGCGAGCTGTTCGACCGAATCGATTTCGCCGCGCTGCCGGTCGAGATCTTCCCGCAGGCCGGTCAGCCGCGTTCGAGCCCATTCGGCCGCCGACGCATCGCTGAATGACATCAGCGTTTCGAGATCCTTACGGGCGGCCTCGAACTTCCCTTTGCGGATCAGTTCTTCGATACGCTTCTGCTGCAGTTTCCCTGTCGACACTGTGTCCTCCTGTCAGGTCGGCATATATTCTAACAGTACTTGCATCATTTTCACTTCTGATCGCTCCTCAGCTTTCGCGGTGCGCACGGCGACACCGGGCGAATCCTGGTGGATTCGACTTTGTTTCAAACCGGATTCGTCGTCAGCCCGGCCTGGACGGGGCGAGTTCCGGTGTTGGCCGGCGCTCCCGCCCCGTCTGTCGGCTGGCTGTTGACAGGTCAACCCCGCGTCTCCTGTCGAGAGGACGCGTCGGACATGCTCGATCGAGCCGCGGTGCGCATCGGCCGCACCGCCCAAAGAGCCCTCTGGCGAGGACTCCGGGTTCGGGCCCTGACCTGGCCCGCGTGCTGGCGGGATCCGCTCGAGCGCCTTCGGCGAACCTGGGGCGTGCATGCATGACCTTCACCCGACCAACGCGTCCGATCCTGGGCTGTTAACGAATTGATGTTCAATAGCAGTTGACGGGATTTTTCAAAAAACACGAAAAAATTCCTCGCGGAGATGCGGAGGTGGGAGGAGTTCGCAGAGAAGGCCGAAGAGGATTGACCGCGGAGACACGGAGGACGCGGAGAAAAGAGGATTGGAGAGAAAGGTCGAAGACGGAATGTCGAAAGGGAAGCCGCGAGGGGAGATTTTCCGGGTGAGCGGCTTGCGGCAGGTGAGAATTGCGAGATCCATGCGTTATGCGGACGCGTATCTCATCCATCCGCCGCGCGATGGTTGACGGTCACGGGAACGACGAAATGCGGATGGAGCTTGATGGGAGGTCGGGACATGTATCTGCTGGCGGTCCTGTGGATCGGCAGCGGCCTGCTGGGGGTTCTCCTCTTTGCCGCCAAAGTGCCGGAGAGCCCGTCGAGGACGTGTGCGGAATCGCTGCTGCTGATTCCCTTCGCGGTCGTCTTCGGCCCGTTGATTCTCCTGCAGGCAATCGCCGCCACGCCGAAGCAGAAGTGCCCGCATTGTCGGGCGATGATTCCGGCCGATGCGACGGTCTGTGCGCGCTGTACGCGAGAGATTTCGATGCAGAACTGGGACGGCTGAGGGCTCATGCTCTCAGGGCCGGTCTGGGGGCATGAGCCACTTTCGAGGCTCTGGCCGGGTCTTTTCGGATTCGCTTGAAGACGACGCGGAGCGTCGGAAGAGTGCGTTCCCAGGCGGAGCCTGGGCTGCGCGAAATCGTCAATTGTTGGCGGTCCCGGTTGATCCGGCTTTTGTTCCTGGAAGGACGGGGAGGGCCTGGCGGCGCTGGGCTGTCAGCGACTTGCCTAAGTGGTCGTCGATCCACGCGAGCAGGTCGCGATGCCGCACGGCGTTCAGGGCTTCGCAGATCTTTTCCTCGCTGATCCGCACGACCGACGCGGCCATCCCCAGAATCAGTTTCGTAAAGCCGCCGCGGCTGTGCTGGCCCTGCAAACGCTTGCCCTTGCCGATCAGCGATTCCAGCACTTCGCTGCTGGCCGGCAGACTCTGTCCGGGGAGCACGCCGCTCGACTGCTCGCTCACGAACTCCACCAGCCGCGCCGCCGCACGCTCACCGGCAGGCGTTCGGGCCACCGTCTCCAGTTGCCGGCGCAGCGTCTCGCCGGCGGCGGCGTGGTAGCCCGCCACGCGCAGGAACTCCAGCATGTGGTCCTTGACCGCCTGCAAGTCGTTCCAGTCCACGAGCGCCTCCCGGAAGTCGCGGATCCAGCCGAACTTCTCCTCGAGCCGCGTCAGGTCGAGACCCGCGGGACGTTCGGCCGCGGGCGTGTCGATCAGCCGCAGCATGCGGGCGCCCCAGCCGATCAGCGGCCCCAAGTTCAAGTAACGCCCTTTGACTTTCTGCGTGGGGGGAGCAAGGTGTCCGAGTTCCGTCTGCTTCACCCGTGGCTGCGTCTGCCCGCAGTGTTTGACGAACGCGATCCACCGCGGATCGGCGAGCAGTTCGTGCTTGAGCACGATCGCCGTCTTGTGGGCGATGTCGTGCAGCACCTGCGTCGTCGGGTGCTGTTCGCGGAAACGCTGAGCGCCGCCGAGAAGATCCGAACCCTCGTCGCTGAGGATGGCGGCCGGCACGCCGACCAGCCCGGCCGCAGCCGCGAGCTGCCGCTGGACGATCTCGCCGCTGGATTTTTCGACCGGCTGCAGCGCCAGCAGCGTCAGATCCTGGTGCGTCAGCGGCGCCGTCAGCGCTTTCCACGCCGACAATCGCAGCCCCGCGATGACCAGACACTTCCGCGACCCCAGTTGCAGCGTGTGGTCGACGAGGAACACCCAGTCGGCGGCGAATTCCTTGGGCCGCCGCAACTCGTGCAGTCCCAGCCGCAGCAGCCACGCTTCCGCAGTATTGGCCGCAGGAGCCCCCCGGAACTGGGGCAGGCTGTCCCGCAGCAGTTCGACCACCGCCCGGCAGCCGCGAAAGCTGACCGCTCCGGCCAGACAGAACTGCAACGTCAGGCCGATGGCCGCTGCCGAATACGCATGATGGGCCGGTCGGACGGCGTCCGGGAGGGGGCCAGGGGCTGCGTCGGCGACCCGGTCAGCGCCCGGATTTTAAGGCGGCGATCTCACGTTCCAGGTCCGCCGCGCGGCGTTCGGCCGCGGCGGCCCGCGTGCGCCACATCGCGCGGCTCTTCTCGACGGCGCGGGTCTGGTTCTGCAGGAGCTTGCAGGTTCGCTTCCACTGGCCGGACTTCGCCTTCCACCGATTGCGACTCCGCTCGAAGAACCGCACCAACTTGCCCGCCGGCGACGAATACCGGGCGACGGCTGTTTCGCTGGTTTCGCAGGTCATGACGTTCCTCCTTGAACAAAAAGCCCAGTGGAACAAAAACGCGACGATTCGCCGAGGCCAATTGCCCCTGAAAACGACGGATTTCGCGCAGCCCAGGCGGAGCCTGGGAACGAGAAGGCGGACCGATCGCAATTGTCATCGGCCGGGCGATCATCCGCCCCAGACAGATTGGTTGATATGCCGCCCGCCGCGGTCTTCGCGCCGCTTGCGCACGGGGGGAGCCTGTTTGCTCATTTGTGGTAAGGAGGGGACGTGTCCGGACTTCGGGCGGGTTCAGGTGGTGAATGTCGTTGGATGAAACCGCGTTCCACGGCGTCTCGGACTGAGTGCCCCGTTAAAAACGGCAAAGTCCCCCGAATCGCCTGATTCAAGCGGCGGCCGGATGCCGAATTCTACTCTGGGTGGAAGGTGCACCCGGCCGCGGCCGCTCTGGCTGGCAGTCGATCCCGCAGGACTCGGGCAAGGACGGATTCATGACGCGGTCTCAGTTCAGCACTCGGGTCGGATTCGCCGTCCTCTTCAGTACGCTGATGCTGGTCGGGTCTGTCGGCGCCGGCGACCGTTCCGTTGAGCAGGCCGGCTATAACGACGACGAAGTCAACGAGCACCACGACGCCAAGACGAAGTTCCTGTTTCACAAGGATCGCTGGCAGTCGAAGAAGGATGCCCAGGGCTTCAGCTACTCCTTCATTCCGCACTACGCCCGTCCGATGGCGTACCATTACCGCCCCGATTATCACTTTTCGAGCAACTACGGGCTGCGAGCCTACGGCTGGTATCAGGGGCGCGGGGGCTTCAACTACGGTCTGCCGTATGGTTACTCGCCCGCGCACGATCGGCTCGACTATCAGAGCTATCTGATGAACCAGAAGAATAAGACCGAAGCCTCGCTTCAGCCGCCCCCTCAGGGGTATCCGTACGCGGCGACCTATTACCGTCGGCATGAGAACGGGTGCGGCACCGGCTGCTGCTGCGGCGGCGGGATTCCGATGGCGGGTTACCCGTGTCACAAGTACTACAGCTACTCGCAATTTGCGGGCGGGAACTGTCCTCCGGGATTCGCAGGGAGCTGGTAGGGGTTGAGTGAGTGCTTGGGATGACGCGTGTGAGGGCACCAAGAGTCTCCGCGAGCATTGTGAACCCCTCTTGATCAGGGGTTGCCTCTGCGCGGCAATCTGCCGGGTGGAACCACGCGGTCCACGGGTTGCGCGTCGCGGTCCACGGGTTGCGCGTCGCGGTCCACGGGTTGCGCGTCGCGGTCCACGGGTTGCGCGTCGGCCGGCTTCGCCGCCCGCCGCTCCACCCGTGGCTACACTCCTGCGCCCCTCCGGGGCGAAGAACAGAGCTGGTGGATTGCTCCGACGACTGCTGGCGGCCCGCAACGGGTACGCGATGCGGCAATTTTCGGGTCCTCTTGCGATTCGGCCGGGATCGGACTGTAATCCTTGATCGTTCTGCGGGGCATTCGCCTCGCTGCGAAGCGCATCAGGGATGTTCAGCATGTCCGGTTCTCGCAAAGCCTCCGTGTCGCCGTTCGTAGTGATTGTCGTCCTGCTGGTATTGATCGGCGCAGGAGTCGTCGCGTACTTCGTGCAGGATCGCTGGTTGGCGGTCGAGCCGGTCGTCGTTGCACCGGGCGGGGTCGGGCTGCGAGATCGCGCGACCAGCGAGCGGCTGGTCGAGGCGCGCAATCTGTCGCTGGCCTACCTGGAAAACAAGGATTTCGGCAAGGCGGAAGAGCTGTTGCTGGAGCTCGATCGGGAACTGCCGGAAGAGCGGTTCGGGTTGCGAAATCTGGCGGTCAGCCAGGAGCTGGCGCTGCAGCAGATCGCGCCGAGCAACGCGGCCGAGCTGCAGGCGCAGGGGGACAAGGTTCTGGCGACGCTCGGTCGTCTGGGGGAGCGGGAGGCCGACTCGGGCGTGGCGGAACTGCTGCGATCGCGCGTGCTCCGCAAGCTGGGACGGTTGCCGGAAGCGCTGGCCGCGGCGCAGACGGCCGCGGATCGCGAGCCGACGCAGGCGGATTACTGGTACGAGATCGGGATGGTCGCGGAAGAACAGGGGGATACGGCTGCGCGCACCGAGGCGTTGCGGAAGGCGTATGAGCTGGCTCCGGATAACCTGTTTCTGATGAAGGACTGGCTGCCGCTGCTGGCGCGGAACCAGGACGCATCAATCATCGACGCGATCGTCGGGTACCGCGAAGGGCTGAAGCCGTTTGCAGAGACGATCAAGGCTCACTCGCGGATCGATGTGCTGCAGTTTCTCGCGGACGCCGAGACGGCGGCGAAGGTCGGCAACTGGCCGGGGGTGACCGGCAAGGTGGGGGGCGTATCGAACGTCGTGAAGCGGGAGGCGGTGGCTCAGGCGGATCGGCTGCGGCTGAACCGGCATTCGCTCGAATTTGTGGTGCTGGACTTCTCGCCGGAAACGCTGGCGACGCTGGAGATCGCTCCGCAGGCGGAGGAACCGATTCCGGTGTCGTTTGAGGCCTGGTCGCTGACTGCGCCGAGCCTGTCCGGCGTCCGAGATCTGGTCTCGCTGGACTGGAATCTGGATGGTCGGACGGATCTGGCGGTGCTGTCGGAACGGAAGCTTTCGATCCTGACCCCGGTTGATGGTGCGTGGACGGGGCTGGCGTCGCTGGATCTGCCGCGCGCGTACGCCGGGCTGCTGGCTGCCGATCTGGATGACGACGTCGAATTGCCCGCGGCCGGCGAACCTCCGCTGCCGCCGGGGCGGTGTCATCAGGCCGATCCCGATTTTGTTCTGTATGGCCCCGAGGGGCTGTTGTTCGTCGAAAGTTTCAAGGCGGATGCGATGTCGCCGCGGTCGTTGCGAGTGCCGGCGCAGTCGGCAGGCTGGGAGGCGTTGACGGGGATCACCGCGGCGGTGCTGATCGACTTCGATCACGAAGGGGATCTGGATGTCATCGCTGCCGGGGACCAGGGAGTGTCGCTCTGGCTGAACCTGGGGAATCGGACGTTTGAGGACGTTTCCGACCGGTCGCAGTTGCCGCCGGCGGACTTTGCCGTGACCGCGATGACGGTGGTCGATTTCGATCGGGATATGGATCTGGACCTGATTTTGGCGGGACCGAAGCCGGGGATGCTCGAAAACCTGCGCTACGGGCGGACGCGGTTCCGGGAGCTGCCGCGCGAGTTTGAGCCGCTGCAGAACGGGACGCGGCTGTTTGCGACGGAACTCGACGGGAACGGAAGCTGGGACCTGGTGGCGACGTCGATTTCCGGGGTCGGCGCCGTGCAGACGGCGATGTCGCCGGCGGGATCGGTGACGCCGAAGTCTTCCCGGACACTGCAGCAGACGTGGAGTGATGCGATCGTCTGCGATTTTGACAATGACGGGTTGCTCGACTGTCTGGCGGTTTCGGCCGCCGGGCTGATGGGATTGCGGGGGGATGCCACGGGAGTATGGTCGGAAAAGTCGGCGGTCGTAACAGCCGGCCCGACACAGACGACAGAGGCGACGCGGATTGTCGTGGGAGACTGGGATGGCGACCGCGACCAGGACGTGGTGATCGCAGGCGAGGAGGGGCTGTCGACGTTTCGGAATGAGGGTGGCTCGGCGAATCACGTGCTCGAAATCGCCATTCGCGCTCAGCAGAACAAAGGGGCCGACCCGACGGCGAGCGGGCGGGTCAATCACTTTGGGGTCGGTTCGCTGATTGAGGCGAAGTCGGCGGGTCGGTATCAGTCCGCAGTGGTTTCGGGGCAAGTCACTCGTTTCGGACTGGGAAAGCTCGCCGGGGCGGACGTGCTGCGGGTCGTCTGGACGAACGGGATTCCGCGGAATCTGGTCAGTCCGAAGGCGGATGAGTTCATTTGCGAAGAGCAGAAGCTGGAAGGCTCGTGCCCGTATCTTTACACGTGGGACGGTGAGCAGTTCGTGTTCCACACGGACCTGCTGTGGGCGGCGCCGATCGGGTTGAAGTTTGGCGAGACGGTGGTGGCACCGTGGCGGGAGTGGGAATATCTCAAGATTGATGGCGAGCGTCTGAAGCCGCGCGACGGTCGTTATGAAGTGCGGATTACCGAGGAACTGTGGGAGGCGGCGTACTTTGACGAAGTGAAGCTCTACGCGGTGGCCCATCCAGCCGGCGTGCAGATTCACACCAATGAAAAGGTCGGGCCGCCAGCTCTCGCTGAGCGGGCGATTCATACGGCGCGCCATCCGAGGCTCCCGATTTCCGCCAGCGATCCGGCCGGGCGGGATCAGCTTCCGCTGGTCCGGGAGCGGGACGATCTTTACGCGAAGACGTGGCAGACGAAGTTCAAGCAGGGACTGACGAACCGGCACTGGGTCGAGCTGAACCTGGGGGAGATCGGGACGCCAAAGCGCGTGCTGCTGTTTCTGACGGGGTGGATGTACCCGACGGATACGGCGATCAACGTGTCGCTGTCGCAGAATCCCGATCTGCCGGAACCGCAGCCGCCGTCGCTGTGGGCGCCGGACGGCAAGGGGGACTGGCGCGAGGTTCGCCCTTCCATGGGATTCCCCGGCGGGAAAACGAAGACGATCGTTGTCGACGTCACGGACGCTTTGACGCCGGGCGACTCGCGGCTGCGGATTGCGACGAATATGGAGTTTTACTGGGACGAGATCTTCTTCACGGTGGATGAAGAGCCGGCGCCGTACCGGGAGATCGAGCTGCCGCTGATCTCGGCGGAACTGCGATCGCGAGGGGGGATCTCGGCGACGATCGTGCATCCGCAGTTCGGTCCGGATCGGTACGACTATCAACGGATTCTGCCGGGAGAGCACTGGGCTCCTGTCGACGGCTGCCTGACCCGGTTTGGCGATGTGCTGGAACTGCTGCGGGAGCGGGATGACCGTCACGTGATCTTCGCGGCCGGGGACGAGATGGCGCTGTCGTTCGAGACGCTGAAGGAGCCGCTGCCGGAGGGGTGGGTGGTGGACTTCGTGATTTACAACGTCGGCTGGGACAAAGATTTCAACATGAATACGGTGTACGGTCAGACGGTGGAACCGCTGCCGTTCCAGACGATGACGGACTATGCCCATCGGAACGGGAAGGAACGTCGGCGGGATGCTGCGTATCGGGATTATCTGCTGCGGTATCAGACCCGCGAGCAGGCCCGCGGACCGTTCTGGGAGCAGATTCGCGACTGGAAACGGCCGTAGTTGGAGTCTTGCGAGCGGGGAACAGCGAGTAGCGAGTAGCGAATAGCCAGAATGTTGGCCGGCTGAAAGTTGTCACTGCAATCACTTGTGATGGGGTCCCGGATGTTTCTTCGATTCGCGGTCTGGGTCGGTCTCCTGGCTGGCGCTGCTGTCCCGGGGATGTCGGCCCCGCCGGGCGAGCCGACAGTCGTCCTGGCGCTGGGCGATTCGATCACCAAAGGGGTGCGGGGCGGGGTCACGGTCGAGGAGACGTTCTGCGCCGTTCTGGCGGCTGAGCTGAAGTCGTCCGGACGTGAAGTGACTGTGGTGAATCGCGGCATTGGGGGCGAGCGGACCGATCAGGCGCTGGCCCGACTGATGGCCGAGCTGAACGAGCACAAACCCGACTATGTGCTGCTGATGTACGGCACGAACGACTGCCATGTCGATCAGGGCGCGAAGCAGTCGCGGCTGTCGCTGGCCGATTTTCGCGGGAATCTCCGGAAGCTGGTTGACCGGATCCGCGCGGCGGGTTGCGAACCGATTCTGATGACCGAGCCGCGATATGCGGCGAAGTCGCCGGCGAACGGGCTGGGCGAGCACGGCAACGTCCGGCTGGAGCAGTACGTTGCCGTCACGCGCGAGGTGGCGGCGGAACGGCAGACGCAGCTCGTCGACCACTTCGCCGGGTGGGCTGCGGCAGAGGCCTCGGGGACGGATCTGGCCGGGTGGACGACGGACGGATATCACCCGAATCCTGTGGGGCATCGCGATCTGGCGGGGCGGATCTTGCCGGTCGTGCTCGAACGGCTCAAGACAGACACTTTGCTACCGTGGTGGAACTGGCGGCGATCGCCGCACAATGTGTACGCATTGCCGAACTTTCCACTCGCCGGGGCGAAGGTGTTTGCTCAACCCGGGGCGCTCTACTTCGTGCTGAACCAGGCTCCTGCGGAAGGCCGGCTGGTGCTGCCACGGCTGAACAACGTGGTGCATCGGGCGTGGTGGTCCGCGATGGGGCCGCGGGAGATTCGGACGCCGTTCGTGGAAAGGGGGGCGGAATATGGCCATCCATTCGTTCCGCCGACCAATTGGATGCTGCCGTTTGCACAGGACTCCAGCCGCTGGACGATCACGCTGTCGAAGGAGATGACGTATCCGGCCGTTGTGGTTCTGGACGTTCACGGACTGCCCGTTTATGCCACCGAACCGGTCGTCTCGCGAACAGGAGTCGACGGCGTGATCGTGCTCTCGGCGCGCGATGCAGTCGTGCATGGGGAGAAGCTGCAGTTTGAACCGCTCGATCACAAGAACACGGTCGGTTACTGGGTGAATCCTGCGGACTGGGCCGAGTGGAAATTCGCCACGGAGCAACCGGGCGAATGGGAGGTTGAGATCTTCCAGGGGTGCGGGACGGGTCAAGGGGGGAGCGACATCCGGCTGAATGTGGCCGGCCAGCCGCTCGATCTCAAAGTGCAGGAGACCGGGCACTTTCAAAATTTCCGCTGGCGATCGGCGGGACGGGTGACAGTTGCCGAGGCGGGGACGCATGCGGTGGAACTGCGGTGCACGAAACTGGCGAACTTTGCGGTGATGGACGTGCGGCAGATCCGGTTGCGGCCGGCGGGGACAGCTCAGGCGTCGCCGCGCGATCTGCGGGACGTTGAGCCGGATGTGATCGTACCGCCGGTTTCTTCGCTGCCGCCTGGCCCCGGACGGCGGGTGCTGCAGAAGGCGCCGGGATTCGAGCAGACGGAGGCCTACCATGTCGTGTCGTTGCCGACGGACTGGAGCAAGGGTCGGAAGTTTGCCGTCCTCGTCGAACTGGCGGGAAATGGTCCGTATCGGAATGCCGCCGGTGATTTCAATTCCGGCCGGGTGGAAGATGGAGAACTGGCGGCGGGACTCGGCGGGACCGATGGATTCCTCATGCTCAGCCTGCCGTATCTGAACAACGCAGGAACGGCGAATGTGACCCAGTGGTGGGGGACGGGGCCTGAGTATCGGGTGCAGCCGACGCTGGATTACTGGCAGGCGGCGATCTGGCAGGTGTGCGAGCAGTTCGGCGGAGATCGGGATCGGCTGGTGCTGGTGGGATTTTCCCGCGGGGCGCTGGCGACGCATTACGTGGGACTGCACGACGACCGGATTGCTCCGCTGTGGCGGGGGTTGGTCAGCTTCAGTCATTTCGATGGCGTCAAGACGTGGCCGTATCCCGGGAGCGACCGGGACGCGGCGCTGGTCCGGCTGAAGCGGCTCGGTGAGCGGCCGGAGCTGATCTGCAGCGAGTCGAGCGGCGTGGCGGGGGCGTCGCTACAGGCGGTCCGGGACTATCTGGCCGGGACCGGCGTGACGGGGGACTTCACGTTCCTGGAGACGGGGTTTGTGAATCACGACGATGCGTGGACGTTGCGGCCGAGCGCGGCGAGGACGGCTGCCCGGGAGTGGCTCCGGCGAGTTCTCGCGGAATCTCCCTCGCGGTAAGGCCCCACCAAGTCTCATTTTGAGTGCACCTAAGTCTTCGAAGCTCGCAACAATTCGTGATGGAAGAGGTGAGCCTCGAAGACTCGACTCACCCTACCCAGAACCTTCCTCGCTTGGTTGTGGCGTTCTGCGAACCTGCGGTAGGATTGCGGCGTCTGTGCGCTCAGTCATCAATCCCGCTCTGCCGACCGCCCTGGAAACCTGATGTCTCCCCGCCCCGACTTTGCCGCTTTTGACCGCGCCGCTACGCAGGGCGATCTGGTTCCCGTCTATCGCCAGCTCGTGGGGGATTCCCTGACCCCGGTCGGGGCGTATTGCCGAATCCGGCATGGCGGCGACTCGTTTCTGTTCGAGAGCGTCATTGGCGGCGAGAAAGTCGGCCGCTTCAGCTTCCTTGGGGCCGGGCCGTTTCTGCGGCTGGAGGCCCGCGGTCACACGATGACGCAGACGTCCGGCGGGGAGTCCCGGACGTGGACCGCCGAGGATCCGCTGCAGGAACTGGAGACGCTGCTCGCCGGCTATCGGGCCGCTCATCTGCCGGAGCTCCCGCGGTTCTGCGGCGGGGCAGTCGGTTATGCGGGCTACGACACGATCCGTTACTCGGAGAACCTGCCGCACGCGCCGGCGGACGACCGCCAGATTCCGGATCTGTCGTTTGCGCTCTACAACCGGATGGTGATCTTCGATCACATTCGCAAGACGGTGCTGGCGGTGGCGCACGCGGACCTGCGGCAGTTCGGGACGACGCGGGAGGCCTATGACGCTGCGGTCGCCCGGATCGACGACCTTTGTCAGCAGTTGAGAGCGCCGAACGCCGAGCTGTCGCTTTCCGACATTTCGCTGACCGGCTCCCCACAACTGGCGTACGAGTCGAATTTCACGCGCGAAGGGTTCGAGAATGCGGTGCGGAAGTGCCAGGAGTACATCCGGGCGGGGGACATTTTTCAGGTGGTGATCGGGCAGCGGCTGGCGCTGGAGACGGAGGCGACGCCGCTCGATATTTATCGGGCATTGCGGATCGTCAATCCGAGCCCGTTCATGTTTCTGCTGGAGAACCCCGACGTGCAGCTCGTCGGGAGCTCGCCGGAGATCATGGTGCGAGTGGAGGATGGCGAGACGACGATTCGGCCGCTCGCGGGGACGCGGAAGCGGGGTCAGACCGAGGAAGAGGACCGGGCGCTGGAACGGGAGCTGCTGGCGGACGAAAAGGAGCGGGCCGAGCATGTGATGCTGGTCGACCTGGCCCGCAACGATGTCGGCCGGGTGGCGCAGTACGGGTCGGTGGTCGTCAGCGACGTGATGAAGGTCGAGCGCTACAGCCACGTGATGCACATCACGTCGAACGTGACGGGGCAGTTGTGTCCGGGGAAGACGGCCCTCGACGCGCTGCGGGCGGGGCTCCCGGCTGGGACTGTCTCCGGTGCTCCGAAGGTGCGGGCGATGGAGATCATCGACGAGCTGGAGCCGACGCGGCGGGGCCCGTATGCCGGGGCGGTCGGCTACCTCGACTACACCGGCAACATGGATACGTGCATTGCGCTGCGGACGCTGGTGATGCAGGGGCGGAAGGCGTACGTGCAGGCGGGGGCGGGGATCGTGGCGGACAGCGACCCGGCGAGCGAGTTCGAAGAAACGCTGAACAAGGCCCGCGGCCTGCTGAAGGCGATCGAGGTGGCGCAGGAGCAGATTCATTCTCCTGGCTGAGGAAGAAGAGGACTTTGCCGCGGAGACGCGGAGAAATGCGGGAGAAAGTCAGCCGCACTGGTTCCCAGGCTCTGCCTGGGAACCGGAGGATTGCGAGGCTCTGCCTCGCTCTTTTCCTCTTTGCAGGCGAGAACGGAAGAGGACGCAGAGCGTCCGAAGACGACGTTCCCAGGCAGAGCCTGGGAACGAGGCCAAATTCATCTCTTCATTCAAAGACGAGGCGGCCGAATTTGTGGTACTCGTGGAAGCTGGGGCCGACGGGGACCCAGGTCCAGCGGGTCGATTTCTGGTCGTCGTAGTCGACGCGGTAGAAGTTGGCCCGCCACTGCGTGCCCGGTTTCGGCGGCACGTTCTGCAGCGGGGTCAGCAGCTCCCAGGGGATGAAAATCTCGGCGGTCCAGCCCTGGATGACGGCGCCCGGCTGTTTGTCGCCCCCTATGACTGATGTCGCCTTGCGGGTTTTGCGGCCCCCTTCGTAGTGCCAGGGGCGCCAGCCGATGAACTTGCCGCCGAGGTTGGGGACCAGGATCGGCAGCTCGGCTCCCAGCGGGGAGATCTCGTACTCGAAGTAGATCGGCTGTTTTTCGTCGGGCCAGAGGAAGATTTCGAAGACGTCCTCGACCCAGAGGTCGTCGAAGTCGGCCTTCGCCGTGGCGGTGAGTTTCGCGTCCGTACCGTCGAACAGCGTGTAGAGTCCGGTTTTGGAGTAGAGGAGCTTCAGCTTCGACTCGTAGGGGAGCCCGCCTTTCGTGCGCTGCGGGATCGTCACCCACTCGGCGGCCGACCAGGCTTTGTGGCTGCCGTCGCCGGTGACTTCGAAGTCGTCGGTCGGCTTGACCTTGAGAACCCCCTCGGGCGGTGCGGCGACGGCGGCCGGCTGATCGGCCATCGCCAGCAGTTTCTCGGCGTTTTTGTAGTAGATCTTTTCGAGGACGTCGTCGGGCAGGAAGATGCCGTAGATCATCCAGAAGCCCTGCAGGTGATGGCTGGCGGCGCAGTCGAAGTATTCGTCGTCGGTTTCGAGGAAGCGGTAGTAGATCCGGAAGGCTTCGCGCTTCGGCGTGGTGTCGGTCCCGAACAGGATGCGGTCCTGGTATTTCAGGAAGAACTTCCGCGTCGAGTAGGGTTGCCGGCCGAGTTCCGAGATTCTGGCGTCGAAGTCGACGTACATATTGGGGTGCGCGTCGAGCTCCCGTCCGACGGCGGCCAGATCTTCGGCGTTGTTGCCGAAGTGGGTATTGATAAAGATTGTTTCCGGATGCTTGCCGATCGCGTTGTGGAGCTGTTTCAGAATGTCTGCCTGGGGCGGGTACTGGTCGCCGAAGAACAGCCAGTTCGGGTGCTCGTTCAGCTCGTGCCAGCGCTCGTTGAATCGATCGAGGGGGGTGAAGAAAGCGGCGGGGTCGGAGACGTGGATGACGACGGGGCGCTTGTGCTTGCCGCAGACGGCCCAGATCGGATCGAGTTTGGGATCGTCGACGGGCATCAGGCGGCCGTCTTTGTAGCGGTAGCGCAGCCCCAGCCGTTTGTCGATCTTGAGGCCGCGGGCCCCCTGCTGAAAGCTCTCTTCGAGACGGGCGGCTTCGCGCGTCGACCAGTCGTCGTCGTCGATGCCATCGAAGTTGACGAGGGCGAACGTGGCAAACCGTCCCGGATGGGCCTGGTCGAGGGCGGCGATGGTCTGCTGCAGGCGTTCGCCCCAGCCGCCATCCAGGTTGACGACCGTGCGGACGCCGGCAGCGTCCATTTCGGCGAGGTAGCGTTGGACGCGTTCGTCGGTGAGAGTCTGCTTCCCGCCTCCCAGGTGGTTGTGGATGTCGATGACGGGAAACCGGGGAGTTTCGATCACGGACTCTTTGCGGACCAGCATTGGTCGGGGAGCCCAGTCCTTCAGTTTCAGCTCGCGAATGTCTTCCTGAGCGAGGATGGGTGACGACGCGAGACAGGTGACGAACGGACAGACCAGCAGCCAGGGCTGAAAGAGTTTCATGGAGCGAGTCTCCCGGACAGGACCTTGCGGGGTAAGGCGTGGCCGGAAGCGGACGGGTGAGGCCACCGCGGCAGGATGGCGCGCGGTGCGGCGAGTTGCAAGACTGGGTTGCGAGAGGAATTCGACGGTCGTGCGCGACGGTTGAGTTGACTCAGGGCGTCCTCACCATCTCCAGCCGCGATGGCGAAGTGACGCCGGTTCCGTCTCCCGACTTCTGCGCTGGACGAGGGGAAAGGCCGTCGCTTCTCCGTGGATCATCCTCCGGGACGTTCGAAGACCCTCACCCCGGCCCTCTCCCACATCAGAATGCGGGAGAGGGGGCAAGGCGCGAGCCTCACGCTCATGGGCAGTGAATCAGTTATTGACCCGCTGGGGATCGAGGGAGGGTTTAGCCGGTGGGGCGGGTGTGTCGGCCGGGGGCTGTTCAGTTCCCGGAGCTGCTCCTGGCAGCTTCTCGCCCGCTTTTTTCAGCAGTTCGAAACGGTTCTGCAGTCGTTGCAGAGCCAGATCGGCCTGAGTCCGACGGACGTTCGCATCGGTGACTTCGCGCATGGAGACCCGCGCCAGGTGGAACAGCGCCAACGTCTGCTCGGCCATGGTCGCGGCGCCTTCGTACTCGGTCTTGGCGGAGGCGAGCTGCAGTTCGAGATCCTTCAGGGTTGCCGCAAATTCGTCGAGGAGAATCTGGCGTTTGCGAGCGGCGCGGTCGCGTCGCTGCATGGCGCTGGTCACTTCGTCGATCGCCACGACTCCCTTCGCATGCAGTTTCACCTGAATGGCCAGCCTGGCTTCCGTTTCGCGGATGTCGGCTTCCGCCTCGGCCAGGTCGAGGGTCAGGCGGGCGGAGGCTTCCAGCGAGTCCGCCGGTTTGCGGGTGGGCGGAGTGATGGGAGCGGGTGCTGTCGCTGCACCGGAAGCGGCTTCGCCGTTGGACGGAAGAAACTCCCCCGACAGAGACTCATCGGACACACCTTCCCAGGCGACGTCGTTGATCCCGCCGGCCTCGAGAGCGGCTTCGATCGCCCGCCGCGTCGGAGACATTCCACCGTTTTCCGTCTCTTCACTCAGGAATCGCCGTAATGTGTTGCGGACGATGGCGGAGACAAACTTACCGCCGTCGCCCGGAACCATCCGGACGTTTACGACAACCTCGGGGATCTTGTTGAGCGGAGCGACGACAGCGCCGAGCAGCGTCTGGTTCTGATAGATGCCGTCAGTCGCGTAGAGGTCGACGACGATGTCGTGGTCCTCCAACGGCCGGCCGCGAACGAGCGATTCCGTCGCTGCGGCTGAACCTTCGGCCGGGCGAACCTCCTCGGGCGTGGCAGACTCGCTGCCGCTTTCCCAGCGGATATCACTGAGTCCGCCCGCTTTGAGGGCGCTGCTGATTGCCTGCCGGGTCGCGGACTCCTTGCCGGTCTGTTGTTTCTCCCGATGAATGCGTTGCGACGGATCGTGGACAATGGCGAAGACGAACTTGCCGCTGTCGCCGGGAACCATCCGAACGTTTACGACGACCAGGGGGATCTTGTTGAGCGCAGTGACGACAGCGCCGAGCAACTTCTGGTTCTGATAGATGCCGTCCGTGGCATAGAGATCGACGGTGATCTGGTCCCGGGCATAGAAATCGACTTGGACCTCGTCCGGGCTGACGAGTTGTCGAGATCCCGGCGCGAATTCGGCGCCAAGAAGGACTGGGAACTTTCCTGCTGCGTCCGGTAAGGCGTCCCAGTCCGTGACCGGATTCTCGAGCAGTTCCCGCATCCGCCGCTCGACGATCTGGCTCTGCGCAGCCTTCCGCTGCTCAAGCTGCGATTTCAGGCGTGTGAGGCGCTGTTCGAGGGTGGCGACCTGGCGCTGTTCGGACCGGAACTTCAGTTCGAGGGCTTCGGTAAGCGTCTGTTCGAGCTGCTGGCGGGCGGCGATCAGCTCGGGGTGTGGGGAGTCGTGGGTTTTCGTCAGTTCGCGGACTTTGTGGGCGAGTTCGGCGGCGCGGGATTCGATCGCGAGGAGGCCGGGAGGCTGGGAGCGGGATGGCGACGGGACTGGAGCAGAGGAGCGTTGCGACACGGCAAAGGGATCGAAAGATGCGGCGGCGACACTCCTTGCTGGTGCAGGAGCGTCGGGGGTCGTGACAACTCTGCCGAGAATCAGTTTCTCAAGTTTCTGTCGTGAAGCCACTCCGACCAGGCGCTCGACTTCGCGCCCGTCTTCCTCAATGATCACTGCGGGGATCGAGGTAATCTGATGTCGCTTCGCCAGTTCCGGTTCCCGGTCGACGTCGACGAACTGGATCGGCGCTCCCTGCTCGGCGAGCGAGCGCAGGATGGGGAGGATCTTCTGGCAGGGGCCGGCCCACGTTGCCGTGAAGGCCAGAGCGGTGCGCTGCGACTTCTGCATTTCTGTGGCCGTCGCAGAGCCATTCGGCGCGGCCGGCTTTGTTTTCGATTCGTCGAGGGCGCGCAGCAGGGCTTCGATCTTCTGCAGTTCCTGCTCCTCGCCGGCGGCGAGGATGGCGTTGATACGCGGGTCGGCGGTCAGTTTCGTTCCGGTGAAAATGTCCTGCAGCAGCTTGGCGTAGTCGGCGGCTACCCCGTTCTGGAGGTGGAAGATTTTTGTTACTTGTGGCGTTTCGGGTTCGGCCGGCGCCGGCGTTTGAAACTTCGCCGGGGAACTCTCGGTCTCCGAGGTGGGGCTCGTCTGGACTGCACTGACGACCGCCGCCGCATCGGCCGGCGGAGTGTCGAACGGCCGACTGAGGAAGGCATCAATGTCTTTCACCTGATCTGTCGCCGTCCGGACGACTTTGCCGGTGGCATCGACGAGAACAAACAGGCGCTGGACCGTGAGGCCGTAACGGACCGAATTGCTGGTGTCGACATCGTCCGCGTCGACGAGGAGAGGCATGTGCGGGCCGTCTTTTGCGGTTGGGCGAACGTACTCGGCGATCTGGTCGGGAGCCGCGGTCGGCAAGTGACAGAGGACTCCCAGCACATCGAAGCCGCGTCGACGAACGGCGTCGGCGAAATCGTCGGGGGTCTCCGCCGCGCCCCAGGAGGACTTGCCGGGGCGGAAGAAGACGACAACCTCCTGATTGCCGCGGAACTGTTTGAGCGACAGAAATTTGCCGTCGAGCGAGCGGCCGGAGACCTGGAGCGTCTGTCCGACGAGGCGGATGCGGCGAAGCGCACCGGCAGCCGCTTTGCCCCAGATCGAATTCGGAGACTGCTCGACGGCCCGCTGGAAGTAGTCCTCGTCCATTTCGGGGACATCGTCGCGCGGGCGGTAATTCGGACCAAGGTGGGCGAGAGCCCAGCGTTCGTATTCTGTGGCCGCGAGGTAGGCGGCCTGGGCGGCTGCGGCGGTGCGGGGGTAACGCTCGATGAATTCTGACGTGAGTTGCGGGCTGTCGGGGTTAATCTCGTTCTGCTGTTCCGGCGGTAACGAGTAGAGCTGACACCGAAGGCGTTCGATGCCGACCTGCGAGGCGAGTTCGATGCGAGCGGGGAATTCGCGGGCGAGGCGGGATTCGAGCTGTTCGAGATCGGCAAGGGACTTGGCTTGCCAGTCGGGAACTTCGTGACTGTCGCGATACAGTTGAGCCAGGACGCCCGCAGCCTGTCTGGCGAGCGGCAGGTGCAGTTCCTGGGGGATGGCCGGGATGATCAAGGCGGCAGCGTCTTTGGCCTGCTGCTGCAGGTGTTGGCGTTGATCGTCCGTGGTGACTTCGTCAGTCGGCCCGCGACTGGCGACCGTCAGGCTCGCGAGGACTTTGCCGTTGGCGGGGTTATTTCGGAAGGCTTCGGGGAGCTGGTTGACGGCGGTCTGAAGCGAGCGGGGCGGGAACTCGATGGTCGAAGATTCGGGCTGCCGAGTCTGCTCGGTAGTGCTGGCGGTCGTTGGTTGGTCCGCGGACGTTTTGACAGGAAGTGCCGAGGCCCCTTGAGCAGGCTTCGCCTGACCCAAAAACTCATCGAGGTTTTTGATCTCCGTCTGCTGCGTCCGGACGACTTTGCCGGATTCGTCGACGAGGACGAAGAGACGGGGGAACCAGGTGATTCCGAAGCGGACGGAATCGCTGGAATCCGCGTCAGCAGAGTCTTCAATGACTGGAAAGAGGTCGTTGTTCTGGAAAACTTCGGGTGTGGCGAGCTTGGGGAGATCTTCGACCTCCGTCTGTGGCAGCGTGGGGTTGTGGCAGTGGACGCCGAGGAGCTGGAAGCCACGATCGCGTGTAGCGACAGCGAACTCCAACGGGGTGGCGAACTGGCCCCAGGAGTCAATCTTTGGCGATGGATACCAGGGGGCCTTGTTCGGTTGGAGGTGCCAAGAGTCTTTATTCGCTCGGAAGAAGACGACAACGGTCGACTTGCCGCGGAGTGACTCGAGCGAGAGGGGCTTGCCGTCGAGGGAGTTGCCCGAGACCTGGAGCGTCTGGCCGACGAGGTCGAGGCGGTTCAGGCAGCCACGAGCGAGTTTTCCCCAGAGGGAGTCGGGGGCCTGTTCGATGGCGAGGTGGTACCAACGGCGCGTCGGTTCGCGAAACTGTCCTTCGGCGGGAAGGGGCAGGCCGGCCGGAGAGTTCTGGGCGACTTCGTAAGCGTTTGCCAGCAGAACGGCGGCATGGGCGGCGGCAGATGTCTGGCGGTATTTCTGGAGAAAGGCCGCCGTCGCAATCGGCCCCTCTTTCCAGTAGTCGTTTACGTGGCTGCCCAATTGCGGAATGGATGTTATTCGAAGCCGTTCGAGTCCGACTGTGGCAGCGAGTTCGGGCTGCGTGGAAAACTCGTCACCAAGGCGAGATTCGAGTTGTGCCAAGTCGGCGAGGACTTTGGTCCCCCAGCCGTCGACGGCCTCGGATTCACGATCCAATTGCGAGAGCAGTTGCGCGGCGAGGTCAACCAGCGGGGCGAGCTGGTCCTGCGGAGTATCGCGATTGATCAGATCGCCGACGGACTTTGCAATCTTTTGGAGGTCTTGACACCGCCTGTCGGGCGGCTTGCGGCGTGAGTTGAGAAAATTGAATTGAGTAGTGAGTCGCTGCAGTTCGTCGATCACATCGCGATGTCGGGGATCACTGCGGAACGACTCCGGCAGCCGGTCAATGGCCGACTTCAAGTTGTGTGAGATCGCATAAGTCCGGCTGACAATCTCACTGGTAGCCGCAGGGGCCGCCGGAGGAATGCGCGCCTCGGCGTCGGCGGGCGGGGCATCGTCCTGAGCAATCAATTGCCCAACCACCAACAGACACCAGGCCACGATCGTCAATCGCAGATCAAGCTTGGTTTTCATCGTTCTTCCTTGGACTGAGTGTCGATGGGTGCGGCAGACGTGGGGGAAAGGGAATGGAGATCCGCCGCGGCGGCGGCTTCGAGTTGATCAATTTGTTGAGCCGTGTCGTCGAGTTCTGATTGCGTGGCGTTCCAGTTGAGCGGAACGTCGGTCGCGGCGGGGGCGGCTTCGCCGGTCGCTTCGTGGTCGACTGAGTCGTTCGGAGCCGATGCGGGTTGCGACCGCGAGAACCAGAACGGGAGGCTGACAACGACCAACGCGAGCAGGGCGCCGGCGAGCCGGGCTTTCCCGATGGGGCGGCGGGAGGGGGCGGGGGCGAGTTCTCGATCGGTCGGCAGGGGCCAGTTGGCGATTTCGGAGGGGAGCGGAACCGTCGTCGGCTGCTGCGTATGGGCCAGGCACTGCTCGAGGAGCGTGGCGACGTCGCCGGCGGAATCGAAGCGGTCGCCGGCGTCCTTTTCCAGCAGCTTGAAGACGACCCGTTCGAGCCATTCGGGAATGTCGGGGTTGATCTCACGGATCGACCTCGGGGCGGTTTCGCGAATCCGGCGGAGGATGCCGAAGGTGGTTTCGGCGCGGAAGGGCGGCCGGCCGGTGGCCATGGCGTAGAGGACGGCGCCGAGGCTGAAGAGGTCGGAGCGATGGTCGACGGCGTCGCCGGCGGCCTGCTCGGGGGACATGTAAAGCGGGGTGCCGGCGATGACGCCTGTCCGGGTGAGGGAGGCGTCATCGACGGCCCGGGCGAGGCCAAAGTCGGTCAGCAGGACGCGATCGACGTTAGCTTCGAGCAGGATGTTCGCCGGTTTGACGTCGCGGTGGACGAGCCCCTGGGCGTGGGCGGCGGCCAGGCCGAGAGCCGTCTGCATCCCGATTCTCAGGATGTCTTTGACGTCGAGCGGGCCGTGGTGATCGAGCCGTTCCTGCAGCGACTGGCAGGGGATGAGGGGCATGACCAGGTAGGGGAGCCGGCCGCCGGCGTAGACCGAATGGATCGCCATGACGTGGGGATGAACGACGGCGGCGGTCGCCTGGGCTTCGCGGGCGAAGCGACGACGGGCGGCCCCGCTGGCGGCCAGGTGGGGCGAGAGGACTTTCACTGCGACATGGCGGTGGAGGTCGGGCTGATAGCCTTTGAGAACGACGCCCATGCCGCCCCGGCCGATGATTTCGACGATTTCGCAGTCTCCCAGGCGGCCGAGCAGCGAGGGATCTTCGGCGGGCTCGAGGAAGTCGACGGCGAAATCGGTGGCGAAGTGGGAGGAGTCGTCATCCTGTGCGAGGCCGCTGTCGTCGGATTGTCGGCGGTATGCGGTCGTGCGGCTGAGGCGCTCGCCGGCTTCGGTCCACCAGTGCCGACCGGCGGCAAGCGTTTCCAGTTGCTGCTGGCAATCAGGGCAGGATGCAATGTGCTCGGCGAGATCCCGCTCCGCCGGTTCCGGGAGGGACTCGTCGAGGAGCTGCTGCAGCCGATCGAGCTGGCAGGGGTTGCTACAGGTCATGGTCCCCCTCGAATTCTTCGATGAACTGGCGGAGACGGGCGATGACGCGGCTGCGGGCCACGTAGACGTTGCCTGCGGTCATGCCGAGCGTCTCGGCGACGTCGGCGACGGGTTCGTGGAGGACGCAGGTCTGCCAGAAGGCCTTCCAGGTGGTTTCGCGGAAGTCGTCGCGGACGCGCGTGGCGGCCCACTGGAAGATTTCATTGCGGTATTCGTCGTCGAAGGAGTCGACCGTGCGTTGTTCGGGCTCGGGAAGATTGTTGAAGAGTTCGAGCATTTCGGTGCCGCCGGCCCCGCGACGGACCGGTCCACGGGGAGGCGAGCCGCGCTGGAGCGACTTCAAGGCCAGGCGACGGGCGATGCCGAACAGCCAGCGGCGGAACGAGGCGTCGCGCCCGTCGGGCTGCCAGGAGTCGACGGCCTGCATGACGGCGACGATGACCTGCTGGGTGACGTCGCGGGCGTCGGCCTCCTGGAGGCCACGGGAACGCATCAGGCGGAGGAGAAGGGGCTCGTAAATCGTGACGAATTGCGTCCAGGCCTGCTGATCGGACGGATCGCGCAGTCGCACCATCAGGCTCGAACGTGTTTCCGGCTCGACCATTCACTGCCTCCTGCCAGTTTATTCCTCCGATGGCAGCAATCTTACACCAATCGTGCGAGAATCCGGTTCTTGTCGGCAGTTCGCCGGGTTGGCGAGCCGGTTCGGAAGAGGGTTGCCTTTCTCCGGCCGAAAAATAGAATAGATATCGCGACGTGTCGACCTCTCGCGAAGGACTCGCACGATGCAGACGAATGTGCGATCGAGTCGGTGGAGGGCGATCGGCCGGGGGCTGGTTGTCGGGGCAGTGACAGTTGGCGTCGGCTGGCTGCTGCTGGCGCTCGCGGGGACGTTTCACCACAAGACTCCGGCCGAAGTCACTGAGCCGCCCACGCGACGGCTGGCAGGTGAAGAGGTCATTGCGGTTGTCTCGATTCGTCGCCCGCGGTTTGAGACGGCGATTGGGTCGATTCAGCCCGTCCACGAGGCGGCGGTGGCGTCGAAGATTCTGGCCCGCGTCGTCGAGGTCCACGTCAAAGCGGGGCAGCAGGTCCTTCGGGACGAGATCCTCGTTCGCCTGGACGACGCCGAACTGGTCGCGCGCCAGCAGCAGGCTCTGGCGGCCGAGCGGGGGGCGGTAGCCCGGAATACGCAGGCGGCGGTCGACCTGGCCCGTTTCCGGGAGCTGCGCAAGCAGAATGTCGTCACTCAGGCGGAGCTCGATCAGGCGGAGGCGACCCAGCAGTCCGCCGCGGCGGAGCTGGATCGCCTCCGTCAGACGATTCGCGAAGCGGAGGTCCTGCTGGAATATGCGACCATTCGCTCGCCACTGACGGGGACGGTGATCGACAAGCGGATCGAACCGGGGGACACCGTTTCGCCGGGGCAGATTCTGCTGACGCTGTACGATCCGACGCACATGCAGATGGTGGCGTCGGTGCGGGAATCGCTGGCGACGCGGCTCAAGGTGGGGCAGGAGCTGCCGGCCCGCGTCGATTCGCTGGGGTACGAGTGCAACGCGACCGTCAGCGAAATCGTTCCGGAAGCTCAAGCCGCCAGCCGTTCGTTCACGGTCAAAGTGACCGGCCCCTGCCCGCCGGGCGTTTACAGCGGCATGTTTGGTCGTCTGCTGCTGCCGTTAGAAGACGAAGACCTGACGGTCATTCCGGCGCGTGCCGTCCGGCGGGTCGGCCAGTTGACGATGGTCGACGTCGTTCTGCCCGGCGATCGGATCGAGCGCCGGAGCATTCAGATCGGGCGTGACGTCGACGGGAGTAATGAAGTCCTGTCCGGTTTGACCGTCGGGGAACGGGTTGCCGTGTCGGCCGCCGGGGAGAGTTCATCCCGATGAGCCACCGCTCGACCGGCCCCACGCGTCACACCGATCCGCTGTCGCAGATCGTGCGGATCTTCCTCGAATCCAATCTGTCGATCATCCTGATCATCCTGTCGGTGATCCTGGGCGGAGCGGCCCTTGTCGTTACCGCTCGCGAAGAGGATCCGCAGATCGTCGTGCCGCTGGCCGACATCTACGTTTCGTTCCCCGGTCACTCGGCCCGCGAAGTCGAACAGCTCGCCGCCGCCCCGCTCGAACGGGCGCTCTACCAGATCGACGGGGTCGAGTACGTTTACAGCATGTCGCGCGAGGACCAGGCGATCATCACGGTCCGGTTCTACGTCGGTCAGGACCGCGAACGGAGCCTGGTGAAGCTCTTCAAGAAGCTGGAAGAGAGCCGCGATCTGGCGCCGCCCGGAGTGACCGGCTGGCAGATGAAGCCGGTCGAGATCGACGACGTTCCAATCGTGACGCTCACGCTCCGCAGCGGAACGGCCGACTCTTATGAGTTGCGGCGCGTCGGCGAAGAACTGGTCGAACGCCTCGCCGAGGTGCCGCAGGTCTCGCGGGCGTCGATCATCGGCGGGGAACCGCGGACGCTGCGAGTCGAGCTCGATCCGGATCGGCTGCAGGCGTATTCGCTCGGCGTGAAGGAGGTCGCCAGTGCGCTGCAACGCTCGAACTTGACGGCTCCCGCGGGAACGTGGACCCAGGCCGATCGCGTCGTTCACGTCGAGGCGGGATGGCCGTTCACGCGTCCCGGGCAACTGCCGGAACTGGTGGTGGGAGTGTTTCAGGATCGGCCGGTGTTTCTGAAAGATGTCGCCGATCTGCAGGACGGTCCCGCCGAGATCGCCAGTTACGTTCGTCACGCGTGGGGTCCCGCGCGCGGCTTCGGTGCGGAACCGGGCCATGCGGGGACCATCCTGGGCGCAGCCGATCGGAGCAGCAGTGAGGCCGTCGGAGCGGTCCCGGCGGTCACGATCGCGTTGGCCAAACAGAAGGGGGCCAACGCCGTCACCGTCGCCGAGAGAATTCTCGCAGCGGCCAGAGAGCTGCGAACACAGGTCGTTCCCGACAATATGGAACTGGTCGTTACGCGGAACTCGGGACAGACGGCCGACGAGAAGGTGAACGAGCTGGTCGAGGCGCTGGCCGTCGCGATTGTGATTGTGATCGCGCTGCTGACGTTGTCGCTGGGTTGGCGTGAAGCCCTCGTCGTAGCGGTCGCCGTGCCGGTGGTCTTCGGACTGACGCTGGCGGTGAATCTGCTGGCCGGCTACACGATCAACCGCGTCACGTTGTTCGCCCTGATTCTTTCGCTTGGGCTGCTGGTCGACGATCCGATTGTCGACGTCGAGAACATTACGCGGCACTTCAACGATCGAGGCCGGGCCGACCGCGAGACTGTGCTGGATGCGGTGGCGGAGATTCGGCCGCCGCTGATCAGCGCCACGCTGGCGGTGATCGTCAGTTTTCTGCCGATGTTCTTCATCACCGGCATGATGGGGCCGTACATGTCCCCGATGGCGCTCAACGTGCCGATCGCCATGCTGATGTCGATGCTCGTGGCGTTTACGATTACGCCGTGGCTGAGCTATCACGTCCTGGGTCGACACTTCCGGAAGCACGCGTCCGGTGCGGAACCCGCGTTGCCGGAGGGGCCGTCGGAAATCTACGACATCGAGACCGTTCAAAAGTCGGCGCTGTACCGGTTCTTCAAGCCGCTGATGACGCCGCTGCTGAAGACGCCGCTTCGTTCGATTTCGTTTCTGGCTCTGATGGCGGTGCTGACGATCGGGGCGATGGGTTTCGGCGCGTTCCGGGCCGTGCCGCTGAAGATGCTCCCCTTTGACAACAAGAACGAATTCCTGCTGGTGCTGGATCTCGACGAGGGAACGACACTGGAGCGGACCAGCAGCGTGGTGCAGGAATTTGAGCGGGCGCTGGGCGCGGTTCCGGAAGTCACCGACTTCACCAGCTATTCGGGGTTGTCGAGTGCCATGGACTTCAACGGACTCGTCCGGCACTACTATCTGCGGCAACTGCCGCATCAGGCCGAAGTGCGGGTGAATCTCGTCGGCAAGAAGGATCGTCGGCAGCAGAGCCACGGCATCGGCCTGCGTCTCCGGTCGGAATTGACGGAACTGGCTGAGGCGCACGGGGCGAAGCTGCAGATTGTGGAACTGCCGCCGGGACCGCCGGTGCTGGCGTCACTTGTGGCGGAGGTCCGCGGGCGGCCGGATCATACCTATGCCGACATTCTGAACGCTTCCGACGCCGTGGTTGCGCGGATGCGGCGGGAGCCGGGGGTCGTGGAGGTCGATGACATCCGCGAAGCGAGCCAGGAGAAGCTGGTGTTTGTGGCCGACCAGGAGAAGGCAGCCGTTGCGGGCATCTCCGTGCAGGATATCGCCGACACAATCCGGCTGTCGCTGGAGGGGGACTCGCAGGAGACTGTTCGACTGGAAGGGGAGCGGAATCCGTTGCGATTGACGGTCCGGCTGCCGCGGGCATTGCGGTCGCACGCCGCCGATCTGGGACAGCTCCGAGTGCGCGGTGCAACGGGGGCGTTCGTGCCGCTGGCGGAAATCGGCACGTGGGAGACACAGCAGGTCGATCAGACGATCTACCATAAGAATCTGGAACGAGTCGCTTACGTCATGGCCGAGTCGGCCGGGCGGCCGCCCGCCGAGTGCATCGTTGACGTGCTGGCCGATCTGCGGACGTCGGGCGAGACGGCTCCCGCGACCGCCGCGCCTCGGCCGCTCGACCAGCGGAGCTATTTCCACAACGGCAGCGGGCTGGCCTGGACTCTGCCGGCGGGAATGCAGGTGACTTTTGCCGGAGAAGGGGAGTGGAAGATAACGCTGGACGTCTTCCGCGACCTGGGTCTGGCGTTCGCCGCCGCGATGGTGATGATTTATATCATCCTCGTCGCGCAGACCGGTTCGTTTGTGATTCCGCTGGTGGTGATGCTTGCGATTCCGCTGACGGTTCTTGGGGTGATGCCCGGCTTCTGGCTGTTGAACGTGATCGCCGGCCAGACGGTCGGGGGTTATGCCGATCCGGTCTTCTTCACCGCGACGGCGATGATCGGGATGATCGCCCTGGCGGGGATCGTGACCCGCGACGCCATCATCTTGGTCGATTTCATCGAGCTGGCGATGCGACGCGGCCGGCCGCTGTTCGATGCGATCCTGGAAAGCCGCGTGGTTCGGTTGCGGCCGATCCTGCTGACTGCGGGCGCCGCCCTGCTCTCCAGCCTGCCGATCACGCTCGACCCGATCTTCTCGGGGCTGGGCTGGTCGCTGATCTTCGGGCTGGTGGCGTCGACGATCTTCACGCTGTTTGTGATTCCGGTCAGCTATGCGCTGCTGCACTCCCGGAAGCTGCCGGCTCCGGATGCCGACCGTCAATAACAGCTACAGCAGCTCGAATGGAATTGTGCCGCTGGGCAGCAGGTGCATCGGACGGCCGGTGTGGTCGATCACGGTGTCGTCGGCGTGCAGGCCGAGTGCGCCGTAGATGATGGCACAGAAGTCTTCGACGCCGACGGGACGCGACGTCGGATATTCCGCCTTGGCGTTCGTGCTGCCGATCACCTGGCCGTGGCGGTAGCCGCCGCCGGCCAGCAGAATGCTCTGGGCCTGCGGCCAGTGGTCGCGTCCGGCGTCCTTGTTGATGACCGGCGTCCGGCCGAACTCGCCGGCCGACATCACCAGGGTGTCGTCGAGCATTCCGCGCTCGGCGAGATCCTGAATCAGGACGCCGACCGCCCGGTCGTGCCGGGGCATCTTGTGGTCGAGTCCCCCTTTGATATTTCCGTGGTCGTCCCAGTAGCCGGTGTTGAGGGTCACGAAGCGGACGCCCGCTTCGATGAGCCTGCGGGCGACGAGGGCCTGCTCGCCCCAGCCGTCGCCGAAGCGTTGGCGGGTGGATTCGCTCTCCTTTGAGACATCGAATGCGTCGCGAATCCGTCCCGAGAGGACGATATCCAGAGCCTGCTGATCGACGGCGTCGAGCTGATCGAAGACCGCATTCTGCGAAAACTTGTCCTGCAGCCGGTCGAGCTGTTTCTGGAGCGACACGCGATCCAGCAGACCTTCCCGGCTGAGACCGTCGACGAGGGCAAAGCTCTTATGGTCGCCGGTCGGCAGCCTCCCGGCCTCGTTGCCGTAGTTGAACTCACCGAAGCGGAAGGGATTGTGGGAAACTCCCAGCCAGGCTCCGCCGTGGAATCCGAAGCCTCCGTCGTTCATGTTGACCGTCGACAGGGCTCCCTTCGTTCGCGGTCCGAGCAAGTGGGAAGCGATGGCCCCCATTGACGGCTGACGCGGTACGCGGTCGGAACCATTCGCTCCTGTGCGACCGGTGAGCATCCAATGAGCGGCGGCCCAGTGATCGCCGTTGCCGTGCGTGAAGCTGCGGATGACCGAGCAGCGATCCATCACCTTGGCCTGCTCGGGGCAGAGCTCGCAGACATCGAGCCCCGGCAGCGACGACGCGATCGGCCGATAGGGCCCGCGGACCTCCGCGGGCGCCAGGGGCTTCATGTCGAAGGTTTCGAGCTGTGACGGGCCGCCGTGCTGCCAGACCAGGATCACCGATTTCGGGGAGGTTCGCGAGACCGCCTTGCCGCCGGCGTCCGCTGCCCGGGCCTGACTTCGCAGCAGCGACGACAGCGACAGCCCGATCGCGCTGAGCGACCCGACTTCCAGAAACTGCCGTCGACTGACGCCGTCGCAGAATCGCCCCGTCAGCCCCGAATGAATCCGCAGCATAACCCGTCAACTTTCCGCCAGACGCAAACTCGCCGAGACCCTATCTCCGCAAGTTTCGACATCTTATCAACGGTTGCTTGCGCCTGGCAACTTCAGTCATTTGCCGGCGACGGGTTGAACGCCGCTCAGTCGGCCTTCCGAATCCGCACGGCACACGCCTTATACGACGGTTGTTTCGAGTACGGATCGAACACGGCGTCGGTCAGGCGGTTGACTTCCGGATAGTGCATCGGCAGGAAAATCTGCCCCGGCGCGACCTGGGGCGTGAGGAAGGCCTTGGCCGATACAGCCGCCCGGCGGGACTCCACGATGACGGTCTGCTGGGGTTCAATCCCGGCCTTCCGGGCGTCGGTCGGGTTGATTTCCACATACAGACTGGTAGGGGCGAGCTTGCGCAGCACGTCGGATTTCGCCGTGCGGGTCTGGGTATGCCACTGGGCCACGCTCCCACGGCCGGTCAACAGAATCAGCGGCCACGCTGCATCGGGAGGTTCGGGCATGGGACGCGGAGCTTCGTAAAGGAGTTTCGCCTTTTTGTCGGCGTGATAAAACCTGCCGTCTTCGAACAGTCGGCGTTCCTGGGCGACTTCACCGCTTTCTTCGGGACAGGGCCACTGGATTCCCCCTGCCCGGTCGAGATGCTGGTAATCTTCGATCCCGGTGATATCGCACGGCTGCCCGGCGGAGAGTCGTTTCAGGATCTGAAACACGGCCTCCGGAGACGACCACTCGCGGAACATTTCCTGCAAACCGGCCGCCCGCGCGATGAGTTGAAAGATGCGAAAGTCCGACAGGGCCTGCCCCGGAGCACGGGAGACCTGTTTGATCGGGGAGAACCGTCGCTCCGAATTGATGAAGGTCCCCTCCTTTTCTCCCCAGCCGGCGGCCGGCAGAACCAGGTGGGCGAGCTGGGCCGTTTCCGTGGAGACGTACATGTCCTGGACGACCAGAAACTCCAGCCGGCTCAGAATGTCGCGGGCCTGGTCCTGATTGATCCAGGAATGGGCGGGATTGGTGGCGACGACCCACAAGCCCTTGATCTTCCCCTGCAGAATTCCCTCCAGGATCTCGTGGTAGCTCCAACTGTCGCGATCGGGGATCTTCTCGACAGGGATGTCCAGGATCTCCGCGACGTCGGCGCGATCCTGCGGGTTCTTGAAGTCCCGCCCGCCGACGATTCCGGTGGTGTTGCTGAAAAGGCGGGAGCCCATCGCATTGCACTGGCCGGTGATCGAGTTCGCCCCGGTTCCCGGCCGGCCCATGTTTCCGGTCATCAGCGCCAGGTTGATCAGGCTCTGGGCGACGCGGACCCCCTCGTAAGACTGATTGACCCCCATCGTCCACCAGAACGAAACCCGCTCATGATCGTGAATTAGCCGGGTCAGCTCTTCGATCCGCGCTGCCTCCAGCCCGGTTTCCCGGCAGACGACTTCCAGCGGATAATTCGCCACGTGCGCGCGAAAACCATCAAAGCCAGTCGTGTGCCCGGCGAGATAATCCTCGTCCATCCAGCCCCGCTCGATCAGCATTTGCGCCAGGCCATAGAACAGGACCAGGTCGCTTTTGGGCTGAAGCGCGAGATGGTGCGTGGCCGCCATCGCCGTTTCGGTCCGCCGAGGGTCGATGACGACGACCTTCGGCGAGCGACGATTCCGCATCACGCGCTCCCACAGAATGGGGTGTGCGATGCAGGGATTGGCGCCGACGAAAATCAGGACGTCCGATTCTTCCAGGTCGGAGTATGCAAACGGCGGGGCATCAAAGCCGAAGGACTGCTTGTACGCGACTGCCGCCGTGGCCATGCACTGCCGGGTGTTCCCGTCGCCGTGAAGCATCCCCAGGCCGAATTTTCCCAGCGCTCCAAGGAACGCCAGTTCTTCGACCGTCGCTTGGCCGGTGCCCAGCCAGGCCACGGACTCGGCCCCGTGCCGTTCCTGGAGACTCCGCATCCGCCCGACGAAGGTGTGCGCCGCCGTGGTCCAGTCGACCGGTTCGAGCTTCCCGCCGGCGTTTCGCAGCAGCGGCGTCGTGGCTCGGTCCGGGCTGGCGAGCACGCGCAGCGCTTCCCAGCCCTTGGGACAGGCCATGCCGAGATTGACGGGATAGTCGGAGCTCGGCGACAGCCCGATCGCCTCGCCGTCTCGCAGATGGACGTTGAGCCCGCAACCCGTCGAGCAGAACCCACAGACCAGCGTGGTCGTGGCGTCCGGATGATTGCGGACCGGAAGCTGGCCCAGTCCGAACCGGCTGGGTTTCTGGACGAGCTCGCGAGTCAATGGCCCGGTGTGGGCGCGGATCAGTTCCTGGACGGCCTTGGGAATCATGTGCGCACCGCTCCCGGCATCCGCGGCGCCACCGCGGTCATGAAGAACAGCGTCCGTTCGGCCAGTTCGCCTGCCAGCGACAGCCCGAATGTCAAGCCGACCAGCACAACCCAGGTGGACGCCGACGTCTGCGCGGTCTCCTGCAGCATCATCCAGGGGAGAACGAGACCGCCCAGGACTCCCAGGGTGAATCTGCCAATCGACAGGAGTGACAGCGGCCCCGTCTGCAACCTGGCGACCCGTTTCAGGGAGGTATGGTGCCGGTCGAAGCGATGGAGCAGATCCTGCGCTTCGTACGCCAGTTTGGCCGCAGCCGCCGTCATCAGCGGCCAGCCCAGTCGGCCGACGAACTCGGACAGGACCGGGCCGACGCTCAGATCGCGACTCAGCGCGGCGGCGATCGTCGCTGCAAGCAGCGTCGCCGTCAGTCCCAGCCACGCCGCCGTGCCGAAGAATCGCAGGAACGTCCGCGGTCCCGACCAGGTCGGGCGGCGCGTCCAGTGGTAGATCATCGCCGAGCAAAAGACGCCCGCCAGTCCGCTGAGGAGCACCCCCGCCTGCAGCACGTACCATAAAGTCACGGCCATCGTCATCAGCCAGGGGAGAAACGTCATCCCGGCG
The DNA here is from genome assembly GCF_030622045.1 of Planctellipticum variicoloris. NCBI lineage: Bacteria > Pseudomonadati > Planctomycetota > Planctomycetia > Planctomycetales > Planctomycetaceae > Planctellipticum > Planctellipticum variicoloris. Next base: position 2,781,259 of record NZ_CP130886.1, on the reverse strand, counting down.
GCATAGAGCGCGGCGGTCTTCGCGAAGACGCCGAACGCGACGATTTCGCGGCTCAGCCATGACGTCCGCAGCCCCAGAAACGCCCGCCAGGCGAGGTGGGGACGGCCGAGATGCAAGGTCGAGGACCCGAGCGCCAGCAGCCCGAAGCAGAGGGCTGTGACCGCCTGCCAGGGCCGGATGGCGTCAATCATCGGCGTCGTCGCCCCCGCATAGAGGGCCGCACTGACGAAACAGGCTCCGACCGAAAGCTGCGTCAGCACGAGCATCACGATCAGCGGAGCGTGGGCGTCCTCGATCCGGACATTGTAGTAGTCGGCCGGCAGCATGTTGCGCGGAAAGACCTTCTGCGTGCGATAGGTCGTCGTCGGGACGGTCAATTGCGGATCGGGCGCCCCTGGCAGAAAGACGTTGGCCTCGCAGTCCGCGGCGACATCGGCCTTCGAGACCACCTGAATCCGGATCGCCTCGTGCGGACAGGCCTGTACGCAGGCGGGGGCTTCCCCGACGGCCAGCCGCTGGGAGCACATGTCGCACTTGCGGACGATGCCCTTTTTGTGGCTGTATTTCGGCACGTCGTAGGGGCAGGCCAGGACGCAATACTGGCAGCCGAAGCATTGATCGTCGAGGTGCCGCACGATGCCGGTGACGGGGTCTTTTTCGTAAGCCCGCGTCGGGCAGCCGTTCATGCAGGCGGGATCGACGCAGTGGTGGCAGGCCGCGGTGACGTGCTGAATGACCGGGAGCGAGCTGGTTCCGCCGACCAGCAGCCCGACGTCCCGCCAGGTTTCGTGTTCGTCGAGTCCGTTGAGGGAATGGCAGGCGGTGACACAGGCTTTGCAGCCGGAGCAGCGATCGAGGTCGACTTCGAAGGCATACTGCTCGCCCGGTCCCGGCGGTTTCGCCGGCAGGAGCGAGCGGTAGTATTTGGCCTGGGCCGGCAGCGTGTCCGCCGCGTGGAGCTGGGCGAAGCGTTCGACGGCGGTGAGGTCCTGCTGCGCCCCGAGGAGTTCTTCCAGGAACGAGGGGAGGCTCGGGCTTTCGAGCACGGGGAGCGGCAGGTCGGTTTTCACGGGATTCGCTCTTCCGCACGAGAAGGACTCAATCACCGGCCACGAATGTGAGGCGCGCCGACTCTTCTCCGTGGACGACGCTTCGGCACATTCGAAGACCCTCACCCTGGCCCTCTCCCGCTGAAGACAGCGGGAGAGGGGACAAGACTAAAAGACGCATTGTTCGAGAATCGATGTCGCTGGTTTAGACCGACTGACCGATTGCCACCGGACTGCCGCTGCAGGAATGGCAGCCTGTCCCGCACCGGCGCTGCTCGACCGCCGGCGCCTCGGCCAGGCGCCCGGGGGGCGGCAGGTATAACAGGACATCGTCGCCATCGATCTTCACCGGGTAGGTGTCGATCACGTATTCCTCGCCAGTCAGGCACTGGCCTGTTTTGAGTGAGAACGTCTTCTTGTGGAGCGGGCAGGCGACCTTCGGTTCACCCTGCACGTCCCCCAGGATGCCGCGCGAGAGCACGAACTCCCGCTTGTGGGGACACATGTTGGAGGTGGCGTACCATTCGCCGCGGCTGGCGAACTGAAAGACTGCGATCTGCGCATATCCGTAGCGGATGGTTCCGCCGCCATCCTGGGGAAAATCCTTGACGTTCCCGACGCGCACCCAGGTCCGGCCATCGATTGCCGGAATATAAGCCTTGCCGTTCGGCAACTGGAGCTGGGCAAGTTCCGCCTCATCTGGCCAGTCGGCGGGGCGAGACTGGCCCCGTTCGGAGACGAACTCGATGTCCGGCTCGCTTTCGTCCGTGTTGACGAACTGCCGGAACCGCTGCTGCAGTTCCGGATCGTCGACGACGTCTTTCCATTCGCAACGGTAGGTATCGACGACGCGCTGCATCATCGCTTCGAGATCGGCGCACAGCCCGAGCTTGTCGTCGATGACCACGGCCCGCAGGTGTTCGATTCCCCCCTCCAGCTTGTCGAGCCAGACGGAGGTCCGCGTCAGCCGGTCTGCCGTGGTGACGTAATACATCAGGAAGCGGTCGAGATAGCGGATGCAGGTTTCTTCGTCGAGATCGGCCGCCAGCAGGTCGGCATGCCGGGGCTTCGCGCCGCCATTACCGCACACGTAGAGGTTGTAGCCTTGCTCGGTGGCGATCAGTCCGAAGTCTTTCCCCTGGGCCTCGGCGCATTCGCGCACGCAGCCGGAGACGCCCCCTTTGAGCTTGTGCGGCGAGCGGAGCCCCTTGTAGCGGTTTTCTATGCGAATCGCGAAACCGACGGAGTCCCCCACGCCATACCGGCACCAGGTCGATCCGACGCAGCTCTTCACCGTCCGAAGTGATTTTCCGTAGGCATGGCCGCTCTCAAAGCCCGCCTCCACCAGATCCGCCCAGATGTCGGGGAGATCCTGAACCCGCGCACCGAAAAGATCCACCCGCTGCCCGCCGGTGATCTTCGTGTAGAGACCGAACTTCTTCGCAACGGTCCCCAGGGCGATCAACTTGTCGGGTGTGACTTCACCGCCGGCGACCCGCGGCACCACTGAGTAGAGCCCGCCCCGCTGAATATTCGCCAGGAACCGGTCGTTGGTGTCCTGCAGCGTGGCATGTTCGCGTTTCAGGATCGGATCGTTCCACAGGCTGGCGAGAATCGACGCCACTGCCGGCTTGCAGATCTCGCACCCGTGCCCCGCGCCGTGACTGGCCAGCAGCGCGTCGAACGTCCGGCAGCCTTTGACTTTGACAATCTGAAACAGCTCCTGCCGGGTGTAGGCAAAATGCTCGCACAGCGACAGGTCCACCTTCTGCCCGGAGAGTTTCAGTTCCGCGTTGAGAATGTCCGTGACCAGCGGGATGCAACCTCCGCAGCCGGTACCGGCCTTCGTGCACTTCTTGAGTTCGCCGACAGCCGTGACGCCTCCGCGGATCGCTGCGCAAACCGTCCCTTTGGTGACGTTGTTGCACGAGCAGATCTGGCAATCATCGTCGAGGTCCGCCGCTCCGGCCGTGGCGGCCCCGCCCATTCCAAGCAGATCGGACGCCGAGCCCGGCAGCGGCTTGCCGCTCTTGCACAGCGACAGCAGGCGCGTGAAATCGGACGCGTCCCCGACCAGCATCCCACCCAGCAGATGCCGGCCGTCAGAGGTGACCAGCAGCTTCTTGTAGATTCCTGCGATCGGGTCTTCGAACGAGACGCATTTCGCAACATCGGCGTCGGCCTCGTACTGCCCGAACGAGGCGACGTCGACTCCCATCAGCTTGAGCTTGGTCGACAGATCGGCGCCGCGAAACTCGCCGGAATCCCCGGTCAGGTTCTTCGCCAGCGTCTCGGCCATGTCGTAGCCGGGAGCCACGAGGCCATAGATCATCCCGCGGTGCAGTGCGACTTCGCCGATGGCGTAAATGTGCGGGTCGCTGGTCAGGAGGGCATCGTTGACGATCACCCCGCCGCGCGGGCCGAGATCCAGCCCGCAGGCTTTCGCCAGTTCGTCCCGGGGGCGGATGCCCGCTGAGACGACGACCATGTCGACGTCCAGGCTGGTTTCGTCCGCAAACGCCATCCCGGTGACGCGGTGTTCGCCGAGAATCTGCCGGGTCTGCCGATTCAGGTGGACTTTCGCCCCAAGCGACTCGATCTGGCTTACCAGAATCTGCGAGCCGCGCTCGTCGAGCTGCCGTGGCATCAGACGGGGGGCGAACTCGACCACGTGGGCTTCCAGCCCCATATCGAGCACGGCCTTGGCAGCTTCCAGCCCGAGGAGTCCGCCGCCGATCACCGCGGCCCGTTTTGCCGATTCGCCCCAGGCCAGCATCTGGTCGAGATCGTCGATCGTGCGGTAGACGAACACCCCGGGCAGGTCCACTCCGGGTGTTGGCGGTACGAACGGCGACGACCCGGTCGCCAGAACCAGAATGTCGTAGCCGATTCGTCGCCCCTGCTGCGATTCAACCACGCGGTCAAACCGGTTGATGCTCACCGCCTTGTCGCCAACGTGCAGCTCGATGTCGTGCTCAGCGTACCAGGCGGGATCGGCGAGCATGAGCTGCCCGGCGTCGCGGTGCGTGAAGTATTTGCTCAGGCCAACCCTGTCGTAGGCGGGGCGGGACTCTTCGCAGAAGGTGACGATCCGGTACTGATCTTCGACATCGCACTCGACCAGTCGTTCGCAGAAGCGATGGCCGACCATGCCGTTGCCGATCACTACGATGGTGCGGGGTTCGCGGGAAGGTGTCTGTGAAATCATCGGGCAGCTCCGAATCCGATCGGCGAAGTCGTGTCCAGTCGGAGATCTCCGTGGAGCAAATTCCGCAGCCGTTGATCGCGGGATCTCATTCAGGCGGCGTCGCTCTTCGGAGAGCCGAAGTTTCGAGTGCGGAACTTCTCGCTCGGATTCGCCGCCGGGGATGCGGTTTAGCATGACTCGACTGCGGGTTTCCGAAGTCGACGGGCAAGTTCATGCCCATTCGCGCGGCACTCCACTGCTGCCGCGGCGAGCATGCCTGCCCCTGATTTCCCGAGAGACTTTGCAGACTGGTGCGGCAACGCCTCGATTTTCAGCAGCAATGCCGTTGCCGGTCGATGTGGGGAACGGCATTTGCTTTTGCCGGAAAGAGGGTCATCTCGACCCCACCCATGATGTCCCGCTGATGTGAATCCTCTGATGGTTGAACGGTCTGCACGCACGACCTGGTCGTCGGCTGACGCCGCTGAGAGCGGAGTGCTGCCGGTGCGGACCAGCTCGGCCCGGCTGCTGGGGCAGCGGTCCTGGTGGGCCTTCGCGCTGGTGGCGGCCCTGCTGGTGTTCCATCAGGCGCTGCTGCAGCCGGCAATCGCCCGGCTGACGACCGACGCTCCGGTGATCAATGTCTCCGGACGTCAGCGGATGCTCAGCCAGGAGCTCGCCAAGTCGGCGCTGGCGATGACCGCGGCGGATTCCCCCAGGGAACGGGAGCGGCGGCGCGACGAGCTGGCGACGACCCTGTCCGAGTGGCGTCTCTCTCAGCACGGTCTGCAGAAGGGCGATGCGGCCCGTCAGCTTCCGGGAAACAGCAGCCCCGACGTCCGACGGGCCTTTGACGAATTGAACCCGCACTTTGAAGCGATGGTGTCGGCCGCGGAATCGCTGCTGTCGGCCGCGTCCCCCCCGGATCCCGCGGCGACGCGCGCGGCGCTGGGGTCGCTCCTTGAGCATGAGTCGGAATTCCTGCCCCGGATGCACGAGATCGTGGGACTTTACGAAGCCGACGCCCGTCGGCACGTGGAGCAGCTCCAGCGGCTGGGGCTGATCGTCATGCTGGCCATCCTCGGAATCCTGGTGGCTTTGCAGCTCACGGTGGTTCGGCCGGCCATCCGGCTCGTCCGACGGGAGTTCGCCGAGTCGGAGGCTCAATACCAGCGACTGGTCGAGTCGATGAACGACGGCCTGGTGATGTTTGACGCGGCCGGGCGCGTGCAGTTCGCCAATCGCCGGTTCGGCGCGATGCTCGGTCTGCCGCGCGAAGACGTCAATCACAAGCCGGCCTCCGTTCTGCTGGCCGATTCCGACCGTCGGCGATTCGACGGACTGCTGCACCACACCTCCGGCCAGATCGGCCCGGTGGAGATTTCATTTCAGCATGCGGCCGGCCGGACCATCGATACGATCGTTTCTCCGCAAGGGCTGCAGAACCTGCACGGCGAGCCACAGGGCCTGCTGCTTGTCGTGACGGATATGACCGAGCGGAAGGCGGGGGAACAGCGGAGTCGCGAACTGCTCGATCAACTGGCACACGCCAACCGGTTGAAGTCGATGGGAGAAATGGCGGCCTCGCTGGCTCATGAAATCAACCAGCCGCTGGGCGCGATCGCCAACTACGCCGAAGGCGCACTGGCCCGGTTGCCGGCGCTGGGGCACGAAGCGGGCGAGCTTGAAGCCCCCCTGCGGTCGATTCTGCGCTCGACGCTCCGCGGCGGCGAGATCATCCGAAGGGCACGCAGCTTCTCGCAGCGCCGCCCGCATTGCCTGGAGCTGGAATCCATCAACAGCCTGGTGCGCGAAGTCGAGCAACTCTGTCTCCCCGAAGCGCGCCGGCGGGGAGTGTCGCTCGAACTGCAGCTCGGCGACGATCTGCCGGACGTTCCGGTCGATGGAATTCAGATTCAGCAGATCCTGACGAATCTGATTCAGAACGCGTTCGATGCGCTGTCCGCCGTGGAACCGTATCGGCGACGAGTGAGTCTGACCACGCGACTCGCCGGCGATGGGGATGTGGAAGTCCGAGTTGCGGACACAGGTCCGGGCATTGCATTCGACGACGCCGAACGGCTGTTTGAGCCGTTCGTCACGACGCGGGCCGAGGGGACCGGGATGGGGCTGGCGATTGCCCGCAACATTGCCACGGCGCACGGCGGATCGCTGCAGGTCGAGTCTCACAACGACGGCGGCGCCGTGTTTCGGCTGATGCTGCCGCTCCACCCCCCTGCTCTGCAGGATCTTCCCGCCAGCCGGCCCGCCGAGGAGGAGGCCATTCATGCCTGACGAGCCGTCCACGGTGTTCATTGTCGATGATGACGACGAGATGCGAGAATCCCTCGAGTATCTGCTGAAGTCGGTCGGTATTCGCACGAAGTCGTATTCGTCCGCGACCGCATTTCTGACCGACTACCAGCGGTCGCAGCCCGGCTGTCTGGTCTGCGACGTGCGGATGCCCGATCTCAGCGGCCTCGACCTCGCCGAGCGGCTGGTTCAGATGGGCATCCGCCTGCCGGTCATTTTCATGACCGCGCACGCCGACGTCCCGATGGCGGTGCGGGCACTCAAGTCCGGCGCGGCGGAATTCATCGAAAAGCCGTTCAATGCTCAGTCGATGCTCGAACGGATCCAGCGGGCGATGGTGGAGGATCGCAAGCAGCGCGCCGCCGCCGCTCACTGGAACGAATTCGCCGCAAAAATGGCAACGCTGACCCCCAAGGAGCGCGAGTCGCTGGTAATGGTCCTTGAAGGCGCCCCCAACAAGGCCGTGGCGGCCCGGATGGACATCACCGAGCGGGCGGTCGAAATGCGCAGGGCCTCCATCATGAAGAAGTTGAATGCCCATTCGCTCGCCGAACTGATCCGGCTCGTCACCGAGCACGAGCACAACGCCCATTGCCACTGTCCGCCCCGTCCGACGTGAAGCTCGGCCCGGCGGCGCACTATGCGACGGACTCGCCGTAGTGGACTGCGAGCCAGACCGTCGGTTCCTCCGAAGTCGTCCATTCCACGCGATGCCGCCGGTGCGGCGCGATGTTGAGCGCATTGCCGGTGTGCAACTCGATGGTTTCCTCGGGGTCTGCCAGCCGCAGCCGAGCCGAACCGCGCAGAACCAGCACCCACTCCGCCTGGGGCTGGTCGTACCAGAAGCCGGGCGGCGACGCGTGACCGTGTGAAACGATCCGTTCGATGCGCACCGCCGGCGCCGAGACCAGGGTCTCGAACAGTTCTTCAGGCAGCGAACTCGGCACGTTTGCCAGCAGATTCATTAACGCGTTCATCATGATTTCGCTCCTTCTCTGCAGTCGTCGGCCCCTCGCCGAGTCTTCACCGCCACGACCTGGCGCGTCAAGTCCGTGGTGGTATGCTGGTTGCAATCAGGAGACTTGCGCATGACCTCTGACGATCTTTGCTTCGATCGCCGCCAGGCGCTGCTTGCACTGGGGGCGGCCGCCGCCGGAGCTGCAGGGTCACTTTCTGCCGCGGAACCGACCGGCCTCGTCGCCGGGATCGAGAAGGAAACGCTGGCCCACGGACGGGATGGGACCGACCCCACGTGGTTCCATCCGCGGGCCTGCGTCGTTCCGACTGCGGGCGGTCCGCTGGTGTTCATGACGCTGCAGACGATTGGGGGCTCCGATTATTTCGGGCCAGTCCACTGGATGACGACCGCCGACCTGGGACGGACCTGGACGGCGCCGGAGCCGGTTCCGTCGCTGGGGCGCGTGCCACAGGCGAGCGGCTGGGACGAGGGGGTCTGCGATGTCGTACCGGAGTATCATCCGCCGACTGGCACGGTTCTCGCGATGGGGCACAACGTCTTTTATCGCGGCCCCCGCTTCGAGAAGCAGCAGCCGGCGCGCTGGCCGGTTTATTCGGTCTGGAAGGACGGCCGATGGGGGCCGCGGCGCAAGCTGGAATGGGACGATCCCCGCGGCAATAATATCTACACGAACAACTGCGGACAGCGGGTGGTGCTTCCGAACGGGCAGATCGCGTTCGTGATGTCATTCGGTGCGGCTCAGACGGGGAGATCTGCGGCGGGTGTGCGCTGTTCGTTCGATGGGGACAAGCTCTCCATCGAGCAGGTGGGACGCGAAATGAAGCACGCCGCCGGCCGGGGGCTGCTGGAGCCTTCGCTGGTCCACTGGCGCGACAAATACTACGTGACGCTGCGCGCCGAAGACGAGCGAGGTTACGTCGCCGCCAGCGACGACGGACTCGATTTCGCCGAGAAGCGGCCCTGGACCTGGGCCGATGGGTCGATCATTCCGATGTCGACGACGCAGCAGCACTGGCTGGCCCATTCGGAGGGGCTGTTCCTCGTCTATACACGTAAGGACGCCAGCAACCTGAAGGTGCCGCGCTGGCGGACGCCCCTGTTCATGAGCCAGGTTGACCCGGTCACGCTCCGTCTGCGCCGGGATACCGAACGGATCGTCCTGCCGCTGGTCGGAGACGGGTTAAATGCTCCCCAGGACGTGGCTTACAGCGGGAATTTTCATCCCGTCAGCGTCAGCCCGCGCGAGTCCTGGGTGACCGACGGCGAGATGCGTCCCAGGCACGGTTACCGCGGCGATCTCCTCCTCGCACGGATCCGCTGGTCGCAGCCAAATCGGCTGGCTCGCGGCTGACCTTGCGGAGGTCGATTCCCGTTGGCCCGTCGAGGCCAGGCCTGGCCGTATGACCTTGGATTCCGTCCGCGACCGGAATCGCGCCCGAGTTCAGCCAGTGGTATTGCCGGCATTGCTGGCAGGACCAGAACGGGAGATCCGTATCGACGGATTGAGTCACATGGCAGCTTTCGCAGCAACGCGCGACCACCGGCCGAAGCTCCGAGACGCTTGCCAGCGCTAGTCGGCACGCCTCCGCCGCACCGAAACCTGCGATCACCACCGCAATGACGATCAGGAGAGGCTGAAAAACGGCCCGCATGTCATTCTCACCGAGTACGTGGCGACACGGAGTCATGGAGGACTCCTGCCTGCCGCCACCTCTGGAGTTAAACACCCGTCGGCGCGAGAAGGTTTCGCAACAAATCACGCCACTGCACGTAATGCCACTTCGCGAGTGAGGCGAGGCCGATCCATTCTCACCTGACAAGGGCGCATATCCGGCCGCGAACAACTCTTCCTTCCGACGTCCCGATCACCCCCGCGGCGGGTAGATCACGTTCCAGTCGGACTTCATGTCGACCACGGTCCAGCCCCTGACGCCGGCCTCGTCGAGTCCCTTGTCAAGCTGGCCGATGTGAGACTTCCGGTCGTAGGCCCATTCCCGTTCGGCGTCGGTGTGATGGACGAAGAGGCAGAAACGCGGGCCGGGGCCCGCGGCGGTCCACTGGAGCATCTCCAAGTCGCCGTCGGAGTTGCCGAAGGCCGCGATTGGACGGCGGCCGATGTGGGCGTTGATGCCGACCGGCTTGCCGGCCTTGTCGTCGATGAAGTCGACTTCCGGCAGCCGGATCAGGACCGGCTTCCCGTCGCGCAGTTCGAACTTCGTTTTGATGCTGCTGCCGACGACTTGTTCCGGGGGGACGCCGTAGACCCGTTCGGCGAAGACCCGCATGAACTCAATTCCGCCGCCGGAGACGATGAACGTTTTGAAGCCGTTGGCCCGCAGGTAGGCGAGGAGCTCCAGCATCGGCTGATAGACCATCTCCGTATACGGGCGGCCGGTCGTCGGGTGCCTGGCCGTGGCGAACCAGTCGCGAACGATCTGTTCGAAGTCTTCGGTCGTCATGCCGGCGTGGGTGACCGTGAGGATTTCGACGATGGCCTTTTCGCCGCCGGCGAGGGCGGCTTGCGTATCGCCTTTGAGGAGCGAGGCGAACGGCTCCTGCTCCTTCCACTCGGGGTGCTGCGGGGCGAGGGCCTTGACGCGGTCGAGGGCGAAGAAGAGCTGAAAGTACATCGGCTGTTCGGCCCAGAGAGTGCCGTCATTGTCGAACGTGGCGATGCGTTCTCGTTCCGGCACGAAGTCGACTCCCCCTTCCCGGGTCGTCCTGGCGACGAAGTCGAGAATCGCCTGCTTCGATGGCCCTGCGTTCCACGACGGCAGTCCGTCGCCAGCCGCCTGCAGGCGGCCGTCTGCGAGCCCGCTACTGCAGACAACAGCGGCGAGCACGAGGCAACGGGCCGCGAGTAACATGGGAGCCCCTTGGTGTTCTGTGCGGATCTCTGAGAAGGCTGCCGACCGCGGGGTGCGGTCGGCAGCTCGAATTCCATCGGGACCGACGAACGCCTACTTGTGGTGACCTTCCTGCAGTTTCTGCATGATATCGTCCAGGTTGAAACTGCCGGCTTTCTGCCGCGGCGGAAACTCCTTGAAGGTCATCAGAAACTCGCCGACCATGTCCTGGGCCGGGTAGAGCAGGAACACGCGGTCGAGGAGCCAGTCGTAGTAGGTGTTCGACGTAATGTCGGCCCGCTCGTAGGGGTCCATCCGCAGATTGAAGATCTTGGGGACGCGAAGGCTGACGAACGGCTCGGCCCAGATGCGCAGCGTCCCCTCCACCCGCTGTTCCAGGAAGACCATCTTCCAGTTGTCGTACCGCAGCGACGTCAACTGCTGGTCGTCGTTGCAATAAATGAACCCTTGCCGCGGGCTCTTCTCGGTTTTTCCGGTCAGATACGGCAGCAGGTTGTGTCCGTCGAGGTGCACCTTGAACGACGATTCCCCGGCCTGATAGCCCTTGAGCAGTTTCTGCGTCACGTCCGGGTCGCCCGCCATCGCCACCAGCGTCGGCGCCCAGTCCAGGTGCGAGACAATCTGGTTGGAGACTGTTCCGGGCTGGATCTTCCCCGGCCAGCGGACCATGCAGGGGACGCGGTAGGCCCCTTCCCAGTTGGAGTTCTTCTCGTTGCGGAACGGCGTCATGGCCCCGTCCGGCCAGGTATTCATGTGGGGGCCATTGTCGGTTGAATACATGACGAAGGTGTTGTCCGCGACCCCGGCGTCGTCGAGGGCCTTGAGGACCGCGCCGACGTTTTTGTCGTGGTCGATCATGGCGTCGGCATACTCGCCCATCCAGCGCCCAGCCTGCCCCTTGCTTTCCGGTTTGACGTGAGTCCGGAAGTGCATGTGGGTGAAATTCACCCAGACGAAGAAGGGCTTGCCGGCTTTGGCCTGTCGCTCGATGAACTCTGCAGCGCGGCCGGCGACGTCGTCGTCGATCGTTTCCATCCGCTTTCGCGTCAGCGGACCGGTATCCTTGATGGTCTGACGGCCGATCTTGCCGAAGCGCGGGTCGACCGTGGGGTCGTCCGTCTCCGACGCCCGGCAGTCGAGCACGCCGCGGGGACCGTACTTCTTGCGGAACTCGGGATCTTTCGGGTAGTCGACGTTCTCCGGCTCTTCCTCGGCGTTGAGGTGATACAGGTTGCCGTAAAACTCGTCGAAGCCGTGAACCGTCGGCAGGAATTCGTTGCGGTCGCCGAGATGGTTCTTGCCGAACTGGCCGGTGACATATCCCAGCGGCTTCAGGAGATCGGCAATCGTCGGGTCTTCCTTCTGCAGACCCTGCGGCGCCCCGGGGACGCCAACTTTCGTCAGTCCGGTCCGCATGCCATGCTGTCCGGTGATAAAGGAGGCCCGACCGGCCGTACAGCTCTGCTCGCCGTAATAGTCGGTGAAGAGCATCCCCTCCCGGGCGATGCGGTCGATATTCGGCGTCTGGTACCCCATCAGACCGTGGGTGTAGATGCTGACATTCGACTGGCCGATATCGTCGCCCCAGATGATGCAGATGTTCGGCTTCTTGCCGGACTGCGCCAGCGAGGCGGCGACCAGTTCGTTATGCGCGGCGACGGCGAGCTGATCGCCCCGGCTGAGGCCTTTTGAGCAGCAGCCGGAGCCGGCTTGCGAACAGGTCGGCACGGAGAGGTTAACGCTGGCGGTGCTTGACGTGGCCTCGTTGATGCTCGGAAACTCCATCGCGGCACTGGCTACGGGGCGAACTTCAAGCGTGGCGGCGGCGAAACCGAGCACGCCCCCGAACAAGAGAATCATCCACGCGGACGACCACTGACTTTTCAGCATTCCAATTCCTCCATCGAACACGTTGAAACGCCGACACCCGCAATCCGACAAACATACTACGGGCCTGCGGTGACGAGAGACTTCACACACCGGAAACCGACATGCGACATGCCGGTATCGGGGGTGCAACCGTGCCGGGCGCTGGGACGGTAGCGGGAACAGTAACTGTCGTTGCACAGAAACGAACCGCCGCGCTGACTGCGCTGGGTCATGAAAGGACGCGAAGAGTTGCGACCGGATTCGGGACCGGACGGAGAAAGAGTAACGTCGGTCTGTGAACGGCGTGCGTAGAGATCGGGGTCGTACCTGTCGGCACACCACTCCCAGACATTGCCGGCCATATCGTACAGTCCGTATCCGTTCGCGGGAAACGATTTCACTGGGGCCGTGCGCACAAATCCGTCGGCGGACGTGTTGCGATTCGGAAACGTGCCCGTCCAGAGATTGGCCGGAGGGCGAGCGTCGTCGGGGGGCTCATGGCCCCAGACGTAGGGAGCGCGGTCGAGCCCGCCACGGGCGGCGTATTCCCATTCGGCTTCCGTCGGCAGGCGCTTGCCGGCCCACTTCGCGTAGGCGACGGCGTCGTCCCAGGAAATGTGGACAACCGGGTGATCTTCACGATTGGCCAGATCACTGCCGGGGCCCTCGGGATGTCGCCAGTTCGCGCCCGGCGTCCAGGTCCACCATTGCGAGACATCATCCAGCGGGACGGGGTATTCGGGAGGCGTAAAGACCAGCGAGCCGGGGACCAGCAGTTCGGGCGGCGGAGCGGGAGTCCCGGGCGGCGACTGGGCGAGGATCTCTTCGGCGGTCGGGGCGCGTTCCGCGGTGGTCAGGTACTGCGTCGCGTCGACGAACTTCCGGAACTGCGAGTTGGTGACTTCGGTCGCATCGATCCAGAACCCTTCGACGCGGACACGATGTGCCGGCTTCTCATCCTTCCACGCGTCCTTGGCGTCGGTCCCCATCCAGAACTCGCCGGGGGGAATCCAGGCCATGCCGTCCGGTACAGATGCAGATTCCGGGCGCGAACCGGCCAGTCGCGTCAGCCCGTAGGAGACGCCAAACGCACCGACGCCCAGCAGCAGCAGGATGACGATTCGAAGTCGCGACATGAGTGACGAATCAATTTTGATGGGAATCGCCAATGACCTGACGGGAATGGCGTCGCCAGCAGACGGGCGCGGCGCAAGGGATTGAGACACGGTATCCCGCTGACCGGCCGCACGCCAATCACTGGGAGGCAGGTCCTACTGCCAGGAGGATCGCCCGGTACTGACTGGCGCACCCGGCGATCACCAGCAGGTGCCAGATGGCGTGGGCATAGCGCACGCGGGCGCTGAGCGCCAGAAAGATCGCTCCGACGCCGAAACAGGCGCCGCCGAGGAAGAGCCACGGCAGCAGACCGGGAGGGGCCTGGCGGGCCATTTCGCCGAAGCCTGCGACCGGCAGGCAGCCCATCACGCCGAAGGCGGACTTGTCCGGCCCCGACAGGTCGCGGACCTGCAGGCAGCGGGCGACGCCCGCCGCGGCGCACAGCCACATGACTACGTGCAGCAACTGCCACCAGCCGTGGTCCAGCAGGGCGACGCCGAACGGCGTGTACGTCCCCGCCATCAGCAGAAAGATGCTGGCCTGATCGAGCGTCCGGAACCGCTTCCGGCGCTCGATGTCGTGAAAGACGTGCGAGAGGGTCGAACTGCCGAAGGTGAGCAGCAGCGTCGCGGCGTAAATGTCGCAGGCAGCGCGGATGGCCGGCGAACGGTCCGCCACGAGCCAGAGCAGGTAGACGGCAGCCGGAATGCTCAGCACAAACGCCGCCCCGTGCGTGATCACGTTAGCCAGTTCGTCATCGGGGCGCTCGGCGCTGGTCATTGGAAGTCTGTCGGTCAAACAAAACGGGGGCGGAGACGGCCCTGCGTCGAGGCCGCCTCCGAGTTTGACGCGAGTCCGGCGCTGCCGCCAGCGATGACGAGGCCGCGGCTGCGCAGAAAGGCAACGATGCCCTGCCTGTCAGTCGTGTCGCAACGCGCCGCACGCTATCTTCGTCTGCCACAGGCGCACCGCTGTCCGGCGCGCCGCTCGCCCCCCTGGGACTCGTCATGTCCGATCCACTGCCCGCTGCAAACTCCGCCGCTCCGGACCGTCGTCGCCGCTGGCTGTCGCCCGAGGGAATCGCGCGCGGCGGGCTGGTGCTGGTTCTCGTCTGGGCGGTGGTCGCATACATCGTGCTGCCGCTCGCGTGGCGAATCGCCACCCGACGGCATCCCGCGCTGTTCAACGCGCCGACGCGCACGCACACGGCCAGCGGCATTCCCGGCGATCCGGTGAATCTGGGCCTGATCGCCACGGAAATTGAGCTCCATCGGGGAATCCTCGCCGCCGGCTGGTTCCCCGCCGACCCGCTGACGCTGAAGACTTCGCTACGGATCGCGGCGGATACGATCTTCCACCGCGAATACACGGATGCCCCGGTCAGCAGCCTGTATCTGTTCGGTCGCAAAGAGGATTTTGCGTTCGAGCAGCCGTTCGGGGACGATCCCCGCCGGCGGCATCACGTGCGGTTCTGGCGCTCGCCCGAGGTGGACGCCGACGGGCGGCCGGTCTGGTTCGGGGCGGCGACCTTCGACGAGCGCGTCGGCCTGAGCCACACGACGGGCGAAATCACGCACCACATTGCTCCCGACGTCGACGCCGAGCGGGACAAGGTCCTGGCGGATCTGAAGAAGGCGGGCGCGCTCGCCGACGAAACCTGGATCGACGGCTTTCAGTCCCAACTGTCGGGAAAGAACGGGGGAGGCGACCCGTGGGAGACGGACGGGCGGCTGGGAGTCGGCGTGCTGCAGGCGCCGACGAGTCTGCCGGCGGAGAAAGCGCCGGGTGATGCGTCGGCGAAGGACTAAGGCGGCGGAAACGCTGCGAGTGGGAGCTCGGTGGGGTTGAACTTGAGAGAGAACGCTTCAGTCGCTGTGCGCGGCGGCGTGCTTGTTGCGGGCAGATGCGGATTGATGTGACGCGGGAGAACCGGTGTAACCGCCGTCACTCCTTCGGCCGGTCACCGATTTGACGGCATGGCGTTGCTTCGCTTGAAAGCGCCGAGATCGCCAGTCCGATGAAATTCGTGCAGAATCCGCAGACGCTGCTCGGCATCATGCACGACCTCTTCCTCAGAAATCGACAGTTTTCCGTCCTGGTAGGCCACGTACGAGGACCGGACGCGTGTTCGCACGTCGGTCAGTTCCTTCAGCACAGCTCGGTCCGGGGCAATTCGCCGGTTAATCGCATTCGTCTGGTCCAACCACTCTTTCGCAGTCAGCCGACCAGCATCCCGGTTCTGTTTCAGCTCACCGATCTTCGCCAAATCGGGGGCCAATCGCTCTTCACGCTCCCGGATCAGTTCGGCAACCTGGGAAAGGTACTCATGGACCAGCGATTCCGATTTCCGTTCGGAAAGGGGCGATTTCGCGATTGCCGCGACGTTTGCAGACGTGGGTGTCGCCTCGCCAGAACTCTCGGCGGTCGGCGGCGCATTGCCAGGATCCCAGGGAGCGGGAACCGGATCTTTAACGATGGGAATCGGTACCTGCCGTCCCTGACCGCCGTTGCCGAAGAACTGCGAGTGCTGCTGCCAGAGCAAGAGAGCGGCGATGCCGATCACGACGATCAGACAACCGCCGCAGCCACCCGCGTTTCCGCCTCCGCCTGTCGGACCTGAATTGGAAGAGCCGGAGCTGGATGCGTCAGTGCCCGGAGCGGGCGAGGAATCCATGCTCTTTCCACGCTCGTACTGGGCGGTCCACGCGGCATCGCGTTCGTTCTGGTCGTGACTCGTCGAACTGGGTTCGTTCTGACCAGAGGGCCACGTCATGGAGAACTCTTTCCCGGTAGTGAAACACTAGTGCGTGATGAATTGCTACGACACCAACAGGTTTTCGCGACCTTCGGCGATTCACGGCCCTCCCAGGAGCGTCTTGGCGAATTCCAGGACTCACGCGGACGGCGAGCACTAAGATAGCGACCCGATATCGCCAAAAGTAATCCTTTTCCAGCCATTTTCTTCCGGTATCCACCACAAGGTCCCTTTCTCAGGTCCCTCACGATGGAGGGGCCATGAACGCTTCCGGACTCTGGCAAAGCGCGGCCGGGCTGTTCGACGCCGGCCTGCGTCAGGCGCGGCATGCGTTCGGCTCTGACTCTGTCGACACGGGCGAAGGCAAACGCCGCGCCCCATCCGGCGTCACTCGCAGCGAGGACGACGAGCTGCCGGTGCAGAAGCGGCGGAAGCTGCTGTCGCAGACCCGCGACCTGGCCCGGAACTTCGCGCTGCTCGGCTGGGCCATCCGCCATGCGGCAGAATGCGCTCCAGACGGCAAGATCCGAAGATCGCCGTCAAATGGCGGCCACCCCTGAACGTGCCGGCTCCGCCAACGAAAAAACCCGCCGACGCAACTCGTGTTGCATCAGCGGGTTAGAGGGAGTTGCCCGACCAGGATTTGAACCTGAACTAAGTGATCCAGAGTCACTCGTGCTACCGTTACACCATCGGGCAATGTTCGCAGCGTGCAGTCGACGGACGAACCGGTCGCGTCACGACTTGCGCCGCAGGCGGTGCGTCCCTGCGATCAGGCGAAGTATAATGAGTCCCCCCGATTTGCCAATTCTGACCGGTGTTTTTTTTGACCGTTCCGGGATCTCGGCCGCGAATTTCCCGGATTCTCGTGAAACTGACCGTGACGGACGCCGTCCGGTTCGCTAGAAAACCTGCCTGATGGAGTACTTCCGTCGTTCCCGCGGGCGATTTCACGCCCCGGAACGGCGTCGAATCGGCGAGTTTACGTGACGCGACCTGACCAGGGAGGGGTGGGAATGTCCAGTCGAAGGCGCTGGTGGCAATTCGGACTTGCCATCGTTGGATGCTGTGGGACGACCGGAATTGCCGCGGCCGCGGACACGCCGCCGCTGGCGACGGTGTTTGCCTATAAGCCGTCCCAGAAGGACGTCGAGTGCGAGTCCCCGGCGGTCGCCGACTACCCCAAATGCAAAGTCGACGTCGAACGCCGCGGCAAAGTCTCCGGCTGGGTCGTCTTCGGACCCGGCGGTCAGGTCGTTCGCCGGTTCGTCGATACCGACGGCGACGGATCGGTCGATCAATGGCGGTACTACAACCTCGGCATGGAGGTCTTCCGCGACATCGACACGAACAAGAACAACAAAGCT
The DNA here is from genome assembly GCF_030622045.1 of Planctellipticum variicoloris. Taxonomy (NCBI): domain Bacteria; kingdom Pseudomonadati; phylum Planctomycetota; class Planctomycetia; order Planctomycetales; family Planctomycetaceae; genus Planctellipticum; species Planctellipticum variicoloris. Next base: position 2,763,757 of record NZ_CP130886.1, on the reverse strand, counting down.
GACCAGTGCCGCTGGGTCAACTTCGCCGGCAGCCGCTGGGGGATCGATACCAACGAAGACGGCCGGATCGATCAGTGGAAGCACCTTTCCGCCGCCGAGGCCTCCCGGGAAGCGATCAACGCGATCGCTGCCGGGGACATGCCGGCGCTGCAGAGCCTGATGATCAACGCCGAGGATCTCCGCTCGCTGGGAGTCGCCCGCGAGACGGCCGCCAAACTGCTGGAGGCGTCCGGAGGGGCGGTGAAGACGATCTCCGCCAGCAAGTCCAAGCTCCTGGGCGCCGGGACGAAGTGGATGCGCTTCGACGCGCAGATGCCCAGCCTGATTCCCGGGGACGACGAACGGGCCGGCAAAGACCTGCTCGTTTACGAAAACGCGATGGTCATCGTGGAGAACGGCGGAGCGTCCGGGCTGGTGCAGCTCGGCGAAATGGTGCTTGTGGGAGACGTGTGGAAGCTCACTCAGGCCCCGCTCCCGATCGAAGGGACCGAGACGATCGCCGCGGGCGGCATTCTGATGCAGCCGGTCCTGTCCGCCGGGGCTCCGACGGGCGGCAACGCCCCCTCGCCCGAGATGCAGAAGCTGCTGACGGATCTGCAGAAGCTGGATGACGCCCAGCCGCAAGCCGGCGCCACGCGGGAAGACGTCGCCAAATACAACGCCCGGCGGGCCGAGCTGATCCTCGGCCTCTACAAGCAGGCCGAGGGCGCTGAAGAGAAGGAAATGTGGCTGCGGCAGCTCGTTGACGGGCTGGCGGCCGCCGTCCAGACAGGGGGCGATGTCGAGGGCCTGTCGCAGCTCAAGAAGCTCGAAACCGATCTGCGGAAATCGAGTCCCGAGTCGAAACTGGTTTCCTATGCGGAATTCCGCGTGCTTCAGTCGGAATACACGCTGCAGATCATGGCAGTGCAGGAAACGGAAAAGCGAACCGAACTGCAGAAGCAGTGGCTGGAGTCGCTGGCGGCGTTCGTCAAAAAGCATCCCGAATCCGAAGACGCCCCGGACGCCATGCTGCAGCTCGCCGTCACCGAGGAATTTAACAGCCGCACCAAGGAAGCTCTCGAATGGTATCGCCGCCTGGCGGCATTGAAGGTCGACTCCTCGGCGGTTCGCCGCGCCGAAGGTGCGATCCGCCGCCTGGAGCTGAAGGGGAAGTCTCTCGCCCTGTCCGGCCCGATGCTGGGTGAAGGGACGCTGGACGTTGCGAAACTCCGCGGCAAGACCGTCCTGGTCATTTACTGGGCCACCAACTGCGTTCCCTGCACCGAAGATCTCCCCGAACTGCGGCAGCTCTACCAGGCGTACAAGCCCAAGGGCTTCGAAATTGTCGGCGTCTGCCTCGACATGGACCCCAAACCGGTCGCCGAATACATCCAGACTCACAAAGTCCCCTGGCCGCACATCTACGAAGGGAAAGGTCTGGAGAGTCCCGCCGCGATTCAATACGGCGTGATCTCGCTGCCGACGATGCTGCTGGTGAACGCTCAGGGAATCGTCGAAAGCCGCAACACGAGCGTCCAGGACCTGAAACTTCAATTGCCGCGGCTGCTCAAGTGAGGGGGAGAAGAAGTGGCTGGTGGATAGTGGGTCGTGGCTAGTGAAGCAGGCCGCCTGAAAGCTGTTGGGCGACTTGGATCGCGCAATTGGCAAGACGCACAATGAGCCAAGTCCCCAAACCTCCGTCAGATCTGCGGGGCCGAGCCTGCTCTTGCAGAGATGCGGCGGCTGCGGGAGCTGGCCCCGTTTTCTGATTTCGTCATCTGTGCTTGTTTCGGATTTCGTGCTTCAGATTTCGGGTTTTGCGGAGCGGACTTCGAAATGGCGTGGGGCCGGGGCGTGATGCGGCGGATCGGGCAGGTGGTGAAGCCGCTGGTGATTCGTCACCATCGCCACTCGGGGGCGGTGCTGTTCAGCGATACGACGCTCCGCGACGGCGAACAGATGCCGGGCGCCACGCTGGAACCGGACGACAAACTGCGCATCGCCCTGGCTCTTGAAGAGCTGGGCGTCCACTCGCTCGATGCAGGATTTCCCGCGTCGAGCGAACAGGACGCCGCGGCCATCCGCAAGATGGTCGGCGTTGTCAAACGCCCGGTGCTGACCGCACTGTGCCGCACGGTCCGGAGCGATATCGACGCTGCGGAAGCCGCCCTCGATGGCCAGCCGAAGCACAAGCGAGGAGTCAGTCTCTTCGTCGGCACAAGCCCCCTGCACCGGCAGTACAAGCTGCAGAAGTCCGAAGCGGAAATTCTTTCATTGATCGCCGAGTCCGTCGGCTATGCCGCTTCCCGATTTGACATCGTGGCCTTCTCGCCCGAAGACGCGAGCCGGACCGAGCTGCCCTTCCTGTGTCGGTGCTATCAGACGGCGATTGAAGCCGGGGCGACGACGATTGGTTTTCCGGATACCGTCGGCTGCCTCACTCCCGAAAAGGCCCGCGATTCCCTCCGCGCAATTCAAGATGGCGTCCCCGCCATCGAGCGGGCTCTGGTCGCAGTCCACTTCCACAACGACCTGGGCCTGGCGGTGGCCAATACTCTGGCCTGCATCGCGGAAGGGGCTCATGTGGTGCAGTGCACCATCAACGGCATCGGCGAGCGGGCGGGGAACGCGTCTCTCGAAGAAGTCGCCATGGCCCTCAAGCTGCATCCCGACCAGTACGGACGGACGATGCGGATCGACACCACGAAGCTCGTCCCGCTCTGCCGGCTCGTAGCGGAGCTGACGGGCTGCCCGCTCCCGCTCAACAAGCCGGTCGCCGGCGAAACCGTTTTTGCAACCGAAGCGGGGATTCATCAGGACGGGTTGCTCAAACACCCGGACACGTATCTCCCGTTTCGTCCCGAGCTCGTCGGCGGCGGTCCGATCCGGCTGATTCTCGGTCGCCACAGCGGCCGCCGCGCGGTCGCCCACCGGCTGGAACAGCTCGGCCTTTCTGCCGATGAGGTCTCGGTCGGCCATATCCTCGACCAGCTCAAGCTGGCCCCGAAGGGGACGCTCGTCGATGATGCGACAGTGCAAAGCTGGTCCCGCTCGCGCAAGTCCGCCTGAAGCTTATGCAACGCGGCTCGCAACCGCCTATCGCTCCGGCTTCAGCCCGAGCTGGTCGAGCTTCTGCTGCAGACTTTGACGATGCATTCCCAGGGCGCGGGCGGCCGCACTCAGATTCCCCTGGCTCGCTTCCAGCGCCCGCGTCACCATCGCCCGCTCAAACGCCTCGACGAGCTGAGTTTTGGCCTCCGCGAACGGCAGCGCCAGGTAAGGAGCGAAAAGATCGTCTCCCACAGGCGCCCTCGGCAGCGCCAGTCCCAGGTCGCGCGCATGCAGCACTTCGCCGGTCAGCATCGAAACGGCCGCCCGCAGCGCGTGTTCCAGTTCCCGGACATTGCCGGGCCAGTCGTGGGTCAGAAGGGCGTCGATCGCGTCGCGCCCGAACTCGGGGGCCGCGCGACCGGCGACCCCCGCCGCCTGCTCCGCAAAATGCGTGGCCAGAACCAGAATGTCTTCCCGGCGAGCACGCAGCGGCGCCAGCGGGATTTCAAAGCCGCGCAGCCGGTAGTACAGATCTTGCCGGAACCGGCCGTCTGCGATCAATTCTTCCAGGGGCTGATGTGTTGCACTGACGACGCGGACGTCGACGGCGATCGGACGTTCGGATCCTACGGGCGTGATCTGTCGCTCCTGCAGCGCGCGGAGCAGCTTGGCCTGGGCGGCCAGCGGCAGGTCACCGATCTCATCCAGGAACAACGTCCCCCCCTGCGCCCGACGAAAGACCCCTTCGCGGTCGCGCTCCGCTCCGGTGAACGCACCTTTCACATGGCCGAACAGTTCGCTTTCCAGCAGCGACTCCGGCAGTGCTGCGGTATTGACCGCCACGAACGGCCCGGCGCCGCGCGGACTGTGCCGGTGCAGCTCGCGGGCCACCAGTTCCTTACCCGCCCCGGTCTCGCCACGAATCAGCAGATCGACCGGCGCTGCGGCGGCCCGATGGACCAGCTCGCGCAATTCACGCATCGCCCGACTGACTCCCAGCAGCGGACTCGATCCGCTGCTGGCCTCAACCTCGGCCTGGAGCGACGAGACCCGCCGCTCCAGCAGCCGCCGTCGTTGAACACGTTCCACCGCCGCACGCAACTGTTCGAGTTCGAACGGCTTCGTCAGAAAATCGGCCGCCCCCAGCCGGACGCACTCCACGGCCGCGCTGACGCGATCGTTCGCCGTCAGGACAACGATCTCCGTGGTCTGCGTCGCCGGACCGAGCTCCCGCAATACCCCGAGTCCGTCCAGTTCCGGCATGTTCAGATCGAGAAACACCAGGTCCGGCCGTCGGGTGCGGATCAGCTCCACAGCCACTCGACCGTTCTCGGCCTCGGCGATCGTCCAGCCCTCACGGCGCAAAGCGCGAACCATTCCATGCCGGGCAGGTGCCTCGTCGTCGACAATCAGCAGCATCAGGTCCGTCACGTCGCAGATTCCTGGTCATTGCGAGGAAGGCGAACTCGAAACGTCGCACCGGCCCCCGGCGAACTCTCGCACTCCACCGAACCCTCCAGATCCCGCACAGTGCAAGCCACAGAGTACAGCCCCAGCCCGGTCCCCTGGGCTTTGGTCGTCTGAAATGCGTCGAACAGATGGTCCTGCACCTCGGGCGCCAGTCCCGGACCGGTGTCGATCACTTCCAGCACCACATGGCTGCCCGCGCCCCGGCACCGGACTGTAACGCGGCCGGACGGCGGGCAGGCTTCGAGGGCGTTCAACGTCAGGTTGAGCAGGATGGAACGGAGCGCTTCGCCGGGAGCAATGGTGCGCAAGGGAGACTCCGGGACTTCCAGCGACAGCAGGACCTGGCGCTGTCGGGCCAGATGCCCCGCCACCTGGACGGTCTGCCTGGCGGCCTCCGCAGCGTCGGCGACGGCGGCGCCGGACGGCCGGACGAAGCTGAGCAACTGGCTCGTCGTACCGGCCAGGCGGTCAATCTCCTGCAGCACGAGTCGTAGCGTGGCGGCATGGTCTGATCCCGGGTCCGACTCCTCCAGGGCGACAGCCGTCAGGGTCTTCATGGAGGAGAGCGGGTTCTTGATTTCATGAGCGATCGAGCCCGCGAGCAGGCCGAGTGCGGACAGCTTCTCATTCTGCCAGGCCCGCCGTTCCGCCGATTGTCGGTCAGACTGCAGCAGGCTGTTGGAAACGGCGCCGGCCCATTGTTCGGTCAACAGCAGCAATCCTCCCAGTTCCTCATCCCCCCAACCCGACCGGGCCGCCTGTCCGCCGATCAGTATCAGTCCTTCGATCGTCTGATATTCGCCACGAACGGCGAGCACCACCCGCTGTTCGAGCAGGAGCTCCGCATCGCCGCGAGTCGGGGCCTGGTCGGCATAAGTCAACCGGAGCCCCGCTTCGCGAAGGCGATCGCACAGCCCCGCCGCCCGCTCGGGGCTCAACAACTCACGAGAACTCGCTTCCCAGCGGCGCTGCCGGACTTCGTCCCGAAGCAGCACCTGCACATCCTGCCGCGGGAACAGGCTCTGCACGGCGTCGCGCATCCACGCAGCGAGCTGCAGCGGCGACTCGCCGCTGCGGGCCGCCAGATCAACTGAAGCCCGCTGCAACCGTTCCCGAAAGAAGACGACTCCCGGCCCCAGGAGGTATCGAAGGGCCTCGCGAACCCGTCGACGAATCGGAGCGTAGCCCAGGACGACTGCCAGCACGAGCACCAGTTCCGCCAGCGCCAGATCAATTCCGACCCGCTGCTGCCAGGATGCCTCCACACGGCGGACAATCGACTGGTGCAGCATGACCGCGACGGCGAGCAGTCCTCCGTAAATGAGACTCCGTTCGACCACCAGAGGAAAGAATCCGAAACGGATCACGGCATACGCAAACCACAGGCTCGGCAGCACCGGCAGGAGAATGATGACTGCGATCCAGGCATGGTACGAGTCGCCGGGCATCCGCATGACGACGAACATCGAGACGTTCAGCGCGACCGTGACGGAGCCGATCAGCAGAGACAACCCGGCAAAAAACCTGGGGGCTCCAGGCAGCGGCGTCCGGCGTCCGATCCGCCATACGACGGCGGCTGAAGCCGCATTGATGATGGTAATCGCCGCCAGGTACGGAACCATCCACGGCTCGACCTGTTCGAGAAACGATCCGGCGTCCGCACCCTGCAGCGACCCCGCGATCGGCGCGGCCAGCGCCACCGGGAGATACAAGAACCAGCGCCACCCGACGGGGGCGGTTTGCCCGGTCCAGCCGGTCTGCGACAACCGCAACACGGCATGCAGCAGGCTGCAGGGCATCAACAGCAGTCCAATCAGCATGGACAGCATCGACAGCCAGCGCAGCCCCGGAGACGCCGTGGCAAATCCGGTCGACCAGAAGTAGCCTGCGTTGCCGCCATGCCAGAACCAGGCGCCTGCCGCAAAAGTGACCATCCAGCTATGCAGAGCGGCCCGGTTGCGGCGCTCCATCAGCGCCACCGCCAGGACGGTGTCGACAGTCAGTCCGAGACCGGCAGCCAGAAGTTCGAGCGTCGTGAGCATGCTCGGCAGTCAATCGGGACGGGAAGGACGAAGGCCAATTGATGGCAGATCCTGCGGCTCAAGAATGACGATGTCCGGGCGATGGCGATAGTCGTTGTTGTAATCCAGGCCATAGCCAACGACAAAGGCGTTCGGAATGCGGAAGGCATGATAGTCCGCCATAAAGTCGACCTGTTGCGTCCCGTCCTTCCAGAGCAGGACCGCCGTCCTTAAGGAGGCGGGATGGCGGGCTGCCAGAAGCGCCTTCAGCGACGCCAGCGTCCGCCCCGTGTCGAGAATGTCGTCAATCAGCAGGACGTCGCGACCAGTAAGATCAGGCAAGCGGTCGACGGAAACGGTCAATTCCGATCCAGTAGTCGTCCGGCCGCGATAGCTGGAAGCCTCCACAAAGCCGATCTGATGGGGCACGTCGATGCAGCGGATCAGGTCCGCGAGAAAAACGACGCTTCCGCTCAAGACGCCGACCACGGTCAAGGGACGGCCGCGGTAATCGGCGGCGAGCTGAGTCCCCAGTTCGGCCACGCGGCGGGAGATCTGGTCTGCGGACAGAAGCTGTTTCATCCCGGTGGCCCGCACTGGTGTTCGCGACAGGCGCTGACCTGGCGAACACGGACTCAAAATTAGCCCGCCCGATGAATCAGTTCATTCGGGCGGGCCAATCTTAGCAGGCGTGACGATTTCCCGGCAGGCCCCCAGCAATGTCGCGAACGCAGAACCAATCAGCGCGACCGCGCGACCGCACGACTGCCCCTCTGAGATTCGGGCTGCGGCAGCCCGCGGTCCAGTTCGTGATGCAGCAGAAGGGCCAGCCGCCGGCAGTCGTCCCAGGCGCAGAGCGCGTCGTCCGACGGATCATCCGGGTGTTCTTCAAGCATCTTAGCCAGCTCTTTCAGTCGCGCCGAAAGGGCCGCCGCGTCCTGCTTCATGGTCCCGATTTTCGAACGCGAACGGAGGACATCGGGCCTCTCCGAGACGACCGGACTGGGCGGCGCAGGCAGTACGGGAATGGGATCGATGACTGCAGCGCCTGGCTTTACCGCAGGCATTGCCGGCGCTGGCATTTCAGCCACGGGGACGGCCGCGTCTGGGGACGCCAGGACGGGGGACGCCGCGATCTTGACCGGAGGCGCCGCCTCCATCGCCACGTCCGACGCTGGCGTCTTTGGAGGAGCGGCGACCGACACGGGCTTCGACGAACGTGGATTGGCCGCGGCCGGCTCGGAAGGAGCCTCGACCGGGGTGCAATGGCGAAATGCGGCAGGACGCCGTGCTGGCATGTTCTGAAAGGGAGGCAGCATCAGGGGCGGCGACGACGAAGCTGTCGGCTGACGAGGCGGACTCGGAGGGGGAGCGACCGGAGGGGGAGAGGTCGTCGATGAAGCCACTGCCCCCAGCGTCCGGAGAACCGCGTCGAGCTGCGATTCGACCACTCGAATCGGGCCGAACAGCTTCGACTGGGGAGTTGTCGGCATCGGCCGCTGGACGGGCGCAACCGGCAGAGGCGCGACGGACGCGAAATCCGTGCTTCTGACCGGCCTCGATCGGGAAAAATCCAACTCCCCGTCCGGACGGGTCTCGTCCGCCGCGGTGCTGAACTCCGCGGTGGCGATTCCGTCGGTCGATCCGGGATCGGAATGCCCCCCCATCAAGGAGCGCACCAGCAATCGACGGCGACGACGATCTGTCTCGCTTACGGTCATACCACGCCTCCTGCACCGGGTTTTCAGTTCGCGGCCCGCGATCCCGGGGTGTAACGCGGCCTAGTATGCGCAGTTTAAGTCGTCAGTGGAAGCCCTTGTTTTCTGCGGAGTCTTCCGAAACATCCCCAATCGACGGCCGAGCGTCCGAGCGGCCTCCAAGATGTCTCCCCCTTGACACTGCCAGCAGGTCAGTTGAAACTGCCCGCAGCCCCGCCAACTCCAGTTTTCACAGACACACTTGCCGAAACCCGACAACCAAATGGCAGAGTTTGAAGCGGTCGCGGCGGTCGACGAGATTCCCGAAGGTCAGGGGCGCGCGTTTACGGTCAACGGCCGGCGCGTGGCGGTCTTTCGTCGGGAAGGAGTGTTCTACGCAATCAACGACGCCTGTCCTCACATGGGCGCCTCGCTGGCGGAGGGGCATCTGGAAGGCACTGCGGTGATGTGCCCCTGGCACGCCTGGAGCTTTTGCGTGACGGATGGCGTCTGGCTGGACAATCCGAAAAGCAAGATCCGAACCGACAGTTATCAAGTTCGCGTGCTGAACGATCGGATCGAGGTCTGCGTTCCCGAGCCGCCAGCGCGCGGCTGAAGCCACCGATCCTCGGAACCATCGTTCGCGGGAGGTCGATTAGTCGCAGGGCGAGTTCACCATTGGCATTCGCCGGTCGGCATCAGTGGATTTCCTACGGCTCCATTTGTCTCCCTTTCGCAATGTCGTTGAACGGCATAGCTTTGAATCGCAATTCCCGTTCCAGAGAGGGAGATTGTCGGGCGACTGCGTCGCGGCAACGCCCGGAATGCGGAATGCGCACAACCTCTCTGCTTCCCGACGAACGACAGTGCGACGAATTCTCATGGAATGTAAAACGTGCGCCAGTTCAGCGCCCGAGACAGCTCGGTATTGCAGTCAGTGTGGCAGCCTGCTGCCGTTCGGGGCTTCCGGATCGGACCACTCCCAGTTGCCGTTCGGTTTCCGTTCCCCGCCATATTTCGCGCAGCGAATACTGGATGCCGCGCCACTGGCGATCGTCGCGCTGGATCCGTCCGGTCGCATCCAGTACATCAATCGATTTCTGGAGGAGCTGAGCGGCCGTCGGCTGGCCGAGATCGCCGGCCGGGACTGGTTCGACACGTTCCTGCCGGAGCGTGATCGAGTACGGATTCGCGAGATCTTTCGAACAGCCGTGACGCAGGCGCCAACCCGCGGCAATCGCAACCCGATTGTCACCGCTTCGGGCGAAGAGCGGGACATTGAGTGGAACGACGAGCTGCTTCAGGACGAACAGGGACGCGTGGCCGGCCTGATCGCAATTGGCCAGGACGTCACGGAACAGGTCCGGGCCGAGCGAGCAGCTCGTGAGAGCGAAGAACGCTTTCGAAAGCTGATGGAGCACAGCACCAAAGTCATCGCACTGTACGACGCAGACACGCGAATTCTGTATCAGAGCCCGTCCGTCCGCGATGTGCTCGGCTACGAACCCGAGGAGATGATCGGACGACTCGCGTTCGAGTACTGCCATCCGGACGATCGGCCGGCGATCCGCGAACGGATGCCGGAAATTCTGTCGACCCCCGGAGCGATTGGAAAAGTTGAGCTGCGCAGCCGCTGCAAGGATGGCTCCTACCGCTGGCTGGAGCTGATCGCCACGAACCGGCTCCACGATCCGACGATCCGGGCCGTCGTCGGGAGCTATCGAGACATCTCCGCACAAAAGGCGGTGGAAGAGATCCTGCGCCTGCAAGAGCAGGCCATCGCGCTGTCGCTCAGACCAATCCTGTTTGCGGACGGCGATGGTTGTCTGAACTCAGCCAATCGGGCTTTCGTGCGAAGCTGGGGTTACGCGGACACATCGGACATCGTCGGTCGCCGGCTGACTGAAGTCTGCGGCCCCCCCGCGGCTGTGGGCGAGATCCTCGACAAGTTGCGGGGAGATGGAAACTGGATCGGAGAACTGACGGGAACCCGCCACGACGGGACTCCGTTTCCAATCGAATGCACTGCCGTTGCAATTCGCGACGACAACGACCGGCTGAAATCCCTCATGATTTCGTGCGCGGATATCACGGAGCGAAAGCGGACTCAGGAAACGCTGCAGCTCAGCGAGCGGCGATTTCGGAAGCTGATTGAGAACAGCGCAGACGCGATTGCGCTCTACGATGCCGCCGGGACGATTCTGTATCGCGTTCCGACGGCGACCGCCATGTTGGGCTATCGGTCGGATGAACTGATCGGACAGAGCGCCTTCGACTATTGCCATCCGGACGACGCCCCCCTGGCGAAAGGAGTGCTCCTGGCAGTCCTGGAGCGGCCCGATCAGCCGGTCCGCCTCGAGCTTCGCTGCCGCACGAAAAGCGGTTCCTACCGTTGGGTGGAACTGGTCGCGACCAACCAGCTTGAAGAGCCTGCAGTCCGTGCGATTGTCGGCAACTACCGCGACATCACGGACCGAAAGGAGTCCGAAGAGCGCGAGGCGGTCCGGCTGGCGAAATTGCGACGACTCTCCGAATTGAGCATGCGGATGGCCGGCGAGCCCCCGTCCGTATTCACGCACGTCGTGCAGATGATCGGCGAGCTGTTCGGCGTCAAAATGGTCTGCCTGATGGTCGTCGAAAACGAGGATCTCGCGTTCCAGGCGATTTTCGCGAACGGCCGGGCAACCGTCGATCATCAACGTTGCGCGTTGGCCGGCACCGCCTGCGGGCTCGTTGCCTCGACCGGAAAACTCCTGATCTTCGACCGTGTTCGAGAGAGATTTCCGGATTCGAAGATTTTTCAAGAGCACAACATCGTCACCTACTGCGGGTTCCCCGCAGTCGACGGCAAAGGTTGCGTCGCCGCCGTCGTTTGCCTGCTGCACGATCATCCGCGCGAGTTCGCAGAGGAAGATCAGGAGTTGCTCCGGCTGATCGGGCAGCGCGTCGCCACCGAAGTCGAACGCACGAGAATTCAAACAGCCCGGCAGCGCGCCGAAGCGGAGCTGCGCAACAGCGAGGAACGATTCCGGACCTTGTTCGAATCGGCCCCGATCCCCATCGTTCTGACCGACCTCGACGGCAGGTACTCCGCCGTCAATCCGGCATTTGAGTCCTCGACCGGATTTTCCGCCGATGAGGTGATCGCAAAAACTTCGGTCGACATCGGACTGATTGCCGCCGAGACCCTCGAAGCTCGCGCCGCCAGCGCGGCCCTGAGATCTCACGGGCGCGTCGACAATCTGGAAGTTCTGACGCGGACCCGTTCGGGCCAGTTGAGAAATTGTCTGTTTTCGTCGCGAGTGGTCAGTCTCGGCGAAGCCCCGCAGGTCCTCTCGCTGGCGATCGATATCACAGAACGCAAACAGGCGGAAGCAGAACTTCGCACGACGAAGGAACGCTACGAGCTGGTGATCCGCGGATTGAACGAGGGGGTCTGGGATCTCAATCTGGTGACAAACGAGCTGACTCCTTCCGAGCGCCTGCTCGAAATGATCGGATTCGATCGAGGCGAGATCTCTCCCGACCTCAATGCCTGGCTCGATCTCGTTCATCCCGAAGACCGTTCGATGGTCGCCGAACAGATTCGTCGCCACAGCGCACGCCGCGAACCGTACAGCATCCGTTTCCGGCATCGACATAAGTCGGGAGACTATCTCTGGTTGCACGGTCGAGGGCAGGCGGTCTGGAACGAACGGGGAGAAGTGATTCAGCTCGCCGGTTCGGTCGCCGACATTACTTCGCAGGTTGAAGCGCAGCAGGCGCTGGAGGCCAGCGAAGAGCGTTTTCGAATGCTCTTCGAGGCGGCTCCGTTCGCCGTCACGGTCAACGGCATGGACGGCCGATTTACCGCCGTCAATCCCGCGTTCGAGCAACTGAGCGGATACGCCGCCAGCGAAGTCCTAGGGCGGATCCCGTTGGATCTCGGAATGGGAACCGGCTCCGTTGGCGTCGAGCTGGTCGTCGACATTCTCGAGCGATCCGGCCGACTGGATTATGTCGAAACGACGACCCGCACGAAGGGCGGTCGCCGCCGAAACGTCCTGTTCTGCTGCCGGCTGGTCACTCTGGGAGGCAAACGCCAGATCCTGTCGTCGTCGATCGACATTACCGATCGCAAACGCGCCGAAGAGGCGCTGCGCACCAGCGAACAGCGACTCGCCGAGGCCCAGCGAATCGCCCACGTCGGCAACTGGCACTGGGAGATTCAGACCGATGAAATCGCCTGGAGCGACGAGGTCTATCGGATTTTCGGAATGACGCCCCGATCGATCACGCCCCACTATCAGACCGAGTTCCTGAATCTCGCCCACCCCGAGGACCGTTCGGCAATCATCGCTGCCGTCCGCGAAACACTGGAGACCGGCCGCCCGTACGTCATCGAGCACCGGATCCGCCGCGCCGACGGAACCGAGCGCATTGTTCGTGAAAACGGAGAAGTCGTCCGCGACGAGCATGGGCATACGATCGGTATGAAGGGCACCGTGCAGGACATCACCGAACGGATCGCCGCCGAGTCGCAACTGAAGCTCCTCCGCGATGAAATGGCGCACGTAGCCCGCCTCGGCATGCTGGGAGAACTGGCCGCCGGGATCGCGCACGAGCTCAATCAGCCCCTCGCCGCAATCGCCAACTACGCCTTCGCCGTCGAATCGCGGCTGGCTCGCCAGTCGGAGGCCGGACGCCGACAGGCGCCGGAATCGAACCGGTCGATTATCCGACGGATTTCCGATCAGGCCGAGCGGGGGGGCGAGATCATCCGGCGGCTCCAGGCGATGATTCGCAACCAGCCGTCGCAGCGGTCGACCGTCTCGATCTCCAGGCTGATTGACGAAGTGCTGGCCCTCCTGGCCGGTGATCTGCGGCTGGCCCAGATTGATGTTTCCGTCGACGCGCCCGAGTCCCTGCCCTCCGTCATGGTTGATCCTGTTCAGATTCAGCAGGTTCTGTTTAATCTGATCCGAAATTCGATCGAGTCCTTGCGACAGCAGTCGGAGAATCGCCGCCTGGGAATTCGGGCCGATCTCGAACCGGAGTCGATGCTCCGGATTCGAGTCCGCGACTCCGGAGCAGGCGTCCCGGCCGATATGCAACCGCGCCTCTTCACTCCGTTTGCAACGTCAAAACCCAAGGGGCTGGGGCTGGGACTGCCCATCAGCAAGCGTATCATCGAGTTCCACGGCGGCGAGATTTGCTGCAATGCCGCAATCGACTCTGGATTCGAGGTCTGTTTCAGCCTGCCCATCGCCGACGGAGAAAGCTGCTCACATGCCTGAAGTACCAACCGTGTTTGTGGTGGATGACGACCTCGCCGTGCTCCACTCGCTGCAGACTCTGCTCGAGGAACAAGGATTGCCGGCGGAATGCTTCTCGTCGGCAGAAGCGTTCCTGAAGAGCGTAGATCCGCAGCGACCGGGTTGCCTGGTGGCGGACCTGCGGATGCCGGGCGTAACGGGGCTGCAACTCCTGCAACGCCTGGCGGAAAGTCGCCAGGGTCGCCCGACCGTCGTCATTTCGGGGTTTGCCGAGGTGAGCAGCGTCGTGCAGTCGATGAAGCTGGGGGCGATCGACGTCCTCGAAAAGCCTTTTCATCCGGGCAAATTTCTGGCAGCAGTCCGCAACGCGCTTCAGATCGACGACCAGTTGAGAGCCAGCACGGCCGAACAGCGAAGTGCGCTGGCTCAGATCGAAAAATTGACCGCGGATGAAAGGCCGGTCATGGCGGGAATTGTCCGCGGACTGACCAACCGCGAGATCGCCGACGAACTGGACGTGAGCCTACGGACCGTCCAGTTCCGACGATCCAGCCTGATGGCGACCCTGGGGCTGGAATCCAAGTCGCAACTGATCGAACTGGCGCAGCGTGCGGGCTGGTCGGCAACCTGACGTCACACCGCCGCCACAAGACCCATGTGCACACAAAATCAACTGCGTTGCGCATCCTGCGCAAATCACAAAGGATCGGAGAATCCGAACTCCGAGGTCCTCTGCAAACTGACGAAGAGATAATGTCGTCACGTGGTCACGTAGCGACACATACATTTCAACGCGTTCGCGACTTCATCAGTTCCAGCGGGCCAGGGATCGATGCGAGATGCAAAGTACGAGGCGCTGATCGCCGCCGCCCCGGATGCGATTATCAGCATTGACGCCTGCGGAATTGTCGTCGACTTCAATCCCGCCGCGGAACGGATCTTCGGCTACGAGGCGCACGAAATCGTAGGCCGGAATGTCTCGTTGCTGATGCCCGATCCCTACCGGAATCTGCACGATTCCTTCCTCGAACGATATCTCCGAACTGGAGAAAATCAGGTCATCGGAATCGGAAGAGAAGTCCGTGCCGTGCGGAAGGACGGGAGAATCTTTCCGATGGATCTGTCGGTCTGCGAAGTCACGACCGAATCCGACCATTTGTTCATCGGCATCGTTCGCGACATCAGCCCCCGCAAGGCGCTCGACTTGCGCCTTGTCGAGGAACAGCGGAATGCCGTCGACGGGCAACTCCAACTGCTTCGTCGCTGCAGTCGCCTCGAACAGGAAAACTCCGAACTTCGCCAGTCTCAGGCGGCGGCAACCAGCACCGGAGACCTCCTCAGAGCAGTCCTGAGCGCCAGTCGGATCCTGGCGGCGGATGACGACGCCGACTCCCGATTCCTCATCAAACGCTTTCTCGAATCGGCCGGCGCGGTCGTCGACACCGTCGTCAACGGCCTGGAGGCCATTGAAGCCGTCAATCAGGGCCTGCGACAGGGTGTCCAGTATGCCGCGATCGTGCTCGACCTGCATATGCCCGTCATGGACGGACGTCGCACGGCGGTCGAACTGCGACGGCTGGGTTACGCGGGGCCGCTCCTGGCGCTCACAGCCGACGTCTTCGGTCAGCGCGAACTGCCGGTCGAGAAATGCGGGTACGACGCCTGCCTGTTCAAGCCGATCAACAAATCCGCGCTGATCCAGGGGCTTCAGCGACAGATCGAGCTGGGCGAGCAGCGTGGCGGGCTCCGCGGTTGAGCCGCTCCAGGATCCCCCGATCGTCCATCCCGCTCGGGATTCTTCGTGACCTCCCTGCAGCGAATGACACCGCACCGAACCTCCGCTCACCGTCGGCTCTCGAACACAACAACGCCTCGATCCCCCCTCCATCCGGAGATTGACGGTCCGACCGGCGGTCCGATATAACACGGCCTCGCCGCCGCAAATCGTGGTGTGGCGGCGAGTTTCGCTCATTTGTGCCCGTCCGGCCACCCGACCGGCCGGCCGACGGAAAGTCTTCATCGATGTTGCAGGTACGTCTCCCGGACGGAGCAGTTCTGGAGGTCGCCGACAACGCGACCGCTCTGGATGTCGCCAACAAGATCAGCCCCCGGCTCGGTAGCGCCGCGCTGGGCGCAGTCGTTTCCGGAACGGTTGTGGACGTCATGCGGCCTCTGTTCGAGGCCACCGAAGAGCGCCCGGTCCCGGTCCAGATCCTGACCGAGAAAGACCCCCAATCGCTCGGAATCCTCCGGCACTCCTGCGCCCACGTGATGGCCCGCGCCGTCACCCGGCTGTTTCCCGACGTGGAGCTGGCGTTCGGACCGACAACCGGCCAGGGCTACTACTACGACATGGCCCTGCCGCATCAGATCAGCGAGGATGACTTCCCGCGGATCGAAGCCGAAATGGCGCGCATCGTCGCCCAGGCCGAGCCGTTCGAGCGTTTCGTGACCGATCGGGACGAGGCGCTGAAACTGGTCGAGGGGATGTCGCAGTCCCTCAAGAGCGAGCACATCCGGACCGGGCTGGCCAGCCATTCCACCGTCAGCTTCTACCGGCAAGGGGAGTTCGTCGATCTTTGCCGCGGCCCGCACGTGCCGGACGCCAAACGGATTAAGGCCTTCAAGCTGCTGTCCGTCGCCGGCGCCTACTGGAAGGGGGACTCCAGCGGTCGCCAGCTCCAGCGGCTCTACGGAACCGCCTGGTTCTCGCAGAAAGATCAGGATGCCTACCTGGATCAGGTCAACGAGGCCAAACGCCGCGATCACCGCGTCCTCGGCAAACAGCTCGGCCTGTTCACCATCAGCCAGGAAGTCGGCCAGGGGCTCTGCTTGTGGATGCCCAAGGGGGCGACCATCCGCGTCATCCTCGAAGACTTCATCAAGCAGGAATTGCTCAAACGGGGCTACCAGCCGGTCTACACCCCGCACATCGGACGCGTCGAACTCTACGAAACCAGCGGCCACTTCCCGTACTACCGCGATTCGCAGTTCGCCCCGCTCTATGGTCACGACGGCGGCCAGCTCGTCGACTTCTGGATTCGGAAGCTCCAGGAAGGTGTGCTGTCCGCCGAGGACGAAGCGAAACTCTTCGAGTCGGCCCGCGTCCTGGCGGTCGATGTCACCGAGTACCCGCGCAATGGCTCTCCCGAACAGAAAGTCGCCGCCCTGCGGACCTGGGAAAAGCAGCAGGAACGCTACCTGCTCAAGCCCATGAACTGCCCGCACCACATCCAGATTTACAAGTCGCAGCCGCGCAGCTACCGGGATCTCCCCGTCCGGCTCGCCGAGTTCGGGACCGTCTATCGCCACGAACAGTCAGGCGAACTCAACGGCATGCTCCGCGTCCGCGGACTGACCCAGGACGACGCCCACCTCTTCTGCACTCCGGAGCAGGTCGAGCACGAGTTCCGCAGCACGCTGGAGCTGGTCAAGTTCGTCCTCGCCAGCGTCGGCCTGGACGACTACCGCATTCAGTTGTCGCTGCGCGATCCCAAGAGCGACAAATACGCCGGCGAGCCCGCGATGTGGGCGACCGCCGAGGGAACCCTGCGCCGAGTTCTGCAGGAAGCGGGCCTGTCGTTCAGCGAACGGGAAGGCGAAGCGGCCTTCTACGGCCCCAAGACCGACTTCATGGTCCGGGACGCCATCGGCCGCGAGTGGCAGCTCGGCACCGTGCAGCTCGACTTCCTCCTGCCGGAACGCTTCCAGCTCGAATACGTCGGGGCCGACAACCAGGCCCACCAGCCCGTGATGATTCACCGCGCCCCGTTCGGCTCGATGGAGCGCTTCACCGGCATGCTGATCGAGCACTTCGCCGGGGCGTTCCCTCTCTGGCTGGCGCCCGAGCAGGTCCGCGTGATGTCGATCGGCGAGAAGTTCGAAGACTACGCCCGCCAGGTCGAAGCACAGTTCCGGTCCGCCGGCTTCCGCGTCGGGACCGACTTGCGGAGCTGCAAGATCAACGCCAAGGTCCGCGACGCCCAGCTCGAACTGATCCCCTACATGCTGGTCGTCGGCGGCCGGGACGTCGAAAACGGCACCGTTTCGCTGCGAGACCGCATCGACGGCGAACTCGGCGCCATGCCGATCGCCGACGCAATCGCCCGGCTGCAGACGGAAGTCACCGAACGCAAGGTCCGCCAGGTCCAGAAGGCGGCCCCGAATCCGTACGCCGAGTCGGCCGCGGATACGGAAGAGCACGAGTATTAGGAGCGGGTATCAGGTCTCGGGATTCGGGTATCGCAGACGAAATTTCTGCCGGAGCGTGAATTGCTCGTCGTTTGAGAACCGGGCGGGTGCCCATGTGAAGTCGGTTGGGTTCGCGTGGGATCGAGGGAAGGTGCGGCAACCGTAACGTTGGAATTCAGCGGCCGCCGGAGGCGGTCCGCTGGAATGGCGAGTTAGCCGGCCCCCCACGATTTCACGACAACAAAGTCTTGCTTTTCTTCATCCCACCTAGATTCAGCCCCCACGATTGCAGACGAGTCGTCACCGAACACTTGGAACAACTCCAAAAGGTCCTCGATTCGAAACTCATAGGCCCACTTGTGCCGCTTGTAATCCGAGAAGACGAGCATCGAGACGAAGGATCGATCTTCCGACCACGTTTCCATCCAGTAGTAGTGGATGAGTTGGTTGCACACGTCAAGGGCGGATAAGACGACCGACTCGGGGTGCTCCATATCGAAGCGCTCGTTCGGCCAACCCGAACCAGTTGCCGTAAATGGACGGCTGCCGATTTTCTTGTAACGCAGCGCCGACATGCCGGTGCTGCGCGCTTGATCGTTGACCTTCGGCCGTTCTAGCAGCGAGCGGACTTGAAAGGCCGCCAGCATCAGCTTGCGCTCGAATAGAACCTGCTGTTTCTCAGACCACCTGCGATACGCGCGATGCTTTTTCAGCCAAGCGAGATCGGCCCTCAACTCGGTGCGCCAATATCTGGACTCAATCATTGCGGCGGCCAACTAGTTTTGAGGCGGGTGGCTCTGGATGCAATTCTGAGGGCTACCGGGTCGCGGGACGCCAGGAGTTTGCGCGAGGGATGATTGTGGGGTGAACCTCTCGCGGCCCTGCGGCCCAGCGAGGTCGAAAACGGCCAAGTTGGGCTACCCGGCGGCGCCATTGATTCGAACAGAACGGACTGAGGCAAAATGGACGCCAATACTCCGGCTGTGATGAGTCCTTGCAATTAATGCAAACATCGAGCGACATCACGTCCCGCCTGCCGCATAACGGCGGTGGTTAGCGGGCTGCCGCCAAGAGGCCGTGGTTTCAAGACCGCATAATCGACGGCACCCTTGAACGCTTGGTTCTGATATATTATGCGTAACCTTGCCATCCGGAGGAACTTGGGACGAAACCTGATCCAGGTGGAATATCGACATAGCCTGCAAGTGGGGGCGTCGTCAGGGGTGGTTGCGTAGTTGTCGTGGTGGTCGTCACCAATCTAATTGGCTCGTCCGATGACAAGGGCCACTCACTCGGTCGCTCGGAAATTGCAAATGCGAGCGATTGGTCGCGATGCGCGTGGGCATATTCGAGACACGATGCAATTTCATCGTATGCGATTTTTGTATGTGAGCGAATCGTGTCGATGCCTTGCCAAAAGTCGCCATAAAGACAGATCCCAAGTACTATTCCGATGGCGTTCTTTTTCGCGAAGACCATCCACCCCTTCAAGCGACCAACAAACTGCATGTATGCGCCTTCATTGGCGAGTTCGTTCGGATTTGGCTGACCGCATTTCACTTCCACATCGCCATCAAACTTGTCGAGAACGGCCCGAAAGGCAGCCAAGATCTCGTCTTTGCTAGGTGGTTGGTCCATCGTCGTTTTTCCATTAGCAGAACTTGTGCCTACACTGATCCGTGTGTTACCTGTAGTCCGCAAACTTACACCCGAGCATGCAGGCGACGAATCGCCGCAACTCGATCGTATTTATCAGCGACATGCTCGCAACGTCTTCTGGCGGCCTGACAGGCGGTTTCAGCCTATCACTCATCGGGCCGGAGAGCCAGAACAGTCCGTCTGCCGTGCAGCGGACGCCCCATCCGCCCGTCAATCACAATTGTGCGACCAACCGGCGCAACGCCCTATTCGGGCGACGTCGAAACCTCATCCGCCCAGTACCCGCCCCGCCCGTGATCGTATTCGATCTCCGTGCCGCGGGCCGCGTCATCGATCTTTCCGTCCGCGAACACCGTCCCGCCGCCGACGATGGTCCGCACCGGCCAGCCGGTCAGCGTCACGCCGTCCCACGGACTCCAGCGGGCCTTTGTCTCCTGCTCGGCATTCCGGATCGTCTGCCGCCGGTCGAGATCCACCAGCACCACATCGGCGTCGTAACCCTTGGCGATCCGGCCTTTCCGCTGCAGGTCCCACACGCGGGCCGGGGCGTCGCACATCCAGTCGACGACCTGCTCCAGCGTGCAGAGTCCGTGATGAACGCGATCCAGCAGCAGCGCCAGCGAATTCTCCACGGCGGGCAATCCCGAAGGCGACTTCGGATACGGTTGCCGCTTCTCCTCCAGCGTATGCGGGGCGTGGTCCGTGGCGATCACCTGAATCGTCCCGTCCAGCAGGCCCTGCCAGAGGGCCGCGTTGTCCGCGGCTGTCTTGATCGACGGATTCATCTGCACCAGCGTCCCCAACCGCTCGTAGTCGTCGACGTTGAACAGCAGGTGATGCGGGCAGACCTCCGCCGTAATCAGCTTGCGATGATCCCGCACGATCGGCAGTTCCGCCGCCGTGGAAACGTGCAGCACGTGAAATCGATGATTGTGGCGATAGGCCAGGTCGAGCGCCCGCGTCGTGGCGATGACAGCCGCCTTCTCGTCACGGATCTTCGAGTGGTCGCGAAGTTCCGTTCCGCCGCCGAGGGCCGCGGCATTGGCCCGGACGGTCGATTCGTCTTCGCAGTGGGCGCAGATCGGCAGCGTCGTCTCAGCGAAGATCCGCTCCAGCGCCGGCTGCTGGTCGACCAGCAGATCGCCAGTGCTCGATCCGATAAAAATCTTGATCCCGGGCGTCCGGCGAACCGCCTGCAGCTCGGCCAAGTTCTCCGGCGTCGCGCCGATGTAGAATCCGTAGTTGACCAGCGACTTCCCGGCGGCCAGCGCCAGCTTCTCGGCCAGCCGTTCGACCGTGGTCGTGGTCGGCTTGGTGTTGGGCATCTCCAGAAAAGAGGTCACTCCCCCCTTCGCGCACGCGCGAGACGCGGTGTGCAGATCTTCTTTATGCGTCAGCCCCGGATCGCGGAAGTGCACTTGATCGTCGACGACGCCTGGAATGACATGCAGCCCCGTGGCATCGATCACCTCGTCCGCGGCGGCCGTCCGCGGCGGATCGATGGCCAGAATCCGCCCGTCTTCCAGCAGCAGATCGACTTTCGCCGTCTGATCGGGCAGGACGCAGGTTCCGCCGTGAATTCGCGTTCGCATGATTCGTCTTCGTTCCTGTTCGGAAAGAAGAAGATTTCACCGCGGAGACGCGGAGGACGCGGAGAAGACCAGGAGCAAGAAAGTGAAAAGTGAGTATTGAATAGTGAGTAGTGCAAAGTGACGGAGAGTGGCAGGCCCAAACGGCTCATACCACTTCTCACTTTGCATTACTCACTACTCACTTTTCACTTTCCTGGGATTTCTCTTCTGAACTCCGCGTCCTCCGCGTCTCCGCGGTGAATCCTCTTTATTAACTGATTCAAACGCAATCGGTCGGAATCGGGTGCTCGGCGAAGAACTTTTCGCAGGCTTCCAGCAGCGGGTTGATCGTGAACCGCTGGATGTCGTGCGGCGGTTCCCAGTTCCGCCATTCGAAGTCGCCGTGCTCGGTCACCGTAATCGGGCTGTCCTTCAGCAGCCAGCCGATGAAGATCACGAGAGTTTTCTCGACTCGGCCGGGGCCGAAGCGGGCTTCGTAGGGGTGATAGACCTCGCTGTAGCGGAAGCCCGGCTGGAGCCTGACCGAGTGAAACGAAATCCCCGTCTCTTCCCACATTTCCCGCAGCGCGCACTGCTCCTCAGTCTCCCCTTCCTCAATGTGCCCCTTCGGCAGATCGTAGCGATGGGGATGCTTCATCAACAGAAACGAGAGCTGCGGCTGCCGCCGAAAAACGAGAACTCCGCAGGCCTTGGTCTTCTTCATAACGAATCAGGTTTCTTAGCGATTGACCGGTAAAAAGCGGCTGATCGCAAATCGCGGATCGCTCATCGCCAGAAAGGTCAACCGGATGCTCCGTATTCTCTGGCTCTAGACTCTCATCTCTAGACTCTCAACTTCTTTCGACATTCCGCCTTCGACATTCGACATCTCCTACCATCGCCTTCTACGCGGTCTCTGCCCCCTCCGCGAGAGATCTTCTCTCCTCCGCATGGACTGCACCGAATGGCTACCTGGCGTTCAATCGCTTCACCAGGCGATCGACGCCGGCGGCGACCCGTTCCTCGACGTCTTCCGCCCAGCGATGGGCCGGCTGACCGTAGACCATCATCGAACTCTGCCCCTCGTAGCCCCCCTCCAGCAGGACGCGATACGACGGAATGTAGGCCATCACGTCGTTCGTATAACCGCTGACCCACGCGTCCTGTCCGTACTCGGCCTTGAACCGCAGGACGTAATCGACGACGACTTCGCCGCCGAGCGTGATCCACAACTGGTCGCCGCCGAGCTTCCAGGCCTGAATCGGATAGGGATACTCGCGCGGCAGCGCATGCCCCGCTTCGACTTCTTTCAGCAGCCGGGCGCCCCACCGTTGCGTGTAATTGACCGGCCCGCCGGCCAGCTTCTTGAGCTCTTCCCGCGTCGGCATCGGCCCCAGCACCAGGGGTGTGACCTCCAGCTCCATCTGCAGCGTCGGAGCGACTGGCGTCATCGGCTGCGCCAGGACAGCGTCGACGGCGTCCGCCAGCCGCTTCCCGTACTCCTTGGCGAGTTCCAGCGTCCGGCGGGGAATGGGGTTCTGATCGGCTCCGCAGCCCATGCCGAACAGGGCCGTGGCTCCCGGATGCCGTTCTTCCAGCAGTTCCTCGGCGAATCCCGCGTAGTCGCCGCTCCAGAGCTGGAAACCCAGCGTCGTATTGTGGCAGGCGTAGATGAAGAAGACGCCGATCAGTTCTTTCTTCGCATTGTGGACCGCCAGGACGGGGACGGAATGATCGTCCGGCCCCAGAAGCTGGTTCTCCGCCCGTCGCTTCGGGACATCTCCTTCGGGGTTCCGTCGGCGGTTGACGGCGAAGTCTGTCTGCCCCACGCCACGCGACAGAGTCGCCGGCTGCAGATTGGCGATCGCCTGCTCGATAGTCTTGACGATTTCCGCCGTCAGCCAGTCCGAGTATTCGTCGATCAACGAGAGTTGCTTGTCATCGAGCGGATAGATGTCGTAGAGGGCCCCTTTGAGGACCGGCCCGCAGTGCGTGTGGGAGGCGTGCAGCATGATCTGCGCGGGGGAAAGTCCCAGCTTCGCCTGGAGCTGCTCGCAGACTGCCGTGTAGATGCCACGGGGAATCCCGAGCGTATCGCTCGATAGAATGACGCCCCGCTTGCCGGCGGCGTCTTCCAGGGCCAGAGCCCGGATCCAGATGTCGTGGTGCTTCCCTTCCGCGGGAGCGGTCCGGCCGCCGTAACCGGCCATCCAGAGGGGCTTGTCGGGCGTGATGACGGCCTTGGCCAGTCCGGCTTTCCAGCCCGGTTCTGCCGCGACGAGTGCTCCCGCGAACAGCGAGAGCAGCAGGAACGAGCAGCAGAATCGAGCGAGCCATCTGCCGGTTTTCATCGAACCTCTCCGTAACGGATGACGCCTGCGGTCTGGTCGCCCCGTGGCGACACCTGTGACTGTTGTACGCGGAGATGCGGCGCGGGGAAAGGGTGCAGCGGGGAAGTGGCGAGTGGTCGGTGATGCACGGTGAGTGAGGAGAGACGATCGAGCTGGAGCCAGACGGCTGGAATGACGTGTTGCGAGCACAATTCGGCCGGCGGGAGTCTGCCGTCCGGGGAGGTGTTATACTGGGGGCGCATCGTCCGACTTCCTCCGTCAGAAGACTCTCATGCCGAAGAAATGCGTGCGTTATCAGTCGTCGTTCAAGATCCTCGGCTGGCCGTTGCTGGCCGTCGCCTGCGGACCTGACCCGGCAACGGGCGAAACACGCGGCTGGGCGCGCGGGATCATTGCCTTCGGGGACATCGCCACGGGCGTAATCGCCATCGGCGGCTTGGCGGGAGGCGGGATCGCGGTCGGCGGACTCGCCTGCGGCCTGGCGACAGTCGGCGGAGTCGCCCTGGGCGGCCTCGTTCTCGCCGGCGTGGCGATCGGCGGAGTCTCGTTCGGCGGCGTCGCCGTCGGTCACTATGCCAAGGGGGGAGTCGGAGTCGGCACCTACGTCGTCAGCCCGAAGCGCCAGGATCCGGAGGCACTGCGAGTCTTCGGCGGCAAGACGCGGGAAGAGAAGGTTGACCGGCCGCCGATGGAAGAGGACGCAAAGAAAGAATGACGCGAAGCGTCATCTCCGGAAGCGCCCAGTCAAAGCCCTGAAGCGAGAAATCGTCTTCACTCACCACTCACCACTTTCATCTCTCTGCGATCCCCGAATCCCGATACCCGATACCCGATACCCGTTTCCAGATGAGCGGCGGCGCGGCCGGTCGTCACCGGCCCGCGCCTGGTCCAGCGGGTTCGTCGTGCAGGTCGTGCGACGGGGAGAGCGGAGGGCGATCACTCGGCCGCGGCTTCCTGCCGGCGGGGCGCCTCGCCATTCCGCGACCGCTCGTCGACCCTTCGCGAGCGGTTTGCACGACGATCCCGATGACACTGCTCAGCTCATCCAGCTCCTCCGACGGTCGGACGTCGCTGCGATCGCCCGGCTTGCGGGGACAACAGGCGGCGACGCGGCAACAACCCGACCACTCACGCTTTCACTCTCTCGCGACGAGAGTGGGATCGGCCGGTTCCCCGACAAATCTTCGCCTGTCAAACGGCAACGATCACGGAATCCGGGTGAGAGCCGGAGGCTGTAGCGATTGTGCCGGATCGGAAGGGCGGCGCCCGTTTCGAGGGGAGGCCCCCCCCGGGTGGCACGCCCAGAGGCTTTGCGATGGGCGTGGTTCTCGGCACAAAGACACGCCCTTCGAGGACTCTGGGCGTGCCACCCAAATCGATCTTGGTGCTTGGTGCTTGGTGCTTGGAGTTTTGTTTCAGATTTCGTGCTTCGAATTTCGGATTTGAACTACCGTGGCCTCGGCAGCAGTTTGTCCAGCCCCCGACCCAGCTTGTCTTCGATTGCCTTCTGAAGCTTATCCTCGGCCCCTCCAAGCTTGTCGTTCAGCAGCGAGCCCGCCGTCGACGACGCGATCATCCGGCCCAGCTCGGCAATGGCCTGACTGTCGAGCTGAGGGCGATTGATGGAGCCGCGGACGGGAATGCGAATCGACTTCCCCTTCAATCCGGCCAGATACTTCTTGCCCGCGATCCAGTCGTCTTCGATCGGGATCTCCGCGATCAGGTCGATGGTTTCATCGAAGCCCACCGAACCCTGCGTGCGAATCGTGTATTCGCCGACACGCATCACGAGCTGCTGGTGATGGACCCGCCCCTCGATCACGCGGAATGGAACAGTCTGCTCGGCGAGCTTGATCCAGACCTTGTCGGCCGAGGCGGCGCCAAGCGGCTTCCCCTGGATCAGACCTTTGACCTGCTGCACGACCTCCGTGTAACGCAGCGCCAGCGGGCCGGGACGGACATCGACGCCGTGAATCTGCAGCGCGCCGGCCACGTCGCCGGCGCGGAGCGAGTCCAGCGGAACGGTCGCGCCGGTCAGATCGAGGGAGAAGCGGCCGTCGACGACCGCGGCGTCCGCAAGCATCGGGCCGACGTACTTCATCCATGTCGCGCACAGTTCGGGGGACGCCCGCACCTGGTCAATCACCCGGCCCTCGCCAAGGGTCAGCAGGCTTGGAGTGCGATCGAACCGCACGACCGGTTGCGCCCGCACATGCCCCTCCGCGACAGGAATGTCCTGCATGCCGAAGCGGCAGATCCCGCTCACCAGGTCGACCGAGATGGTTCCCGCACCGACCGGCAAAGCGTAGACCTGCGCGCTGTTCCAGCCGACAGCCGCCCTCCCCTGCCAGTCGGGACCGATCGCCGCGGTGGTCGCCGCCGGCGAGGTGGCCAGGCTGACGGTCGTCGCCGGGATCTTTCCCGAGGTCGGCGTCGCGGCGCTCACCAGCGTCCCTTCGAACGAAAACGCCTGCTGTCCCGCTCCGTCGATCTTGAACTGTTTCGTGACGGACGGCCCGAGCCGCGGCGATATTCGGGACCAGTCGTAGTCGAGCTGCCCGCTCAATTTCGCATGGGCCGCGGACTGCAGGTGCTCGATGGTTCCGGACGCGGCAAGCGCCAGGCCATCGACCTTGCCGCCGGCCTGAGTCAGCTCCAGCCGGTCCTCCGTCGTCAGATACTTTGCGGACCCGCTGAGTTGCAGTTTCGGCTCCGTCCAGAGCTGCTCCCACGTCGCTCGCTGAGGCGTCCGGCTGATTCCGGTGCCGACCGATGCGGCCGACATGACGATCAACTTGTCGACGTCGGTCTGCCAGTTCGCGGTGATGACGCCGGCTTCGGTCTTCACGTCGGCGGTCCCGGCAAGAAGCCCCTGGGCGGCGTAGACCGGGTCACCGGCGGCGACGACTTGCCAGCGTGACAGAGCCCCGAGGTCGGCCTGGTAGGTGAGTTTTCCCGTCATACGTGGGGACTGCGGTCCGCTGAACGCAACGTCGCAGTCGAGCAGTTCGCTGCGAAAGGTGGTTCCCACCAGCGACGTCGATTTCGCCTGCCAGCGCTGATCCGTCTGCGACCAGTCGCCCGCCGTCTTCAGTCGGATCTGCGGATCGCTGATCATCCAGCCGGGGGACTGGGCATAGAGCTGCTCCAGCAGCACGTCAGCCTGGCCGACCTGAATCGCATCTTTCGCGACGCGGAGCTCGCACATTGATTGAATCGAGCCCGCGAGCTGCCAGGCTCCCAGGTCCAGCCACGGTCGGATCCGTTTCTGCCAGCGAGTCAGGTCGCCGCGCAGGCCCGCCCGGCCGGCGATTTCAGCGCCGGTGAGAGTTCGGTTCCAGGGAGCGGTCAGCTCTGCGACGGCGAGATCGTCCCCGGCTTTCACCGTGACTCGCGCCGTCGTGATTTCCGCCAGCGGGACGCCCGCGACAGTCTGGCAGTCAGCCTTCAGATCGATGGTCAGTTCGGGTTCGGACCAGATCTGCGTCGGATTCAGCCCCACCTGCATCTGCTGCAGCAGCAGTTGACCGGTCATCGCCAACTGATCGCCGTCCGACCGCTGAACCCGACCGTTGAGCCGGGCGCGGCCGGTCAGTCTCCGTTCGCCAAGATCGACGAACCGCGCCAGTTCCTGCGCCAGCCGGTCGAGATTGCACTGGGCATCGACGGTGGCGTCCGACAGCGAACCTTTGCCATCGGCCGTGAAGAAGTCCGACTGACAGGCGAGCTGATCGAACACGACTTCGGTTCCCGCCAGATGTGCCGCGAAGTTCGCTTCGACCGGGCTGTCCCACGTCAGCGGCCGTCCGGCCTGCTGAGCCTCCAGTCCGGCGATCGCGGCCCGCCCCGTCCACTCCCGTCGGGACTGCTCTTCGCGACTGGTGAGCTGCACCTGCAGCGTTCCCGCCGTGATCCGGGTGTCTTCGCGGATCTGCAGCGTCTGCGGCAGCAGCGCCGCCAGGCGTGCCAGATCGAGCCGTCCGCCGACGAGATAGTCCTCTTCGCTGGCGACGGTTCGCAGGAACTCGGTCAGCGATCCGGGGTTCGCTCCGTCGAACGGAAAGCTGCCGGTCACGGTGATTTCTCCAACGTCGCAACCCAGGCGGCCCTGCGTCACAGCCAGACGCTGGTCGCGGCAGTGGATCGATCCGCCGAGTTCGAAGCTCTCCAGGCGGACGGCATCGCCCGCCATGCCGGGCGCACCTGTGACAACAACTTGAGCGACCGTCAGCCGACCGTCGACAAGGACCGTCGGAGTCTTGCCGTCAAGGTCTGCGCCGACTTTGATCTGCGATGTGAGGACTCCCTCCGCCACGAATTCGGGAGCCACGCGCTGCAGGATCGGCCGCAAGGGGGCCAGTGACCAGTTCATGGCGTCGAAGGAGACCGACATCGGCAGATGCTCGCTGTCTGCCGGTTGAGTCGCGAAGGCCAGCGCCACCTGATCCGCCGTGGCGCCCGCGGGACGAATGCCGACCTGAGCCTGCGTCGCCGTCTTGCCATCGAATGTCAGGCTGACCTGCAGGCCGTCGACCTGAGACTTGTCCCGGGTGACGATGTTGTCAAAGTGAACCGTCGTGTCGCGGAGTTCGAGCACAAACTGCGGCAGCGGTCCGGTGACCGGCGAGTTCCAGAAGTCCCACCCGGCGTCTTCGACATTCGAACCGTCCGCCCGAATCCGATCGTAGACCGTCATGCCGGTCAGCTTGATCCTTCCCAACTGGAGCGAATCGACGGCGAGCTTCCAGAGGGGCTGATCGACAACGATCTCCGGAATCTCAGCCAGCACCTGACCATCGGGATCGCGGGCGACGGCATTGCGGACGACGATCGGCGACAGCCAGCCGAGTGACGTTTCCCCGAGCTGAATCTCCCCCTTGAAGAACGGAAACAGGATCCCAGGGATACGTTGCCGCAGTTCCGTCTGCCCGACGATGGTTGGTGCGAACCACCCGATCCCCGCGACCAGAGCCAGCGGTAAAAGCAGCCAGCGAAGCCAGCGGCGGCGACGAACCGGCGGCTTGGCAGCCAGTGGCGCCTCGGCGGGGATCTCTGTCGTCGTCATGGTCCCGACTCCTTCCGGCTCTGACATTTCCAGCAACACGCATTCCAAACGCGTGCCACTGGCGGCTGGCCGCCAGCGATTTTGCAGCGCGGGCACGGGCGGACAAGCCACCCGCGGCGCATTTTCAGCGATCGTTGCCGTCACCCGTGAAACAGCAAGTATGTTTCACAGCCTTCAACGCACCGTTCCACTCTTCGAAATCGGCGTAGACCGGACGGGCGTTCCAGCCAATCTCGCAAACCCCGGCGCACAGAATAGCGGTTCTGCACAGGGCGCAAACTGCAGAATCTGGGAAAGGAACAAGCCGGGCAAAAAGCCCGGCTTGCGTGTGCGTGTGCGTGTATCGTCGATCGCTGATGGAATGCAGGCGATCGCAGCCCTGCGTCCGTCCGGCCATCGACCATCAACGATCGACCATCAACGAAACTAAATTCCCTCCAGCGCCTGCTTCAGGTCGGCGATGATGTCTTCGACGGCTTCGGTGCCGATCGAGAGCCGCAGGAAGTCCGGGGTCACGCCGGTGGCGGCCTGTTCTTCCGGAGTGAGCTGCTGGTGCGTCGTGCTCGCCGGGTGAATGATCAGCGACTTGCTGTCGCCGACGTTCGCCAGGTGCGAGAACAGCTTCACGTGATTAATGAGCTTGATCCCGTTCTCGCGCTGCTGCGTGGGAGTGGCCCCCTTCACGCCAAAGCCGAGAATCGCACCGCACCCCTTGGGCATGTACTTCTTGCCGAGTGCGTACGACGCGTGATTCTCCAAGCCGGGGTAGTTGACCCAGGAAACTTTGGGATGGCTCTGCAGGAACTGTCCGACGGCCAGTGCGTTACTGCAGTGGCGGTCCATCCGCAGGTGGAGCGTTTCCAGTCCCTGGAGCAGCAGGAAGGCGTTGAACGGGCTCATCGCGGCCCCCAGATCGCGGAGAAGCTGCGTCCGGACCTTCAGGATATAGGCCAGCTTCATCGGGCCGAAGACGTCGAAGAACTTCATGCCGTGGTAGCTGGGGTCGGCCTCGGTCAGTTCGGGGAACTTGCCGTTGCCCCAGGGGAAGTCCCCCTTCTCGATCACGATGCCGCCGATCGACGTGCCGTGCCCGCCGATGAATTTCGTGCAGGAATGGACGATGACGTCCGCCCCCCACTGGAACGGGTTGCAGAGGTACGGCGAAGCCAACGTATTATCGACGATCAGCGGAATCCCGGCTTCGTGAGCGATCTTTGCGATCGCTTCGAAGTCGGGGATGTCGAGACGCGGGTTGCCGATCGATTCCAGATAGATGCAGCGGGTCTTGCCGTCGATTGCCTTCCGGAAGTTCTCCGGATCCGACGGCTGCACGAACTTCGTCTCGATCCCGAATTTCGGAAACGTGTAGTGAAACAGGTTGTAGGTTCCGCCATAGAGACTGGTGGCGGAGACGACGTTCTGGCCGGCCTGGGTGATGTTCAGGATCGCATAGGACTCGGCGGCCTGCCCGGAGGCCACGGCGAGGCCTCCCGAGCCCCCTTCGAGGGCCGCCAGCCGCTTTTCGAGGACGTCGCACGTCGGATTCATGATCCGCGTGTAGATGTTGCCGAACTCCTGCAGCGCAAACAGATTGGCCGCGTGCTCGGTGCTGTTGAACGTGTACGACGTCGTCTGATAGATCGGGACGGCGCGAGAGTTCGTCGTAGGATCGGGAGTCTGCCCGGCGTGCAGGCACATCGTTTCGGGACGGTGAGTGTCGGTCATAGCAGTCTTTCGGGAGAACGAGGCCAACGCCGGTCCACGCCGGCAAAACGAGGTCGCCGGCGCACTGAACAGAACGTGCGGACGACAGGTCTCAGGATGGTACGCAGGGAACGGTGCCAAAGCAATTCGGCGAAGCCGGGAGCCGGGAAGTCACGCCCGTTTCGGGATTGATCGCAGTCCTCGATCCGCGCAGAATTCACTGGCGATACATACATCGAACGCACGTCGCGCGAACACGCCCTCTCGACTCACAAATTCAACTGGAGAGCTGCCATGGCCACGGCCTTCGCAATCCCGCTTGTCATCCTGCTGAGCCAGGTCGGCGCAGAACCAGCTTCCGACGGAGTGAAGTCCGCGGAAGGGAACGCCTTGAAGCGATGGGCGGAGATCTACTCCCGCGAGGCCGCCGCGTATGAGCTGTCGCTGGGACGTGCTGACGCCGCGAAGCTCACGCTGCATACGCTCCCCGTGCTGCAATATTCGAATCCAGTCCGTCCCACGGACCAGCACGGCGCGGTCTATCTCTGGACGCTCGACGGGCGTCCGGAAGCGATCGGGTCCATGTGGTCCAGCGTCGACCCGAAGGACGCGCGACAGCGCGCGATGTCGCACGAGTTTCAATCGCTGTCACTCGCCCCGCTCGAATCCCGACACGCCCGGCGGATCGGCCGCAAAGGGCCGGTCCCCGACTGGAAGGCGAATGAACCCGGCATCGCGCTGCGCCCCCTCACGGACGCTCCGGCCCCTGGAAAGACCGTCACGCAACGTCTGCGACAGATGCGGCAACTGGCCGCCGGGTTCTCCGCCAGCATCACGGCAAGCGACGTCGAAGTCGCCAGCGACCTGCGGCTTCTTCCGCAGCCGCTGCTGCGATATTCCAGCGAATCCGCAGGCGTCATCGACGGGGCTCTGTTTGCATTCGTCCTCGCGACCGATCCGGAGTGCCTGCTGCTGATCGAACTGCGTGAAGCTGCGGACGGACCGGTCTGGAACTACGCCGCGGCCCGCTTCACAAATCGCCCGCTGAAGCTGATGAAGGGTGAGCAGGAAATGTGGAGCTGCGCCAAAGCAGAGGACTATGTGGGAAACCGCCCTTACTTCCTTTATTTGGGCGTCGGGCGGCACGACGAGTTGGAGTAACAGTGCTCGGAAGAAATCCGCCAGGCGGCCCGTACGTGCATGCCGGGGAGCGTTGCCGCAATCTCGGGATGGCTCGCCGCCAGAAGCGGCAGCGTCAGCCACGCCGGTCGTTCTCTGTGGTTCTCGCGCTGTCGACCGGATTACGTCATTTGCCCACAACCTTCATCATCATCCGCCAATAGGAACTCGTCGGGGGCGGAAAGGTCTCAATTTGCGGCAGATGATGAACTTTCGTGTCGTCGTAGAACATCACCATCTCGGCGGCTCCGGAACGTCCAATGGCGAATTGCCAGAGCGGCTTTGCCTCGTCGGCCGACTGGACCGCTTCGAGAAAGAGCGTGGCTTCGGGATGCGTCCCTTCTGCAAAGACGAAGATTGCTCCGTCGATCAGCCCGCGTTCTCGATCATCGTACCGATGAACGGCGGATGGGAGCATTCGCAGTTCCACTCTTCCGCTCGTGTAGAACTCATGAGCGGAAAATCGCCGCATGAACTGTTTCATCTGACCCATCCGAGCCGCCGGGCTCTCCACCGGAACCGAAGCGTGCGGCAAAGATTGAAACGTGAGGTCGCTCGACTGGGGAGTCCATATTTGCCCCGATTCGGCGGTCAACTTGATGGGTCGGTCGGTCGTCGCGTGAAAACAGAACCAATCCTGGCGTAAATCAGACTTCAAGTTGTCATTTCGATTCAGCTCCAAGACCGCTGCAGGCCGTCCTTTGCGACCCCACACCCACAGCGTCCCATACACATTGCCGCGCACCGGCTCCGTGTATCGCAAGACGGGATCCTCGACTCGCTCAACTGCGGAGCCTGAGTCGACGTCTTGAATGGAGATGATCGCCGCGTTCGCCCGCGCAATGCCGATCTGCTCTGCCGCTTCACCGGTCGAGCGGGTTGGCGCCGGTTCCTGGGCGAGGGCGATCAGGCCGATCGGTCCGATCAGCAAACCCAGAAAGAATTGATTTGGACTTCGCATCACAGGCTGTCCCGGCCGTGGTGGAGAAACTCGACTCTGACCTGCACCCCGCTGACCCGCCCCGCATGACGCTCCGGCGGATCGCTCCTCTCCAGTGGCTGCACGACGAGTGTCTGAATCACGAAGACCTCCCGGGGACGGCAGCAGGGCGACGGGCCGGGCCCCCCCGGTCAGTCATTCCAGAGACATCCTGACCCGCCCAGAGTCGGTTGTCCAGACGTTGCTGATCCGACGCAGCAGGCGCAGATGCGCCATCCGGCTCGACCCTTAAAAGCCGACCGACTCCCGCCGACGTGTCGCGATTCGCGCGAACGTCGAGTTCGGGCGAATCGCAAGATGCAAGTCGAGACGGTTGTGGCGATGAAACGCCCGTGTCGCAATCCGCACGACACGGACCACCTCTCAATTCGACCGTCAACGGGACGGCGCGTGTCGGAAGCTCGTGCTCTCGGGGTGCTGACGCCTGAACCAGTTGAAACGCGGGGACATTTCCTCCTCAATGATCCGACGCGCGGTTTCGATGGTGATGGGAGGGGGCCGTGTCACTGAACCATCGAATGGGAGGAGCGTATTGATGAGATCGCGAATTGCACTGTTGTTTGTCGTTGCCCTGATGGCGGGCTCAGCGGGGACAGATGAGGCGTCTGCCCAGGACCGCCGTTGGCGCGTCCGCCAGACTCCGCGGGCCGAAATTCGTCCGCTGGCGAACCGTCCGACGACGATCATTCCAACGCGTCAGGAAATCGCCAGCGTCCCCGAACCGGGACAGGGTCGTCTGGTCGGCTACGTGCTGAATCTCTACCCGACCGGGAGGCTGGCGCGGATGGTGTTGAATCCTTGAATTTCGGGCAGGGATCGCGAAGCGGCCCCGCAGAGCGATCTGCGGGGCTCCCTGTCATTTCTCGAGGAATAATTCCAACAGGCAACGGCCCGACAGTCCGACCGACGAATTCATCGCCTGCCGATCGCCGCTTGTTCGCCCTGACTCTGATCACTTCACATCGATTCAGAGAGCGGAGCTGCGGGAATCGCCACTGCGTTCTCGTGAGCCGAAGAGGTCGTGCCATGCTCTTGGCCAGCACCATCTCCGGCCCCGGTCAGTGACGCTTTCCAGATGGCCGAGGCATTCTTATTGGCCCGCCTGCTACTACCGGGCGAACTTCGCTCGAATCAACGGCGCCAGGAACTTGGCGGTCTCGTCGCCGATCACGTGGTAGCCGGCAAGGTTCGGGTGGCGGTCGCCGAACCAGCCGGGGAGTTGTCCGAAATGCGCATCGAGGCGATTGTCCAGAACCTCGACCGTCGGAGCCTGTCCGGGGACAACGAACGGTTTGACGAACTCCCGGCGGTTCTCCGGAATCTTCTCCAGCGGGAACCGACGATAATTCAGCATGTCCGGGCCGCGCTTCAGTTCTTCGGCATAACGCGGGTAAATGTCGAACAGAAGCAGGTCCTCGGCTTTCGCAACCTGGGAGTTGAGTTCGTTCAATCGGCGGGACGTCGCTTCGTCGCCGTACGGAATGACCGTCATCACGACGAGCGTCGCCTGAGGATGGTCGTTCTTCAGTCGGCCGATCAGCTCGTGGTAGTCCTTCGGAAAGTTCTCGGCCAGGTTTTCGCGACGAGCGTTGTCGTTGAGGCCGTAGCGGATGAGGACATAGTCGATTCCCGGCAATTTGGAGGCCGCCTTCTCGTACCGGCCGGAATCCAGCAGTCGGCGGATGTACTCGCCGCTCAGGCCGAGATTGATGACATTTGTGGGCGGCAAGTCCTTCTCGGCAGCCAGCAGTTCGCGAATCACGTCCTCCAGATGCGGCCCCTGCGGAACGTGGCGTCGCGGAACGCTCCCTTCCGTGGTGCTGTCACCGAGCAACAGAATCTGAACCTTGCCTTCGTGCTCGGCTCGAACCAGAGTGCTGCCGGAGCCGAGAACCAGAATTGCCGTAACGACCAGCATCAGGAGTCGACAGGACATCGGGACGTTCCTTCGGTTTCAGAGTATTGCGGGGAATGACGTCGGGCGGGCCGAGGTTGGCATACACCGCCAGACTACCCGCCATTATCCCAGCAAGCCCTCCGACAGTGTATTGCGGTGCGAGGCGGTAATCTCGCCTATCGTGCAATTCGACCTCAACCACTCCCCAAGCTCGGCATAGAGCCGGTGCATTTCGGTCACTCTGGACAGTCCGGACCGCTGCAATTCAGTGATTACGGACCGATCTGAAATGTCCCAGACGGACTTTGTGATGATTGGCGGGGGCTGCTCAAAACCTTCCTTTCGCCTCCGGCTCCAGACGTTCAGGAACCGTCGGTCCACCGGGTCAATCCTGCCGACGGAACTCAGCCCGGATACCGTCAGCTTCGGCTCGCTCGGATCGACCACGCAGGACGCATACTGAATCTTGATCTGGTGAAACCAGTTCCATGCGTCCTTGTCTGTCCCGGACCGCCTTCGCTCTTCACCGGACGAATCGTAATACCAGTTCCACGCAGCCGGCAGCAATCGACGAACGCACTCATCCAGCGTCTCGAAGTCGTCGTTGGTGAACTTGGCCCACTTGTAGTATGGAGTGCCGAGACTGGAATTCTGGAGAAACTCCTCGGTGAGCGTGAGAGGCAGGTAGTGCGTCAGCGCATGCTCTGCGGCATTGATGACGTCGCCGAGCAGATGGTAGACGACCACCGCGAGTGAACCGCGAAGTCGCTCCCGCGTTAATGCGATCACCGGGAAATCAAACAGCAATGGCAATCCTTCCAGCACTTCGCATCCTCCGGCAACGCAACGACTTCTGTTCGGGCAGCCTCCAAGGACGATAGAACGAATGTCGCCAATGTCAAGTTCTTGATGATCGGCGAGTTGCGACGGTCGACTCCGTCGCGTGAAAGCATTCATTCCGTCGCCGGTCTTGGCTGGAATTCAGACGGCCGTGCGTCCAACGGCCATCGCAATACTCGGGCTGGCCCCAGCCCCCGCCGTCCCGTACAGTCTTAGACAGTGTTATCTTTCGTCCAGTTTCCGCCCCGCCGCAGGTCTGCCACCCTGATGACGGTCGACAAAACCTCCCTCTCCGAAACCGACATCTGCACGCAGTTCATCACGCCGGCCCTGCAGCAGGCCGGGTGGGATTTCTCCACGCAGGTCCGGCAGGAAGTCAATTTCACCGCCGGGCAGATCCTCGTCCAGGGGAAGACCGTCAAGCGCGGGGACAAGAAGCGGGCCGACTATGTCCTGTCGTACCGCGAAAATCTCCGGATCGGCGTCGTCGAGGCCAAGGACAACACCCAGGCGGTTGGGGCCGGCATGCAGCAGGCCCTGAGCTACGCGGCGCCCGACGCTCTCGACCTGCCGTTCGTCTTCAGCAGCAACGGCGACGGGTTCCTGTTCCACGACAAGACGGCGAAACCCCGAACGACGCCCAAATCGTGAAGGACTTCCGCGAGAACTGGCACTCCGAGAAGGCCAAGTTCTCGGCCGCCGAGATCCGGCAGGGCCTGGCCTGGCTGCGGGAAAACGGCCTCACCCCAACCGGGCGCGGGACGACGACGAAGCCACAGTAGAGCGAGGAGACAACATGGCAGTCTGGCTGATCCGCGCCGGTTCCGACGGCGAATTCGAGGCGACGTTCCTGCAGGAGAACCGCGTCTACGTGACCAAGGACACGCTGGATGTCGACCAGTTGAAGATGAAGGACCGCTCGGAACTGGCCGATGCGCTGCCGTAACCGCGTTACCCTCGATAGGGGCCGGCGAGCGGTGAACCGTGGCGAAACCGATTGACGATGTGCAAATTCTGCGGTGACTTGTCCACGGCAATTCCCAGGATTGGGCCGTGATACGAGGGCGTGCGTTTCAGCAGCGAAAACAGCCGCGGCTTCGCGAGCTGATCGGCCTTTCCACGGGCCACGGCGTTCAGCCCGTTCCATTCCGTCGACATGAGGAACAGCCGTTCGAATTCGGCAGTCCCCTGGCCGTTGAACTTCTCCATCAGCCGAGTCCAGAGATGGACGTTGTCCTCGATGGCAAAGTCGATGACGCTGTACGGCAATGGATCGCCGGCTTCCCGCTCAATTTCGATGGCGAAAATCTTCAGAGGCTCGCCGAAGGCGAAAATCCCTTCCAGTTCCCAGAAATGCCGTGCCGCCATGATTCGCTCCGTTGACGACGCCATCACCCAACTCGCGACGGCGGGGAATCGGGCGGCCCCGTGTCCACGCGAACTGGTGCACTGGCAGTATATCCCCAAAAGCCGAAGTGCCAACAGTTCGCGACAGCGATGGACCGTCCCCTGTCCAGGGCTGGCGCGCACTCAGGGCCATCGACGCTGGCCCTGACCGATCCCGCGGTGTTCAGTGATCGAGATGGCCGGGTTCAAGCCCTGGCCGAACCGGTTCCACAACCTGCGGGCGGCCTGGCCGACCGCTTCCCGATCCACGTGGTTTGCCAGTGGCTGGGGAACACGCAGGCGGTGGCCCAGGAGCATTACCTGCAGGTCACCGACGACCATTTCGCCGCGGCGCTGGAGTCGCCCAAACCCCCATCAGAAAATCCGACGCAAAATCCGACGCAAACCCACCCCGAACTGGCCCGAACCGACGCACATCCGACGCACAGTAAAAGAAAGAAACCCCTTGAAAACAAGGGGTTTCTGAAGAAATCAATAGCGGTGGAGGGACTCGAACCCACGACACACGGCTTATGAAGCCGTTGCTCTAACCGACTGAGCTACACCGCCTTGCAGTTCTGCAGACGTTCTGCCGCCGAAGCGGGTTCGCGTTGCTGGACGAAGTTTACCGAAATTTGCCCGCCGGGCAAGGGAAGGACGGACAAGTCGAGGGCCGAGCGTCCGGAGTCGAGAGCAGGCGCCCCGGAAAACCGGAAATTTCAGTCCCAAACTTGGGGACTACGAAGCCGCGAATCTCTTTCCGCCCAACGCTCCCCATTGACTGTGTCGGGCGCGGACTGACTCCACGTTGGCGGCCAGTCCTTCCAGGATCTCGTCGTCCCGCTGGAAGTCCCGGCAGGCGGTTTCCAGGGTTGGAAACAGGCGACTTCCCGCCCGACTGCCCGCCAGATCGGTGGTGATCGTGGCGATGTTCCGCCGAAGTCCCCGTCGCAGCCGGCCGGTAAAGACCATCAGAAACAGTCCTGACCACAGTAGCGTGAACAGGATGGCAGGAAGGTAGAACCGCAGATCCAGGTAGTCGCGGCCCAGAATCAGCGCGTCGTAGAAAAAATTCTTTGCGACCATTCCGAGCAGGAAGAGCGGCAGAACCGACCACAGC
Source organism: Planctellipticum variicoloris (assembly GCF_030622045.1). Classification (NCBI taxonomy): domain Bacteria; kingdom Pseudomonadati; phylum Planctomycetota; class Planctomycetia; order Planctomycetales; family Planctomycetaceae; genus Planctellipticum; species Planctellipticum variicoloris. The sequence continues at coordinate 2,726,318 of NZ_CP130886.1, read as the reverse complement.
AGTTCGTACCAGGCTCTCACGCCCCAGCGAGAATGGCGTTCGGCTGCGGCCTCCAGACACTGGTCGATTCGCTCCGAGACCTGCCGGAGAAAATCTTCTTCGACCTGGTGCGACGCATCCGCCGCCGATTCCCGTGCCAGGCGCGTCCGGAATTCGGGTTCCAACCCGGCGTCCCGCGCGAAGCCATCGACGATGAGCTGCGCCTCGCGGAATTCGGTCTCGCCCCAGCCCAGACCTTTCAGGCCCGATGTCGTTCCCGCAAACGAATCGGCCTGCCGCTGGACCCACTGGGCTCCCTGCCACAATCCCAGCAGCGCCATTTGGGCGCTGCTCCGCGCCCTCAGCAGGGCCAGCGACGACAGCCAGGCCGCCGGCTGGTGGTAAACGCGAAGCAGGAGGCTGAAGGGGGAAAGACTCCATCGCGACAGCAGCTTGTCGAGCAGCCGACGTTCCCACAGTCCCTGGCTGGTCTCCAGTTCGGCGCGAAGTTGCTTCGACATCGCGGCGATCAACTTCTCCCTCTGCCGGGCCAGTTCGCCGGCCAGCCGCTCGACGGCAGCCCCCTGCCCGGCCAGCTTCTCCCGACAATGTTGAAGAGCCGCATCAACCAGCCCCAACAGGTTCGCCCGGCGGATTGATACCCGTTGCGACGACGACAGTTCCTGGGCCAGCACATTCATCAGCCGACCGAAGTCTCCGGTCGGTCGCATGCCGTGCTGCTGCTCCGCAAGCGCCTGCCGGGAATCGACGAAGAACATTTCCGCCACCCGATAGGCCGGGGCAAGCTGAGTCCGCCAGTCGTCGCGAATGTCCGAGTCACTGTCGGCGTGCGTCTGCACGAAAACCAGCCGGCAGCCCGCCGCGGCTTCCGCCAGCTCGTCTCCCACGCGCGCCGAGCGATACTTCTGTTGAGTCGTGACATACAGCAGGACATCGCAGAATGGCAGCAGCCGGTGGAGTCGCGCCAGATTGCTCTGTGGCGTCTCCGTATCGCTCGTGTCAGGGTCGGGGCAATCGAGCAGGATGACTTCCCGCAGAAACGGAACATCACAGCGGACGACCCGCAATTCATCGACCGGCAGGCCGTACGTTTCCAGGCGTGTTTCGGGATGGACCAGCAGGACCGGCTCGGTCGTTGTCGGTCGCTGACGTCCCGCCGGAGTCCGTTCTTCACCGATGAGCGCATTGACCAGTGAGCTTTTGCCGGTGCCGGTGCCGCCGAACGTCGCCACGACGAGCGGCGCTTCGAGGCGAATGCGTAAGGGTTCAATCCGGGTCAGCAGCCGCTGGACAAGAGCCCGGCAGTGTTGAACGGGCTCCCACGGCGAAGCTTCGCCGGCCCAGTGCGTCAGCCGCTTCAGCAGGCCGTCGACTTCTGTCAGAAGTTCCAGGTGGACCAGTTCGCTGGCGGACATCGGTGTGGCCCTGGGGGGGGGAACGAGCAAGGAACAGGGAGTAGAGAGTAGGGAGTAGCCAGCCGGAGAAGAGGGCTTATCGCTGATCGCTGATCGCCAGAAACATGGAGAGCGCTTTCATTTCTTTCTCGACCTCAATTCGTCACTACGAACTTCAAAACCCCTGCGCCTCTGCGAGATTCCATTCTCTTTCAACTCGCCCTGAGCAACGACTGCATGGTCTGTCGTAACTCGCGCAGCAGCCGAGCTGCCTCACGGTACTCGTCCGCTTGCGGCAGGCCCGCTGCCTGGTGGAACTCTGTCGAAAGGCCTCCCAGCAGCCGTTCTTCGAGCCGAGTCGCCAGCCAGCCGGCCCGCTTACGGGCGAAGGCATCCTGCAGCCGATGAAACCAGGCCTGCAGGTATCCCGTGGCCGTTGATGCGGTCTGGCTGACGGCGAGCTCGCCCCCCGCAGCGACCGCCGCTCCCCCGGCGACGTCACCCACCACATGGAGCGCCGCCTGGACCGCGGCCGCCGAGGCCAGGTGCGTGGCCGCTTCGCCGAACGGCAGTCCGACTCCCGTGAGCGCCAGGACGATCGTCAAACCCGGCCGGGCCGCCGCAGCAGCCGCGTCCATCCGCTTGAAGAGCTGATAAGACTGAGGATTCTCTTCCCGGAACGCCATCAGTTCCTGCCCGACGATCTGTTTCAGCTCGGCGTCAAAGGCATGGGTGCGATGCTCCTGCTCCAGACTCAGCAACAGTTCGCTTCGGGAGACGCCGGTCAGCAATCCATCTAGCCGCGATTTCAGCAGGGCGTTCCCCAGCTCGCTCAGCCATGTGAGCTTCTCGTAAATCTTTTCAACCGCGCGGACGACCGCGTCCCACTCCCGTCGGCGATATTCCTCGACCGGATCGACGGGCGGCCCCTGCCACCAGTTGCGGGCTGATGCGAGCGGAGTCAGCAGCGCGCCGCCGACGGTGTCGTAAAACCCATGGACCTTGGCCGACCAGCCGGTCCGCTGCTCACCCCACCAGCGACGAATCTCGCCGATCAGCAGCGGCGTCGGGGCGGTCGGCCAATTCTCGACCTCAGCCAGCCGATGGGCCGTCAGCAGATCCGCCGCACTGCGGAAGGCCTGACTGTGGGCGGCGATCTCCTCCAGATAGGCCGGTGCCCCGGAGCCAGGATTGAGCAGGCAATCGAGCGACCCCCGCAGCGTCTGCAGTCGAATCTCTCCAAAGCGCAGCGTCGAGAGGACTTCGCGGAAGGGGGTCTGGTGTTGAGCCGTGACCACTTCGCCAATCGGTTTCTCATCGACCAGCGACCATGTCCGCTCATGAAACGGTAATGTCAGCGATTCCGCCGACTTGCGATCGCCGGGGGTGACGTAGACCGCATGCGGAGACAGTCCCGTTTCGCCGGCGAAGGTCTTCAACCACAGCGGCCAGTAGGCCTCGTCGTCGGGCAGTTCGCACTGATTGAAGACGATCACCACAAGTTTGTCTTCCGCCGCCGCCTTGCGGAAAAACTGTTTCACGGCCGCGTCGTTGTATTTCTGTTGAGTCAGCACGGCAATCAGCACGTCCGCCACCTGTCGCACGGCGTCGGCGCGCTGCCAGTTGACGGGGGCGTCACTGTCGATGTCGGGAGTATCCAGCAGCAGCAGATTGCGGGGCGATCGCTCCGACGTCCGCCAGAAGAGCGTGTCGCCCGCCCGGTCCTCGAGCGCCTGCTCCGAGTTCTGCCACTCGACGAGCTGAAAGCTGCCGAAGACCTCCTCCAGATTGTGCCGCTGCGAGAAGTCGGCCGGCAGAACGCAGACCGGGTGCTTTGTCCCGCTCGCCAGCGGACTGCTGGCGCTGGCGCGGAATCCCGCCAGGTGGTTGAACACCACGCTCTTGCCGATGTTTGTTCCGCCGACAACGGCGACGACCAGATAGGGATCGTCGGCGAGCTGCGGCAGCAGTTTGCGATCGAGCAGTTCGTGCCACTCCCGCCCCGCCAGCGGCGAAAGATTCAGCGGACGCGCCGCCGCTTCGAGGCGGCTCAGCGTCCCATGCAGCTCCCGCACCAGTCGTCCGCACGCGGCCAGCGTCATCCCGGCATCAACTCCCGCACGATCTGTTCGGCGTACTGCCAGGAGCGAGAACGCACGCCAGGGCGATTCGGATCAGGCTCCGACGTTGACAAAGACTTTCAACGCGGACTTATCCTCGACCAGCAGTCGCATCATCTCCTGGTAGTTGTCGAGCCCCTGCACCGGATTCGTCAGGATCCGCTCGGTGACGCCGGGATAGGCCAGTTCCCCGTGAGCAAGGGCCTGAATGCCCAGCTCGAAGTGCCGGCGATTGCCATTCACCGACGCCACCAGCAGCTTGTTTCCCAGCACCCATTCCAGGTTGATCTTGTCGCCGGGGACTTCGACCTTGTGCTGTCCGCCGGTGATGCTCGTCCAGACCAGCGCCCCGTTATGTCCGAGGACTTCCATCGCCTGGAAAGCGATCGCGGCACTGCCGGTCGCTTCGAAAATCAGATCCGGCTTGCCGACATGCCTGGCCAGATCCGCCAACGACGTTTCCTGACTGCTGATGTATTTCGCGCCGTATGCTTCGGCGATCTCCTGCTTCAGGTTCGGGCCTCTCTGTCGAGCGACCGTGAAGACCTCGATCCCCCGCAGACGGAGCATCATTGTGGCCAGCAGACCGATCTGTCCGGCTCCCAGGACGAATGCCCGCTGCGGATTCCAGACCAGCAGACGCTGCTGCGCCAGGAACGCCTGCTCCAGCGCCTTGGCGCAGACGCTGGCAGGTTCCGAAAGTACCCCCAGGTGACGCAACTTTTGAGGCACCTTGACCATGTATTCGATGTCGTCGACGAAGTATTCCGTCAAGTAGCCGTGCCGCAGATTGATTCCGCGCTCGAAATAGACCTCGTCGCTGGTGATGTCATTCCGGCCGATCTGGTCGTAGATCGACGTCCCGGGACGTCGTACGGTGCAGGAGACCAGATCGCCGGGTTTCAGGTCCCGCACTGCGGAACCCACCTCGACCACTTCGCCAAAACTCTCGTGCCCCAGCACCAGGTAGTCGTTGCCGTCCGGAGCATTCCCGTAGAGCGCATCGTTAATTTCACGATCGGTCGCGTCGACGCCGATCTGCAGCACGCGCACCAGCACGCCGCGCCCATTCGGAATGTCCGCGAGTGACGGCTTGGGAATTTCTCGCAAATGGACGCTGTGGGGACGCCCGGGATGAACGGCAATCGCTTTCATGATTCGCTGATCAATCTCGCAGAGGACAATGAATGCAGGCCAGTTCGCGGCCTTGTTGCTGGAGGTCGAAACAGTGTAGCGACGCCCTCGACAACTCACCACGAATCGGCGATGTTGCACCTGCAGCAGGAAACCCGGAGTCCGTTCCTCGGTCCTGCGGCATCATTTTGTTTTTCATGGCGCACCCGATTTCCGGCCCTCCGACCCGTGTCCGGATCGGCGACCGCCGATACGTCGTCGCCATTCAAAGAAGGAATCGACGACGCGACACTTCCTTGCGGCACTTTTTACGCCGGAGTAGCATTCGCCTCTCGCTACGCTGGCCTTGAGTGTCGCCTCGAAATCGTTTGGAAGAGAGCGGCTCCTGCGGATTCCGACGATCGGGGTTGAAACAACTTTCCGAAACTCGGATGACTGCGAGACTTGTCGGGTAATAATATCAGGAGTCGCGGTTGCGTCGTCGTCCGCAGCTTCTGCCGGTGATCGTGGAGGACGTCAGGGCGTACTTCCCGGCGCCGCGTCAGGGATGAAACTGCATCGGTCGGGGTCACGCTCGGACCTGCCTGATTGACCGGAGTCCCGATTCGTGATCGAGTTCCGCCGTTTTCAGAACACCGATCTCCCGCGGCTGGTCCGGCTCTGGCATCAGGCAGGGCTCGGACGGGGCGCCGCCGGCGGATTCGGCTGCGACGTCTTCGACGATGTTGTCGTGGCGCAGACGTATTTCGATCGCGACGGCCTGATCGTCGCTGTCGACGGAACCGAAGTCGTCGGCTTCGCTCATGCCGGCTTTGGTCCGACCCGCGACGAATCGACACTCCAGTTCACCGACGGCGTGATCTGCATGGTGATCGTCCATCCGGCACATCGCCGCCGGGGAATCGGACGCGAGCTGGTCCGCCGGGCCGAAGCCTACCTTCGCGACCGGGGCGCCACCAGCATTCAGGCCGGGGCCAGTCCGGGGCGGGATCCGTTTTATTGCGGGATCTACGGCGGAGCGGAGTCCTCGGGGCTGCTGGAGTCCGAGCCGTTCGCGATTCCTTTTTTCGAGTCGATGGACTATGTCCCGAAGACTCGACGCCTGATCCTGCAGCGAGATCTGGAGACGAAGAACGATCCGGTCAGTCTGCGGCTTCTCAACGCCCGTCGAGCCACGCGGCTCGACGTCCCGGAACTTACCCAGCCACGGACCTGGTGGTGGCAGACACGACGCGGACGCCTGGATTCGCTCGATTTTGCTTTGATTCCCAAATCGGGAGGCGAACCGCTGGCGCAGGTCACCGTCGTGGGACTCGACTTCTATATTCCCTGCTGGGGAACTCGCGCGGCTGGACTGGTGGACCTGCGAGTCCGGCCCGATGCTCGCAAGAAAGGCTTCGGTCAGGCTTGCCTGATCGAAGTCTGCCGTCACTTCCGGCAGGAGATGATCAGCGTCGTCGAAGCGCACGTTCCCGCCGACGACACGCCGGCGCTGGCCGTTTTCGCGTGCGCTGGATTCTCCCCCGTCGACAGCGCTGTGGTCTACGAGAAATGTTGAACCGCGCGATTTCGGGGATCGACAGGCAGAAACCGCGACACGGCGCAGCCCGCCCGATTCCTGGTCCCGGATGAGCGGTCGTTCAACTCGCGCAGTCGCCAACAGCCCTGCAATCGATTTGTCCGGCACAGCCGCTGACGCCGGACTCCGGCATCCGGATCTCATTCCACAGCGGCGAACCGACCGATGGTGAAAACGGCGGAACCGCAGAAATCCCCAAGACTTTCGACGCGACTGCGCGAGATCACGCTTGACAGTCTGCGGAGACCGATCCAGAATTCCCTGATCGACGACTCGGGAGAAGTACCCATCCGGCAAACTCTCCCGCAGGCCGTCGATGATTCCTTTCGTTCCGCAACCATTCACGACGGCACGCCCGGTTTCCGAGCGACGTTCCAGAACCCCCGGACGCCACTTCAGAAGGCGTACCTTGAAAAGGTGAAGTCATGTCTGCCGGACAGCACCGCCGCCTCGACATCGAAGAAGTCGCCGACGTCACTGTCGCCAAGTTCCTCGACAAGAAGATTCTCGACGAAACCAACATCCAGATCATCGGCAACGAGATGTTCGGTCTTGTTGACGAAGACGGTCGCAAGAAGATCGTTCTCGACTTCACCAACGTCGAATACCTCTCCAGCGCCGCGCTCGGCAAGCTGATCACCATGGACAAAAAGGTGAAGGCGGCCAAGGGCAAGCTGCGGCTGTGCGCCATCCGGCCGGAAATCTACGAGGTCTTCGAGATCACGCGTCTCAACAAGATCTTCGACATCCGCAAGACCCAGGACGAAGCCCTCGAAGGCTTCTGACGAACGCGGCTCCCGGGCCTGCGCGGTCGGCGCGAGCCCGATTCACGGCACTCCGTTCTCCCCATTGCGGACGTCATGGCCAGCCAGGAACACTTCGAAATCCGCATCCCGAGCGATACGGCAGAAGGGCTGGCCGTGCAGGAGCGGATTATCGCGCGCATGGAAGAGCACGGCTTCCCGCCGCGCGACTGTTTCGGGATGCGGCTGGCGCTCGAAGAGGCCCTGGTCAACGCGATCAAGCACGGCAACGGGCTAGATCCCGCCAAGCAGGTCCGAGTCTGCTGCGATCTGTCGGACGAATCCGTCCGGGTCGAGATCGAAGACGAGGGGCCGGGCTTCAATCCGGACGACATTCCCGATCCGACCGAGGAAGAATTCCTCGAACGCCCGGGAGGCCGGGGGATCATGCTGATGCGGCACTACATGAGCCACATCGCCTACAACGATCGCGGCAACATGATCACGATCGAGAAGGTCCGCGGCCCGGCGCCGTCGGCGTCCTGATCCCGGTCACTCAACGCTGACCGCCTGATGCCGCAGACTTGCATGCGAATTGTGCGGCGCTGAGCGCCTGCTCGCAGATCGGCGCAAAACTTCTCGATTTCCTGAGCCGATCCCCCCAATGCCGCGTTCGTCGATATGAATTGACACCTTCGGCGAAAGCCTCTCCGCTTCCACGGCCCCAATCCTCGGCCACGCGGCCTCGCGCTCGGGACTGCAGACTCCCATGAACCGTTCCGATCCGATCATTCCCGATGATCTCCCTACGGGCCGCGCGCCTCACGACGAGGCATCGACCTCTGCCGATTCGACGCGCACTCCCAGCCCGACGGAGATTTCCGCGGAGGATTCCGCACCTCAAGAGATTCCGACGCCGTCGGCGTCAGACATCGAGATTGCCCGACCTTCCGACTCCCCAATGGGTTCGTCGCCCCGGAAGAGTGCCGACTGGCTCAGCGACCCGGTCACCCTCCACATGGGAACGGCGTCCCCGCTGCTGCACGTCAATCAGACGGTCGACGAAGCGATCGCAGTCGTCCGAACCAGTTCCGATGTCGGCCGGATCGTCTACTTTTACGTCATCGACGAGGAACGCCGCCTGGCGGGGGTCGTTGCCACCCGGAAACTGCTGCTGAGCCAGCCGTGGACGCCGATTCGGGAGATCATGGCATCGAAGACGACAGCCATTCCTGCGAATTCGACGGTGCTGCAGGCGTGCGAGTACTTCGCCGAACATAAGCTGCTGGCGTTTCCGATTGTGGACGAGGAGCGTCGCGTGGTCGGCGCCGTCGACGTGGGACTGTACACCGACGAAATTCAGGAGATCGACCGCCGACAGGACGCCGACGACTTGTTTCAGTTGATCGGCATCCATCTCTCGGAAGCGGCCAAAGTCCGTGCAGGCCCGGCGTTTGCGGGTCGATTCCCCTGGCTGCTGTGCAATGTCGCGGGGGGCATGCTCTCCGCGCTCATCGCAGATGCCTATCAGGACATTTCGACGCTCGCCGTAGTCGCCCCGTTTATTGCGCTCGTAACGGCCCTGGCCGAGAGCGTGAGCATCCAGTCGGTGGGCCTGGCGCTTCAGGCACTGCATTCCCAACCGCCTCGCTGGACATCGTTCCTGCGCAAACTCCAGCTCGAACTCACGGTCGGCCTGCTGCTGGGAGGCGCGTGCGGACTCGTCGTCGGACTGGTGGCGCTGCTCTGGAAGGGGAGCCTGGTCGTGGCCGCGAGCCTGTTTCTCGGGATTACGGGCGGAGTGTTTGCCTCGGCGGGAGTCGGTCTCAGTCTGCCGTTCCTGATGCGGCTTTGCCGGCGCGATCCCCAACTGGCCTCGGGGCCGATTGCGCTGGCACTGGCTGACGTCGTCACGCTGCTGTGCTATTTCAATCTCGGGCGGTGGCTGCTGGGTTGAGCCGGGGCGTGGTTAGTGGTGGTTGGTGGTTGGACTCTGAATCTCAGCGAGCGCCTGCGCGGCTGCAATCCGAAACAACTTGGCCCGTGCCCCGTTCAGCGAGATGGCTGGGCGGCCTTTTCTTGCGGTGGCTCGAAATCGGCGAAGACGTTATCGCGTTCGAGCGAGAGCTGAAATGCGTCTGAGACCTTCGTCATGAACTGACAGCGAGCGATCCACCAGATCAAATCGAGCGTCCGCGCCTCGCCGTGGGTGGCGAGCACCGGCTTCAGATCCTCGTCGGTCACCGACGCGGGATCTGCCGTCAGCCGGGCGGCGAGCGCAAAAGCCGTCCGCTCGGCTGGGGCAAAGGCCTCCCAGCGGGATTCCGCCATCTGGCGGGTGCGGCCGGCGATCTGCTCGGCATTCAGTCCGCCGACCTCCAGCAGCATTTCGCAGTGGCCCATGCAGTAGAAACAGCGCAGCTCGCGGGTCACCGCCCAGAAGACGCTCTCCTCGAAGACACGGTCCTGATGGGCTTCCCGGCCGAACACTCGCAGGCACTTGATCCAGGCGGGGCCCAGTTCCGGCTGTCGACCGATGACGAGCCGGCTCCAGCGGATGCGGAGCGGTTTGTCGGGGTTGTAGAGCCCCTGCGGCAGGCGAGAAATCACCTCCGACCATTCCGGAATGGCAATGCGGGGCTGACGATCCCGCTGCGCGGAGAGCCGTTCCTGCAGTTTGGCGAACGAGTAGTCGGACCAGTCGGGCGCCGCGACCGCAGAACCCTCCGGGCTTTCCGGCAAAGCTGGCCGGTCGGCCGCGGGAGTCAATGATCCTCCGGAAGTCGACTGAGCAAAAGCGATCTTCAGCGGCCGCAGCGGTCCCTCGGGTTCGAGCGGAAGCGCCAGCGCATGGACCAACCGGTCCTGGAAGTTCGCGTAGGCTGTCAGCAGCACAATCCCCACAAGCCGATCTTCGCCGTACGCGTTCCGGATCTGCTCGACCTGGGAATCGGTGAGATCGCGACCGGCTCGGGAGAGTTGGGCGGCGAATTCGTACAGTCGACGGTCCGCTTCGACCAGAGAATCCAGGCATCCGCGCGTCAGACTTTCGATTTCCGCGGTTGACACGCCGGCATAGCGCAACTCCATACCGGCATAGGTCAACCCGTACCCGCTGCGATTGACTGTCGCGGCGGCCAGACGGATAAGACCGCGTTCTCGCGGAGAGAATTGGGGTGTTGTCCGATAGAGCTGGTCGAGTTCGAGGATCGCCGCCACGGTGTGCGGCAGATGTCGCGCGAGGGCCCTCGCCCAGTGCGGCAATGGCTGGCCGCTGCCGGTTGTCGCCGACGGGAGCAGCTTCCAGGCTTCCTCGTTGTCGACGAGCGGGAACCGCGGACGATCGTAGAAGCGAGGGGCCGAGCTCTGATCGGGGGCGGCTGGCTGCTGGTCGAGGAGCGTCATCAGCAGCGCCTGTTCCATTTCCCCCGGCTTGAAACCGAAGGGGCCGCGACCGCTCTTGAAGGTCACCTTTCCATGTCGATCGATGACGTAGAGCCGGGCCGGCATGCCGCTATAGGCGTGGCCGGCAGCGTCGTCGACCGTGTCGACGACCACGGGGATCGAGGGTTTCAGCCGCTTGCAATACTGACCCGCCACGGAAACGCGTTCGGCAAGGGTCGTCGGCTGAGCGACTTCCACGCCGACCTTATCGTTGGAGCTCATCCGCCAGCCGTCGGTGGGGTGCGCCTCGCGCACGTAAACACCAATGAACGTGGCCTCGTTCTGATAGCGTCGGGCGATTTCGTCGACTTCGGGATACATCGAACGGAACGGGCCGCACGTGAAGTTGCCGAAGACCAGCACGACCGGTTTGCTGCCGAAGAGCTTTGAAAGCTGAATCGTCTGCTGTTCGTCGTGCGTCTGCAGCGTGAAGTCCGGGGCCTGGTCGCCGATCGAGGGGCCTTCGTGCATGGAGCCGACTTCGCCCGAGAAGAGTCCCTTCAGCAGAATTTCCGGAGTCGGGCCGTCGCCGGGGAGGAAATTCGAGGACATTCCCGCCAGCCAGTGGTCGCGCAGTTCGCCGGCCGTCAGGACTTCCCGGCCGTCCGCAGCCGCGTCGAAGAACTTGAGCCACTCGTCGCGGGAGAGGCGACCATCGCCGTCCGGGTCCATTTTGCGAAACAGTCGATTCGTGACGTAGGCGTGCTGCACCCAGGAATTGCGGTCGGACCAGTCGAGATCTTCTTGCGTGATGGCGCCGTCGCGATTGCGGTCCAACCGCGCGAACCAGGCGTCCGGACCGGAGAATTTCTCGCGAGGAAGGGGCTCCGCAGGGTCGGCGCCAGCCCGCTGGGCCAGCCAGTCCCAGGTGTAGCGGGCCTGAGCCGGGCCGAACCAGCCTTCGCCGGCTCCCATTCGCGATCCCTTCTGGATGGCGAGGTACATGCGGATCCCCTCGGGGGGAGTCCGGCCGGCATAGGCTGTTTCGATCTCCTCGACGGAGAAGTTCTGCAGCTCGGGGCTGAGGGGAAAGCTCGGTTCCGGAGTGGCAGGTTCATCCGCCGGGGCGGTTGAGCAGGAGAAGGTGATTGCCATCAGCAGGGCCTTCACAAGGGTCAGGGAGAGACGATGCATAGTCGTTTCCTTGAGCCGGCTGCACGAGCCGGCGATGTCTGCGGTCCGATCATCAGCGGAACATGTCGCGGAAAACTGTCAGAACGGGGCTGGTCCCGACGACATACGTCACGGTCTTCTCTGCGGGGGCGGCCTCGCCTGTCTGCAATGTGAGCTTGACCTTTGCAATCAGATTGGCGTCCACCGGCTCGTCCCCGTTGAGCACCTCAAAAGCGATCAGGCGGGCGCCTCCGGACCAGTCGAAATCCTGGACAACGATCTTTGGCGTCTCCTGCTGCAGCGAATCCGGGGTCGCGCCGGCCTGCCATTTCTCAAGAGTCGCCCGCAATGTCTCGCGGGCGACGTCGACTTTGACGGGAGGAGAGCTGCGGCCGTCTCCGCACCCCGACAGAGCGAGCGCCACGCTCGTCAACACCAACCAGGAAACTGCTCGCCAAGGATTGAGACTGGCAAAAGCTGTATTCATGGATGCTCCCTTCCGATTTCAGGCGCAGGCGCACGACTCGCGCCAGCGCCCGTGTGCAAGTCGTTTCTTAGAATTCGCCAACAGTTTCGCCACCGGCGCGCGAGCCAACGGCCCTCCAGAGCGGACGATCGATGTTTTCGCTGACGAAGCGGACCGAACCGTCGCAAAGCAGCAGGTGCACGCCGCCGATGTGCTGGCTGCTCGGCGGCATATTGGCCCGCAAGACGGTGAAAAAGCCGCACGACCGCGTGTTGGGCGTATCGATATGGAGGTACGTATGCTGGCCGTGGATCCACGGAGCGCCCATGAAGAGCGGAAACTGATTGGCCAGGTTGGTGATATCGACCGCGGCGCACATGCTGACGGCTTCGTCGGGCGTGGTCGGCGCCGCCGGGCTGAAGAACACGTCCGACCGCGGACTGACCAGTCCGTTGTTGCCGTCCGTCAGCAATCGCTCGCTGAAGGCCGCGGTATTGGAGGTGCCATCCGTAATGTCGCCGATGCGAACCTTGCTCTGATAGAACAGGACGCCGGTTTGCGGCGGAAAACCGGTATTGGGGCCGGTTGGATCCTGCCAGATCACGCCGGTCCCTTTGTTCGCCATATAGTTGATTCCTCCCCCCTGAGCGGAAAGCGTGTTCGGTCCGTCGCTGGGACAGCGGAAGACGGTCAGTTCGGTCATGCGGGCGGGAGTATTGGCAGGATCGTTCTGCGGGACGCTGAAGTTGATGAGGTTGTAGAGCGGGGCCTGATCGAGGTAGGGCAGGATCTGGCTGACCGCCGAGAAGCCTTTGGCGCTCGACTCCTGCGCATAGGGAAAGCAGCGGAAGCTGTCGTGATAGCTGTGCAGCGCGAGTCCAATCTGCTTGAGATTGTTTTTGCACTGCGTCCGGCGGGCGGCCTCGCGGGCCTGCTGGACTGCCGGCAGCAGGAGGGCGATCAGGATGGCGATGATCGCGATCACCACCAGCAGTTCGATCAGAGTGAAGCCGGAGCGGCGCAATCGCGTCATGATGAATACCTCGGGAATTGACTGATGACCGATGAGTTGTGATACCAGCCAAAGATGAACGAGGAGAACATTTCCGCCGGCGGCGGGATGCGCACGTCGATGATTTTCAACGACCAGTCGATTTTGCCGCATCCGCAGTCGGAGTCCCCGGCTGGTGATGGTGATTCAGCCAGTCGGCGACCACATCGAGTTCTTCGGCTTCCAGGAATCCATTGTCATTGACGTCGAGCTTCTCAAAGTGCGGCAAGAGGATTCCCACCGTTTCGTTCTTCGCAAGTTTCCCATCCTTGTTCCGGTCTCCGGCGAGCATTCGCGCTGTAAATTCTTCCGCATCCCAGTAGCCGGCTCCTTCGCCGCGCGCTCCGCCCCCGTCGATGTCCCGTTCGCGATGCAGCACGTATTCCTGTCGCACCGCATGGCAGCTTTCCTCGCCGACGCAGGCGAAATAGGTAACCGACAGCCGCAGCGGCTGGCCTTTCGGCCAGGCGGCGACGTTCAGCAGGAACTCGCGCGGGTCGCAATCGCTCGTCGCGGCGACTTCCGCTGCAGTCGCTGCCGCGGGATCGAGTTTCAGGCCGTCGGCCGCTTCGATCTTGAACGAAAGCGGCTTCGTCAGATTGTTCCACTTGGCTTTTTGAAACGGATCGAGGTGGAATCCGAGATAGAGTTGTCCCCGGCCGGACTTCAGCAAGTCCGCGTCGGCTTCCGCCCGGAGCTTCGCGAAGAAGGGCATTCCGTCGGACTCGATCTTCGGTTCCATGGCAACGGGCATCATCTGCGGTCGGGCGAGGCGGGGGACGACGCCGCGCGCCGCCGGGGCTTTCAGCGGCAGCCCCCGTTCGAGCCGCAACTCTTCGACTGTGGTGACATGTTCGACCGGGCCGACCAGCTCTTCGAGATCCTTGCGGACCTGCCCCGGATGGCTCCAGGCCCGTTTGCGAACGACGATTCCTTCGGGATTCACGAGAAATTGTGAATTCGGGCGGTCACCCAGCGCTCGCTTGAGCCGGTTATCCATGGCATCGACGATCCAGGGGATCCTGGTTCCCAACTGTTTCTCGGCCTGCCGAGCGTGGGCCAGGCGTTCGTCGAGCGTGAAGGGCTGCACGTAATCTCCCGCCAGTTCGGGATGCGCGAGCGACTTGTAAATGAAATAGAACTTAACCCCTTTGGGACCGTAATCCTGATGGACGGCTTCGAGGCCGGCGATATTCCACATTGAAGGCGGGCATGTCAGGCAGCCGAAGGTCAGCACCGTGTAGTGACTGCGAAGGCCCGCAGTCTCGAACGGCCTTCCGTCCGGCGAATGCACGGTGACATCGGGCAGGGGATCGCCGACCAGCGGTCTGGTTTTGAGAAATTCTTCCTCGCGCTCCTGCATTTTTTGAGCATGGAGGTTCTGAGCCGACAAGCCCAGAATCAGCGAGAAGGCCATCCATCGTTTGAAATTCATATTGGATTCTTTTCCGAATCGTTTGAGTGAAGACGATGGGAAGCGGTTCCTGGGCGAACTGCAATCAAAGAATGGCGTGGAACACGGTTAGAACAGGGTCCGTTCCGACGACGTACGTAACCTTCTTCTTGACCGGATCGCTCGCGCCGGACGAAAGCGTGAGCTCGACTTCGCAGAACCAGTTGGCGTCTTCGGCCCGACCGTCGCCAACGAGCGAGAAGTCCTGCAGCGTTCTACCGTTCGTCCACTGCAATTCCTGCACGACGATTTCCGGCGTGGAAGTCCGCAACTCCTCGATGGTTCCGCCGGCTTTCCAGTGGTTCAACACGTCCACCAGCGTGGCTTTCGCCAGCTCGACGTTCACGGGTCTGGCGCGCTGCTCTCCGCACCCTGACAACACGACGGAGAACAAACTGAAGAGCAGCACCGACGCACCGCGAAGTGAAGCTGCGCCGGTCGAATCCCAGGCAGAAGCAATCATCGTAAGCACTTTCTCAGGCCGGGCCCATACACGAACGACTCATCGGGCCGGCTGTCCTGTAGATCGGAGACCATGCCAATGATGGCGAAACTAAAAGTCCCCGAGGACTTCTCCGCCGTTGCGTGTTCCGATTCCCCGCCAGATGACCGAATCGATGTTTTCGCTCGCGAACCGGACGGCCCCGTCGCTCATCAGCACGTGAACTCCTCCCGTATGCCGGCTATTCGCGACCATCGTCGCCAATCCTGCCGGCTGGAAGCCGCAGGATCGCGAATTGGGGCTGCTGATGTGCTGGTAGGCATGCTTTCCGTCGATCCAGGGGGCTCCCATGAACTGCGGGAACTGATTCGCCAGATTGTTTGTGTCGACGGCGGCACACATCTCCACGGCTTCGGCCTGCGTCGTCGGCGTGGCGCTGCTCAGATACGTGTCCGAGTTCGGCGTGCTGATGCCGTTCGAACCGTCTGTGACCATTCGTTCGCTGAAGGCCGCAGTCTGGCTGGAACCGTCCGTGATCTCGCCGATGTCGATCGAGCTGAGAACATAGATCACGCCATTGGCCGCAGGATCATTCCACGTCAGGCCGCTCCCTTTGTTGGGGCAGTAGTTGACAGCTCCGCCGGCGGTGGGCTGCGAGTTCGGCAGGTCAGATGGACAGCGGAACTGCGGCAATTCCAGCAGACGCGCGACGTTGTTGACGGGGTCCGTGTACGGCTTGGAGAAGTTGATCTGGGCAAAGAGAGGCGCCTGATCGAGCTGCGGGAGCAACTGGCTCAACGCCGAGTATTTGTTCCCCGTTCCGCCCATGGCAAAGGGAAAACATCGCCACGAGCTGTGATAGTTGTGCAGCGCGAGTCCAATCTGCTTGAGATTGTTTTTGCACTGCGTCCGGCGGGCGGCCTCGCGGGCCTGCTGGACTGCCGGCAGCAGGAGGGCGATCAGGATGGCGATGATCGCGATCACGACCAGCAGTTCGATCAGAGTGAAGCCGGAGCGGCGCAATCGCGTCATGGTGAGCACTTCATAGTCCGTAACAGAGCTGAGACAAATGAATTCGAAGATTCTGGAAGAGCCTGGTGCGACCTCGTGCGCGAGCAATCTCTGCCGCACCCCGCCCATCTACTCGCGGCTGGACAATCGGGCCGCTTCCGTGACACGGTCAAACAACGCGCTGATCGTCGTGAGATGGACCGTCTGCACGACATCCCGCGGTCCGGCCAGCTTCACTGCCTCGGCCACTTCGCGATCCGTCAGCACCACCGGCGACGTTCCCAGATTCCGGGCGACGGTGAACAACGCCCGATCGCGCGGCGTGAACTCGCTCCAGTCTCCATCGAGCGCAAAGACCAGATCATCCGACTGGCCCAGCTCGTTCAGAC
Source organism: Planctellipticum variicoloris (assembly GCF_030622045.1). Lineage (NCBI taxonomy): Bacteria > Pseudomonadati > Planctomycetota > Planctomycetia > Planctomycetales > Planctomycetaceae > Planctellipticum > Planctellipticum variicoloris. The sequence goes on along the minus strand of NZ_CP130886.1, from coordinate 2,709,979 downwards.
GCTGCTTCGCCCGGTCAGCGGCGTACCACGCGCGATCCTGGCGCGCGATGATCCAGGCCACTTGCGCTTTGAGCACAGGCGACAGATCGCCCCCTGTTTCCGCCATGCGAATCGAATTCGCCCGCTGCACGCCTTCCCGCGGAAAATTCGCCAGCAGCCGCACCCACCGCGGCAGCGGCCCGGCGGGCCAGTCCGCGGGGAGCGCGGCGCGAGCCGCCGCATCATCCACCAGCGGCAGCCGTTCCTGACGGTCCTTGCAGGCGGCCAGGATCTGCTCGACTTCGGCCCGCGATTCCAGCGGCGGTCGGCGGCTCACCGTCAGCCGGGTTGGCGCACCGGTCTGCGGATCCAGGGTCACCGCGGCGGTTTTCGAAACGACCGTCCGATATTTCTCGCCGGTGGGCGTCAGGTAGGTCCCACTGGGCAGCGATGCGTTCTCGTTCTGGCGCGAGTAGCCCCCTTCGTCCTTCCGTTGCGGGACGCCGACCCCTTCCTTCCAGCGATTGATCGTGTTATTTCCCGCGACCGACAGCGTCATCTCCAGGATCTGCAGGTCGGTGTAGTGTTTTCGCAGGGATTCAAAGTCCGCGTCAGAGATTTCCTGCGGTGCAAGCGACAGCTTGCGGGCATAGGCAAAGGCCGCCTGCTGGGCCGGCGGATGGCCCGACCAGTCGCCGTCGAGCGCGGCGATCTCGTCCTCGCTGAGTCCGGCGTTCAGCAGTTTGGACTCCTGGTGCCCGAGGCAGTACTGGCAGTTGTTGACGCGCGAGGCGATCCAGAAAAGCTGCGTCTTGAAGGCGTAGTCCAGCGACATCGCCGGCTCCTGCTCCCGCCCGCCGCCGAATCCGCCGCGCGGCGCGCGTCCGGGAGTCCCCGGTCCGCCCGCCCCACCCGGGCGACGTGCGCCGCCGCCCGATGCTATGTCCTTCAGATAGTAGTATCGCAGCGCGGATTCATAGCTGACGGCCTGATCTCCCAGCTCCTGCCGGTCGGCGTCGGTCGGTTCCGGGAGCGGAATCCGCGGGACGCGAATCTTCACATCCTCGATGAGCTGCTTCAGTTCCGGTCGCGTCAGCGGAATCGGACGCGGCCGATCTGCGGGCGATTCGGCCCGCGAGAGACTGCTGACCAGCAGGCAGATCCCGATGATCGTTAAAGGAGCAAAAGCACTTCTCACAGTAGAACCCTCCGCGTCCATACGTTGCGTCTGCATCTGGGACTCAGAACTCACTCCGACGGCCAGGGATCGCTTCAGCGACCCGCCACCTCCGCCGTTCCGCCTTCCAGCGGCAGGCGCAGAGCTTCGGTGTAGCGATCGAAGGCGTTCGCATCGCAAGTTAACTGGATGATTTCCGCGATCTCGTAATCCGAGAAATGCTCTTTCAGACGGGCGACATCCGCATCGACGATCGTGTGCGGCGCCGAGGTCAGTTTCCGGGCAAACCGCAGCGCTTCCGCGTGACCGGGCTGACTGGCGGACTTTTCGAGCGCCGCGAAACTCGCCAATGCGGCTTGGTCGCCGCCGAGCGCCAGAAAGCGAGCCTGCGCGTGCCCTGCCGCGTACCAGGCGCGGTTTTCCCGTGCGGAAACCCAGGCGATCATCGCTCTCAGGAGGGAGTCGGTTTTGCCATCTCGCACCATGGCCTGCCGTTGTCGCCAGGCATCCAGCGCGACCGGCATGTCGGCAATCGCCTGCAACCAGACAGGGGGTGTCACGCCGGGAGTGTCGGCCGCGAGGACCTTGCGAGCGGCGTCGATCGACGGCAACTCGACCAGAGGCGTCCGAGACTGCGCCGCAGTCAGCGCCGCCAGCGCCTGGTCCATCGGCTCCCATTCCGGCCGCGGCTGCACGTCGTCGGGAGCGACTTTCGAGGGAACTTCTGCAAATTCTGCGGAGGTCGGCGTGTCGAGCTGCGAATGCTCTTCGCCGCCGAACGACTGGTCCTGCGGAATTCCGGTCGAAGCCGTCCAGCGATTCACCGCGTTGTAGCGCGCCACGGTGTAGGCGATGTCAATGATCTGCTTGTCGCTGAAGTGGAGCTTCAGCCCGGCAATGTCGGCTTCGCCCACATCCTGCGGCGTCATCGTGAGCTTGTGCGTGAACGCCAATGCGGCCCGCTCGGCGTTGGGAAACACCTCCCACTTCGAGTCGAGCGCGGCAATCTGGTCGTCCGTCATCCCGACCCGGCGCAGCTTGAGCTCCTGGTGCCCGAGGCAGTACTGGCAATCGTTTCCGCGCGAGACGATCCAGAAGAGTCGCGTTTTGAATCCGTAATCCGGACTTGCCTGCAGGGCGTTGAGCAGCGCGGTCGTATTGGCTGGACGCGGGCGATTCGTGCTGCCGCCCCATCCCGGCACGACAAAGCTCTGCCACGACGGCGGCAGGTAGATTGACCGCAGTCGCCCGTTGTTGACGAGCGATCGTCCCGACGCGATCTCTTCGGGGGTCGGCGCAGGCAGGGGCAGCCGCGCCGTGCGATTCTTGAGCGCCTGAATCCGCTGTTTCATTTCAGGGCGAGTCAGCGCGGGCTTCGACGGAGCGGGTTCTTCCGCGACGGCGATCGTGACACAGACGCCGCTGACAATCAGCCACTGAAGGATCGTCCGAGTTCGCTGGAAAATCATGCTTAGCGCTCTCTGCAGTGAGTTGAGGGGGAATCGCGCCTGCGAATCCGACGGGCAGGCGACGTGCTATTGCGGGAAGATGGTGATGACGGGTGATGTGCCGACGATGTAAATGGTTTCTGTTTTTGAGACTTTGCCCTTCGAGTCCCGGAGCTGGCAGGCCACTGGAATGTAGAGGTTGGTCCCGTCCGACCGTTCGTCGGCGGACTTGATCTCGAACGAAACCAGCGTCTGGCCGGCATTCCAGGAGGCGTCGCCGACGATGATCTCCGGCGCGAGCTCCTCCGGATGCTTTCCGTCCGCCCAGGCCTTCAGGGCCTCGTTGAGCGAGGCGCGAGCCAGGTCGGCATCCAGCTTCAAGTCACGCGCGGTCCTGCTGCATCCGCCGAGCATCAGAGGGAGCGCGATTGCGTAGACCAACAGTCTCCGAAACGACAGCATCGAACGATTCCTGACTGAAAACGGCCACTCTCAGTGTGCGGGGCTGGCGCCCGGCGCGCACGCATCGCTGAGTAGAAACCACCGGCGGCGAACGGCCGCCGGGGTACGCGGTTGGCCCGACGAATGCCGTTAGAATTCGCCGAGAACCTCGGAACCGGCGACGCTGCCGAGAGACCGCCAGATTTTGAGGTCCAGATTCTCGGAAATAAATCGCACGGAGCCATCGCAGAGCAACATGTGGACGCCGCCGGTATGTTGACTGTTGGCGGTCGTCGAGATCCGGCCCGGAGGATACATGCACGACCTGCCGTTCGGCGGCAGGACGTGGTTGTACTGGTTCGTGGAGTGGTACTGCTGCAGCCACGGGGCTCCCACGTTCGAGTAGCCCTGCTTCGACAAATCGGCCGGGTCCATCGCATTGCACTGCTGCAAGGCTTCGTCCGGGGTGGTCGGATAGGTTCCCGGCTGGAAGGTATCCGTCCGCGGGCTCGAAACGCCATTCGAGCCGTCGCCGGTCATCTTCTCGGCCATCGCCGCGGTGTTGCTCAAACCATCGGTGACATCGCGGAAGGCGATCTTGCGCGTGTGGTAGATGACGCCATTGGCGGCCGGCTGGCCGGTCAGCCCCGAGTCGTACATGACGATGCCATTGCCGGCGTTCCAGTAATAGTTGTTCCGTCCTCCCAGCGTGGACGGGAGTCCGTCCGTGTTGGAGGGACAGAGGAATGCCGGCACCTGAATCACGCGCACGGGGTCGTTGTTGACGTGATTGTAGGGAACATTGAAGTTCACCAGGTTGAACAGAGGAGCCTGATCCATTCCGGGGAGCAGGCGGGCGTGGGCGGAGATCGGCGTCGACGACCCGTTGACGTCGGCGATCGGAATGCAGCCGTAGTTGTCGTGATAGTTGTGAATCGCCAGGCCCAATTGCTTCAGGTTATTCCGGCACTGCGTCCGACGGGCCGCTTCGCGGGCCTGCTGGACTGCGGGCAGCAGCAACGCAATCAGGATGGCGATGATCGCAATCACCACCAGCAGTTCGATCAGAGTAAAACCGGAGCGGCGGGAACGAGTCATGATGAGCACCTCGAAGCAAGGAAAAACCAGGAATGAAGAAACGTATGGAATGCGCGAAATCACAGAGAACTCAGGGAACAGCACCGCGCAGCGTCGCCTGGACGCAATGCGCAGTTCTCGGAATCGAAACCTCATGCCGCATGGCAGCGCACACCCGGCGAACCGGTGCGAATCCTCCGGTCCTTCAGCAACCGGCAGAGCGCGGCGTAATGCAGCCGCCAGAGATGGTCTGAGCAATCGCCGCGGAGAGGGGACTTCGCTATGAGCCGCCGACCCTTGAGGGCCTGCAGACATTGCGAAACGCACGCGGATCCGGTCGAGGATTGCGTTCCAGAGCAGATCGCAATCCTCGAAGCCCGGGCGCACCTCTCCCGCGGGGAGGCTAGAGAGACTGCGGAGGCCGCTCGAGCCGGTCACGCAGCAGCAGGAGACCAATTCCGGCATCGGCCACAGGGCCCTGCGGTGAGGTCTCGGAGATCAGCTCCGGATTGGTGCTGACGGGGAGCCAGCCTCGCTCCGTCGACGAAAACTGAAACACGGGGGCGGGCGGAATCTGCAGCGGAGCCTTGGACTTCGAACAACCCGGTCCCTGACACGGAAGCCGTTCGTGCGAACCCTGACCCAGCCGCCACGGACCAGCATCGTCGGCAGCATGGTGGAGGTAGTCGCCGCAGGACGCGAGCAGATCTCCAGCGCCGGTACTGACCGCTCCCAGCACCAGCACCGCCAGCCCGCACAGGCGCAGCAGCGCCCGTGGAGAGCCCGACAGCCGGGAGCAAGGAAGTACGAATCGCATGGACGATCTGTCCGAAGACATGGTGTGTACAGGACACTATCGGCCAAAGCTACGCGACGCGGACCGAGGAATCAACACAATTTTTTCAGAATTGTTGTCCAGCGCTCGCCAACGGCTCGGCGAACTCGAACTCGCTCCTTGGAGCCCGGGTGACTTCCTGGCGACGAATTCCCACGCTGCTCGGGGCTTCAATCCCCAGCCGCACGCGGCCTCCGTGCACTTCCAGCACGGTCACCGTGATCTGCTTGTCGCCGATTTCGATCCGTTCATTGGGCCGGCGGGTCAGGATCAACATCGTTACTTCCTCCTTGTGATCGCCGAGTGATCAAAGACTCCGGCACATTACCAACAGCACTTGGCGCGCCGTATCGCCAGATTCTCGCGAGAAACTCGCAACCGTCTGGTTTTCAAATGATTTACGAATTGCAACGCCCCTCGGTCTCCGAACGCAACATGGAGCATTTTGCGACACTACGTTCAATAAGTGGCAAGCATTCTGCCCAAGGGAACCCGTTGGAGCGTGACGAACGTGAGTTGCGGCGCGGCTGCTGGCTTCCGTACAGTGCCATTTCTGCTGCGGATTTCCGGTCGCGACGACACTCGACCAACCATCGTCAGTCCGCCATCGACACCATCGAGATACCTCATGCCCGGTCTCCCACTCCGTTTTGCTGCGGCGGTTCTGGCCCTTGGACTGCTGAATTCGTGTCTTCACGCCGACGAGCCGTATGCACCGAAAATCGCCGAGGCCTCCAACGACGGTGAAGTCGCCCTGCAGCGATTCCGCCTCGTCGAGGGGATGACGGGCCGGCTCATCGCGGCCGAGCCTCAGCTCGCCAATCCCGTCGCCTTCGGCATCGACGAGCAGGGACGGATCTTCGTCTGCGAGACCTTCCGCCAGTCCAAGGGGGTCGAAGACAACCGGAGCCACATGAAATGGCTGCTGGACGATCTCGCCGCCCAGACGGTTGATGACCGCGTCGCCTTCTTCCGGAAACACCAGGGAGACCGCGTCGCCGAGTACGCGAAAGAACACGACCGCATCCGTCTGCTGACCGACGTCGACGGAGACGGTCAGTTCGAGAAGTCGACGGTTTTTGCCGAGGGCTTCAACCAGATCGCGGACGGAACCGGAGCCGGCGTCCTCGCCTGGAACGGCAACGTCTACTACACCTGCATCCCCAAACTCTGGCTGCTCCAGGACTCGGACGGCGACGGGGCAGCCGACGTGCGGAAACCTCTCTACGACGGCTTCGGCGTCCGGGTCGCCTTCCGGGGGCACGATATGCACGGTCTGGTCCTCGGTCCGGACGGTCGGATTTATTTCAGCATCGGCGACCGAGGCTTTCACGTCGAAACGCCGCAGGGACTGTTCGCGCTCCCCGATCAAGGAGCCGTCTTCCGCTGCGAACGGGACGGCTCGAACCTCGAAGTCTTTGCAACCGGCCTGCGAAATCCGCAGGAACTGGCCTTCGACGAGTTCGGCAACCTCTTTACCGGCGACAACAACTCCGACGGCGGCGACCGCGCCCGCTGGGTCTACGTCGTGCAGGGTGGTGAAACGGGCTGGCGGATGTACTACCAGTACCTCAACGACCGCGGCCCCTGGAATCGTGAAAAGCTCTGGCATCCCGCCCACGCCGGGCAGGCGGCCTACATTGTGCCGCCAATCGCCAATTTCGCCGACGGCCCATCGGGCCTGGCGCACTACCCCGGCGTCGGTCTCGCCGACCGTTACCGCGGCCACTTTTTCCTGGCCGATTTCCGCGGCTCGCCCGCCAACAGCGGCGTTCGCTCATTCTCGCTGGAGACGAAGGGGGCTTCTTTCGAGATGGACGACGCCCACGAGTTCATCTGGTCCGTCCTCGCCACGGACGTCGACTTCGGCTATGACGGCGGCCTTTACCTGTCCGACTGGGTCGATGGCTGGGAAGGAGAAGGCAAAGGGCGGATGTACCGCTTCCGCGACGAGCAGCACGGGAATTCCGACGTCGTCCAGCAGGTCGGCCGGCTCATGCGGGAGGGTTTCGCGGATCGCCCGGTCGCCGAGCTGATCGGCCTTCTGTCCCATCCGGACTACCGCATCCGCCAGCGGGCGCAGTTCGAACTCGCGGACCGCCGGGCGCTGGCGGAGCTGACCGCGAACGCAATTGAGAATTCCTCCTTGCATGCCCGCGTTCATGCCATCTGGGGCGTGGGACAAATCGTTCGTGCTGAGCCGGCCCGCGTGGAACCGCTGCTGGCGCTGGCCTCCGATCCCCAGGTTGAGATTCGTGCGCAGCTTGCCCGAATCCTGACCGACGCCCCGTGGACCGGGGCCGACCGGACGATCGATCTGCTGCTGAAGGACGAAAGCCAGCGCATCCGCTCACTGGCTGCCATCGCGGCCCGCGGCTTCCAGTCGCGCGATGTCTTCAGGTCACTGATCACTGTCCTGGCTGAGAACAACGACGCCGACCCGGTCCTCCGCCATGCCGCATCCTTCGGCCTGGCGAAGGCCGAAGATGCCGAAGCACTGGCGGAACTGGCCGGCCACGTCACGGCGCCCGTCCGGATGGGCGCCGTCATCGCGCTCCGACGGCTGCAACACCCTGGCCTGACCGCGTTCCTGAACGACACCGATCCGTTGATCGTGCTGGAAGCCGCGCGAGCCATTCACGACGTCCCTGTCGCCGCCGGATTGCCGGCCCTGGCGAAGCTCGCAGGGCAGCCGGGACTCAGCGACCCCCTGCTCCGCCGAGTGATCAGTGCGAACTATCAGCTCGGCGCGCTGGAGAACGCTCAGGCGGTCGCCGGCGTCGCGGCTGACGCCTCGGCTCCGGAGCCGGTGAGAATTGAAGCCGTGCAGGAACTGCTGGACTGGAACAAGCCCGATCCGCTCGGCCGGGTGCTCGGGGACTATCGCCCCCTGCCCGAACGCTCCGTCGACGTGGCGCAGGCCATCCGCCCCGTTCTGGGCGCCATTTTCGCCGGACCGGAATCGCTGCGAGAACTTGGCGCGAAACTGGCGGGGCGATACGGAATCAAGGACGTCGAGCCGTTTCTGATCGGGATCTTCCGGGATGTCGCCAGCCCGGCCTCCGGCCGCGTGGCATCTCTGAAGGCGCTCGAATCCCTCAAGAGCGGCGACCTCCTGACGGTCGTCGACGAAGGCCTGACGGACCAGGCATCCGTCGTCCGGAGCGAGGCCCGACGGGTGCTGACGGGACTCGATCCGGAGCGGGCGATCCCAGAGCTTGCGAAGACGATGCACGAGGCGCCGCTGGCGGAGCAGCAGTCGTCGATCTCCGTCCTCGCCAGCCTGAAACGCCCGGAAGCGGACAAAGTCCTCGCCGACTGGTTCGACCGGATGCTCGCCGGGAAGTCGCCGGCCGGAGTCCAGCTCGACCTGCTCCTCGCCGCCGAGGCCCGCCAGACGCCCGACCTGCAGACGCGGTCCGAAGCATTTTCAAAGCGTCGCAAGGCCGCCGACCCGCTCCGGGAGTATCGTGAAGCCCTGGAAGGTGGCGACGTCGAACGGGGTCGGGAAATTTTTCTGTCCCGCAGCGAGGTTTCCTGCCGTCGCTGCCACAAAATCGCCGGCAATGGGGGCGAAGTCGGTCCCGATCTGTCGAAGATCGGACTCGACAAGAGCCGCGAGTACCTGGTCGAAGCGATCGTCGACCCGAGTCGCCAGATCGCCAAGGGCTTCGAAACCGTGGTCTTTGCCATGGACGACGGCAAAGTCCACACGGGGATCGTCAAGCAGGAAGACGCCGATACCGTGCAGCTCATGAACTCGATGGGCGAGACCATCAAAGTCAACAAGAAAGACATCGACGAGCGGGCCACCGGCAAGTCCGGCATGCCGGAAGACTTGATCAAGAAGATCTCCAAGGCCGATCTGCGGGATCTGGTGGAGTATCTCTCCACGCTCAAGGGGCAGAGCGACACCGCCCACGGAAAGGGGCGGTAGGAAGTGGCGAGTGATTAGTGGTGAGTGGCAAGTGAGGAAAATGCAGGTGCGGCCGTCGCCCGACAAATCGCAAACAAGAGTGCCCTCCCCCCTTCCGACTTGCGATTTTCATGTTGACGGGATCCCGCGGCTATTGAGGCGCATGGACTAACCCATGCCGATCCGCGACCGTCCCGTGCGGTCACGCACCTAGTCTTCGCCGTGGTACTGGATCAGGCTGAAGATGTCGTGGTTGCCGAGGCGGTCCCGGCCTTTGAGGAAGGTCAGCTCGATCAGGAAGGCCAGGCCGACGATTTCGGCTCCGGAGCCCTCGGCGAGCTTCGTGCAGGCGTCGATGGTGCCGCCGGTCGCCAGCAGGTCGTCGACGAGCAGCACGCGGCTGCCGGGCTGGAAGGCGTCGATGTGCATTTCGAGCCCGTCGCTGCCGTACTCGAGGTCGTAGTCGAGCCGCCGAGTCTGCCAGGGGAGTTTGCCGGGCTTGCGAATCGGAATGAACGACGCACCGAGCCGGACGGCGAGCGGAGCGGCGAAGATGAAGCCGCGCGACTCGGCCCCCAGAATCGCCGTCGGCTTGGCGTCCGCATAGCGCTCGGCGATGAGATCAAGGGCATGCCGAAACGCGACCGGCGAGGCGAGGAGGGGCGTGATGTCGCGGAACATAATCCCCGGCTTCGGAAAGTCGGGTACGTTGCGGATGTACTGCTTCAAATCGAGCGATTGCGCCATGGAGAGTCACTGACCTGCTGAATTCTGGATCCCGAGACGGAACCGATTCTGACCGCCGAAACGATAAAGAGCAAACGCTCGGGCCTGACTGGCGACCCGTGATCAGTTCGGGCTGAATGTCGGTGGAAACGTGAGTTGCGGATCGGGACGCGAATCCCCCTGCAGATGCCGCAGGAGTTGCAGCAGATGGGCGCTGCGCAGATCCGCACGGAGCTCGTCCTGCAAGGTCTGCAGAACGGGAGCCGGGAGCGGCAGAGCCGCCGCGAGAATGTCGCAAACGGCGGCCAGCGGGACCGGCATCGCGAGTGCGTGGCGAAAGACGTCGTCGAGATCGGATTTAGGGAGGAGTTTCCTGCCGAACTGCATCAGTGTCTGACACCGTCGCTCACATTCGTCAACCGGCAGTTCGGGAGTGGTCTCCGGACAGAGTTTCAGTTTCCCGACTCGATAGAGCCGGTCGCTCTCCACTTCCCGCAGAACGCGCGCCCGCGCCAGTCCGCGCAGAAAGAGGTAATAACGGCCGTCCGGCAACCGCTCGTGCGCAATGATTTTTCCCAGTCCGACGACATCGTGGATGGCTGGCTGGCCGTCACTGGGCTCTTCCGGTCCTGCGGACCTCCGCAGCGCCATGGCGAGGTAGCCTTCGCCCGCGAGTGCATCGGCGGTCATCTGGCGATACCGGGGTTCGAAAATGTGGAGCGGCAGCACGGCATAGGGAAACAGGACCACGTTCGGCAACGGAAAGAGCGGCGCCAGCCCGGAAAAGTCCAATAGTGCAGGATCGAGAAAGCCAGCATCAGTCATGCATTGCCATCCTGACGGTAAAGATCGTTCCTGTTCGCCAGCGCGTTCCGCCACGTCGGCGAATTGCCGCGTCACCCTTGTCAGACTGACGCCAGCCTCCAGAATTCTAGTACGCTGTCGCCAGTTGTCGCCGGTCAGTCGCAACTTCTGCGACAAGTTGACGCAAGAACGGATCGTCCGCAAGCCGGAGTCGTCACCAGGCGGCTGCCCATTATCGATTGTGAATCCCGTATCAGAAGGACTCCGGATGGCCGCGCCCCGCATGCGCGAATCGAAAATCGCCCGCAAGGCGCGGGCGCTGGAAATCGCTCGCCGCCTCGCGGCGACCTATCCCGTCGCCGAATGCGCCCTGCACCATACCAATCCATTTCAGTTGCTGGCAGCGACGATCCTCTCGGCGCAGTGCACGGACGAACGAGTCAACATGGTGACTCCGGAACTGTTCCGGCGGTTTCCAGACGCTCCCGCGCTGGCCGCTGCGGACCAGACCGAGCTGGAGGAGATCATCCGGAGTACCGGGTTCTTCCGGGCGAAAGCCACCAACCTGATCGGAATGGCCCGGGGGCTGGTCGACGACTTCGGCGGCGAACTGCCCCGTACTATCGAAGAGTTGACTCGGCTGCCCGGCGTGGGACGCAAGACGGCCAATGTGCTGCTAGGGACCGCGTTTGGAATTGCAACGGGGGTGGTCGTCGATACGCACGTGAAACGCATCACGAATCTCCTCGGACTGACCGCCAGCGCCAATCCTGAGCACATCGAGCGAGATCTGATGGAACTGCTGCCCAGCTCGGAGTGGGTCAACTTCGCCCACCGGCTGATCCACCACGGCCGCAGAATCTGCATCGCCCGTCGGCCGCGCTGCGGGGAATGTCCGCTGCTGGAGGTCTGCCCGCGGAGAGGGCTTCCTCCTTTGAACGAAGCCTGATCCAATCATCGCTGTCGGCGTGTCCGACAGCTTGCCCGAATGCCGCCTCTTCCCGGGAGTCAGATTGATGTCGCCAGTTCGTCAGAACCGACCGTCTCCCTGGTTCCTCGTTCCGTGGATGCTGCTGATCGTCGCAGCTCCGGCGCTGCGGGCCGAGGATCCCGTTCCGAGAACCGAACCGCCCTACCAGGATGACCGGGAGTTCGTCCGCAATTTTGCCAATCGCCTCGGCAAGCTGGCCAAGGCGGGCAAATGTCTGGCCCCGACGGAATTAAAAGCGAAAATCAAACCCGGAAAATGCAGCCTGACGCTCCCCCCCGCCGCCGACAAGACCTTGTCCCCTGAGGAAATCTACCGACGGGCACTGCAGAGCACGCTGGCGATCGGTTCGGTCGAGTACGTCAACGACGACCGGCCGCGCTGGGAAGATGTCAGCATGGGAACCGCCTGGGTGCTGTCCGCCGACGGCGTCCTGGTCACCAATTGCCATATGTTTCTGGACATCGGCGAGGAGTTCTTTGGCGTCTGCACGCACGACGGCCGAGTGCATCCGGTCACCGACCTGCTGGCCTGCGACATTGTCGAAGACCTGGCGATCATCAGGATCGACGCCGCGGGGCTGACGCCGCTGGCCGTCGAATTGCACGAGCCCGTCGGGGCCTGGGTCGGCGTGCTCAGCCATCCGGCCGACGCCTTTTACACGTACACCCAGGGGTCGATTACGCGCTACTACACCTTGCGAGAACGCCGGGAGCTGACCTACTGGATGTCCATCACCGCCGAGTTTGCGTATGGCTCCAGCGGCGGTCCAGTGCTCAATCGCCAGGGGAACGTTGTGGGGATCGCGACGATGACCACCGCCGTCGTCTATCCAGGCGACGAAGAAATCGCACGCGACGATTCCCCGCTGCAGATGGTCGTCAAAGCGGCGGTGCCGACGTCCCGGCTGATGCGGCTCATTGAACAAAAGAAGTGATGGAAGAAGTGGCTAGTGGTTAGTGGCGAGGGAAAACGAAGATTTTCCAAACAACCCTGATTCTCGGGTTGGCAGCGTAGGGCAGGCTCCCGCCCAATCTCGTTCGGCACGGTGCTTGCATAATCTATGGCGGCTGGGGGAAGGCGGCGAGGAGTTCTTCGTCGTCGGCCCAGCCGGTCATGTAGAGACAGACCATTTCATACGCTCGACGCGACAGGTTGCCTCCCGTCGCCAGGGCCAGGAGCAGCCCGGCGAGCAGCGAACAGTAGAGCTGGATCTCCACGCCCCGCGTCTTCGCCGAGAGCAGTTGCTGGCAGCCCAGCACCTGCTTCAGAAACCGGAAGAACAGCTCGATCTGCCACCGGCATTCATAGATTAGCACCACCTGTTCGGCCGGGAGATCCAGCAGCGTCGTGGCCAGGATCAGGCCTTCCCGCCCGGTCTGGTCGCTGCGAAGCCGCCCCTGCCTTGCCGAACTTGGTCGACCGGGCACTGGCTCGACGGTGATCCGCCGCACGACGTGATTGGTTCTTGCGGGACTGGCTCCGCTGCCGCCGCCCAGCGCGATCAGTTCATCCGCCACGACCCCCGCGGCGCGATCGGCTTCGGTGAGCGCGGGGAGTTGAACCGCATGACCGTTCGCGTCGTTGACCGGTCCCTCGACCACGCGACCGTCCCCGCGATTGAGCCGGCAGACGTAGTCGCAGCGGGCTTCGACCAGTTCGTTGAACACCACGGCCGAGCGATAGCCCCGGTCCAGAATATAAAGGTCTCCCGGCGCACCGGCGGGTTGCGGTTCGCGGGCCTGGATCTGCTGGAGCGTGACGGCGCGCTCGGAGTGCGGCCCTTTGGCCGGCTCCTCGGTGAGGGTCGAGGCCACGACCCTCTGGTCGTGAATGCGAAGCTGGGTGTGCAGCCGCCACTGGCCTTGAGAACCGCGTCCCAGCCGGGCGGCGATCTGCGGCAAGGCCGACAGCACGGTCCCGTCGACGGCGACGAGACGTTCGACGATCGGGTTGGGAAGGCGTCCCAGCCGACCGCTGCGGCTCACGCGGAACTGATGCCGGGCGAACTGGCGGCGGAGTTCGTGAACGAGTCCTTCCAGGAGCGAGGGATCGAAGACGGACGAGGCCTCGGAGAAGGCCCCGGCCGAGACCTTTTGCCCGCCGGCGAGCTGTTGGACCTTTTTCAGTCCCGAGGCTGCGACGAGCGCCCGGGCGGACTTGAGAACGGGGTTGAAGAAGCCGATCAGGAGGAGCGCGGCATACTGGCTGTAGAACAGCTGCCGGTTGCGAGCGGTGTCGCGTTCTGTCCCGCAGGGAGCCAATCGTTGCAGCAGCGGAAAGATGCGCCGCAGCAGGACGGTCCCGGCCAAAGGACCAATCAGCTCCCGCCGCTCCTCCTCCGTCAGCCCCTTCTCCGCCATCGCCACTCCCTCCGCAGGGAGAAAGACTACAATCTCAATCGGCCTGCGCAAAAAGCGTGCCGAACGAGATTGGGCGGGAGCCTGCCCTACGGCGATTCGGGCGGCAGCTCGCGAATCAGGATGCTGGCGAACTCGATGGCGTCGCCGTGATGCTGTAGTGCGAGCGGTCCGCGAGGTTGGACACCCGGCAACTGGGCGTTTTCGATCACCAGCTCGCCGTTGAGCCGTACCGTCAGTCGATCGCCGCGCATCGTGATCAGGAACCGGTTCCACTGACCGACGGGCTTGTCTGCCCGCAGCTTGGGGGTCACTGCGCCACGGACTTCGGCCGGTTGGCCGGCGTCGGTGCGATAGCCGTAGACCTCCCCCGACCCGACCGGACGGCACCACATGTTGACCTGCGACTTGTCGCTGCCGCGCAAATAGAGTCCGCTGTCCCCGGCATCGTCGACTTCGATCAACTCCGGCTTTCCGTCTGCATCCAGCGCATCAAGGCCTGACGGCAGAATCCGGGACCAGGATTTCTTCACCGGTTTGCCCGTGAACCGCCAGTCGCAGATCAGTTCAAAGTCGCCGAACTCCTCCTCGGTCCACAGATGGGGATCGGCGGCCATGCACTGGCCGTCATAGCTCAGCTTCCAGTCATTGACCTTCCAGTGCGCCTGGTGCTCGTCGGTTGCTTTCCAGCCGCTGAGATCCACCCCGGTGTAAAGCGGCCGGAACCCGGTGGCTTCCAGGGCGATTTCTTCAGGTGCAGGATTCGTCGAGGGGAGTTCTTTGATCCGCAGATTGCGGAAATGGCACTCCGAGCCTTCCGATTCCAGGCACAAGTAACCCTTCCGGGGCCGGCACTCGCTGGCCCCGGAAACTTCCTTGCCATTGACGGCCAATTTGAGGACGCCGTCCCGGCAGGTCACGCGGTAGTGGTTCCACTCGGGCGAAGGCTTGCAGAGTTTTTCGCTCGGCAGGCAGCGTTCAGAACCATTCGGATGGGGGCGATCGGGCTTCATCCGGGCGCCCCAGATCGAGAAAACATCCCCGTGGCTGGTGTAGCTGGCGGTCTCTCGTCCATCAAGAATCTGGACTTCGATGCCTCGGGAGAACGGCACGCCGACGTGCGTGATCGGATCGCCCCAGACGAACAACCCCGCATTGCCGCCCGGCTGCAGATGCCGCCATTCCAGCTCGACGATGAAGTTCTCGTACATCCGGTCGGTGCGGAGCGTGCCTGTGGGCTTGCCGGTGCTGACGATCATTCCGTCGCGCGCAGTGAAGGTGCCGGGGGCGACATTCACGATCTTCCAGCCGGCGAGATCCTTGCCGTTGAACAGCGGGACGAAGCCGTCTTCGGCGGCATGCGCACTGGCGACACAGGCCATCAGCACGATCGACAGAAATCGAGTCATCAATGTTTCTCCCGGGACGGATCACGGCGCAACGGCAGGCGCCAGTCTACCGGCGTCCGGGGCATGCCGCGAGGACGTGCGCCGGGCGGGCAAATGTCTCGATACTCTCCTTGGCCATTCGGAGAGCCAGACGGTTTTCACCGACGAACCGCTGAAGCGTTATAGGTATTTACGCTTATTCACAATCCGTTCAACGATTCTTCACAACCTCTCGGTGTAATCACCCCCCTCGCCTTGGGGAGGGGGCCCGACTCCTCACCTGCCGGACTCGTAACGCCTGGTTGGCGTTCCTGCCTTTGTAACGTCTCATTTGAGAAGGACCTGCCGTGACTCTCGCCTCACCCGATCTGTCTCGCCGTACGCGCCCTAGGGGCTTCACTCTGATTGAGCTGCTGGTTGTGATTGCGATCATCGCGATCCTGATCGCTCTCCTGCTCCCTGCGGTGCAGCAGGCCCGCGAGGCCGCCCGCAGGACGCAGTGCAAGAACCAGCTCAAGCAGATTGGCCTGGCGTGTCACAACTACGTCGACATTTACAGCTTCCTGCCGGATGGCGGTGCCGACGACCAGCGGACGCTGCCCGTCGGCGCCTGGCCGTGCAGCGGCAGTCTCGCCTGCTGTAACTCGAAGTGGCGCGGCGGATGGAACTGGATGTATCAGATCCTGCCGCAAATCGAGCAGGCCAATCTGTACAACGAGCCGAGCGACACGAAGGTCTACCAGACAGCGATCGGCGTCTATTTCTGTCCTTCCCGCCGTCCTCCGATGATGTACGGCAGCTCCGCCAAGAGCGACTATGCGGGCAATGGCGGCGACGGAATGAATAGCTACAACGGTGCTATTGCACGTCGAGCCTGCAGCACTCCGGTCAACTTTGCACTGATCACCGACGGAACGTCAAATACCTTGCTGATCGGCGAAAAGCAGCAGAACCCGATGGGTTTCGGCAAGAGTGGCGGCGACAACGAGGCGTGGCCGAATTCGGGCTGGGACCAGGATGAGATCCGGAACGCCCGGTACACCCCTCAGAGCGACTTTGAATACGATACCGGACGACCGACGGCCTCGCCGGTGCCTCCCGAGGTGCGCCCGGACGGCACCGTAGCCACCTACTGGAGCGAGCGATTCGGATCGTCTCACGCGGGCGCGTTCAACGCAGTGCTCGTCGACGGTTCAGTCCGTTCCATCTCCTACAACGTCGACGCCGAAACGTTCCGCCGGCTCTGCGTCCGGAACGATGGTCAAACGCTTGGCGAGTTCTAGACGCTGGCGTCAACGCTTCCGATTTCAATTCACGCGTCAGCCCGCCAGTTGGAGAGACGATCCGCCGGGCTGGCGCTTTCATCGAACTCCACTCGTTCAGGATCTGCATCCGATGCGAACGTCTCGATTCTCTGCCTGGTCTCTCGCCGCCGCACTTCTCGCCGGCCTGACCATCCTGCCAGGTTGCGGCAGCGCCAATTCGGACGGAATTGCCTACGAGGGCAATGAAGAGGCTGTCCGGCAGCATATGGCCGAAGTCGATGCCGAGGAGCGTGCGCACTTCGAGAGTACGGTCAAGGCGGCCAAACCCGAAGCACAGCGCGTCGAGGAAGAAGAGCGGGCCCAGCGCGGCCGCAATTGAAAGGCGCCGGCGCCGAGCCGGACTTCTGTGATCGAAAACTGACGGGCCGGCGCTTCCGAGGGAATCGCCGGCCCGTTGCTATTTACTTCGGCCTGGTGGGATTTCGGTCTCGGCCGAAGACTCCCGGATCGGCCCGGCCGAAAGCTTCTGCAGCGATTTCTGCACCGCTTCCGGATCGTCGGTGCCGTCGAAAAACACGTGCGGTCGGATCAGCGCCGCAATCTCCGGCTGGCGATAGTAATTCGCCCAGGTATGCCGCGTCTGAATCAGATCGGTGACGTCGATATCGAGCAGCCGGCCGGCATTCGGCCCGATCGCCCGACGATCAGCGGGCCTGAAGCCCGTCAGCGCGACGGCCTGCGAGAGCGCGGGACTGCGCAGCGGATAAATCACGAGCGGCAGGTCTTCCTGATTGACCAGATTGATCAACTTCTCCACCCGCCCCGGAACCCGATCATAGAGTTCTCCGGGATTCAGCCAATGATGATCGAACGCGGCGGCCGCCAGCACCGCTCGAATGCGATGCCCCTGGAACTGGCCGCCGCCAAAACGCCAGCCTTCGACCTGTCCGCCCCCCAGAACATGCAGGGAAGCGGCGACGACTCGCCCGCCGTGGCTGTGCCCGATCAGACAGACGGGATGTTCCGGAGAAATCCGTGACAGAAGATCGGCGAGATACATTCCCTGCAGCCCGGCCCGCCGGCCGAGCAGATTGACGTCGGCCGCCAGATTCATCTGCGGCGTGTCATCACTCGGCCAACTGAAGAGAATCACATTGAGCGGCGTGGAGGGCGAACTTCCCTGCAACCAGCAGAACGTGGGGAAGGCGTCGCGTGCGACGGATTTCCACTCGACGAAACTGCCATGCACCATCACCGCGAGCGGCGTCTGCGGAGCAAGACTCCCGACAAGGTCTTCCAGGCGACACTCGCCGCCAATACCGCGGGAGGAACCGCGCCAGACGCGAAACTCCGCCGGCGCCAGACCACCTTCGACTTCGCGGCCGTCACGAGTGCTGACGACCCAGAATCGGCTTCCGACCGCGGATGGCCGCGAAATCGGCGCAGCCTCCTGCCCGAAGAGCTGTCCAGGCAAGAGCCACGCGGCCAGAAGCAGACCACTGATCAACGAGCCATGAATTCGCATCGAAAAGTCCTGCCGGCACCGTCAATACAAAGACTGGCGCCCGGACCCTGGGCTGGTCTTTCGACATCATTGCCGAACGACACACCTGTTCCATTCGACCGTTTCCTGCTCCGGCTGATGAGATTTTGCAACAAGCCCGAAAGGTTCTCCTCTCCGCAATGTCCACCACTCCGTGCGGAGCCCGCGCCGGATAGGAAAAAAAAGCGGCACGCTCCACTTCAGGGGCGTGCCGCTTCGCGTAACGAATTACAGCGGAGAGACTTCGACTACTGACGTTCTTCGCCGGCCGGTGCGGGCTGAGCGGCTGTGGCGTCGTCGCTTGGCATCGGAGCGGCAACTGCGGCAGCAGCCGGAGCTGCGACTGCTGGAGCCGCAGGACGACGAGCCTTGAGGGCTTCGAGAACTTCCGCAGTGATGTCCACGCCGGGGTCGACGCTGAGCAGGAAACCTTCGTTCTTAGGAACGACGATCCCGAGTCCGCGTTTGGCGGCAATTTCCTGGCAGATCGGACGGATCTCGGCACGCAGATCGGCGGCCACTTTGCTGATCGCTTCGCGAGAATACGCCGTCAGCGCCTGCTCGCCACGCTGCTTTGCGGCCCCCAACTGCTGCCCCGCGATATTGGTCATCCGGGCGAGCTGCTGCTTCTGTTCTTCGGTGGCTTCTTCGCCCAGTTCCGATTGCTTGGCGGCAAGCTGCTCCCGATAGCCTTCCTGCAGCTTGACCAACTGCTGATTGACCGCGTTTTGCCGCATGGTCACGGCATCTTTGATTCGCTGGGTCTGCCCCAGAGACTGAGCGATGGCGTCCAGATCGACGACAGCCATGCCGCCCTTCGGCGCCGTGGCGGCCTGCGGAGCGGTCCCCTGATTTCCACACCCGGACAACCACATTGCGGCGCCGGACAAAGCCAGCATGACTCCCATACGTCGCATCCAAAACTCCCTTCGCGGATGGAAAACGGTTGGAACAGTTTCAAGGCGCGGCGAACATTAGCGACGAATCCGGAGTGCGCGAAGAGGAGTTTCTCGCAGAAATCGCGTCCACCGAAGGAGTTGCCGCCAAACCGGCGGCCTTCGGCAAAATCCGCCGACCACAATCCCTTGTACTCAACGATCCGCCCAAGCGGATCGGGCGGGTGACCTGTTCAGCGGGAGAGGACGGGCAGAGGCCGCGCGGCGACGGCCGCGGATGCGGCAACTCGCACAGGAATCAGTTTGAAGGCCGGGGTCCGCGATCGGGGATCGCTGCTCCGCGGGACCAGCACGTTCGATTCCGGGTAGTACATGGCCACATTTCCGGCCCGAATCTGCTCGAAGGCCACCGCCACAATGCCGTCCATGCGGCCCGTGTCGCTGGTGATCGTCACCCGCTGGCGGTCGGTGAGCCCAAGTCGCTGCAAGTCATTGGGATGGATCAGAATGACGTCTCGACGGTCAATTCCTCGGTACAGGTCATAATCTTCGTACACGACCGTGTTGAACTGCCCCTCGCTGCGAATCGTCATCAGCCGGAGTTCTTCGGGGGCTCCGACGAGGACCGGCAAATCGTGAACCTGGAGTTGCGCCTTTCCGTTGGCTGTGGGAAACCGGGGCGTGTGGAACGTCCGACCGTCGAGCTGGAATTCTTTCTTCGTGCGGTCGATGTCGGCGATCTTGTCAAAGCCGGGAACGATCTTCGCAATCGCCTCGCGAATCCGGCTGGTGTTCTGCATCGCCTGCCAGTCGACCGGACCATTGTCGCCAAGCGTCCCGCGGGCGATGCGGGCGATGATCTCGACTTCGCTCTTCGGCCCCTGCAGGCGGGCCGGTCCGCCGTCGCTCATGCGGATGTAATTGAACATCGACTCCTGCGTGGTCGGCTGCGGCTCCTCGTCGCGGGCGAGGACCGGCAGGATGATCGTTTCCTTCGCCAGCCCCCAGGCGTGTCCGGTGTTGAGCGTCGTGTTCAGCGAGACGAGCGTCTCCAGCCGACTGAGCGACTGCTTCGCAAATGCCGAGTCGGGGTTCGAACCGTAGAGATTTCCGCCGAGGCAGAAGCCGAACTTGAGGTCCTGCCGGTCGGCGGCCTCCATGCAGGCCAGCGTGTCGAGACCGACCGTCGTCGGGAGAGTGACGCCGAAGTGCGACTGCAGCCGGTCGAAAATCGCGTCCTTCAGCTTGGGGGTCACGCCGACCGATCCGATCCCCTGCACATTCGAGTGCCCGCGAATCGGCAGCAGCCCGGCGTTCGGCCGTCCGACCATGCCCCGCAGCAGCGCCAGGTTGGCGATAGCCTCCACGTTCTGCACGCCGTGCGTGTGGTGCGTAATGCCCATCGTCCACGTGAAGACAACATTCTTCGCCCGGGCATAGCTCCGCGCCATCGCTTCGATCTCGTCGTGTCCGACGCCCGACTTGTCGTAGATCTCGTCCCAGCTCACCGACTGCAGGCGGACCTTCCACTCGGGCCAGTGATCGCAGTGCTGAACCAGGAAGGTCTCGTCATGCGCATTCAGTTCGAGCACGCGTTTGGCAATGCCCGTCAGGAGCGCCAGGTCCCCGCCGATGTGCGGCTGGACGTATTGGGTGGCGATTTTCGTCCCGAACAGCAGGCTGATCGGATCGCTGGGGACGCTGAAGTTGACCAGTCCCGTCTCGACCAGCGGGTTGATGACAATGACTTCGCCCCCCCGCCGACGGATGTGCTTGAGGGTGCTCATCAGCCGCGGATGGTTGCTGGCGGGGTTGCCGCCGATAATGAAGACGAGGTCGGCGTGTTCGACATCTTCCAGCAACAGCGTGGCCGTGCCGGTTCCCAGCACGCTGTTCAGCCCGACGCCGCTGGCCTGGTGACAGTAGAAACTGCAGTTATTGACGTTGTTCGTGCCATAGATGCGGGCGAACATCTGCAGCAGGAAGCCGGCTTCGTTCGAGCTGCGGCCGCTGAAGTACCAGAATGTCTCGTCAGCCGACAGCGTTTTGAGTCGCCCGAGAATTCGCTCGAAAGCCTCGTCCCAGGAAATCGGCCGGTAATACTGACTTCCATGTTCGTAAAGGACCGGCTCGACCAGCCGGCCGCAGGACTCCAGCTCCCGCGGCGTGAATGCCTGAAGCTGAGCGATGGAATAGGTCGACCAGAAGTCGGACCGGATGGCGCCCTGCATGTCGGCGGCCATCGCCTGCAGCGACTTTTTACAGACTTCGGGGAAGGCCCCGCGCTCGTTTACCATGCCGCCGCCCTGCCCCCCCATGCCCAGCGCACAGGTCTTGCAGGCGTTCTTCGAGCGCATCGCCTTCCAGAGCTTCCAAATCCCGCCAACTTCGCGGGCTTTTCGAAGCGTGTAGAAGAGGGCCGGCCAGCCGCCCCCGGTGCGAACGCGTCTCATGGAATGTCTTTCTCAGCAGCAAAGACCGCGACCGGCGACGTTGTGGCAGCGGCGCGGAGCCATCGGCTCCATCTTATGCGATGGTCGACGCCCGGACCAGCCGACTGTGACAGACCGGCAACAGGGCCGTAGAAGTGGGGGGGCCGTTTTCACCACACAGCGGCGGAAGACGCAGAAAACACATCCCCGGGGGGATGGCCCGTAGCGTGAACAGTGAATCGTGACGCGATCCTGAGTCGCAAAGTGCAATGTCCTTCATTCAATCCGGACTCATCACGACTCGATTCATGCATTTCATTTTCCAGAGTCTTCTTCCAAGATTTCTCAGCGCCTCCGTCGCGACGTCCTCTCCATCCGAATTCGTCTTACGGTCGGACTGCGCGCACTCGCCGTTCGAGGTGGTCGAGAACTTCGGCGAGTGGCATGTGCGATGTGTCAAGAATCTCGGCGTCGATGGCAGGCTTCAGCGGCGCCACAGTCCGGTTCAGGTCGCGATCGTCGCGCTCCGTCTGCTGCTGCAGGATCTCCTCCAATTGGATGTCCTGCCCCTGCTCGGCCAGTTCCCGCTGGCGTCGCAGCGCTCGCTCCTCGGGCGAGGCCGTCAGGAAGAATTTGCATTCCGCCTCCGGGAAGACCACGGTTCCCTGATCCCGTCCTTCGGTCACCAGATCGATGCCCTCAGCGGCCCCGCGCTGCAGTTCCACCAGCCGCGCGCGGACGGCCGGGATTGCCGCGACCTGTGAAGCCGCATGGCTGACTTCGGGCTGACGGATCGCCTCGGTCACATCCTCGTCATTCAGCAGCAGGCGGTGATGGGCAAAGCGAATCGAAAGTTGGGCGGCGACCGCGTCGGCAGCGGCGTCGGCGGCCGGATCGACACCCCGCCGCAGGCAGGCCAGTGCTACGGCGCGATACATCGCCCCGGTATTGAGAAACTCAAATCCCAGCCGGTCGGCGAGCTGTCGCGCGACAGTGCTCTTGCCGGTGCCTGCGGGGCCATCAATCGTCACAATCATCGGGATCTCGCGGAGGGTCGGCGTACGCCGGGCGATCTGGACTCAGGGACTGCACAATTCGGCCGGCACAGCCGGCCCTACGTTGCTGCAAATCTCAATTCAACATCGATCAGCTCGTGCGGGCCCATCTCGATCACGACGGCGTCGCCATCAATCGTCAGCTCGCCCAGCGAGCGCCCCCGCAGGTCCCGTTTGCGGGCGAACGTCGGATTGCCGTAGCACTTCAGCCGCACCGTACGCGCCTGGCCTTCCGTTTCCTGCAGCTGGACCGCCCAGCCGGAACCTTCCGGAAGCGTCGAAGGAATATCGTGCTCCCAGGGCTCCTCGTCGGTTGGTCGATCCATCTTCTCAAGAACTCGCAGAAGTTGCACGTTGCGAGCGTCGACAGAAAACAGCCAGCCGGTATTTCCCATCAGTGGCGGGCCGGCCGGGGACTCAACCACCAGCGGGGGGATCGTCGCATCTCGCGCGACGGCGAGCGGCCACGCTTCGTCGATGGCAATCGTGAAACGGAATGTTCTGCACTCTTCTCCCGCAACGATCAGCAGCGTATCGAGCATCCGCGGCCCCGTTTTGCGGTGAAATGGAAGCCCGTGCGGTATGATGGTGGCCCGCTCTCCTTCGCCGGCGATCTCCAGATAATCGAGCGTCTCGACCCGCTCGCCGCTGAAACCGTGAGCTTCTCCCAGCACCGATCGCGTCACCGCGGCAGTGCTGTCGTTCCACGCGAACCGCGAGACGAAAGCATTGTTCCAGGGGTCCCCTTCGGGCAGTCGGACCTCGCCAAGCTCGATCTCGACTTCGATACGCGGCAGGCCGCGCCAGATCCGCAGTGTCTGCCGGAACGTCGCGAGACGCTGACTGTTGGTCTGATCGACAATCTCGCCCCTCGTGACGACTTCGCCGTACGTCGGACCGGCGCTGGTCACTTCCGTATGCAGTCGGCGCGCCTCCGCGTACTGCGTCTTGATCACCTCAACCTCGTCGCCTTCGCCGATCCGGATCGTCCGCTCGCGAGGGAACCGAAACGACAACTGCTGACTCAACCGATTGGCCCGGCGATTCTGCAGGCGGATCTGGCTGATCCCCCCCGTCGCTTCACTGATGCTGACTTCCAGCAGTTCGTTGCGAATGGCGCCCGCCTCAGCGAGGGGCTGCTTTGGCTGCGCGGGATTCGGGCCGCGTTCATCCGCGGGAATCCAGGCGAATCCGCACGG
This sequence comes from Planctellipticum variicoloris, assembly GCF_030622045.1. Classification (NCBI taxonomy): domain Bacteria; kingdom Pseudomonadati; phylum Planctomycetota; class Planctomycetia; order Planctomycetales; family Planctomycetaceae; genus Planctellipticum; species Planctellipticum variicoloris. The sequence goes on along the minus strand of NZ_CP130886.1, from coordinate 2,686,450 downwards.
CGGAAGGTCGACGACAACCGCGTTCTTGTCGGGAGCGACGGCAGAAAACTGGACGGCTCGAATCGGTCCCTGAACCTTCGGCGCCGACTTCAGACCCGGAAGCGACACCACGGCGCGCCGACGAAACGACAGGGAATTGAGCAACAGGAATCCGTGGCCATTGGCAGCGCCGTGCAAAACCACCTTCGCCAGGCGGGCCGGCCATTCCTCGGCAGCCAGTGCCAGCGGGGCCGCCGCCGCTTCGCGGGCAGCCGGTTCGGCGTCGGGGTGGGCCGCCACGATGTGCCGAAGCACGTTGCGGGACTCATCGGTCTCGATCGGCTGTCCGCAGACGGCCGCGGCCGCAGCCCGGCACCAGTCGAGGGCTTCGAACTGCTGCCATTGGCGGTACGAAGTTGCGTAGCGACTGATCGGGGCCGGTTCCCGGCGGGCGACATGCTGGATCAGATAGGGCGAGAAATACTCCCGCGGGTAGTACTTTCCCATACGGCCGGTGGCTTCGGTCTGCTCGAAGTACTGTTCCAGCGTGACCATCCGGCCGAGGACCGGAGCAAACTTCTGCATCCGGCGCAAGTCCTCGAACCACGGCGCGGAGACATCCGGCCAACGCGCCAGGATCACCGCGGCCACCTGGTCGTGATCCATCGACTCCGACAGCCGCACCGGCAGGCGGAGATAGCTGGACGCTGAATCCGCCGCAAGCGGAATCCGGCTGATGGCGTCGACAATCGAATCGTCGGTCCCGTACCAGCGGAACTTGCTGTACTCGGAGTCGGGATAGATGCCGTCGTCGAGTACCAGATGCAGCCCGGCCTGCATCCCCAACCGAGTCAGAAGCTGGGGGTGCTGCGCCAGCGGGCCAAATCGTCGCCGGCCCCAGATTTTCGGCGCGCGGCCGAGCAGCTCGCGAACGGTGGCATGTCCGGCAATGAGCTGCTCCAGCGCGGCCCCCAGCGGCATCAGTCCCGTGGCGGCTTCGTCGGCTTCCCCGCCAACCACGGCGATCTTGCGTTCGGTCCAGGCGTGGGCCAGGGTCTCTCGCAGGTTCGGGCGTTCGGTGAAAATCGTCTGCAGGTCGCGTCCGGTGACAAGCAGGCTCGTCGGAGGCGAGTTCTGCAGCCGTTCGGCGAAGTCGTCCTTCACAACGTCGGGCGTAAGCAGGCAGAGATCGAGGAGGTAGCACTCGATGGGATAGATCCGCTCGCGGGCTTCGAGCAGACATTCGAAGCAGGCGCGCAGGTGCGTTTCGGTCGTCTCGAGGTCGCCGGCCAGCGCCGACCGGGCCGCCGCCACGGAGCGCTGTCGAAGTCGCGGATGGTCGACCGTTTCGTAGCCGCGCATCCGGCGGGTCAGCAGTTCGACTTCGAGCCAGACGGTCCCGAGGGCCAGAAAATCGGCAATGATGTCCGCAGAGAGCTCCGGAGCGGCTTCGACCGCTTCTGAAACAGCCGCAACCCATTCGCTCCGGTCGACAAGATTCACCGCGACAACAGCCCCGGCCTCCCGGGCACGCTCGACCCAGCCGTGCGGCAGCCAGTCTTCGCAAATCGTAGGAATGAGGAAAATCTGATCGGGTCGGGGTTCCGGGGGTTCGTCGGCCCGGTGCCAGCGGGGGAGTTCGCCGGTCAGCGCGAGTGCGGCCGGGTGCCAGGCGGCGGCAAAGGCGTTCAGCAGGCTGGAGGCGGGTTTATCCCCCTGCTCAGTGGGGAAGTCTTCGAGGCTGTGGCAGGGAATCAGAACGGTGACTTCGCTGTAAGCCATTTCGCGGCAGCTCCTTGCGTCACGTCGTGCGGCGAGGACTCTCGGCGGCGGGGAGGGCCGTTTCATCGTTGCATCAGCCCGTCATCATAACGGGGCGACAAGGCGTGGTCTTGCTCGGCGGACTGTTTCAAAAATCATCGGGAACTTTCCCGATCGCCCGAACGTCTCAATTTGTGAAACCCGATCCGTCCGATTGTTCCGAAGGGGACGGGCGGGGATGTGAAAACGGAGTGAGGATTTGTCGGAAGTCCTTTTCTGAACTCGGTTTTCTGGTTGACAACTCGAAATGTCCCGGTATAGCCTGTTGATGGGAAAATCGAGACTTACGTCACGATGTTTTCCTCCTTTCCGCGAAGAGTTCGGCCGGTGTTTCACGCTGACCGATCAACATCTGTTGCTGCATTCGATCTGAAATGTGAGTCCATTGACCGTCGGTTCCGACGGAGAATGCTCGTTCGTGGTGTTTTGGCGAACTGCTCAAACTGCGCTCGTCCGAGGTGATGTGTTATGGCTGAAAACCAGGCAGTCTGGGGCATTGAGATCGGTCAAGCCGGGCTGAAGGCGATCAAGCTTCAGTATGCGGAGACCGCTGGCCAGGTACTCGCAACCGCCTTTGATTACGTCCCGCATCCCAAGCTGCTCAGCCAGCCGGATGCTTCGCCGGACGAACTGATCGCTCAGGCTCTCGAAACGTTTCTTTCTCGCAACAAGGTCGCCGGCGATACGATCGCCGTCAGCCTGCCCGGCCAGACCGCGCTGGCCAAGTTCATTCAACTGCCCCCCGTCGAGTCGTCCAAGCTCGCCCAGATCGTCGGCTTCGAAGCCCGTCAGCAGATCCCTTATCCGCTGGAAGAGGTGATCTGGGATTATCAGCCGATCGGCGCCGCCGGCGTGGAAGAGAGCGGTTTTCTGCTGGACGCCGAAGTCGGCCTCTTCGCGATGAAACGGATCGACGTCGAGCACCATCTCCGTCCGTTCCTCTCCCGCAAAATTGAAGTCGAGCTGGTACAGATCGCGCCGCTCGCTCTGCACAACTTCCTCTGCTACGACCGGATGGGAATTCGTCTTGGCGAAGACGCCGAACCCCGCGAAGACTACACAATCGTCCTCGATATGGGCGCCGACACCACCACGCTCCTGGTGACCAACGGCAAGAAAATCTGGATCCGCAACGTTCCGCTCGGCGGCAACCACTTCACCCGGGCGTTGACCCGCGAGATGAAGCTGACGTTTGCAAAGGCCGAGCACCTCAAGTGCAACGCAACCAAGTCTCCCGACCCGCGGGCCGTCTTCCAGGCGCTGCGGCCGGTCTTTACCGATTTCGTGTCGGAAATCCAGCGGTCGATCGGCTTCTTCTCCAGCGTCAATCGCTCGGCGAAGATCGGCCGGGTGGTCGGTGTCGGCAACGGATTTAAGCTGGCCGGTCTGCAGAAGTTCCTGCAGCAGAATCTGCAGTACGAAGTCGACCGCGTGGATCACTTCCAGGCGCTGGTCGGCGATCAGGTGCTGGCGGCGCCGCTGTTCCAGGACAACCTGCTGACGTTTGCGGTGCCCTACGGTCTGGCGCTGCAGGGTTTGAAGCTGACGGACATCCACACGTCGCTGCTGCCGCCGGAAATCATGCTGGCCCGCAAGATCCGCCGCAAGAAGCCGTGGGCGGTGGCGGCTGCGGCCACGCTGCTGGCCGGGCTCTCCGCATCCATCGCGGGCTACGGCAATGTGCAGGCATCGGTCAGTCCCGCCTTGTATGGCGGCGCGGAGACCGCGGCGAGCGATCTTGCCGGCAAAGCCAGCAAGCTGAAGGCAGACTTCGGCGCTATGGAAAGCGCGAATACAGCGATCAAGGCCAAAGGCGACGCGCTGGCCGGTTCGCTCAAGACCCGCGAGCTGTGGCTGGAAGTCTACAAGGCGATCAACGACTGCCTGCCGCGCGATGTCGGGACCGACCTGGATCAGACCGACATCACGAAGCAGAAACGGATCTCGCTCAACAGCATTACCTGTAAGCGCTATCCGGACCTGTCGACGTGGTTCAATGATCCCCGGCAGATCAACGACAGCGCCAAGCTGATGATGTCGAACGCCGATCGAGCGACCGCCCCCAGCGGAATCGGTTACGTCTTCACGCTGGAGGGGGTGCATTATCACGACGACGGAAATCCGGCGACTGGGCAGGGGACGGGCTTTATCAGGCACTATTTCCTGAGCAATCTGCAGAAGTGGAAAGTGAAGCCGGACGGGAGCAATCTCGAGACGCCGGTCGGACAGATCGGCATCAGTCATGCGACGATCACCTATACGCCGCCGCCGATGGACGTTCCCTATTCGCCGTCCGGTCGTCCGATCACCGGTGGAGGGTTCGGGACGCCGGGGGCCGCATTTGGCGGGCCGGGGGGGGGATTCGGAACGCCGGGCGGCGGATTTCCGGGGGCCATGCCGGAGGGAGCCCTGGCGGGAGCGCCGGGAGGTCCCGGAGCGTTTGGAGCCGGCAGGCGTCCGGTGTATCGCGAAGAGGACAAGGGGTCTGAAGACATCAAGCTGATCAAGCAGAACGTGTTTACAATTCAGTTTGCCTGGAAGCCGACTCCCGCCGCGGATCGACCTGAGGAAGCCCCGGCAGCCGCAACTCCCGAGGCGACCGGCGAACAACCTGCGGCGACCGAAGAGACGCCGGGAGAAGCCGTGCCGGGTGTGGGGGTGGCTGTGCCTAAGGCTCCCGCCACGGGCCGACCGGGGATGGGAATGCCTGGCGGCGGCGGTTTTGGACCGGCCGGAGCGCATTAGCATCGCCCGATGACCGGGACTGGACGTTGTCAGTCGTCATGTTTGTTGTGAACCGCACGCGCCGCAGTGGCGGAGGTGATCATGGATAAGCTCAAGCCCGTTCTGGCACAGAAGTTCTGGATTCTGCTCGGCGTGGGACTCATCGTGAGTTTCGTCGGCTGGTCGATGGCGTCCGGGGAGATGGCGGCCACCATCGCCAAGCGAACGGAAGACATCAAGAAGGCGCGGGATGCCACGAACATCGGGGAAGTGCAGAACGAAACCTGGCAGGCGGCGATCGGCAAGATCAACGAGCAGCAGACCCTTAAGGTCGATGAAGCCCGGTACAAGCTGTGGCAGGATGAGACCGCGGTCATGGAATGGCCGGAATCGATGATTCAGTATGTGCACAAGGCCAAGTCCTATCGGGGCGAGATGAATGACGCCGGGGCGCTGACGGTCTATCGAAATGATTACCCGGGTGCGTTCGAAGGAGTCTGGAGGACGGTCCGTCCGATCCGGCCCTACGATCAGACCGGGATTGTCGACTTCCCGAAGATGAGGATGCAGCCGCAAAGAAACTGGGGCAATCTGACGCCGACTTACCAGGAGATCTGGGAAGCTCAGGAGGACCTGTGGCTGTTTAAGTCGCTGTTGAAGTCCATCCTGGCCGTCAATGGCGGGGAAGAGGCGTCGAAGCTGGACGCCAGCATTCACTCCATTCTGCAACTCGTGCTGATGGGCGGGGACCGCTCGACCATTGACGCGGGGGGGAGTGTCGGAGGCGACGCTGGCGGCATGATGATGGGCGGCGAAGATGGCGGGGCCGGCATGATGGGGATGCCCGGCGGGGCGATGGGGGCGGGTTTTGGCGGCGGCAGTGGAGGAAGTGCTGGCGGCGAAATGATGGGGGGGAGTCGAAAGGCGGCTTCTGCCGATTTCGACCCGAAAGACGAATTCGGCACTCCGGGCGGAGCGTCGGCGGGCGGGGGCGGCATGGCTGGCATGATGCCGGGTGAAGCCGATATGGCCGGAGGAGACCCCAGCGGCGGCCAGACGGCGAGCCCTCCGCGCCGGTATATCGATGACGACGAGAGCCAGCCCTTCCAGACTCGCGGGTTTTATCTGTCTGTCGTCATGGATCACCGACGCGTCCCTCAGTTGTTGTGCGAACTGACGGCCAACGAATACTCGCCGTTTCCAGTGGAAATTGTCCGCGTGCAGATCTCTCGACTGAACGACGACAGCCCTGGCGGGAGCCAGCGTTTGCTGGGCGGAATGGCGGGGGGAATGCCCGGAGGAATGCCGGGGGCCGGGGCGTTTGCAGGCGGCGGCGGGGGTGCCGGTATGCTTGCAGGCGAGGATGCCGGGGAATTGGGTGGCTTCGGACCCGAAATTGGCGGGGGCTTCGGTGGCGCCGGGGCGATGCCCGGAATGACCGGCGGTCGGATGGGTGGTCCCGACCCCTATCTGGCGGACCCATTTATGGCGCAGGTTGCGATCAGCGGTTTGATGAGAATTTACCGGAAGGCCAGTCTGCCGGTGCTGCCGGGGACTGCGGCCCCGACCGCAGTCCCGGAAGCGGTGCCAGCGTCGGTGTCCGAGGATCCTCCGCCAGTCACTCCTTCGGAAGGAGCGCCGGCAGAAGGGGCGCCGCCTGAAGGAACTCCTCCGGAAGGTTCCGCTCCCGGCGAAACGCCGGCGGCACCGGCGAAGGACAGTGCGCCGCCGGCCGCCGCTCCGGCGGAAGGGGCGGCGCCGGCCGCGCCTGCGACCGGGGCTCCTCCCGAGTAATGCAGAACTCCCGGCCGCCCGTTGCAGCGGGACCGGGACTGGATGAGTCCGCAAGTGTTTCGAGAAGCACGGAATCCGATTGAGATCGGCAGGTGATCATGAAAAAGCTCAAGGGTTTGCTGAGCGTAAATGGCATCAAGGCGCTGTTCGTCGATCACGGCGAAAAGATCGGCTTTGGCGTGATCGGCCTGGTGGTGCTGCTGATTCTGTCGGGCAGCCGCTGGTTGCCGATTGAAGGGACCCCTCAGGACATCCTTGGTAAGGTGGAAGAGGGGAAGAAGGCGATCGCCGCGAATAACTGGACCCCCGACAAGGGCGAGAAGTACGCGCTGGTGGACTTCGTGCAGGAAGTCAACCGATTGCGTCAGCCTCCGAGCGTCCAGGAGTACGAGTTCTCAACCAGTATGTTCGCGCCGCTGTATCGCAAGCAGGAGCTGGCCAAGGAGCCGGAACTGCTGCCGGTGGAGTCGCTGATCGCGACCGCCGGACGCGTCATTCTGGGGAAATCTCCATTGCCGCCCGAAGGGAGCCTGCTGGCCGATGGAACGATGCCGGAAGGGGCCGCCATTGGCGCCGACGGAAATCCCGGGCTGGGCTTTCCGGGAACGGCGGCGACGAAAGTTGATACCAATGATCCCTTCGCAAAGCGAGGTGCAAGCGTTGGTGGCTCCGGCTTGCCGGGAGGCGGAGCCGGTTTTCCAGGCGCGGGGTTGGCCCCGGCTGGAGCTCATGGTGCCGGTGCGCCGGCCGGGATGCCCGGCGCGAACGGGGCGCTGAATACGCGAGGGAGCGGTGCGGGACATGGCTCCGGGCCGGGAATGCCGATGGCCATGGGCGAAGAGATTTACGGCGGGATGGGCATGATGGGGGGCGGTTCCGGAATGGAACCGGATGGAAAGCTGTTTATCGCCGTGCGGGGCGTCTGGCCCATCAAAGAGCAGCTTCTGAAGATCCAGCGGGCGTTGAATCTGCAGTCGCTGAATGAGGCGACCGCCTACTTGAATCTGATTGACTTTGAGCTCGAGCGTCAGATGGCCGTCAGCGGAACCGACCCGTGGCAGGGTCCGTGGGAGGCGGTCAGCCTGGATACGGCGCTGGAGGTGCTCGATCAGGCGGCAGACTACGGCGTCGACGAAGTTCCGCCGGACATTCAGGATCCCGTCATCACGTGCCCGCTGCCCGTCCGGCTGCAGGGCTACTGGGGAGAGTTGGCGACACATCCGCGGATCCGGGGCTTTCAGTTGAGTCCTCAGGAAATGGCCAAGGAAGAAGCGTTTCTGGCCAAGCTCCGCGAACAGTACGACAAGGCGATGGCTGCCGCCGGCCCGCGTCGTCCGGAGCGGCAGGGTTTCGCTGGTAAGGGCTTTTCGTCGCGCAGCAATAACTATCGCGACATGGCGAGCACGATGATGGGCTTTGCCTCGGAGGATTCGAACTACGGCAACGACATGTACTCCAGCTTCGGACAGGGCATGATGCCCGGAATGCCGGGTGGTCCTGGAATGGGAATGCCCGGCGGCGGAGCTCCAATGAAGGCGGAGGACGTCAAAAAGCGGTTGAGCCAGATGACGGCGGCGGGGACGTTTCTGCTGTTCCGTTACTTCGACTTCGACGTCCGTCCGGGGATGGCCTACCGGTATCGGGTGAATCTGAAGATCGAGAATCCGAACTGGGAGCGTCCGCCCGAGACTCTTGTGGATCCGGCGATCGCGCTGGGAGAAACTCGCGAGACTCCGGAAAGCAATGTTTCGAATCCGGCAGTGGTGCCGGAGAAGGTCGATTACTTCGTCAGAGATGTCAAACGGGATCCGATCCATGAGGCCCTCGGCAACGCCAGCAAGCGGGCATTGGCGGTCCTGCAGATGTTCGAACAGGATGAAGAGTATGGGACTGTCAATGCCGATTCGATCTCGCTGACAACGCTGGGACAGTTTATTGGCGAGGCCAAGAAGAGCCTGCGCCTGGATGTCTCGAAGCCGACCTTTAAAACGGACGATGTCAAATTCGCGAGCGACGACGTCTTTCTCGACGCCAATGGCGACTTCGACTTGAGTCCCGCGAATCATCCGGATCTGAAACTGCCGGCTCGCGGCAGCATCGGGTTGCCCGGCGAGATTCTGGTGGCGACCGAAACGGGAGAGTTGAAACTGCTCGACCCCGCAACGCGGCAAAACCGCTGGTCGGAACTGGATGCGTTTGTCGCGGGGCAGCGCAAACCGTTCGAGGACATCAAAGACAAAGAAGAGACTCCCCAGGGCGGCTTGGATGCGGCCATGTATGGAGACTATCCCGGCGCCGAAATGTCCGGGATGGCAGGGATGCCTGGAATGCCGGGGATGCCGGGCATGGGGAAGTCGAATAAGAAACCCGGCAGAGGCGGTCGGGGCGGAGAACGCTGAAGTCGCGGAGTTGCCAGGCCTGATTCGATCGATTGCTGACCCCGGCAAGCTCTGAAGAGTTTGCCGGGGTCTTTGTCTACAGGATTCGGGTGGAATATCCCCAGGACGTGGCCTTATGTTCATTTTTGTCGCGTCGGTGCATCGTAAAATTGCCGGCAATCGGGCAAATCTCGACATTGGATCTGCCGACGCTTCAAGATATACTGATGCGAGAGCGATGTGCTCTGAGACCCGCCCATTTGCCCCGCCTGTTCGTCGTGTGAGTCATGCCGTCTAATTTCTGGCTGCTGCTCTGCCTGGGAATCGCCGTCGCCGGTGGTGAATGCGCCGCAGCGGACGATGAATTGCGCGTCCTGCCAGGCAAGGTCTCGCTCGATGGACCTCACGCTTCTGCGCAGATCGTCGTGCTGGAACTCCGGGACGGCGCTTGGTGCGACGTGACCCGGGAATCGCGCTGGGCGAACGACGGCAGTCTGGTGCGAATCGACGATCGAGGACTGGTTCTTCCGATAACCGACGGCGCGGGCGTGATTCGTCTTACCGTCGGCGAGCGGACAGCAGAACTTCCGGTTGAGGTCAAGCGTCGCTCGAATCCTGCGCTCCTGGACTTCGAACGGGACGTGCAACCGATCATGACCCGGTTCGCCTGCAATTCCGGACCGTGCCACGGCAAGCAGCGCGGGCAGAACGGCTTTCAGTTATCACTTCTCGGTTTCGATAACGATTTCGACTTTGATTCGCTGACGAAAGAGGCTCGCGGCCGACGGATCTTCCCGCCGGTTCCGGAGCAGAGTCTGCTTCTGCAGAAGCCGCTCGGGGAAGTGCCGCACGGCGGCGGCAAGCGGCTGTCTCCGGAAAGTCCCGACACGGACGTTCTCCGCCGCTGGATTCGCGAAGGAGCGACCCGCAGCGTGGCCGGAACGCCCGCGCTGGTGTCCGTCAGCGTGGAACCTCCTGATCTTGTCCTGCTGCGGAAGACCTCCTACCAGTTGCGCGTGACGGCGAAGTACAGCGACGGCTCCGAGCAGGATGTGACGCGTCTGGCCTCCTACCAGTCGAACGAAGCGCCGGTCGTCGCCGTTGACGAACGGGGGCTGATGACCGCCGGCGGTGCGCTCGGCGATACGGCGGTGATGGCCCGGTATCTCGGGCAGCTTGCCGTCTGCAACGTGGTCGTGCCCCATCCGGATGCCATCGCGCCGGAAGTCTTTGCCGCACTGCCGCGAACGAGCGCCATTGACGGGCTGGTCTGGGACCGGCTGCAGAAGCTGCGAGTGACCCCTTCCGCTCCGGCGGAAGAGCACACCGTATTGCGCCGCCTCTATCTCGATCTGATCGGCCGCGGCCCGACCGCTGCGGAGGCGCGGACGTATCTCGAAGACGCGACCGCCGACAAACGACAGCGAAAGATCGACGAACTGCTGGACCATCCCGAGTTCGCCGAGCACTGGGCGAATAAGTGGACCGATCTGCTGAGGCCGAACCCCTATCGCGTGGGCATCAAGGCGACTCACGCCTTCGACACCTGGATTCGAGACTCGTTCCGCAAGGACAAACCCTACGATCAGTTCGTGCGGGAGTTGCTGACCGCTCGGGGAAGTTCGTTTCGGGACGGGGCGACAGTTCTGTTCCGCGATCGGCGCAGCCCGGATGAGCTGACGACCATTGTCAGCCAGCTCTTTCTCGGGATTCGCCTGGAATGTGCGAAGTGCCACCACCATCCGTTCGAAGTTTACGGGCAGCAGGACTTCTACAGCTTCGCCGCGTACTTCGCGAAGGTCGGCCGGAAGGGGACGGGAATCTCGACTCCGATTTCGGGCTCCGAAGAATTCATCTTCGCGGGGACGAGCGGCTCTGTCGCCCACCCGCTGACGGGCGCCGTTCTTCCGCCAAAGCCATTGTACGGCGCCGCGGTTGAGCCGGTCGAAGGTCAGGACCTCCGCGAAGCGCTTGCGGCCTGGGTGACTTCGCCCGACAATCACTATTTCCGGTGGGCGATTGCAAACCGGGTCTGGGCCGATCTGATGGGCCGGGGGCTGGTCGAGCCCGTCGATGATCTCCGCGCGACGAATCCCCCGTCAAACCCGGCGCTGCTCGAAGAACTGTCGCGCGATCTGCAGCGGAACGGGTTCCGGCTGAAATCGCTCGTGCGTTCGATTGCGATGTCGAACGTCTATGCGCTCAGTTCGCTTCCGTCGGAGCGGAATACCGCCGACTATCGAAACTTTTCGCGGCATTATCGCCAACGGCTACGGGCCGAGGTGTTGTACGACACGCTGAGCAGCGTCCTGGACGTCGAAGAGGATTTCTCTGCGGCTCCTCTGGGAACGCGGGCCAAGGAGCTGTGGACGGTGCGAGTGGATTCGCTGTTCCTGGACGCCTTCGGGCGGCAGGATCCCAACCAGGATCCCCCCTGCGAACGGAACAGCGACGCCACGATCGTGCAGGCGCTGCACCTGATGAATTCTGAAGAACTGCAGCGGCGACTCGGCAAGGACGGCGGGCGGCCCGCCGCGCTGGCGGCTTCAGACAAGACGCCGCCGGAACTCGTTGATGAGATCTATCTGACCGTTTACGGGCGGTTCCCTGCAGAGGATGAGCGTCAGGGGGCGGCGACTCTGTTGGGGGTCGCGGCCGAACAGCGTCGGCAGGCGGTGGAAGATCTGTTCTGGGCGCTGATCAATACGCCCGAATTTGTGTTTGAGGATTGAACCGTGGGCCGGAACGATCCGGTCCGAATTCGTGGTGGGTCAGTAACCATGAGCAGCTATCTCAACTGTGCGGGCATGCGTCGCCGGAATTTCCTCCAGCTTGGCCTGGGGGGACTGCTGGGAGGCACGGTGTTTGGTCGGCTGGGCTGGAGCGCCGAGGGAGGTCCCTCGGGGTTGCCCGTCGCCGCGAAGAGCTGCATCCTGATCTGGCTCGACGGCGGGCCGACGCACTACGAGACTTTCGATCCGAAGCCGCTGGCACCGGCGGAAATTCGCGGCGAGTTTGAGCCGATCGCCACGCAGACGGCGGGAGTTTACTTCTCCCAGCACATGACCCGGCTGGCGGCGATTTCGAACAAGATTGCCGTGATCCGATCGATCTGCCACGAGCAGGGCAACCACGGGGCCGGCAACCACTACATGATGACCGGCGCGCCGCCGAGAATTCCGGTCGGCTGCGGCTCCTTCGTGAGCTATCACCCGAGCATGGGGTCGGCGGTGGCTCACAACCGCGGCCATCAGGACGGTCTGCCGGCGTATTTCTCGCTGCCGTCGATGACGCGCTCGGGCGGACCGAACTTCCTGGGCGCCGAGTACGCTCCGTTCGTCGTGCCGGACAACCCCAACAGCGACAACTTCCGCGTGCGCGACGTCGCATTGCCGGGCAAGCTGACGCAGGATCGCTTCGACCAGCGCCAGCAGATTCGCGGCCAGGTCGATCGTCTCGTGCGAATCACGGACGCCGCCGCAGCCGATCCGGTTCGCGCGCTCGACGGCTATTACCGTCAGGGACAGGACCTGATGCTGTCGGAGAAGGCCCAGGCGGCTTTCAGCATTCAGAAAGAATCGGACGACGTCCGCAAGCGTTATGGCCGTCATACGTTCGGCCAGCGGGCGCTCCTGTCCCGTCGGCTGGTCGAGGCGGGCGTGCCGTTCGTCGTCCTCAACGAAGGGGGCTGGGACCACCACTCGGATCTGTTCAAGAGCTGCACCAAGCGGCTGCCGGAAGTCGACAATACAGTGGCAACGCTGATCGAGGATCTCGAACAGCGCGGACTGCTCGACACCACGCTGGTCGTGATGCTGGGAGAGTTCGGCCGGACGCCGAAAATCAACAAGGACGGCGGCCGCGACCACTGGTCCAATGCCATGTCCGTGCTGATGGCGGGCGGCAAGATCCCCGGCGGCCAGGTGCTGGGCGCCACGGATCGTTCGGGGTACTCGGCCGTCGAACGGGTTCTGTCTCCCGAAAACTTTGTAGCGTCGATCTACCGGAAAATGGGGATCGATCCCGATCAGATTCTGTATACGCCCCAGGGGCGCCCGGCGCACCTGGTGAGCGATGCCACCATCATTCCGGAACTGTTTGCGTAACGGTCGAGAGGGGCGGACGTGAAGTTGAGGTGCGCATCCGCTCTGGTCTGGCTGGGGCTGGCTGGGGTCACTCAGGCGGCTCCGCCGTCCGTGTCGTCGCTGCTTCCCGCCGGCGGTCAACGGGGGACGGAAGTCGCCGTCACGCTGCAAGGCAAGCCCGGCGAAACGGTTCCGGAAGCGTGGTGCGATCGCCCGGGGCTGGAGCTCGTCCGACCGGAGAAACCCGGCCCGATCACCATCAGGATCGCCGCCGACGCTCAGCCCGGCCTGTACTGGTTGCGGTTCTCTAACGACGAAGGCTCGGCCGCTCTCCGGCCATTCTATGTCGGAGCGTTACCGGAGGTTCTGGAGGTCGAACCCAACGACAGCTTCCGGAAACCTCAGGCGCTGCCATCCACTCGAGTCGTCGCAAACGGCGTCCTGGCCAAGGCTGAGGATGCCGACGTCTACGCCGTTCCGCTGTCAAAGGGGCAGTCTGTCGTCGCGTCGGTCGCCGCATTCGGGGATCTGGGGTCTCCGATGGACGGCGTGCTGCAGATTCTCTCTCCCGCCGGTTTCGTTCTCGAACAGAACGAAGACGACCAGGGATGGGATCCGCGGATCACCTTCACAGCGCCGGCCGATGGAACCTACTACGTGCGGCTGTTCGCGTTCCCCGCGACGCCTGACAGCTCCATCCGCCTGGCGGGAGGCGCCGACTACGTGTATCGGCTGACAATTTCCAGCGGAAGTTTCCCCGATCACGTCTGGCCGCCGGTACTGCCGGTGGGAGAGTCTTTCGGGCTGACGGCCTTCAACGCCGACGGCCAGGAGTTCCCCGACAAACCCGCGCTGAGCGCGATTCAGGCCGGTCCGCAGCGAGTCTGGTCAGAAGTCTGGGACGGCCCGGCCTGGGTCGTCGGTGCGGCGGCGGCTCCGGTGCCGGAGACAGTTCCCGATGCCGATGCTCCCCAGACCCTGCCCGCGATTCCAGCCACCGTGATGGGCCGGCTGGATCGCCCCGGCGACACCGACCGGTATCGCGTGACGCTGGTCAAAGATCGGGCCATCGAGATTGAGGCGTTCTCGCGGTCGATTGGAGCTCCGCTCGATCCCGTGGTGAAGATCGCCGACGCCGCCGGAAAGGTCCTGAAGGAACTGGACGACCTGGGCAGCAATCCCGATCCGCGGTTCGACTTCACCGCCCCGGCCGACGGCGAATATGAAGTTCAGATCACCGAACGTTATGGCAACGGGGGACCGCGCGGCGTCTATGTGCTGGCGATCCGCGATCTGGAAGCGACGGCTCGGCTCACGGTGGCCAGCGACAACTTTGTCATTTCCGGCGATAAGCCGCTGGAGATTGCCGTCTCGGTCGAACGCATCGCGGGCTATGACGGCGAAATCACGGTCTCCGCAGTCGATCTGCCGGAGGGTGTGACTGCCGAGCCGGTGGTTGCGAAGCCGAAAGAGGCGAGCGACAAAAAGGGCGGTCGGCGACGCGGCCGGGCCGGAGCGAATGCAACGGATACCGCAACCCTCAAACTGGTCTCGACGCGGGCGGAAGCGTTTCGCGGACCGCTGATGATTGTCGGAAAGACGGCAGGAGACGAACCGCGCGAATTCCGCGTCGACGCGAACATCAAAGCGCCCGATGCGCTGGTTCCCCACGTCTGGCTGACGGTCGTTCCAGTCAAGAAGTAAGCATCCGTCCGACGCGCCTCTTGCGACCGCGGGAGATCCGCCGCAGAATGGCCCGGCTCAAGTTCTGCCGCGTGTCTGCAGAAGGATCCACTCATGAAGCCGCATCCGGATGTGACTCCGTGCTCCTCGCGACGATTGATTGCCGCGCTGCTTCATTCGGCGGTGCTGATTTCGACCGTTGCCGGCATCGCAGTGGGGGCCGATGAAAGCTGGCCTCGGGTCGGCAGGACCGAAACGCAGCCCCTCGTCGCGGCGACCGAACGCCTGATCCAGGCCCTGGATTTCGTCGGCGCTCCGCTGGGCCCCGAAGACCGTACATCGCTCCAGGCCGCCCTGAAGGAGACCGATCCCGCAGATTGTACCCAGGGGGTCGAGACAATCCTCGACAAGTACTGCGTGGTCGGCGTGACGATCAATCCGGAAAGTCGCGTGTCGGTGACCGGCGGACCTGTCGCGAAGGAACTGATTCAGCAGGGCTGGCGCACGTTTCTGGTCAAGGTCCGCAACCAGGCGGGAGTGACGGCGGAGCTCAAGCCCGAAAGCGAAAATCTGCTGCCGGTCTATCAGCGCGGCAAGGGACCGCGCGAACGCCCCATGACGGTCGATAACCTCGTGACGTCAGATCAAGTCCCCAACCGATTTCTCGATGCGGCCATGTATAACCGACAGCCGCTCAAGCCGGAACTGTCGGGACTGGAGCTGGAATATCGCATTCTGCAGCTCTACAGTCGCGATGCCGGTCGACGGGAGGCGCAGCTTGGATTTCACGTCGGACAGGGGACGCAGGACATCGGTTTCCGGAACTCGACGCCGATTCTGTTCCGCTGTCTCCCCGCCGTGGAAGTGACGCTGGGCGTGAGGGATGTTGACGGAGCTCCGACGACGGCGGCGCTGACCATTCGCGATCAGTATGGGCGGGTCTATCCGAACCCGGCTCGCCGGCTCGCCCCGGACTTCTTCTTTCACGATCAGATTTACCGCGCCGACGGCGAGAGTCTGCGGCTGCCGCCGGGGGATTATTCGATCACCGTCCAGCGCGGTCCCGAGTATCGCGTCGCGAAGCACGCTCTCAAGGTTGGCGACGATTCCCCGAAACAGAACTTTGACATCAAGCTCGAACGCTGGATTCACGCGGCCGACCGGAGATGGTTCTCGGGCGATCATCACGTCCACGCGGCGGGATGCGCCCATTACGACAGTCCCACGGAGGGCGTCGGTCCGGAAGACATGTTGCGGCACATTCTCGGCGAGGATCTCAATGTCGGCTGTGTGCTGAGCTGGGGTCCCTGCTGGTACACCCAGAAGCAGTACTTCGAGGGTCGGACGTCGGGTCTTTCGAAACCGAACAATCTGATGCGGTACGACGTCGAAGTCTCCGGCTTTCCGTCGTCGCATGCGGGCCACCTCTGCCTGCTCCGACTGACCGAGGACGACTATCCGGGGACGACGCTGCTCGAGCAGTGGCCGACCTGGACGCAGCCAGTTCTGGCCTGGGGGCGTCGGCAGGGAGGCGTCGTAGGCTACAGCCACAGCGGCTGGGGGCTGCAGCTCCCGGATTACGACGAAAGCGGCAATCGCGTGCCGACCGGCAAGGGCCGGGCGGCCGACAAGCTCCCGGACATGGCGATGCCTCCGTTCGACGGCATCGGTGCGAACGAGTTCATCGTGACGGCGGCGAACGACGTCTGCGACTTCATCTCGGCCGTCGATACTCCGTCCACCTCGGAACTCAACATCTGGTATCACACGCTCAATGCGGGCTGTCGCACGCGGATCAGCGGCGAAACGGACTTCCCCTGCATCTACGGCGACAAAGTCGGGCTCGGACGGATCTACGTCAAAGTCCCCGAGGGAACCGAGCTGGACTACGACACCTGGGTGCAGGGCCTCAAGGATGGTCGCAGTTACTGCGGCGACGGGTTGAGCCACATCTTCGATTTCGCGGTCAACGGGTTTGGCGTCGGCGAGAAAGGAGCTGACGGCACGGTCAGCGAACTGAAACTCGCCCAGCCCGGCCAGGTGACTGTGACGTTCGACGCCGCGGCCCTGCTGGAACCTGAGCCGACCGCGGAGACGGAAGCGATCCGCGGTCGACGGCTCGACCACAAGCCATACTGGCATCTGGAACGCTGCCGGATCGGCCGGACCCGGAACGTCTCCGTCGAGATCGTCGCCAACGGAGACGTCGTGGCCCGCCGCGATCTGCTGGCCGACGGCAGCGTCCGGCCGATGAAATTCGAGATTCCGTTGCAGAAGTCGGCTTGGGTCGCCGTGCGGATTCTGCCGTCGGTCCACACCAACCCGGTCTTCGTGGAAGTGGCGGGACGGCCGATCCAGGTGAAATCGAGCGCCGAATGGTGCCGGAAAGCCGTCGATGTCTGCTGGAAGCAGAAAGAAGGTCGAATTCGTCCAACCGAACGCGAAGCGGCTCGCTCCGCGTACGACCAGGCGGCGAAGTTCTACGAGCAAGCGATTTCGTCAGGAGAGTAATGTTGCTGCAAGTCCCGATTCTTTCGATGACTCCGGTCCGCCTGATGTCGACGGTTGCCTGGCTGATCCTGGCGACCACTGGAGTTGCGGCCATCGCCGCAGATCCCGACGTCGACCTCGGCGGCGTGGCGGAGACTCACGCCATGGTCCCGATGCGGGACGGCGCGAAGCTCTCTGTCTGGCTCTACACGCCTCCGGGGGCAGGACCGTGGCCGGTCCTGTTCGAGCAGCGGTACGCCGACCTGCGGGGGAAGGGAACCCGCGTCGCGGCGGCCCGGCTCGCAGCCCGCGGATTTGTCGTGGCGCTGGTGAATTATCGCGGGACGTATCAGTCCGAAGGAACGTGGCAGGGCTATCGCGCCCTCGCCTGGGGCAAGCTGCAGGACGGGTACGACGTCTGCGAATGGCTGGGGACGCAGCCCTGGTCGACGGGGAAGGTGGGAACTTTCGGCAGCTCGCAGGGGGGCTACGCGCAGAACTTCCTGGCCGTCACGCAACCGACCCATCTAGTCGCGCAATACATGACCGATACCGGGCTGTCGCTCTTTCAGGAAGGCTATCGCATCGGCGGAGTGACCAGGCCCATCCGCTTCAAGTCGCTGGAAGGAGTTTGCCGGGACCCGGAGGACAACCGGCGGCTGATGAAGGAGTGGTATCAGCATCCGGATTACGACGACTACTGGCGCGATGAGGACTGTTCGCTCCATTTCGACAAGATGAACGTTCCCTGCATGACGATCGGAAGCTGGTACGACTTCATGAACCAGGGCTCGATCGCCAGCTTCATCGGACGGAATCACCAGGGGGGACCGAACTCGCGCGGCAAGCAGCAGCTCGTGATCGGTCCCTGGCTCCACGGCCGGCTCAACAAGGGCTCCAAGGTCGGAGACCTCGTTTATCCCGAGAACGCCGCGTGGCCCGAAGAAGACCACATGGTGCGATGGTTCAATCACTATCTGAAGGGAGACGATAACGGTGTCGACCGCGATCCGCCGGTCCGTTACTACGTGATGGGAGCCGTTGGAGAAGACGGGGCGCCGGGCAACATCTGGCGGGCGCGAAAGTCTTGGCCGCCCGGGTCGAAGTTGACGCCGTGGTATCTGCAGGCGGATGGCAAGCTCGGCCTGACGGCGCCGGACTCGGAGCAGGCGGGAACGTCGTGGATTAGCGATCCACTCCACCCGATGTCGATTCCGGGAGCGGGCTTTCCGGGAGCGACTGACGCCCGGCCGTTTGAAGCGCAGTCCGAAGTGCGAACGTTTACGACCGAACCTCTGACGGAACCAATCGAATGGACGGGACGCGTGCGGGCCGAGGTCTATCTGTCATCGACGGCGAAAGATACCGATGTCATCGTGCGCGTCAGCGACGTCTACCCGGATGGGCGGTCGATCCTGATCATCGACTATCCGCTGCGGCTGCGCTATCGGGAAGGATTCGACAAACAGGTCCTGATGGCGCCCGGCAAAGTTGAACGAGTCGCCTTCGACATCGGCTGGCTGAGCCAGGTCTTCAACAAGGGCCATCGCATCCGCGTGACGATCGCCAGCACAGGCTCGCCACTCTACGAACCCAACCCGCAGACCGGCGAACCGCTGACGATCGAGCCTCCCGACAAAGTGGTGAAGGCGACGAATACCGTTCACCACGACCGCAAGTACGCTTCGCGGATCATCGCGCCGCTGGTATCGGCGGAAGAGAAATAGAAGACAAGCAGGATTCACCGCGGAGGATAGTGAGGGAGGGAGAAGAAAGGGAGAAAGGCAGCAACACTGGTTCCCAGGCTCTGCCTGGGAACCGGCTGATTGCGAGGCTCTGCCTCGCTCTTTGCCATCGTGCGAGCGAGAAAGGAAGAGGACGGACGACGTTCCCAGGCAGGAGCCTGGGAACGAGGTCAATCGTGGCAGGCATGGACTGGTCGAAAACAGTTCGAACGCACTTTGCTCCCATCATTAATCACTTTTGCGATCTCCTGATTTTCTTCTCTGCGCCCTCCGCGCCTCCGCGGTACAGTTCTCTTCCTCTTCGCATCTGAGTGCACATCGAATCGTTTGCAGAAAGAGTCTTCGCATGCGGCTGCTGTTGATTGGCCTGGTGACTTGTGGATTCCTGGGCGTCGTTCCTGAATGTCCGGCCGCGGAGCCGGTGCGGGTGATCTTCGACACCGACGTTGGCAACGATGTGGACGACGCGCTGGCGCTCGGGCTGCTGCATGCCCTGGAATCGCGGGGACACTGCAAGCTGCTGGGAGTGACAATCACCAAGAACGATCCGCTCGCGGTTGAATACGTCGATGCCGTCAACACGTTCTACGGTCGGCCCGACATTCCGGTCGGATCGGGCCGCGAAGCGGTCAGGACCGAGCCCAGCAAGTTCTTGCCGCTGGCCGAGACCAGGGACGACGGCCAATTGCGCTATCCGCACGATCTGCGGGAGCCGCAGGCGCTGGAGTCGAAACAGCTTCTCCGGAAGCTCCTGGCTGCGGAACCGGACGGTTCGGTCGTCGTGGTCCAGGTAGGATTTTTCTCGAATCTCGCCGGGCTGCTCGATACGCCCGCCGACAATCTCTCTCCGCTCACCGGCAAAGAGCTGATCCAGAAAAAAGTCCGCCTGCTGTCGGTGATGGCTGGGGCGTTTCAAACGATTGAGTTCAACAACCACTACTGCGAATACAATGTGATCAAGGACATTCCCGCCGCTCAGAAGCTGGCGCAGGAATGGCCGACCCCGATCATCTGGAGTGGCTTCGAGATCGGAATTGCCGCCCCGTATCCCGCAGTGAGCATCGAGCGGGACTTTGGCTACGTCACCCACCACCCGCTGTCGGAGTCTTACCAGCTCTATCTGCCGACGCCCCACGAACGCCCGACGTGGGATCTGACCAGCGTGCTGTACGCCGTCCTGCCGGATCGAGGGTTTTTCGGAACCTCGCCAGCCGGACGGACGAAGGTGGAAGCCGATGGCTTCACCCGGTTCACGCCCGACGGAAAAGGTCCGCACCGGTTTCTGACCATGAACGCCATTCAGGAAGCCCGGGTGCGGGAAGCGTTCCAGCAGCTCTGCAGCGAACCCCCGCAGCGATGATTGAAGATGAAGACAAGCGGAAGAAGCGTTTCGACATGGCGGTGCGGAAAGACTGGAGGGAACGTGGCCAGTGAGTTCTGAATTGGGACGATCTCAAAATCCTTCTCCCGGCGTTTGTTTTTTCGAACCTCTCTTGTCCGCTCTTCGTCGTTCCGACTTTCTCATTCGGTGGTCATTTTCGCGGCCTCCGCGACTCCACGGCGAAATCTGCTTCTCAGTTCCCGTCAACCGCAGCAACGATTGCATTCGGCCCCGGCGTCTGCTCTGATTCCGCCCGGTTGTCCGATCCCGTTCTCCAGCGACACTCGTCGAGGATTCCTCATGCCGAAAAAGAAGAAGGCCGCCGTCAAGAAGGTCAAAGTTCCGCAGCGGATCGTCATGCGCACCGGCGAAGCGCTCGTGGAGGCCGAACCGGCCTGGTCGGCCGCTGAGCCGGAAGTTGTGATCGGCGAACTCGACGGACCGGTCGGATACGCCATCGCCAACCTGATCGGCGATCAGACCAAGGGACATTCGCGCGTCTTCGCCATCCTCAACTGCGACGTGCAGGTCAAGCCGGCCACAGTGATGGTCAGCAAAGTGACCGTCAACAACGAAAAATACACCAACATCCTGATGGGCACCGTTCAGGCCGGGATTGCCAACGGCGTGCTCGACTGCGTTCGCGAGGGAATCATTCCGGCCAGCAAGGCGAACGACCTGGGAATCATCGTCTCAGTCTGGCTCGATCCCTCGGTGGTGGACGTCGAGATCGACCATAAGATTCTGTTCGAGACCAATCGCGCCGCAACGGCGAAAGCCATTCGCAAGGCGATGCATAACGAGCCGTCGATCGAGTGGCTGCTCAAGCACCAGCACGAAGTCACACATTTCTTCCATGCGATGGGGGTCGAAGGCAAGCTGTAGAACCCGTTGGACACGTCAGAACGCAAAAGCGGCCCCGATTCTCACGAATCGGGGCCGCACCGTTTTTGTCGACCGCCAGCGTCCGTCGCTTATTTCTCGTACGGTTTTTCCTTGGCAGCGTCCGCGCCGAACGAAGCCCGGAAGCCTTCCGCCGCGGCGGCGACGGTCTTGTCGGGACCGGTCAGCTTGAGGAAGTAGGCTTCTTTGGCGTCCCCTTTGGCGACCACCAGAATCACACCCAGCGACCGCGAGCCCGGCACCGCTTCCGTCCGTCCGGCGATCGGCGGACCAATCGAACGGTTGTAGGTTCCGGAGATCTCGCTGAAGTAGTATTCGCCCTGCGGGCAGTTCCCGAACGTAATCTTGACCTTGCGCCCCTCGCCCTGGAACTGCTTAACCCAGCGTTCCAGGTTGGGATCAATCCCGCCACCGCCCCCTGCGAACGAAGACACCACGAGTTCCGCCGGTTCCTTGTCTCCGTCGACCGCGGGAATCTTGAACTGCGCCAGTCGCAGACGATTGGCGGGAGGTTCCTGCTTCCAGGTGGCAGGTGCGTTGAGGGTGATGTCTTCAATCTTGACTTCCTTGGCCTCGGCGGCCGGCTTGTCCTGGGCAAAGCTGGCCAGCCGGACGGGAATTTCCTGCCGGCGGTGAGTCACTTTCGCCGCCGGACTCGGACCGGATGCGACCGTGGGAGCGCCGGCCACGCTCAAGCCGATCGAGTACAGGCTTGTCCGGGCGGTGATGTACAGCGTCTTGCCGTCGGCGCCGCCAAAGGTGCAGTTCGCCGGTCGCTCGGGAACAGGAATCCGTCCGATCAACTCGCCGGCCGGCGACAGGACGACAATCCCGCCGTACGTGGCGTAAATGTTGCCGTGCTGGTCGAGCGCCATCCCGTCCGGTCCGCCGCCGTCGAGCTTCGCGTCGCCCGTGAAGATCAGCTTGCCCTCGCCGACCTTGCCCGGTGCGGAGATTTCGTACTTCCAGAGCTGCGAGAGATTGGGCTCGGCGACATAGAGCGATTTGCCGTCGGGAGAGACCAGCACGCCATTGGGCCGCTGCAGCTTGTCGATCACCCGCATCGACTGGCCCTGGGGGTTGATGTAATAGACCCCCATCACTGGCTGGTCGATCTTCGGGTCGGCGCCGTAACGAGGATCGGTGAAGTACAGCCCGCCGTGCCCGTCGAGCGCCAGGTCATTCGGGCTGTTGAGCGGTTTGCCGTCGAAAGCATCCGCAAGGACTTCGATCTTGCCGCCCTGGGAACCGATCTTGACGACCCGCCGGTCCGTTCCCTGACAGGCGTAGAGGTTGCCATGGGCATCGAAGACCAGGCCGTTCGCTCCGCCCGAAGGCTTCAGAAAGTCGGAGACTTTTCCATCGCTATCCACTCGCACAATCCGCGAGTTCGGGATATCGCTGAACAGCAGGAAGCCCTGCGGATTCCAGGCCGGTCCTTCGGTGAATTTGCAGTCGCCGACGACCTTTCGGGCCTCGGCGCCCGCGGGTACGAGATCGTTCAGGTCCGCCGCCGAGGCGGTCGCAGCAGCAATCAGCAGCCCGCAACAGGCCAGCGTTCTCTCGAACAGTTTCCGCATGAATCCGTCTCCGAACTGGGATGCAAGTCACGACTCTTCAGGCGCAGACGATTGTCGGTCAACACCCGCGGAATTGCAAACTGCGATCGATTCTCCCGTCGCTGCGAAAGATTCTCTGAAGAAACGAACGGGATTCGGACGTGAGGACTTTTATTCAGGGGATAAGCCTTCTGCGACGGCACAACGCCTCCCACAATTGCCGGGCGTGCGACACGAACCTCAGACCTTGCGCAATCGAAACAGTCTGCTGCGAAACCGGGCACAGCGCGGCGGCATATTCTGCCGGACCGTCCTCCGTGCGCGGAGCCAACCTGAGCCGCAACTCCCGGCCCCGCGCGTGGTTGACAATGGCCCGATGAAACACTCATGGCATGCCGCGCGGCTGGTCGAAATTTCCAAGGCCGGGAGGGAATTCCCCCGAGTTTCTCATTGAGCGCTCAACACGATGTTGAAGCGAGGTTGCCATGCCCGTTCGAGAGATGGTCAATCCGACCGATGCGGCCAATGCCCCTGTTCCCGTGCTGCTGGAACTGATCACTGACGGCGGTGACACCGAGTGGCTGGAACTGGCTGAAGGGGACTTGACGCTCGGGACAGCCAGCCGGTGCGACCTGCGGTTGACCGGCGGACCAGCGCTTCATAGCGTCGTCCATCGAAAAGGGAACAACGTCTGGATCGAAGCGACCGACGCGGCCAGCCGCCTGGAGATCAACAGCAGGCCCGTGCGACGACTCTCACTGCGCGACGGCGACCGGATGGTCATCTCCGGCAGCGAACTCTTCGTCCATATCGGCGAGTCGGCGCTGCTGGCCGCCCGGAGGCGTGAGGCGCAGATCGACGCCGCGAACATGACGGCGGAAGAACTGTGTGACCGGATCGCCGCGGAGGAGATGGCGATTCAGCAATTCGAAGGTCGCCGTCGGCTCGGACTGCAGGCCCTCCTCGCAGCCCTGGGAGACGCGTCGGGAAACGAGCCCGATTCGAGCGAGGCCGAGCTGGCCGAAGCCCGTCGCTTCGAAGAGCTGCTGGAGCAGATCAAGGTTCTGTCCAACGCGCTGGACAACCGGACTCAGATCCTGGCGGACCGCGAGAGCGAGCTGCTTGAAACCAGTTCCCAACTGCAGTCGGTCCAGGACCGGATGACGCGCCAGCTCGACGAATTGATGTTGCGACTGAACCAGCAGAACGGGGCGCCCGACGAACTGCGGGCGAGCGCATAGCCGTTCGAGGCTGTTTGCGTCGGTCGGCTACGACGATGAGACCGTTGGGCGAAACCAACGACATGCGCCCCGCGCATTCCGGTCGACTCGTTGAGGTACTGGATGCGTCGGATGCGGCCAGGTCGCCATCGTGGGGCCCCGCCTCAGGTTCGCGCTCGGGCCGCTCCTTGGCCGGGGCCTCTCGGCGTGCTATCGTCGCAATGAAACTTCGAAGACTTCCGACACGACGACTTCATTCGCGTCTCGTTTCGACTTACCCATCGCGTGGGACGTTGGCCGTCGCAGTCACAACGTCTGCGGCGTCGGAATTGCCAAAGTGCAGACCAATGTCGCAGAAACTGGCGGCTAACCGTTTGTGATCGGCTTGATTTTCTTCGAATGTGACGTGGAATACAGGGAGGAACACAATCGTAGCGGGTCTCACTCGCAGGACGTCCATTCGCCGATGCAAATTCTGATCGTGAGCCACATTGGAGCGCAGCGCCGGTCGCTGCAGCTTGTCCTGCAGGGGGCGGGACATCTGGTCCAGACAAGCGATTCGCTGGAGGGGGCGTTCAGCGTGCTGACTCGCAGTCTGAATGTTGAGGTTGTGATCAGCGAATGGAATCTGGGGAGCAGCTCTGCCTGCGAGTTGCTCGGCCGCTTGAAGCAGATCCCGCGTCTGGCGGATGCAGACACCGAGCCGCGAGAACCCTCGTTTATTATTCTCAACATGCCATCTCTCCACACGGACCATGGAGGGAGGACGTCGTCCGTCACCCACATGCGTTCGTTCGGTTTTCGCGACATCCTGGAGAAGCCGGTCAGCCGCGAGACGCTGATTACCAAGCTGAAGGAGATCGAAGCCGAACGCTACTCGCTGCCAACGGACGCGGAGAGAGGCTCGGACGACAGCGCCGATTGCCTCCCGATCGTGGAAGCGACCGCGGTTACAGCAGAGCCGAGACCGGACGTCTGCCCGGTCCCGCAGTCGGACCGACGCCTGCTGGAACTGGAGAGGGAGATTCGCCAGCTCCGGGCTGAGATTGATGAGCAGCAGCGGCGTCTGACACGGATGGCCAGCGAGATGGGGGAGTTGACTCAGCGTTGAGTCAGCAGGCATCAGCGCGATCGCCGTCCCGCCCGGTCTTCGTCGCCGTCTGAACTCGGATTCGCAGGCGTGAGACGTTCCTGGCAGCTCTGGCTCAATTCGGAGCGGAGACCGTGTCGCGCGGCGGTTCGACGACCGCGGACGTAGCGTCCGCGGAACCAGGCGGAAGGACATAGATATCGCCGTACTCATCGGGCTGTTCGGCCCGAAAGTGATGGTGGCGCAGCAGTTCGAGAATCGCGAGGAAGATTCCGATGATCTTGCTGCGGAGATTCGTCCCTTCAAAAAACTCGCTGAAGGGGACCCGACCGTCCGCTCTGACGCGTTCGGCGATTCGTTCGACGTAGACCGAGATTGGCGTGTCGTCGTAGCGGATGCTGGACGTTTCTTCGACGATTCGCTTCTGCAGCACGCGGGAGAGGGCGCTCACCAGATCCCAGAGTTCAACCTCCTTGATGGGGTCGGCCGAGTGATCCTTGGCCGTCCGCGGTCGTTCGTCGGTCAGGCGCGGATAGCGCTCCTGCCACTCGGCGGCCTGGTGCTCCAGGGCCAGGGCGGCGTCCTTGTATTTTTTGTACTCGAGGAGCTGCTGGATTAATTCGCTGCGGGGATCGTCGGCGAGCGGCGCTTCGTCGGGCTGCTCATCCTCGGCCCGAGGGAGGACCAGGCGGCTTTTGATCTCGACGAGGGAGCTGGCCATCACAACGAAGTCGCCGACCAGATCGAGGTCAATCAGCTCCAGGACTTCGAGGAACTGCAGGAACTGTCCGGTGATTCTGGCGATCGGCAGGGAGACAATGTCCACCTCGTTCCGCCGGACCAGGTACAAGAGGAGGTCCAGCGGTCCGGAAAAGACATCAAGTTTGACGCGGTACTCGGCCATCCGTGCCTTGTGTTTCACGTTCGTGGAACGGTCGGCTGCTGCGCTTCGCAGCGCAGCAGCCGACTCTGAACGCGAACGCCCCCCAGACACCTTATCGTCCGAATGCGCGGAAAAGTTTCACACAAGGGGGAGATCGTCGCGGCGCACAGGGCTTATGCCGCTGGGCTACCTTGAATCGCCCTTGGAAGGCTGCCTTTCGCTCGATGTGGAGCTGGTTGCTCAACGCGACGTCTTGAGTCGTTTGAGAATCTCCGCGCGGCGAGGCGCCGACGGCTGTGCGCCCATCCGGGTGACGGAAATCGCTGCCGCCGCGGACGCAAAGTGGACGGCTGCGGCTAGCGGCTGGCCTTCGACGAGCCGGGCGGCGAGGGCGCCGTTGAAGACATCACCAGCGG
This sequence comes from Planctellipticum variicoloris, assembly GCF_030622045.1. Lineage (NCBI taxonomy): Bacteria > Pseudomonadati > Planctomycetota > Planctomycetia > Planctomycetales > Planctomycetaceae > Planctellipticum > Planctellipticum variicoloris. Next base: position 2,660,299 of record NZ_CP130886.1, on the reverse strand, counting down.
CGGTCGTATCGACCGCCTGCACCGGAAATGGCGGCGCGAGAAAAGTCCCAGCCGGCTCGCTGACCCAGGCCCCGCGGGCGCCGAGCGTGAGAATCACCGTTTCCACGCCGAGCTCATGCAGGACGCGGGCCGCCAGGTTGGCGGTGCGCGGGTCCCGGACCCGCCGGCCGGTCAGCAGCTCGGCTTCCGTTTCGTTCGGGGTGATGATCGAAACTCGCGGCAGAATCTCCGCGGGAAGCGGCCCGGCCGGGGCGGGATTGAGAATCAGCCTCGCCCCCGACGTTGCGGCCAATTGGGCCGCGGCAGTGACCGCAACCGGCGAGGTTTCCAGTTGGACGAGGACGACGTCTCCGGGACCCACCACAGCTTTCGCCCGACGGACATCCGCGGCGGAGAGTTTCGCATTGGCGCCGGGAGCGACCGCGATACTGTTCTCACCGGCGGCGCTGACGCAGATCAACGCGACGCCCGACGGCTCGCGGGCGTCGCGGACGATGAACTGCGTATCGATGCCGTCGGCGTGAAAACCCTTCAGCGCAACGTCGCCGTAGGCGTCCTGTCCCAGCCTCGCGACAAACGTCACTTGCGCGCCGGCCCGTGCGGCCGCGACGGCCTGATTGGCCCCCTTCCCTCCCGGCGCGGAGAGGAACCTGCCGCCGAGCAGCGTTTCGCCGGGGCGCGGCAGTCGCTCGGTCCGGACGATGAGATCGGTATTGGAGCTGCCGACGACAAGGACGCGGCCGGTCATGGGGGGACTCGCGGAGGGCGGATCGGGAATGGCGAGAGTTTAGCAGGTAGAGAGTGGATGGTGGTCAGTGGATGGTGGATGGTGGATGGTGAAGAAGAATGCTCAACGCTTAGCGCTCAACGCGGATGTTGCGGGGGTGGGCACGGCTATCTATACTTGCGGGCAGTCTGCCTGCCCCCGGTCTGCCGGGAATTGCCTGCCATTGTCTTCATCCCACAAATGACTGGATCGCGTATGTCTCGCCTTGCCCTCCTCGGTGTGTGTGTCGCTGCGCTCGCTTCGGCGACAGCGTGGGCGCTGGAACCGCTGCGTTCAACAGACTGGCCGCAGTGGCGTGGCCCCGGACGCGAGAATCGGAGCGCCTCGACCGGACTGTCGACCGACTGGGAGGCGCATCCGCCGACGCTGGCCTGGAAGGTCGCCGGCTTGGGCAAGGGCTATGCCAGCGTGTCGATCGTCGGAGACCGGCTCTACACGACCGGAAATCACGGCGACTCGCAGCACGTCACGGCGGTCGATCTGAAGTCACACAAGGTCGTCTGGAGCCAGCCGGTTGTCGACTTCGAGCCGAAACACGGCTACGAAGGGTCGCGCTGCACGCCGGCGGTTGACGGCGACAAGCTCTATGTGGTGACCTCCAACGGGGCGATCACCTGCCTGAACGTGGCCGACGGCAAAATCGTCTGGCAGCGGGACTTCAAGGAGTTCGGCGGGAAGATGATGTCCGGCTGGGGTTTCTCCGAGTCGCCGCTGGTGGATGGCGACCGGGTCGTCTGCACGCCGGGCGGCGAAGACGCCATGATCGTCGCGCTCGACAAGCAGACCGGCAAGGACGTCTGGAAGTCGGCCGTGCCGGACTTTGGCGAGGCGGGCAAGCCGGGCGCCGGGTATTCTTCGATCGTGATCAGCGACGCCGCGGGCGTGAAGCAGTACGTCACCCTCGTCGGTCGGGGCGCGATCGGCGTCCGGGCGTCGGACGGCAAGCTCCTCTGGACGTACAACCGTGTGGCGAATCCGGTGGCCAACATTCCGACGCCGCTGATCGCCGGGGACTACGTCTTCACGTCGTCGGGCTACGACCAGGGAGGGACGGCGCTGTTGAAGCTGACCCGCGACGGCGACGGAGTCTCGGCGACTGAAGTCTATTACCATCCGGCCCGCGAAATGCAGAATCACCACGGCGGAATGGTGCTGGTCGGCGATCAGGTCTTCATGGGACACGGTCACAACAACGGCTTCCCGATGTGCATCGACCTGGCGACCGGGAACGTCCTGTGGGGCGGGAAGATCCGCGGCGCCGGTTCGGGTTCGGCGGGAGTGACGTATGCCGACAAGCACATCATCTTCCGCTATCAGAGCGGCGACGTGGCGCTGGTGGACGCTTCGACGGACGAGTACAAGCTGCGGGGTTCCTTCAAGCCGGAAATCGTCGAGAGCCCGAGCTGGGCGCATCCAGTCGTCGTCGGAAATACGCTCTACCTGCGGGAGCAGGATACGCTGATGGCGTATGACGTAGGCAAGAAGTAGAGTGGTGGGTGGATAGTGGGTGGTGAAGAGAAAAGTTAGACTGCGCGGGCCCTGGGATCGGTGGATTCCGGGGCTCGCGATGTTTCGGGCGACAGTGAGGGGACGGCGATGAGCGGTTCGGTGTGGGTTCGCGTGGGATGTCTGCTGGCAATCTGCTGGAGCCTGCCGGCGGAAGCGCTGGACTATCGCGTCACCGATCCGGCGCTCAAGGTGGAGCTGCTGGACAGTTCGGAGACGGACTCATTCCTGGCAGTGCGGGTCGACGCCGCCGGTCGCATCTTCGTGGGCGGTCGGAAGACACTGTTCGTCTACGAGCCACTCCCCGACGGAACCTACAAGCCGCGGGAGCTGCTGCTGGAGTTTCCCGATCACACGTGGGTTTACGACATCGAGATTCGCGGCGACGATCTGTACCTGATGACGGTCAGCGCCCTCTACATCGTGCCGGGAGGACGGATTCAGCGGACCGGGCTGAAGCCTCAGCGGCTGGTGTGGGGCGTTCCGAACGGGCACGTGCATCAGTGCCTGCATGCCTGCGCCTGGGGGCCGGAGGGAGATCTCTATTTCTCGATGGGAGACCCGCTGTGGTATTACGGCGACTTCAGCCGGCCGGACCACTGGGGCTACTGGTCGATGTTCTTCAGGCCGGACGAAAATCATCCGGCCGGGGCCAACGGCTTCGCGCGAGTCCCCTACCACGGCGTGGGGGCGGTGTTTCGCGTACAGCCGGACGGGACGAAGTTGCGGAGCTTTGCGCGCGGCCTGCGGAACAGTTGCGGACTGAACTTCGACCGGAACTGGAACCTGTTCACGAACGACAACGACCACGAAGCGATGCCGGCCTTCTACGCGCCGGGGCGGCTGCTGCAGGTGTCGCCGCAGGCGTACTACAGTTGGCCGCGGGGCTGGCTGCTGAGCAAGACGCCTGACCGGGCAGATCTGCTGCCGACGCTCAACGAGAGCCTCGGACGATTCGTGCCGGTGCTGCAGACGTATTATGCGGACAAGTTCCTGCCCGAAACTTACGACAACAACCTGCTCGTCGCCCGCTGGGGCCGGCGGACGGTGTCGCGGTTTCCGCTGGAAAAGAAGGACTCCAGCTTCACGGCCGCCGAGCACGTCATGCTCGAAGGGCAGAACCAGGCGCGACCGGTGGGGGTGTGCGTCGGTCGCGGCGGGCGGGTGTTTGTGACGCTGAGCTACATGTCCCAGAACGAAGGTTCGCCGGTTTATCGAAGCGACCTGGCAATAATCACGCGGGCGGACGACTCGAAGGCCATGCCGTTCGACGGCTACGAGCCCCCCACTGCGACCGCCGATAAACTGTGGAGCGAGCTCGCTTCGCCAAGCTGGTCGCAACGGTCCGTGGCCCATCAGGAACTGCTGCGACGGGGCGGCCCGCTGCTGCTGGAGGCGGCCCGCAAACTGAAAAATGCCGTGGCGACCGACCCGGCGACGCCCCATCTGCTGTGGCTGGCGGCGGCCTCGGCAAAAGCTTCGAAGACGGACTATGCGGGGCAGATTCTCCGCAAGCTGGCAAATGGCGAGAACGCCAACCTGCGGCTGCAGGCGGTCCGGGCGCTCGATCACTTTCCGGAGCTGCATACCGGCCGGGACTTCTTCGTCTCCAAGTTCGACGACGCCGATCCCCAGGTCCAGGTCGCGGCGGTTACGGGACTCTTCTCCCGCATCGGCGAAGAAGAAGTTCCTTACGAAGTCCTGGAACTACCGGCGCGGAGCAAGGATGCCTTCGTCCGCCACACGACGGCGATTCTGCTGTCGCAACTGGCGCCATTCGATCAGATCGCTCAGCTCGTGAATTCCCGCGACGCCCAAAGCCGGATGACCGGCGTCCTGGCGGCGGGGTTCGCGATGACAGTACCTGGCGTCCACGACGAACTGCCGGAACAGGCGCCGCTGGAGCCGCAGCGGACGGAGGCGGCGAACATCATCGAATTCGCCGACGGCAAAGTGGACCTGCGGGAGCAGGGACGACTTGGCAACTACACGATGGCCGAATACTGGAAGAGCGCGCCGCGGCCGGGCGAGACCGAAATGTTCTTTGCGCTCCTGATGGAACGACTCGCCGATCCGAACGATCAGATCCGACTGCAGGCCGCCCACTTTCTGTCGGTCGTCAACGATCCCCGCAGCGAGCCCGAGATCGCCAAGGTGCTGACCGACGTGCAGGATCGACGGTTGAGCCTGGCGGGCGGACGGGGCGTCGCCAAGGTCTGGATGCTCGGTCCGCTGCCGGACGGCGACAAGGGCTTCGAGACGGCGCATGCTCCGGAACTGGGACCGGTCGATCTGCGGGCGAAGGTGGAGGCCGGCGGCATGTCGCTGGAGTGGAAGGAAGTTGCCCAGACCGGCAAAGACCGGCCGCTGTATGATTTCGCCCAGCTCTTCGGCCCCAGCCCTCAGTCATCGGTCTACTCCTTGTTCCGGATCGAGAGTTCGGTCGCTCAGCGGTGCCAGTTGCTGCTGGGAGCCGAAGACGGTCTCAAGGTCTGGCACAACGGCAAGCTGGTCTGGTCGAAGGACGACGTCCGGCCGAACATTCAATACGACGACGTGGTGACGATCGATCTGCAGCCGGGCGGCAACGACATCCTGCTGCGGGACCGCATGCGAGCGGGACTTGGGGGGCAATACATCCATTACCGGACGCTGCAGGACGTGCAGATCACGCTGCCGCCGCTGCCGGACGGACTGTCGCTCGCCGAGCGGCTGAAGGCGGCGGGGACGGGGAATCAGCCGATCGATCCGAAGTTTCTGGAAGTCGACTGGGCCATGGCCCTGAAGGGGGCGGACGTCGAACGGGGCCGGAAACTCTTCGGGGCCGAATCCCTCGGCTGCGCGAAGTGCCACGCCGCCACACCGGTCGCCGGGACGACCGGCGGCCCCAGCCTGGCGGACGCCGGGCGGCGATTTGAACTGGCCTATCTGGTGGAATCGGTGCTGGCCCCGAACAAGGTGATCTCGCCGGTCTTCAAGTCGACTGCCCTGACGACTGTCGACGGAAAAGTTCTGACAGGTCTGGTCGTGATGGAGACGGCGGACAAACTGGAGCTGCTGCTGCCGGACACGAAGCGAGTGACGCTGGCCAAGTCGGAGATCGAGGACCGGAAAGCGTCGGAGGTCTCGGCGATGCCCGCCGGCGTGGTGAAGACTCCGGAAGAATTGCGCGACGTCCTGGCGTACCTGCTGAGTAATCCAATGCAGTAGGGAGCCAGCGTGGCAGGATGCCTGCGACGTCGGATTATGGCTCTTTTTTTGCGCTCGGATCGTCGAACAGAGTTGCAGGAATTGTCGCCGGATTGACCGCAATTGAGTACGCCATGACCGGCGTGACATAGACGCTCGGGACGCCCCATACTTCGGCGTCGTCGAGGATGGCCCACAACTTGGCGCTGCCTGAACGCGCGAAGCCGTAGGACCAGGATTCGCCATCGGACTCGATGAATAGCAATAGCTCGGGATTGACGCCCCACACTCCCGCAAAAATCGTTCCGTCGGCCAGAGGCTTGGCCGACGGTTCATAGCGGTCGAGCGGTGTTGGCAGCAGTCGCAGTTCGATCTGGTTACCCAGGTGGAATTCGCGCAGAGTGAACTTCTGGGCCAGCCGTTTCATCTGGACCAGCCGGAGCTGCGGTGTGGCGGCGGGACGTTCGTCCGTTTTGAACTTCTGGAAAGTCAGCGCTGATTCGGCGGGTGGTGCCCAGGTGAAGGCGCCGCACTGCATCGTCAGATGCGGTTTGTCGATGGCCAGAAACTCGTGGTTGAGCTGGTAAGATCTCCCCTCGGCCGGACCAAAGGGACCGTAGATTTCCGAGGTGACGAGCGCAATGGGGCGTCCTTTGGCGCCAACGCGCCAGACGGCGGAGTCGGCGATCTTGCGGGCGGGATCGGAGTACCGCAGGATTGGCTGGGCTTTAAAGGTCAGTTCGCGCGGATCGCCGGGATCGGTCGGACTGATGGCGATCTTGCCGACCACGTTTCGCAGGAATTCGAGTCGGGACGGACTCGATCCGTCCTGATCCGGTTTTACCGCGCTCTCCTGTGCCGAAAGGGAACTGGCGCAGAATGTTGCGAGTAAGCCAGCCACCAGATGGACACGCTGAAAACTGATGCCGTTCATGAAGGATAACTCCGTAGAAGCTGGCTCGTCGGGGTTGAGCGGGAATCCCGCGGGACGTGTCTGCAGACGTCAGGCGTTCAATGCAGTCATCGTGACTGTTCCGTTAGGCCGCCGCAAGCGAGGTTTCCGGGACGTGGAGAATTCCTACACGGCGACAGGTGTTCGCGGACGTTGCATGCCCCGACGTGTACCCGGCCGATGCCGTCCCCTTCGTTCAACCGCCACGTGCGATCGCCGACCGGCGAAACGGCACCGGTATCCTGCTAGAATTGTGGTGACGCCGAGTGCATTCCGTAACGGCGACAGGAGCGAGGTATGTTGAGTCCCAAGCGGACCTGGCAGGACGAACTGGCGATCATCGACCGGACGATGAAAGCCATCTCCGGCGTCAACGACCCCGAAGAGCTGGTGTCGATCTACTGGAACGGCATCGGCGAGCTGATCGAGACCGACGACTACGTGGCTGTCTCGCGGCGGAATGTCGATTCGCCATTCTATTTGATTACGCGTTCGTCGCGATTCGCCGAGTCGTACAATCCCTGGACCCAGCGCGACCTGCTGCCGAAATTGACTGGCGGACTTCTGGGCGAAATCGCCTATGGCAGCAGCCCGGTGATCATCGAAGACCTGCCGTCCCGGCTCGCGGCGGACGATCCGGCCTGGTTTTATCTGCAGGGGTTTCAGGCGCTGGTCGCACTGCCGCAGTACGATGGCGGCGAGGCTCTCAATCATACGATTATGCTGGTCCGCCCCGGGGCCGACGTGAACCACGGCATGATTCCCATGCTGCACTGGCAGGCGGGGCTGTTCGGACGCGGGACGCAGAACCTGGTGCTGCGCAATCAACTGAGCGCGGCCCTCCACGCGCTCGATCGGGAGCTGCAGGTCGTCGGCAACATTCAACGGTCGCTGCTGCCGGACCAGCTCCCGACAATCCCCGGCTTCGAACTGGCCGCCCACTACGAAACCAGTTCCCGGGCCGGCGGCGACTACTACGACTTCTTTCCGCTCGCCAACGGCGCCTGGGGACTGTTCATCGCCGACGTCTCGGGCCACGGCACCCCGGCCGCGGTCCTGATGGCGATCACTCACGCCATCGCCCACGCGCAGCCGGGGACGCACTCGCCCCCCGCCGCGCTGCTGTCCTATCTGAACGACCGGCTCGCGCGGGCCTACACGCGCGACGGTACGTTCGTGACCGCCTTCTATGCGATTCTCGATCCGGCCGCGCGGACGCTGACCTGCTCCAGCGCCGGCCACAATCCCCCGCGGCTCGTCCGTGCGGGGCGCGTGCTGTCGCTCGACGAAAGCGGCGGCCTGCCGATGGGCCTGATGCCCGGCCTGACCTACGACGAGGCGACCATTGAACTTGTCAGCGGCGACCTGCTGCTGCTCTATACCGACGGCATTCCCGAAGCGATGGGACCGGGCGAAGGGATCAGCCGCCTGTTCGGCCTCGACCGCCTCGATCCACTGCTCCTGGAGTGCGCCGCGGGGAGCGCGGAAGACTGCCTGCAGCAGATCCGCACCGCCGTCGCCGAGTTCTGCGAGAACGCCCCGCCGACCGACGATCAGACGCTGATTGCGATGCGGGTGGAGTAGCTCGGCCGGCAGCTTCTACGTTCGGGGCCGAGCAGCCATCGGGAACGAGCAATCGCGACGTCTCGCATCCTGGGGGGATGCCAGAAAGTAGCCGGGGGTTGAGGATCGCAGCGACGACACCTCCGGTTGCTCGGTCTGGCCCCTACCCCAGCACGCCCCCCACCACGTTCCCATGCACATCGGTCAGCCGGTAGTCCCGGCCGCTGTGCCGGTACGTCAGCCGCTCGTGATCGAAGCCCATCAGGTGCAGGATCGTTGCGTGGAAGTCGTGGACGTGGACGCCGTCTTTCGCCACGCGGACGCCGTATTCGTCGGTTTCGCCATAGACCGTCCCGCCGCGGACCCCGGCCCCGGCGAGCCAGGAGCTGAAGGCCCAGTTGTGGTGCTCGCGGCCCTTCGCCGTCGCCGAGTTGTTGAACGGCGTCCGCCCGAACTCCGTTGTCCAGACGACCAGAGTTTCATCGAGCAGCCCGCGCGATTTCAGGTCCTTCAGCAGCCCCGCGATCGGCTGGTCGACGTTCTTCGCCAGCCGCTCGTGGTCCAGCATGTCCCCGTGCGAATCCCAGTTGCCCGACGATCCGGTATCGATCAGCTCGACGAACCGCACTCCGCGTTCAACCAGCCGCCGGGCCATCAGGCACTGCCAGCCGAAGCCCTGCGTCGAGCCCCGCGGCAGGCCGTACAAGTCGAGCGTCGCGTCGGATTCGTGAGCCAGATCAAAGACTTCCGGAACGGCCATCTGCATGCCGTACGCCGTTTCGAACGAGCGCATCCGCGCCTGAAGGAAAGAATTCTCGGCCCGGTCGGCCAGATGCCGGCGGTTCCACTTCGCCAGCGCCGCCAGTTCCTGCTGCTGCCGGTCGAGCGGCACGCGCGGCGCGACGTTCGCCACTGGCTCCGCCCCGGGCACGACCAGCGTTCCCTGATGGGCGCCGGGGAGAAAATCGCTGGCGTAGACCTGCGTCCCGGCGTACGTCTGAGCCGGGGCCAGCACCACGAATGATGGCAAATTCCGGTTCTCCGCCCCCAACCCGTAGCTGACCCACGACCCGATGCTGGGCCGGGCGAAGGCGAACGACCCGGTATGCATCCCCAGCGTCGCGTTGTAATGATTCGAGTGGTCGGTGTGCATCGAACGGATCAGCGCGATGTCATCCACGCACCCGGCCACGTGCGGAAACAGTCCGCTGACCTCCGAACCGCTTTCGCCGTAGCGATGAAAATCCCACTGCGGGGCCTTCAGGAAGATGCGTTCGTATCCCGGCCGGTTCTGGATTTCCGGGTGATCGAGCTTGACCTCTTTGCCCACATCCTGCGACAGCCGCGGCTTCGGATCGAACGTATCGACGTGCGACACGCCCCCCGTCATGAACAGGAAGATCACCGACTTCGCCTTGCCGGTATGGTGCGGCGAGCGCGCCGCCAGCGGATCCTCCGCAGCCAGCAGTTCGCTGACCAGCCCCGGCAAGATTGCAGAAGCGGCGACGGACGAACGCAGGAAATCACGACGACAGCAATCCGGTTTCAGCATGGTCGTTGGACCTTGATCTCGATTTCAGATTCCGAAGAGTCAGGACTTAACCACGAATCACACGAATTCGCACGAATGAAGAGAGAGAGAGAGAGAGAGAGAGAGCAAACTTAAGACGACGCATCAAGCGATCCTCTCTCAATTCGTTGTCTCCGTGAATTCTGTGTTCTCCGTGGTTCAATCGCTTCGATTTCATTCGTGAAGATTCGTGTCATTCGTGGTTCAAACTCTTCCCGGTTCAATCCACAAACAGGAACTCGTTGCTCGACAGCAGCACGCGACCCAGCGCGCTCCAGGCCGCTTTCGGCTCCCCGTACGCCTGCAGGAATTCCGCTGCGTCCCGTTGTTCATCCGCGCTGGCGTTGCGGCCGTAGAGGATCTGACAGGCTGCATTCAGGCGTTTCGCGTCGGTGTCCGCCGCCGCCAGAACCCGCCCGGCAAAGGCGTCCGCCCGGCCGTGCAGCAGTGCATCGTTCAGGAAGAACAGGGCCTGCGTGGGGACTGTCGTCAGATCTCGCACCGGCGTGCTGGCGTTCGGATCGGGACCGTCGAACAGCATCAGGAACCGGCTTCGGCGGTTGCGCTTCTGCATCAGGTAGACGGATCGCTTTAGCGTGTCGTACTCCGCCGCGAACGGTCCGTGCTGCGAGAACGCCCAGGTTTCTTCCGGCGGGAACGGATGTGCCCCGCCTGGAGTTGTATCCAGTTCGCCGCTCACCAGCAGCAGGCTGTCCCGCAGCTCCTCCGCCGTCAGCCGGCGACCGGGGAAGCGGCCGAAGGCCGCTTCCAACTCCGGCCCCCCCTGCCCGCTCTCGGCGTACGTCGCGCTGGAGAGAATCAACCGGTGCATGGCCTTCACGCTCCAGCCGCTCTTCACGAATTCGTCCGCCAGGAAATCGAGCAATTCGGGATACGTCGGCGGCGTACCGCGCGTGCCGAAGTCATTCGGCGACGCCACCAGTCCCCGGCCGAAGTGCCACAGCCAGATTCGATTGACCATCACACGGGCGGTCAGCGGATTCGTCGGACTCGCAAGCCAGTCCGCCAGTTCCAGCCGGCCGCTCGACGCCGTCTGCTGCACGACCTGCCCGCCGAGGACATCCAGGAACTTCCGCGGCGCCTCGTCCCCCAGGTTCGTCGGTTCCCCCCGGTTATGAATCCGCGCATTGGCCGGCGTTCCTTCGCTGACCGCATAGGCCAGCGGCGTCTTCGGCTGCCGGGCTATTAGTTCGGCCCGCTGCTTGTTGAGGGCCGCCGCCTGCTGTTCCAGCGTCTGCAGTTTTGCCAGCGTCTCGCCCGCGGCTTCGCTGGCGATCTGCTCCAGCCGCCAGGCGACGCCATCCAGCCCGCCGGCCGGGTGCGCGTCAGCCACGGTCCCGGTGAGGCTCACCATTCCGTCGATCGGGCTCCGCCACGCCACCGCCACGGGACCGCCCGGCCCCGGATGGACGAAGAACGATTTCGCGGGAAGCATCGTCCAGACCGGCGACGGCTGATCCGAACGGTTCACAAACACCGACGGCGTATCCCCGCTTCGCCAGGCCTGCAGTTCGGGCCGGCCGTTGACCTGCCCGACCGACTCCGGCAGCAGCGCCAGACCGTCTTTGGCATCCAGGAAGAACCACGTCCCGGCGTGGCCGTAACTGTCCGCGTGCGGGTTCCCCGCCAGCAGATCGGGAACCAGGTCGGCAGTGCTCCACTTCCGGCCGTCGCCTCCCGCTTCGGCGATCTGCCACTCGACCCGCGTGCTGTCGGCTCCATGATTCCCCCGCGGCAGAATGGAGAGCTGCAGGAGCTGCCCCTTGCGGACTTCGATCGCATTGAGCCCCGTCGTCGCGCCGACATTCAGGTCGAGCGACAAGCCCTCGCCGACGTCCGCCGAGGAGAGCAACCGCATTGACCCCGCAGTCGCGTCTTTCCATGCGGTGCGGAGGGCGGCCTGCTGCTCGCCGAGCGTTTTCAGTTCGGCGTCGACCTTCGCCAGCTCGGCCCGAATCGGTCCCGACTGCCGCTCGATTTCGTCGGCACTCCAGAGGGGCGTCAAATCGCGGGGCTGCTGCTGCGGCTCGCACCCCGGAAAGGCGAACTTCGTGCTCGAAAAGATGCCGTACAGCCCGTAGTAATCGCGGGTGGAAAGCGGGTCGTACTTATGGTCGTGACACCGGCAGCAGCCGATCGTCAGGCCCAGGACGGATTTCCCCAGCGTGTCGAGCGTGTCTTCCAGCGTGAGATGAATGTCTTTGTCGATGTCGTGCCCGAACCGCCGGGCGATCGCCAGATACCCCGTCGCCACGATTCGATCGGCAGCCTGCTCGGCCGGCCCCGCGGCGGCCCGCAGGTCCCCGGCGATCTGGTCCCGTAGAAACTCGTCGTACGGCAGATCGGCGTTGAACGCGTCAATCACCCAGTTGCGATAGCGCCAGGCATGCGGCAGCGGATGGTCGCTGTTTTCGCCGGCGGTATCGGCATAGCGGACGACATCCAGCCAATGCCGGCCCCAGTGTTCGCCGTAGTGCGGCGACTCCAGCAGCCGCTCGACGATTTTCTGCTGCGCCGTCGGCGATGCATCGGCCAGAAACGCCGCGACGTCTTCGGGCGACGGCGGCAGGCCGGTCAGGTCATACGTCACCCGGCGGAGCCAGATGCGACGATCCGCCGGCGGCGCAGGCTTCAATCCGGCTGCCTCCAGCTTCGCCAGAATGAACCGGTCGATCGGACTCCGCACCCAGCTCTCATCTTTAACGACCGGCAACTTCGGCTGCCGGACGGGCTCGAAGGCCCAGTGCCGGGTTCCCTCAAACCGCGGCGTCGCTTTCGGCCACGGCGCCCCGGCAGCAATCCACGCTTCCAGCGCCGCCACCTGGGCCTTCGGCAGCGGCTTGTCGGGCGGCATCGCCGAGACGTCATCCGCCCGGCGGATGGCCTGAATCAGCAGGCTGGCGTCGACCTTCCCCGGCTCCAGCGCCGCCCCGGATTCGCCTCCCTTGAGGAGCCCGTCGCGCGAATCGACCCGCAACCCGCCGGCGACCCGCTGATCGCCGTGGCATTTGAAGCAGGTCCCGACCAGCACGGGCCGGATTTCGCGTTCGAAGAATTCTTCGGACGCCGGGTCGGCGGCGCGGGCGAAGGAGGTCAGGCCGGCGAGGGCGCAGGCAAAAAACAGGAGTCGTCCGGACACGAATCGGTCTCCGGTGGGGAGTCGTTCACGGGTGAGGGGTTCAGGATAGCGAGATTGTCTGACAAAGTGGAAGGGGGAACGACGCTGATCCTGCACGAGAGAATCAAAGCAGGCCTGCCCGTTGACCAGGAAGGCGACCAGCAGTACACTTCTGCTCTCGGGTAGTGATCCTCGGTCACATTTGTGGAGTGAATTGAGTCATCGTGAAGGGCCTCTTCCCGCAGTTTGAGGAACCGTCAGCCAAAGACCACAAATCCATTTGGGGAGAGGCTCTGTTCGTGTTCGACACGAACGTTCTTCTCAATCTCTACCGCTACCAGCTTCCCACTCGCAACGAGCTGTTGGGCATCCTTGATGGGCTTTCAGACAGAATCTGGATCCCTCACCATGTCGCTCTTGAGTTTCAACGGAATCGACTGACAGTTATTGCCGATCAGAATCGCCGCTTTGCTGATGTCCGAAAGGCCGTCGAGAAAGCTCGCTCCGGTTTGATTACCGACCTTGAAGCGCTTCAACTGCGAACTCGCCACTCGTCAATCAATCCGCAACCTATCATCGATACGATTACGAAGGTAGTCAGCGATTTCTTGGCAGAGTTGGACCAACTCAGAGCTTCGCAACAAGTTCTCTCGGCTCATGATCCACTAAAAAATCGAATTGAAGACCTCTTTATCACAAAAGTTGGTGCTGCACCACACTCGCAGAATGACATCGACGATCTATACAAACAGGCCGAGATTCGCTTCAAACGGAAGACTCCGCCGGGATATGCGGATGGAAGCAAGGATAAGGACGCAGTTTCCGAGTATGTAGCAGGAGGAGTCGTCTACCAGCGGCGCTATGGCGATTTTCTCGTTTGGATGCAGATCTTGGCGTACGCAAAGGAGGCCTCCCACCGTTCCGTCGTATTTGTCACGGACGATGCGAAGGAGGATTGGTGGCTCAAAGTCGACGAAGACGGCTCCAAAACCATCGGACCGCGACCCGAATTGATTGAAGAAGCAGCGCTTTCTGCCGGAATTCAGTCATTCCTGATGTATTCTCCCGAAAGCTTTCTCAAGTACGCCGGAAAATTCTTAGAGACCCAAGTATCAGACGACGTACTGCAAGAAGTACGCGATGTATCTACGCATCGTTCGATGCAAAGCGACGACGCCTTTGAGAGGATTCCATTCTCAGCGCGTGCGGAATCGGCCGTGTGCGAATGGCTAATTCGACTATATAGTCAACTTGAGATCGGTTCTGGCAGCGCTCCTGAAATCATTGCGTTTCGTGACGATTCTAGGGATGCGTTTTACGTAATGGCGGCCGGATCGTCGCCATTTATGGCGAAACGACTTCGTGGAAAGCTATTGAAAGCCACGGTTGCGATTCACGAGAAAAGGTTTGCTAACGTTACGATTGTTCTTGTTGCTTCAACTCCGCGACGCACGCGTGACCTGCCAAGAGTCATCGCGGGGTTGGCGACGGATGACATCCCAAACTCATTACGGTTCGTCACAGGAGTAATCGTTCGAAACAGAAGTGGTGTTGAAGAGCTTGAGGTATTTTCTGAGTTTTCGATTGCAGAGTGTCGCTCCGAACGTTGAGTTCTTGATTCTGAATGACTTGAAGCCCCCACAAGTTGTGACCTCTGACTCGCCAGCAGGCCCAGCAATTTCCTTCTCCAATGCCGGGCGGTCCGGATACGTCTCTTGGCGGCTTCGCCGTTACCGAAAATTCAGCGGGGCAAGCTGGCATCGCCACAATTGTTTTTCGTGAAATGAACTGCAATCGTTCGCAGCGCCGACTCCTAACCGAGCCACATGCCCAGGCATTGCATTTAGGCCAAATTTGAGCTGAAAATACCACGCCGCGTCTTTCAGGATGGACCGTAAGCGTCACGCCGCGATCCCGCCGGGGGAAATACTATCCCTACCTCCGAATTGCTTGCCGCCCGTCTCACCGACGCCCGCAAATCCTGCGGACTCACCGAGGAAGCCGCTGCCGAGCATCTCGGCTGCAGCCACGCCACGTTGATCGCCATCGAACAGGGAACCCGGCCACCCAAGCCCGAGGAACTCCTCTCCCTCGCCGAACTGTATGGCTGCCGCGTCCACGATCTGGTTCGATCGGGCGAGCCCTTCCAGCGATTCGGCGAGGACTGTAGCCGCCGCGAAGGCTTCCCTGATCGCGACACGTTTCTCGCCGTCCAGGCCTATGACCGCGGCGACCTGAGCGAGGGTCAGCTTGCCGGCCTGCTGGGCTGCAATCGGGTGACGGCCCGCGAAACCGTCGAACGCTTTCGGACCGCGGTCGGACTGACTGGCACCTGCGATGATCAGCAGGGGCTGCCTGAATCGCAGCAGTAGCTGCGTAAGAAGCCTGTCGTAGTTGCTGTTGCCTGGACGGTGTGCCACGGCCGTGTCGGCCGTGCTGCGTGGCAGGCGAGGTGGAGCGCTCGCACGGCTGACACAGCCGTGGCACACACCATGTTCTGCATATGCAGCCTGCTGTCCCCTCCTCACTTCTTCTCTGCCGGCTTCGCCGGCACCGTGACCTCCTCTGCCGGCAGCGCTTCAATCCTCGCCTCCACGCCCTTCAGGTGCTTGTCGAAAAACGCATTCGCCAGCTTCGCAAGCCCCGGCAGGCCGAACGAGGCTCCGCCGTGGCCGGCCCCTGGCAGTCGCTGCAGCGTGACTTCCACGCCCGCCTTCTTCAGGAGATCTTCCAGCTCCACGCTCTGCGCGTACGGCACCAGCGTGTCGTGGTCGCCGTGCAGAATCAGGAATGGGGGATTGTCCGCGCTGACATACTGCACCGGGCTGACCGCGTCGCACTTCTCCTTGTCTTCGCCCAGCTTCGCGTCGATCAACAGGGAGTACGGATCGCCGTTGTTCCATTTGAAGATGTTCTTGACGTTCGGGTCGGCCTCCGCCTGCTGGATGACCGTCCAGAAATCGGTCGGGCCGAAGATGTCACAGACCGCCTGGACGCGATCGGACTGATCGTCGTTGCCGCCGATCTTCGGAAAGACGTTCTTGCCGCCGCTGGTTCCCAGCAGCGCCACCAGATGACCACCCGCCGAGCCGCCCCCGACGCCGATCTTCCCCGGATCGATGCTGTACTTCTTTGCGTTGGCCCGCAGCCAGCGAATCGCCGCCTGGCAGTCCTGAATCTGGGCCGGGAACTTCGCCTTCTGGCTGAAGCGATACTCCACGCTGGCCACG
Organism: Planctellipticum variicoloris; assembly: GCF_030622045.1. Classification (NCBI taxonomy): domain Bacteria; kingdom Pseudomonadati; phylum Planctomycetota; class Planctomycetia; order Planctomycetales; family Planctomycetaceae; genus Planctellipticum; species Planctellipticum variicoloris. The sequence continues at coordinate 2,644,363 of NZ_CP130886.1, read as the reverse complement.
ACGTAGCCCCGCCGCAACTGGGCCAGGTACGGCACCTGCGACTTGCTCCCGCCCTGCCAGCCGCCGCCGTGCACCCACACCAGCAGCGGCAACGGTTTGTCGGAGAGCGTCTCGGGATAGTAAATGTCGAGGGCCTGGGCCGCGTCCCCGTCGGGAACGTACTTGACGTCGTGCTCGGCGACAAATCCCCTGGGGAGCGCCAGCCGTTGCGGCGCGGGATTCTGGGCTTGGACTTCAGCGTCGGAGAACAGAGCGCAGAGCGAGAGGGCGGCGATGATCGCTGGCAATCGACGGGGGACGGTCACGGGCAGCTCCTGCAGTCAGGCGAAGGTGGATGTCTGCCGCGATTCTAACCGGCAGAGGACGACACGCCAGAGTCTCCCCGGTCTCTGCGGGACTTCCGGCCATGAACGAGGATGATCGCCGGAAAGCGAATTCCCGACCAGGGCAAGTCCCGACCGCCCGCGGCAAAGCGTTCTACGTCTCCGCGCAACTCGAGGCAGAATTGCAGTCGACCCGGCGGCCAGACGACGGGCATCCCGTCCAGAGCTGCGACTGCCAGCGGGAAGGACCGGCCGATGCGGAGTTCGGACAGTCCCTTTCCCAATCTCAGAATTCTTCCGCCAGAACGTTCCCTCCCCCTGTCGCTCGGCCCCCCGCCTCCTCTAAACTGAGCGGAAACGATCCAGCTTCTCCGCCTCAGGGGTCGGACGTCATGCATCACAATTTGGTCGGCCGCCCGATGGAAATCCTCCTTGTGGAGGACAGCCTGATGTTTGCGCGCATCGCCATCGGCGCTTTGCGCAAGGCTCCCGTCCATCATCGACTGACCTGGCTCTCCGACGGCGGCGAGGCTCTGGAATTTCTCTATCAGCGCGGACGCTACGCCCGCGTCCCCGAGCCCGATCTCGTGCTGCTCGACCTGAGCCTCCCCGGCTGTGACGGTCGCGAAATTCTCGCGCAGCTCCGGGCCGACGATTCTCACCGTCATATTCCTGTCGTCATCATGACGGCGTCGACCAGCGCCTCCGATCGCGCCGCGGTCGAGCAGCTCGACGTCCAGGGCTACCTCACCAAGCCCCTCAATCTCGACGAATTCGTCGGGCTGATTCAGCAGCTCAGCAACCTCTGGAAAGAGGATCTGATCGTCCCCGGCGCCCGCTGATTGCCGCAGCGCGCCGTCTCGCGGTACGATGGCCGGCCGCAGCTCGCTCCAGCCGCGCGACTCCGTCCACCACTCACCGCGAGGATACCCCGATGCGATCTCTCCATAGCCGTCTGCTGGCCGTTTCGGCTCCCGTCGTCCTGCTCGTCGGCGGCTTTGCCGTCGGCAAGGAGTGGGTCAGCGGCATCGTCTGGCCCGAACCTGCCGTGGTCGATCCCGGTCCCGTCGGCGGACCTCCGTCCGATGCCCGTGTCCTTTTCGATGGCAAAGACCTCTCGCAGTGGCAGGGTGGGGACAAGTGGCTGATTGAAAACGGCTACGCCATCCCGCAGGGGGGCGGCATCACCACTAAAGACGGCTTCGGCGACTGCCAGCTCCACCTCGAATGGGCCTCTCCGGAAGAGGTCAAAGGGAGCGGCCAGGGCCGGGGCAACAGCGGCGTCTATCTGATGGGCCGCTACGAAGTCCAGATCCTCGACTCCTACGATAACAAGACCTACTTCGACGGCCAATGCGCCTCGCTCTACAAGACGAAGCCGCCGCTGGTTAACGCATGCCGCAAGCCGGGCGAGTGGCAGACTTATGACATCCTCTTCACCGCCCCGCGGTTCGACGAACAGGGAACGCTGCTGAAACCGGGCTACGTCACCGTCCTGCAGAACGGAGTCGTCGTTCAAAATCACTCCGAGCTGCTCGGCAAGACCGACTACGAGTCCCCGCCGTCTTACACGAAGCACGGCGACCGCGAACCGATCCATATCCAGTTCCACGGCAATCCGGTCAAGTTCCGCAACATCTGGATCCGCGAGCTGCAGGAGCCGCAGGGGGTCTACCCGGAGTAAAGTTCGCTGTGCCGGCCGTCTGAAAGCCAGCATTGCCTTGCGACGTCTGTTCCCGAGTGACGACAGCCGCCCCGGCGCCTCGAAGCATCAACCGGTCGACTGACAAATGTCGGGCAGCGGCGCGGGTCCGCGCACGGCCCGGAACATCGCCGCCGCAGAGTCCCGTCCGAACCGCTTCTGACTGCGGCGCACCAGCCGGTAACCCAGGCGCGTCAGGACATGGTTCGGCCGCGAAAACGCCAGAATGTCGTACGAAACTTCTTCGGTTTCGCGGTCCCACTCGATCAGAAATCGCTCTTCGCCCTTTTCGACATGTCCCGGCAAAGTTCCGTACGCAAAACCGAAGCGGGTGATCGGCCCCGATTCGTCGATCACGTAGACAATCCGGCACGGATTGCGCCACCACAGCCCCATCGCCCACCCCATCACGGCCACAACTTCGCCAGCCACGAGGGGTGTTACAGGCGACCACGCCTCCACCCAGCCCAGCCGGAACTGCTCCCAGCGCTGCAAAGCAAGTTTCGCCGCCTCAAATGTCGGCTCCCCCGCGCCGAGCACCATGCGGGTGCGATCAATGTCGAACCCGGCCGGCGGCACATGGGCCGTGGCGCCGACCGCCGCATAGCTGTAGTCCAGCCCCGACTTGGCGGCAACGAAACGCTGCAAGGACTCGTCAGACGGTTTTCGCCACGAGATCAATCCCATCGGCAATACCGCCTGTTCCGAAAGCTGTGTATGACTAGAATCAACCGAAGACGTTTCCCGAAGAATCCTAGCCGCACCACAACCCGCCGCCCATCCGGGAGTTGGAACGAAAGCGATGCAGCCCCCCGAGATGAACCGTACCCAAGCGCCGAATTCCCCGGTTGTCCTGCTGACTGGCGCCACCGGTTACGTTGGCGGGCGGCTCATTGCCGAGTTCGAAAAGCTGCCAGTCACCCTGCGTTGTCTGGCCCGAAACCCGGAGAAACTCCGGCCGCTCGTCCGCGAATCGACGCAGATCGTCCGGGGAGATGTGCTCGACGCTCCCTCGCTCGACGCGGCCCTCCGCGGCGTGCATACCGCGTATTATCTCATACACCTGATGTCCGGCTCGAACAACTTTGAGCAGGCAGACCGCCAGGCCGCGACCAACTTCGGCCAGGCCGCCAGGCAAGCCGGCGTCCAACGCATCGTCTACCTGGGGGGATTGGGCGACGACAGCGACCCGGGGCTCTCGCCCCACTTGCGGAGTCGGCACGAAGTCGGAGAGATTCTCCGCGAATCGGGTGTTGAAACGGTCGAGTTCCGCGCCGGGATGGTCATCGGGACGGGCAGCCTCTCCTATCAATTGATGAAGTCCCTCACCGATCGCCTGCCGGTGATGATCTGCCCGCGCTGGCTGGCGACCGCCACGCAACCTGTCGCCATCGACGACGTCCTGGCCTATCTCCTGGCCGCCCGGGTGTTGCCGCCGGGAACGAGCCGCATCTACGAAATCGGCAGCCCGGACGTGGTGACGTACGGCGAACTGATCCGCGAATACTCCCGCCAGCGTGGCCTGCGGCGGTGGCTGATTTTCGTCCCCATTCTGACGCCCTATCTCTCGGGCCTCTGGCTGGCGCTGGTCACCCCCGCTACTTACGCAATCGGCCGCCATCTGATCGAAGGACTGAAGAACCCGACCGTCGTCCGGAACAAGCGAGCCATGCAAGACTTCGCAATCCGTCCGCTGGGAGTCAAAGAGGCCATTCGAAGAGCCATTGAGGCGACCGGCGAATGACTGCCGTCTATTCGCTCTTCAATGGAAAGCACACAATCCCCCCCTCGCGGTCTTTGCACAACAGTCGCCCGTCCGCCAGGACCACGTGCGGCCAGACGTCCGACCGCGCCAGCCGATCACGCACGGCAATTTCGCGGTACCTGGTCGCTCCCTTCGCGGCATCAACAAGCGCCAGCTTGCCGTGTCCGCCCCACACGATCAGTTTTCCGTCCTTCGTCAGCACACACGAACCGGCGTCGCCAAAGGTTCCTCCCGACCAGCGCTCGGCCCCCGACGCAAAGTCGAGGCAATGCATCGTCTGCCAGGCCCAGGTGATCCGTCCGTCGTGAACGATCGGACTGCAGACTTTGGACGCAAACGGCTGCTCCCAGACCTTTCGGGCTCCCTGCAGGTCGACATCGAGCCGGCAGATCGCCTGGTGATTGTAGGCCGAGGTGATCAGCACCGAATTCTCATGCACGGCGGGCGTTGCGATGTTGTTCGCAAAGTCGGTCGTCCACTCGTGCTCCGCCACCGTTCGCCCCTCGTGCCCGGCATCGAGTCGGGCTACCAGCAGTCCCCGATACGTCATCACCGCCACGCACGGCACGCCTTCCACGGTCAGCGGTACGAGGCCGCCCGAATGCCCCGCCGGATCGCGGCATTCGCTGGTCCACACGCGCTGGCCACTCGTCTGGTCGAAAGCCATCAAGGTTCCTTCGCCAGCGCCGACCTCGACGATCACCCAGTCGCCCCATGCCAGCGGAGCGGTCGTGTAACCGTAGTCGCGCCGGCCGGATCGTCCGTGCCGCGGACGCTGAGGCACGTCGTAGTCGTCATAGAGATTCCGGCTCCACACCAGCGCCCCCTCACGCGCCGGGTCCCAGCAATTCAACCATCCGTCGGCGCTGAGCGTGAACAACTTCTCCGTCGCCGGATCGAACTCGGGACTCGAAGTCGGCCCCGAATACAGGCCTTCGTCGCCGACAGCCCGACGTCCGTACTTCAGACACGCATAAGACTGATTCCACAGCTCGCGCCCGGTGCTTGCCTCAAGGCAGACCACCGTATCCCGGCCGTCGCGCCAGCCCATCACGTAAACGCGCCCGGCCACCACGATCGGCGATGTGGCCCCCTCTCCCACATTCGCCCGCCAGGCCGGAGCGGCATCGGCCCATGTCGCCGCAACGTCCCCCAGGCTCTCGTCGACCACCCCATTGCGAAAAGGCCCCCGCCAGTGCGGCCAGTCTCCAGCCATCGACGGCGCAATGCTCGCCAGAACTGCGATCAAGCCAGAAGCCACGGATCGCCTGCCGAAGGCATTGCACTGCATCAGAATTGCCTGCAAGAGATGCAAGACACAATTTCCCAGGTGCAAACTCTTTCTCCGGGCCTGGCGTTCATTTCGGATTTCGTGCTTCGCACCGACTACGGCACTACGTGGACCAGCATCATATCGTGAAACTCCAGCCGCCAGTCGCTGCTTCCCACCAGCACCAGTTTCGACCCCGGCTGCAGCACTCCCGCCTCGATTCCCCGCTGCTGCACGTAGGTCAGCAGTTCGCGCGGAGACGCCGACACGGCTTCCGTACACAGCGGCGCCACGCCCCACAGCAGCGTCAGTCGCCGGGAAACTTCCGGTCGGTCGGTCAGCGCCAGCGTCGGGACCTTCCCGCGCTGGCGCGAAATCGCCATCGCGGTTTTCCCACCCCGCGTCGCCACCACGATCAGGTTCGCCCCCAGATTTGCCGCGGCAGCCCCCGCCCCGTGGGTCACTGCTTCGGTGATCGCCTTCGCCCGCGTTCGCTGATTCGTCGGAACGTCCATCGAATGCCGCGGCGCCAGCAGCCGCTCGGCGTCCTGGGCAATCCGGCTCATCATGGACACCGCCTGAATGGGATAGTCGCCGACGGCCGTTTCACCCGACAGCATCACGGCATCGGTGCCGTCCAGAATGGCGTTCGCAACGTCGCTCACTTCGGCGCGGGTCGGCATTTCGTTCTTCTGCATGCTGTCGAGCATCTGCGTCGCTGTAATCACCGGCACGCGCCGCTCGTTGCACAGCCGGATGATCCGCTTCTGCAGGCCCGGCACGTGGGCGATATCCGCCTCGACGCCAAGATCTCCGCGGGCCACCATCACGCAATCGGTTTCTTCGACAATCGCTTCCAGATCGTCGATGGCCTCGACCTTCTCAATCTTCGCCACAATCCAGGGGGGCGTCGGCGTCCCATGCTCAGAAATTGCCGTCCGCAGGTCGACCAGATCCTGCGCCCGCCGGACAAAGCTCAAGCCAATGAAGTCGAGCTGATGATCCAGCGCCCACGTCAGATCCTGCCGATCCTTCTCCGTCAGACACGGCGTGCTGAGCGCCACGCCCGGCAGATTCACCCCCTGCTTGCTCCGGACCACTCCCGGCTGAACGACTTCGCACCGCGCCCGCCCCGCCTTTGGATCGGCATCGAGCACGCGCATCGAAACCGTACCATCCGCCAGCAACACCCGGTCGCCCGGCTTCAGATCGTCGATCAGCGACTCGTAGGTGCACGTAAACTGGTTCGGCGTTCCGGGAGTCAGCTCGCGGACAAATTCGTACACGGCTCCCATCCGGCACCGGACCCCCTCTTCGGGCAGCACTCCCAGGCGGATCTTCGGTCCCGACAAATCTCCCAGCACGCCGATCGGACGCTCGAGTTCGCGGCTGATCTCACGGATCCACGTCAGCACTTGCGCCAGATTATCGTACAGGCCGTGAGCAAAGTTCAGCCGGAAGACATCGACTCCCGCCCGGACCAGCCCGCGCAACATTTCGGGATTGCCCGACGCCGGCCCCACCGTGGCCACGATCTTCGTTTTGACCAGCGGACCTTCGGTATATTCGCGATGCCAGAAGTCCATGTCGCTGCTTTCCCTGCACAAGACGCTTCGCGCTGCTCCGCAACGGCGGCGCAGCAAGTCCGCATGGACTGTGACTGGTGTGTTATCGGTCAGACGGCGCCGCCGCTGTCACCGGGAAGTGCTTCGCATTGATCTGCTTGACCGTCTCGCCCGGACCTGCGACGGCAATCTTCCCTTTCAACGAGACGACCTTTGGCGCCAGACACGTCTTCGCGTTACACGCCTGGTACTTCACCTTGATCTCCATCTCGTCGACTTTCCCGGCCGCTTCAGCGGGAATCTCGATCATTCCCCGAAACTCCACCGCCCCCTCATACACACTCACCGGCTCGGGAGTATCTTCCATCTTGAACGGCTTCCCCTTCGGGTACTTCGCGTCCAGCAGCTTGCATCCCAGGGCGCTCTCAATCGTCAATGTCGTGGGAATGTAGTTCTCGGCGCTCGGCGGATTCGCGTTTGCGTGCCACCCCTCTTCGAGCTTGAACCGGACGAGTATCTGGCACGTTCCTCCGGCCGGCAGCCGATCCACTGACAGACACGCCTGAGCGGTCGCAACTTCCTTTTTCTTCTTCACGCTGCCGTCATCATCGACGGCTTCCCCGGAGACCAGGACGATCCCTTCGAACTCCGGCACGCCCGCGGCGGCGCCGCCAACGGTCGGAATTCCCTTCGGCGCACGTTCGGTCTCACTCTGTTCCGAAGCGGGCGCCAGTGCGGCAAACTCGACCATCGCAATCGCCAGATTGGTGACACTGCGAGGGATCTCGACAATCTGACCGGAAAACGTCTTCAGCGTCCGTTCGGCGCTCTCCCGGTATCCCGCTTCACCCGTCAGCCGGGTCAGCGCCACCAGATTGCGGGCTGCGACGCTGTTTCCAGCCGGAATGGCCGAGTCGTAACAAGTCTTGATGCGGGCCAAAGTGGCTCCGTGATCGGTTGCCGTAAAGTAGTACCCGCCGACCGCGCCATCGCCAAACAGCCGATCCTGCTCTGCCTGCAGCTTGCGGGCCGCCGTCAGCCACTGCGGTTGCTGCGTCGCCTGATGCAGCGCCAGCAGGCCGTCAATCAGGAAGGCATAGTCTTCCAGATAGCCCGCGAGGCTGGCCTTCCCCGCCGTGTGCGTCCGGAGCAGGCGTCCGTCGTCAGTCCGTAGATTCGCCAGCACGAAATTTGCCGCCCGCTCGGCCGCCGAGACGTATTCCGGTCGCTGCAGAATCCGTCCGGCCTGCGCCAGTCCCCGGATCATCAATCCGTTCCAGGCCGTTAGAATTTTGTCGTCACGCAACAGGGCCGGGCGTTCCCGGCGTTTCGCCAGCAGCAACCGTCGCATGCCGGCCAGCCGCTCTTCCAGTTCCGCCAATGGCATCTGAAACGCGGCCGCCCAGTCGGCCAGCGGCCGCGACATCCGCAGCACGTTGCCATGCTCGAACTCGGGCCGGTCGACGACTTCGTAGACCGCCCGGAACAGTTTTGCGTCGGCGCTCCCCAGCACCTGTTCAATCTCCGCGGCCGACCAGACGTAGTACGCCCCTTCGATTCCTTTCGTCTCGGCGTCGAGCGCCGCATAGAACCCGCCCGCCGGCGACGCCAGCTCGGACATCACGAAATGAAAGATCTCGTCGGCCACCTGCCGATACAGCGGGTTCTGCTGCTGTTCCCAGCCGCGGGCATACAGCTCCAGGAGTTGAGCCTGGTCGTACAGCATCTTCTCGAAGTGGGGCACCTTCCACTCGCGGTCCACCGAGTACCGGTGAAAGCCCCCTCCCAGGTGATCCCGCAACCCGCCGAGCGCCATCTGATCCAGCGTCAGGGCCAGAGCCTGTCCGCGCGGCCCGCTGGGTCCGATCGCTTCCAGCGTTTGCAGCAGCGCCAGTTTTCCGGGGCTCGGAAATTTCGGACCGACCGGCGACGACGTCCGGAAATCGACTCCGCCGTACCGCGGATCGACGCTCGCGAGGACCGCCGCACCGGCCTCCATCGCCACTTCCGACGTCAGCTTCACCGGCGTCAGCGACAGCCGCGGCCGCATCAGGCGCTGCGTCTCCGTCGTGAGGATCTTCGCATTCGAAACGAGCTGGTCGTGATTGTCTTTCCAGAGGGCGGTCAGCTTCCGCATCACCGTCGGGAAACCGTACGTTCCGTCTTTGTCCTCTGGGGGGAAATAGGTCCCTCCCGCGACCGGCTGTGCGTCGGGGGTCAGAAACATCGACAGCGGCCAGCCGCCGCCCGCATCCGACCCGGTCGCCTGCTGATAGACCAGCAGGGCCGTCATGTAGACGTCGTCGATCTCGGGCCGTTCTTCGCGGTCGACCTTGATGCACACGAAGTGCTCGTTCATGTAGCGGGCGATGTCTTCGTTCTCGAAGACCTTCCGCTCCATCACGTGGCACCAGTAGCAACTGCTGTAGCCGATCGACAGAAAGATCAGCTTGTTCTCGCGCTTCGCCTTCTCCAGCGCCTCCGGCCCCCACGGATACCAGTCCACGGGATTGTGGGCGTGCAGCAGCAGATACGGACTCGTCTCGCGGGCCAGCCGGTTCGGACGGCCCTTGGCCCCCGGGTCTGCCGGGCATAATCCGGCCATCCACAGAACGAGCCCCAGCGTCCCCCCAATTCGAACAACAGTCTGAGCGCGGAGCATCAGCCCTCCGATCTGGTTTCCATTGACTCCGTCCACACGCCACGCCGTCCTACGGAATTTCTGCCGACGCTGAGCGGTCGCATTGTAGCAGAAGCCCCCCGTCTCCGCTGAAGACCAGTTCCACTGGGTGACGGGAACGCAATCGACTATCCTGCCCGGATGACCTCAAACTCTCCCACGATCCGCCCCGAACAGCCCGGCGACGAAGCCGGGATCCGCCAGATTCTCACCGCCGCCTTCCCGACGGACCTCGAAGCCCGCCTCGTCGACGACCTGCGCGCCGCATCTCAACTGACATTCTCGCTTGTCGCCACCCGCGACGACCGGATCGTCGGCCATGTCGCCTTCAGCCCGGTTACGCTGGCCGGCGTCGCAGTCGGCCTTGGCCTGGCGCCCGTTGCCGTCGCTCCCGAATTTCAGCGGCAGGGATTCGGCGGCGCCCTGATCACCGCCGGTCTGGCAATCGCACGACAGTCGGCCGCTCCGTTGGTCGTCGTCCTCGGCGACCCCGCGTACTACTCGCGCTTCGGATTCCGGCCCGCGTCGACCTGGAATCTCCACGACGAATACGGCGGCGGAGAGGCGTTTCAGGCGATTGTGTTTGACGAGTCGGCGGTCACCGCCGAAGGCGGACTCGTGCGGTATTCGCCGGAGTTTGCGATTTTTTCAGGTGAGTAAACCACTCTTCCTGAAAAGTCACCGCGAGTTCGGCGATGACTTTCCGCGCCTGCATGTTCTATGGATCAGGAGCGCTCGGACGGGCCGGCCGTAAAGAGATCCGTCCCCCCCCCTTCTACCGCCATCCGTAATCTCATTTTCTTGACACTACAGACAGAATGGCTACACTGTCTCCAGGCTGGCCAGTTCCTGTTCCAAGGAAGCAATATGCCTCTCATTCCCGTCGTCATCACGATGATCGCCCTCAGCCAGACCACTGCGGACGACGCCTCATTGATGGCGATGCAGCACCGCGTGCAGGACTGCCGCGTCGCGCTGACGAACGACGCAAGTGTCAAGACGCAGCTCGTGACGGCCCCGGTCTTTCGCTACAGCGACGAATTGCGCCACATTGAGGACGCGGGCCTTTGGATCTGGACGGAACGCGGCCAGCCGGTCGCAACCCTGAAAGTTGAGCACTACAAAGACGGCGTGTTCCGGACTCCGTGGCTCTATTGCTTTGCATCATTGTCGCCGGAGCTCGTCTCTGCAGACTGGGACGGAGACCCTCCCTTTCGAGCGACCCAACCGGGAGTGACGTGGACGCTGCTGGATGATCGACCGTCGGCAACGCGCGCCGGTCGGCTGGTGCAGATGCGGGAGTTCGCCCGGCGGTTCTCGGCGGAGCTGGAAGAGCCGACAGCGGCCAAAGAAGTCCATCAGATGCGGCTGCTCTCCCGACCGCTGTACCGGTATGAAGAACAACCGGCGACGAACGAAGACGGCGCCATGTTCGGCTTCACGGGAACGGGTACAAATCCGGATCTGCTCCTCCTGTTCGATCTGTCGAAAGAGGGAATGTGGCGGTTCGGCGCTGCGCGAATGACCGCGGCCGCCGTCACCGTCCGACTCCAGGACAAAGTCGTGCACGAGTTCCCCAGCGGAGCCGGAAAAGGCCGAGTTTTCGACACCTGGACGTATTTTCTGTCGGCAAAGTGACGGCCGCTTGCCTGTTTCTTCAGAATGAAGACGACCTACGATCAAGCGTTCCAGCAATTGTCGCCCGGCGAAAAAGGGTCGCGCGATGGAAACGACACGGGATCCGGAAACGCTCGCTAGAAACCACGCCCACTGGCGACGGGTTTACGACCGCCTCTACATGGCGATCGCTGCGCTATTGGGGCTCGGTGGGACAACGGCGTGGTCGTCCACCGGAGTTATGGAATACTTCCTCGTTGGATTGTTCTTCGCGGCCGCCTCCCTGGCTTACCTACTCGAAACTCATTTTAACACTTACAACCCGCGACGAAGTCCGGTCGAAACAGAACGCCTGCTCGAAGAGATGAACAGGAAGCAGCAAGACAACGAGATCAACACGGCGACTTTCAACGGCTGGATGCTTGCACTTGCCTCGCTATTATTTCTCGCGGTCTCGGCCGTCACTCGCACCGAGAATGGCATTCTCATCGGCACAATTGGCGGGCTGATGTTCCTTGTCGGGGGATTGCTTTCAATCGCATGGGGGCGAAGTTCTCAGCGTCGGTTGACGGCGAAGAGAGAAGCCGACATTGACCGTGCCCGGCTGAATTGATGAATGGTTGCCGCAGGCGGCGGGGATCGGTGACGGCAGTTGTGACCGCGGGGGAATCGCTGCGGTACTCGGTGAAAGGCTGACGTGATACCGGAGTCGCAGCGTGAGTTCGAAGAGAGAAGTCACTGCAATACGAAAAATGCCAATTGCAGAATGGGAGAGATGGCGCGCGGGGGTGCTTGGCGCGCAGCGCGAGCGCGGCCTGCGGGGAGGCTTTCTCGATAAGCGACCGGCTCGGACGCGGCGGAGCGGGTTGTTGAGATCCGCTCCACCGCATCCTTTGAGCTGGCGTTGATCAGGTGGCGGGTTGTGAGGCCCGCGTCGTCCGGGAAGGACTCTCGACGCCGAGCGCGCACGGGGTGCGCTCCCTCGACCAGGCGTTTCCGCCTGGCCGTGATGGGCCCTGACCAGGCCCGCTGGCCGGCGGGGATTCGCTCGAGCGCTCCGGGTTGCCCCGTTGCGTGCATGCATGTCGTTTCCCACGCCGACGTCACGCACGTTCACTCTGGTACGGCGGGTTTGCAAGAGCAGATTGGCAGTTTTTTGCAAAAATGTGGAAATTTGTCCCCTGCGACAAAGACGAGCGAGACAGAACCACGAATTCCACGAATCAACATGGGTGAGAAGACGAGGCGGAGCCTCGGAAGAAGCATTCCCAGGCGGAGCCTGGGAACGAGGTCAACTTGTGCGCTGCGTTGAGGATGAGCGAGGCACGACCACGGGTTTCACGAATCAGCACGGATGAGAAGACGAGGCGGAGCCTCGGAAGAGGCATTCCCAGGCGGAGCCTGGGAACGAGGCCAACTTGTGCACTGCGTTGAAGATGAGCGAGGCAGGACCACGGGTTTCACGAATCAACATGGGTGAGAAGACGAGGCGGAGCCTCGGAAGAGGCATTCCCAGGCGGAGCCTGGGAACGAGGGTGAAAGTTAGAACGTGGAAAAATGCTGTCTCGCCGGGCGCCCTGCCCTGCAGCACGAAATGACACCTGCTCAAAGCGGCGGGCGACCGCTCCGCATCGCCCGCGTCAACCGGACTACCGCTGATAGATCGGCAGAAACCCGTTGTCGATCTGCAGGATCGTCGCGTTGATCGCCGTCGTGTAGACCGGACCGACGTGACCCTCTTTCCACGAACCGTCCGCCGACTGCTTCTTGATGATGTCCTTGCTGATCTCGGCGTAATACTTGTTCCACTTCTCGTCGCCCAGCCGGTAGATCACTTGCGAGTAGTAGTAATGGGTGTAGTGCCAGTGCCCGAACAGGTTCCCCCCCTGCGCCGAGATCTGGATCTCCTTGTCGCAATATTTCAGCAGTTTCTGGGCGAAGTCGTTGTCGGTTTCGCCGGTATTAAACAGACAGGCGACCGCCGCGGCGGTGATCGGCGGTCGCGGCCCGCCGCCGCGGATGCTGTACTGCACCGCCCCCTCGGGCGTCGTGCATTTGCGGATGTACTCCACCGCCCGGTCGATCACTTCCTTCGGCACTGGAATTCCCGCGTTCCGGCAGGCCCGCAGCCCCTGCACCTGCGTCACGCAAGTCGAACCTTCGTCGAAGTTGTTCCCGTCCTTCGCCGAGACGTACCCCCAACCGCCGTCCGGCGTCTGCGCCTCGCCGCAGAACTGCACGGCCTTCTCCAGCACCGTTTTCAGCCGCTCGCGCCGGCGGGAGTCTTCCTCCTCGCCGAACACCTGCGACAGAAACAGCATCGAAAAGCCGTGCCCGTAGGTGTAATGGTAGTCGTTTTTGTAGCCGATCAGCCCGTTCGGCTGCGAAGCGTCCAGCAGATAATCGACGGCGTCCCGGATGTTCTTCGAGTACTTTCCGCCGTTGGCCGTCGAGCCTTCCGCCAGCATGGCGTTCGCCGCCAGCGCGGTCATCGCCACCCGGTACTGGCCACCGTTGGCCTCCCAGTACCCCTGCCGGTGCTGCTCCCCGGCGAGCCAGTCGAGCGCCTTGTGAGCCGAGACGCGCCCCTTCGGATCGGAGTGCTGCGCCGATGCCGTCGAAACGCAGCCGACCAGCGCCGTCAGCAGGATGAGCAGTTTTGCCATCAGTTCCCTCTCCCGTTCACTCCGGTTCGGGCTCTACATACGCCCAGGCATCGACTGGACCGTCTTGCGTGAGAACCGTCACCCGCTTCCGCTGATACTCCGCCCCCCGCAGCATCCCCGGCGGAATCTCTTCCAGCTCATCGCAGCCGGCCAGCGTCGCCACGTACCGCGACAGATCGAGGAAAAACAATTCGCCATCCACGACGCAGCCATCCGCCCGGGCGATCATCAGCTCCGCCACCCGAGTATAGCCCTCCAGCCGGGCCGGAACGCTCCGTTTGAAGCGACCCGCCAGATAATGGTGATTGCACTGCCCCGTCCGCAGCGTCCCGAACGCAAACAACGGCAGCAGTTCGTCGGTCAGGATGGAGATCCTCAAAGGTTCGCCGTGAGGGAAAGCCCCCTCCAGAGAGAGACGCTCAGCACGTCCCGTTCCAACCGACCAAATCCCGGCAAACATTGGCACAAACGCTCAGGTCGCCGGGGCCGGGGCGCGGGTCTTAAAGCCCCGGGGCATCGCGAAGACGCTTCTGCCCCGGCCACCCGCTCGTCAAACAAAACTCGGGCCTAATTCAGCGCTGCCAGCACCAGATCCCCCATCTGAGCCGTCGTCACGGAGACTCCGCCCGCCGCCAGATCCTTCGTCCGATGCCCGGCTGACAGCACGGCGTCCACCGCCGCCTCGACCGCTTTGGCCTCCGCCTCCAGCTTCAGCGAGTGCCGCAACAGCATCGCCGACGCCAGAATCGTCGCCAGCGGGTTCGCGATGCCCTGCCCGGCGATGTCGGGCGCCGAACCGTGAATCGGCTCGTACAACCCGGGACCGCTGGAACCCAGCGACGCCGACGGCAGCAGCCCCATCGACCCCGGCAGCATCGAACCTTCATCGGTCAAAATGTCGCCGAACAGGTTTTCGGTCACCACGACGTCAAACTTCGTCGGCCGGGCGATCAGGTGCATCGCCATCGCATCGACGAGTACGTTTTCGAATTCCACGTCCGGAAACTCGTCCTTCATCACCCGTTCGAAGACCCGCCGCCACAAGCGAGACACTTCGAGCACGTTGGCCTTGTCGACCGAAGTCACTTTTTTCCGACGACCGCGGGCCGCCTGCCCCGCCATCCGCACGATCCGCTCGATTTCGTGCGTGCTGTAAATCATCGTGTTCCAGGCGGTTTCCCCTTCGGCGGTCGTCTCTTTGCCCGACTTCCCGAAGTACAACCCGCCGGTCAGCTCGCGGAAGAACAGAATGTCCGTCCCCGCGACGATTTCCTGTTTCAGGGGCGATGCTGCCGCCATTTGCGGCAGCACCTGGATCGGCCGCAGATTCGCGAACAGCCCGAGTTCCTTGCGGATCTTCAGCAGGCCAACTTCCGGGCGGGTCTTCGCGTTCGGATCATCCCACTTCGGACCGCCCACCGCCCCCAGCAGAATGGCATCCGCCGCCCGGCAGGCGGTCAGGCTCTGTTCGGGCAGCGGGTCGCCGAATTCATCGATCGCGCAGCCGCCGATGGCGTGCGTGCTGAACTCGAACTGATGGCCGAACTTCGCCGCCACGCGGTCCAGCACCCGCTGCGCCTGAGCCACGACTTCCGGACCAATCCCGTCCCCCGGGAGGAGCACAATCCTCGCTTGCACCGCAGAACCGCCTTTCTGTGAATCCGACCAAACCAGTGACAGATCCCTATGTTACGCGCAGAACGCGTTCCACGAAAGCCAGCCGCAAGCCTCCATGGTCTCTCCGTCACTTTGCACTTTTCATTTTTCATTTTTCACTTTGCACTGCTTCCGAGTCTCCTCACCGCGGCGCCGGCCCCCTTTCCCAACCGGATCCTCTCCCGCAGACCGCGCCGCCTGACATCCGCTGAAGTCCGTCCCCCCGTCCGGCCGATAACCCGAGTACGCGGCGCCTCAGGGAGGCGGGCCAGACCGTTTCACGCGAGCAGCACGGATGCTCCGAATCCAGTCTCTCCCTCACAAGGTGATCGACCCATGATCCGAGCGTCGTTCTTCGCCGCCGGCGTGTTTGTGGCTCTCTGGGGCGTTTCGTTCCTGACCATCGACAAGCTCGTCCTCAACAAAGTCGACGACAAGAACCGGGACCAGGGCTTCCGCGGCATGCTCGCCAGCAGCCAGATCGTGGAACGGGAGTCCCGCCCCGTCATCGACCCGCCCGAATGGATGGCCTTCAGCCTCATGTCCATCGGCACTGTCACCATGCTCTACTCCGCAGCCCTCCCCAAACGCCACGACTAGCCGCCACACGCGGCACCGGCTGCCGACTTAGAGATGGGTTGGACGTGGATGCCGCATTCGGCGGCGATGGGGGATTCCTGCTGCAGCAGGAATCCCTGGCGAACTAGCGTTCGCCGACCGGCGAATGCCAGTTCGAACTGGCTGCACGCGAACCATGCACATTCGTGCCTCGATAAAGTCTTCCCCATCTCTACACGCTATGGGAGTATTCTGCTGCCGGCCTGGTTCTGAATCACCCCGCCGGAGTTCGTCACGATGCTCCCCTTCCTGCTGACGCTCCTTCTCTCCGCCCCGCCCGAATCAAAACTCCCCCTCGCTCGCGGCTGGATCGAGTCGGCCACCCTCAAGTCCGAATTCGCCACGCAGGCTGCGGCTGCCGACGAGCGGTTCACATACGCCGTTTCGAACACCCGCGTTGCTCGCTACGACCGCGCGACGGGAAAACTGCTGGGCGTCGGGACTGCTCCGGACGCCAAGCACCTCAACAGCGCCTTCGTCTGGCGGGGCAAGATCTACTGCGCCCATTCGAACTATCCGAAGACGCCGGAGGAAAGCGACATCCGCGTTTACGATCCCTCCGACGACAGCTTGCAGGTCTTCCACACGTTCGAGAAACCGCAGGGCAGCCTGGTCTGGTGCATTCGCGATCCCGCCGACCGAAACTGGTGGTGCTGCTTCGCACATTACCAGGCCGACAATGCTCAGACGATCCTGGTACGGATGGACGACGACTTCCGCGAGCAGGCCCGCTGGAGCTTCCCCGAAGAAGTCATCGCCGACTGGGACGGCATGAGCGCTTCGGGCGGCCTCTGGGACGGCGACACGCTCCTGACGACGCACCACCACTTTGCGGTCCTGTACCGCCTCCGACTCCCTGAAACCGGCCCCTCGCTGGAGCTCGTCGAAGCGCTGAAGTGCCCGTATCCGGGACAGGGAATCGCGGTCGATCCGGTCACGCCGGACGGTCTCGTCGGCATCGACCGCCGGAAACGGCTGGTTGTCTTCGCAAAACTGCGGTAGAGCCGGGTAGAAGTACGATTCGGTCTCGAATTCAGTGCATTCGCTTTGACTCCGCCTGCCGCGCCGGGCGAGACTGGCTGGGACGTGCCGTTGGGCATCGTCACACGCCGTGGAGCCGATCCGAATGACCGCGGACCCCAGGGCCGAACCGAACGCGCGGCCGGCCCCCTCGACCGCCCTGTGGCTCGCGACGGTTGCGGCCGTTGGAATCGCAGCATTCCTGCTCGGGCGCTCGACCGCCGGCGAATTGCCGCTCATCACCGGCATCCTGGAAAGCGTGACGTATGAAACCAGCCCCGGCGCTTTCGTCACCCAGAGCAACGCCACGTCCAACGTCCGTCCCAGCCGGATTTATCCGTCCGCTCTGATCGTTGGCGATGGCGGCCAGATCATCCCGCTCCAGAGGATCTTTTCCATCGAGCTGCGGGACGAGTAGGTGGGGCGAAGTCAGCGCTGCGACGGGGCCTATTCCGCCCGCAGCCGCAGCGCATCGACCGCAACGTCGAACTTTCCGGACATTTCATACTCCACCGTCACATGTGTCGCGTCGCGAACCGTTTCCGCAGGCGCGACCACATCATCGCTGGCGCTCCATTCAGCACGGGCCGGCTTGGTCGACCTGACAGTGGCGATATGCATCCCTTCCTTCCAGAACACGAGCTTGAATTGCCCGGTTCCGGCGACGGCGCTGTGCCATCCCCCCAGACGATATCCCGTCCCGGATTTGATCGGCAGCCGGTTCGTCGAGAGGACCGCGGATTTCGCTTCGCCGACAATCCTCACGGACAACCATCCTCGCAGGGGCTCCCTGAAGATCGGACTCAGGCGGACGTCGACCGGCTCCGTCGTGAACAGTCGCCAGCCAGGAAACTCATTTCCGGCGAGCAATTCGAATCCCCCGTTGTTCAGCAGGTTCGTCTCGTCGGATGCCGTGAACTGTCGAAAATCAAAGTCGTCCCAGACGGCGACTCCGCCCTCTTTCTGCTGCGCGACGAAAATCAACCGTTTGGCCTGCGGAAACGCCGCCGAGTTCCCCTCGACCGCAATCAGTTTCCACTCGGCGTCTCCCGTTCCCTGCGGCGGACGCAGACTGACTGTCGGCGAGCTCCCGATCGTGACTCCGGCCTCGTTCAGATAGTCGATTCTCAACAGCCACTCGCAGTCGGAACCTGGAATGCTGCGCACCCACGCCTTGCCGGCCTGCTGCGTTCCCGCTTCGACCGGAAGCTGAGCTGCAATTACGCGGGTCCAGGGAACTCTTGAAGCCACACGCAATCCCCGTGGCGGGCTGCGCGACACGTCGGTCACGGTGTAGCAGTCGTACTGCGTTGAACCGACCGGATACACATCCCAGCCGGCCGGCAGTCCGTTGTCGCTGAGCGCTCCGTCGAACGAGCCCCAGTTCACGAGCGAACGCGCCGCCTGCTTCGGATCGTCCCCGAACGCCACCACATTGTTCAGAACCAGAAAGATCGTTAGTATCCAGAAGACGCATCGCATTTCGGAGCTGCTCCCGGAGTGACTGAAAGGCGACATCGGCCCGGTCGGCCGGATGACTGAACGACATTCCCATCGTAACAGAGGCTCAGGCCCGCGTCACCCGGTCGTGTTGGGGAGTTTCCCATGTGCAGTCCTGCCGTCCGTCGCCCCGTAGTCCTTGCCGTCCTGGCGCTGCTGTTCGTCAGTCCCGCTCCCCGCCTCCGCGCCCAGTCTCTCTTCAACGACGACGCCGGCGAGTTTCGCGCCCGCATCGAACGCCAGCTCATCGAGCGCCGGTATACGGAACTCGAGGAAACGGCGTCCCGCCTCCGTCGCGAACGTCCGACTTTCCTCACCGGTCGACCGCAGTCGCTCGATTTCTACGAAGCCCTCACCGAAGTCAAAGACGCCGATGGCCGACGTCAACAGCGGCAACTCGACGACCGGTTGCAGCATCTCGAAGCCTGGCACGCCGCACAGCCCTCGCCCACCACGCGGCTGGTACTCGCGACTGCGTTGCGACAGGCGGCCTGGACCGCCCGCGGCTCCGGATTTGCCAATACCATCACGCCGGAAGCCGTGCAACGCATGAAGGACGCCGTCCGCCGCGCCGAAGTGCTGCTCAAAGAAGCCGAACCGGACCTCCGCGACGCCCCTTCTGCCGACGCCTTTCTCTATTACACATGGATGGGCATCGGCGTCTTGGACGGATACCCCGAACCGCGGATGCGAGAACTGCTCGGCCGGGCCCTTGCCTGCGATCCTTGGTTTATCAGCGCCATCGACGTCATGTGCCAGTATTTGCTGCCGCGTTGGTACGGCGAGGAAGGCGACCTTCTTCGACTCGCCAACGATCTGACCGATCAGACCCGCGAGAAGACAGGGGAAATGACCTATGCCGTCGTCGCACTGAGCGCTCTGAATTTCGGCGAGATCCGCGAACCGGCCGACGACGGCTTTCAATGGTCTCGCGTGCGCCAGGGTCTCCGCGACTGGCTGAAGCCTGCCTCCGACTCCCCGTATCGCTGGTCGCTTCTCGCGTACTGGGCACACCTGGCCGACGATCACCCCACGGCTCAGGAGGCCATGACGCAACTGCGGGGCCGCTGGCACAGCAAAGTCTTCAGCCGACAGGTCGACTTTCTGCGAACTGAAACCTGGGCCGCCGCTACGCCTGCCGAGCCCCAGGACACGGTAGTCGTCGAGTTCGGGCCGCGACCGTTGATGGACGTCGTCTTTGTTCGCAATGGAACAGCGTTCATCCCCGGGACGCGGGAAACCCAAGTGCAGCTTCGGTCCAGCGAAAACGGGTCACTCATCCAGACCATTCCCGTCGACACTGGTCGGGTCGAGCGGTTGGCCGCGGACGCGGCTGGCCCCATGGTCCTCTTCACGTCGCCCGGATGGAGCGAAACGCGAGTTTCCATCCTCGATCTCGATTCGGGCGAACATGCCGCGTTCGGTTCGCAGAGTGGCCGGATTTCCTCCCTTGCGCTCTCGGCAAATCAGCAGTACGTCGTCATGGGCAATCACGCAGGCTCCCTCCGCCGCTGGGAGAACGCCGAGCGACCGATTCCTTTCGAATGGCCTTCCGGCCAGAATCAGCAGATCGCCGATCTCGCGATCTCCCCCGATGCCCGCCTCCTCGCCGCCGTCGCCGGTCGCCAGCTCATGGTCTGGAATCTCGCCTCACGCGAACATGTCCGCAACTGGGATGCTCACCCCTCCGGACTCCGCGCCATCGCCTGGTCGCCCGCCGCACCACCGCTCATCGCGACGGCCGGTCGCGGCAATCAAGTCAGATTGTGGGACGCCAGCGAGGGCAAAGAACTTGCGAGTTTCTTCGGCGGCAATGCCTCAATCGAATCGCTGGCCTTCACGCCCGACGGCAAGCACCTCGTCGGCGGCACCATGTCCACCGAAAAGCCTCAGATTCCCGGCGAAGTGATCCTCTGGAATGTGGAAACCCGGAAACCCGTCAAAACGTTCTCGGGACATCGCCTGGGAATCTGGAAAGTGGTCATCTCCCCCGACGGCCAGAAAATCGCTTCCGCCAGCGAAGACGGCACCGTCCGCATCTGGCCAGTGCCGAAGGACTAAGCCCGGCTGCTCACCGCGAGTTCGTTATTCGACATTCCGCGCCGTCGCGTACCGTCCCAGGGCCATCAGCGGGAAGTACAGGCGATAGCCGTGATACCGCAGGTAAAACACCCGCGGGAAGCCGGTCCCCGTGAAGTCGACTTCGTCCCAGTCGCCGTCGCCACGCTGCGTACCGACGAGATAGCCAATCCCGCGGCGGACCGCTTCCGACTCGGTTTCTCCCGCCGCCATTAATCCCAGGACCGCCCAGGCCGTCTGCGAGGGGGTCGGATTCCCGGTACCGCGCAGTTCCGGCTTGTCGTAGGTCAATGCCGTCTCGCCCCAGCCGCCGCACGGCTGCTGCATTTGCTTCAGCCACTCGACTGCGCCTCGAATGCGCGGGTCAGCCAACGGAATCCCCGCCAGCCGCAGTCCGACCAGCACCTGCCATGTGCCGTAGATGTAATTTACGCCCCAGCGGCCAAACCAGCTATGATCCGGCTCCTGGTGATCCCACACGAACTGCAGCGCCCGCTGAATGAACGGTTCGCTCATCGGCACGCCGACGCATGCCAGCGATTCCACGATTCTCGCCGTAATGTCCGCCCAGCTTGGATCGATCATCGCGTTGTGATCGGCGAAGGGGACCTTGGTCAGGAACTCCTTGGTATTGTCCGCGTCGAACGCCCCCCAGCCGCCATCCTTGCTCTGCATCGCTCTGAGCCATTGCACGCCGCGGCGAATCGCCTGCAGCATCGGTCGGACTCGTTCCCAGTCGGCGACGGTCTGCTTCGGATCGTCGCACCGGCTCCGCAGCACGATTTCCGTGTCCTGCCCCGGCGTCTCCAGCAGGTCCGCGGTCCATTCGGAGCCGAATTCTTCGGGCAGACACCGGCTGAGCGCGATCAGGACCATGCAGGTGTCGTCGAAGTCGGGATAGAACTCGTTGTTGAATTCGAACGCCCAGCCCGAAGCTTCGACATCCGGCCGCAGCCGCGCCCAGTCCCCGCGCCGTCGAATTTCCCGGTCCAGCAGCCACTGGATCGACTTGGCGATTGCCGGATGCTGCCGCGGCACCCCGGCATCCCGCAGCGCAATCACCGCGATCGCCGTATCCCAGACTGGAGACTTGCACGGCTGCAGCCGCAACTTGTCGTTTTCCAGGATGCACAACTTGTCCAGCTCGACGAATTGACTCTGAACGACGGGGTGATCGTCGGCGTAGCCCAGGCACCTCAGGCCGATGATGCTCCAGATGATCGGCGGAAAGATCGCCCCCAGACCGTCGCTCCCTTCAAGCCTTTCGACGATCCACTGCTCGCATTGCTGGAGCGCCCGCTTCCGCAGCGGCTTCCAACCCATCCGTTCACAAAACTTGATGGAACTATCGACTGCGCGGAAGAACCGGGTCCAGCTCACCAGCCGGCCGACGTCGGCCTCATGGTTCACGCCTTCCACGTGGCGCGGGAACTGGCGGTCAGGGCTGGCGTACAGCTCATCGATCCGGTGTGACTCCGGCAATCGCGTCTCCGGCTGGAACGCCCAGAGCAGGCTCAGCGGAATCACAATCGTCCGGGACCAGGACGACATTTCGTAGATATTGAACGGCGCCCAATCGGGGAGCAGGATCATCTCAGGGGGGACGGCCGGGCAGCGGTTGTAGGGAATCAGCCCCAGCATCGCCAGGTAGTAGCGGGTGAAGCTGTTGACCTTCTCGATCCCCCCGGCCGCCAGGATCGCCCGCCGCGCGCGAACCATGAAGTCCGAGTCCGCGGAGTGGCCGGTGATTTTGAGCGCCAGGTAGGCTTTCACGGAACCGCTGATTTCCAGCGGCCCGCCGGGAAACATCGCCCAGCCGCCGTGCGGACATTGTTGATCGAGGATGTACGCCGCGGCGGCTTTGGCTTCGGCCGACTGTCCGCGTCCCAGAAACGCCAGCAGCAGGACGTACTCCGATTCGAGGATCGTGTCTCCTTCCAGCTCCGCCACCCAGTACCCCTCCGGGGTCTGCCGGCTCAGGAGGCAGTTGCGAGCCCGGTCGATGGACCGCTGCAATCGCTCGGAACTGACCGGATTCTCGGCGCGACGCGACGCGGGGACGAGATCATCCATGATTTCTGCGGCAGAGCCCATCCGTCCTGAACCCATCTCCCGTCCGCTCCTTCTCTGATGGCCGCCTTGCCTGGGGACCGAATCCGCACGAATCCTGCAGAATTCACAGCAGAATTTGAGATCCTAGGTGCTTCCCCGCATTGCCGCAAGCACAGTCATGTCCCCAACATCCGCTCGGACTCATCCTTCATTTTGCGATTTGCACTTTCCGCCCCTTCGCTCATCGCCTTCGCTTCGACATTCGTCATTCCCTTCCGCCATCCCTGTCCTTCCCGTCAGCCTTGAACATTGCGGATTCGACCGACAATCCGTTAAAACCCGCTTCGGTGCCCGTGGGCGCGGTTTTTGCATCCAATTGCGTTTATTGATAGAGGCGGGTTCCATGCGACGGATCGGCATCCTGACAGCAGGCGGCGACACGCCGGCCCTCAACGCCACGATCTTCGGGGCCGTCGAACGGGCCAACGCCCTCCGGATTGAAGTCGTCGGAATCATTCGGGGCTTCGCGGGGATCGTCGATCCCCGCGTCCCCCACGTCCGGCTTAATCCGCTGTTCACAACCATTCCCGAACTGGATCCCACCAAGGGAGGGACGCTTCTCGGGGCTTCGCGAACCTACATTGACCCCGATCAGGTCGACTTGATCGGCGAGATGACGCCGCGAATTCAGGCTCTGGAGCTGGAAGGTCTGATCTGCATCGGCGGCGACGGCACGATCAACGGCATGCAGCCCCTCTCCGAACTCTTCCCCTGCGTGCTGGCGCCCAAGACGATCGACAACGATCTGGGGCTGAACTATATCGATGAACCGAACGAGTGGGCCCGCGAAGAACACCACGCCGGCGGTAAAGCCACCTACTTCAAGACGCCTCAGCGCGAATCCATCGAACTCGAAGACATCATCAATTTTGCCACTCCGGGCTACGCCACTGCGGTCTTCGTCGTGACGCAGGGCATCGAACGCATCCGGACGACCGCCGAGAGCCATCGCCGGATCGCCATCATCGAGGTGATGGGGCGAGATTCGGGATATATTCCGCTGGGCTCGGCCTACGGTCAGCCCGACATCGTCCTGCTCCCCGAGTTCCCGCTCGACATGGATCATCTCGAAGAGCGCGTCGCCACGCTCTACGACCTCCAGAAACACGTGGTGATCGTCGTCGGCGAAGGGGTCCGCGATTCCGAAGGCCGACAACTCGGGGCCGCCACGAAGAGCTACGATCCCGCCGGCAACGTGATCTACAGCGGCGCGGCCGAGGAACTCAAACGGCTGCTCGCCGCCCGCTTCGGCGACGACTACTTCGGCAGCCGCCGCCAGCACGAATCGGCAGACTCGGCCATCTTCACCCGCAAAGTCGGCCACACGCAGCGCGGCGGACGCCCGATTCTGTTTGACCGTTTTTACGCTACGCAGCTCGGCGGCAAAGCGGTCGACCTGCTGCAACAGGGCCAGAACAACTCTGTCGCTACGCTCCAGTGGTCGAAAACGAACGGCTTTTATCTGGATTCCATTCCCGCCAACAAGCTCCGCGATCGGTGGAAGCGGATTCACCCTCGCCACGTCCACCCGTCGCTCTACGACGCCAAGCGTTTTCAGCCCTCCCGCCTGGGAAAGGAGTATCTGATGACGATGCTCACCAACGCCATCGGCGCTGACGACATCGAAGTCATCCGCAGCGACCTCTTCAGCCCCGGCAAGCTCTCCACGCGCTATCAAAGCATCAATATCGACATCCAGCGCCGGATCGAAACCATCAAGACCAAGTAGGGCCGATTGCACCCGCTCTTGCACTTCCCGAGGCGTGCCGCCGTTTCTTTGAACCACGTTCCGCAACCGACGGACGCTTCCATGCCTCCGCTGCTTCAGGAATCCCTCGCCGTGACTGAATTCCTCGCTGTGACTACGGACCTCCGCTGCGAATCCGCCGCCTGGACACAGGCCCCCGCCGACTGGCTCGTGATCCCCGTTCTCGCCGACGGCGCTCTGCCGGCGAATCTCACCGCCCTGGATGCGGCTCTTGGCGGCTTGCTCACCCGTCTCCGCGAGTCCGGCGACTTCTCGGCCAAGTTCGCGACGACGCTCGCGCTGCGCGGAGTGACCGGGATCGCTGCGTCCCGCGTGCTGCTGCTCGGCCTGGGAAATGCCGCCGAACTCACTCGCGGCCGACTTGATCGCGCACTGACGACTGCGGCGCGGGCTATCTCGGACAAAGCCGGCGTCAAAGTCGCCGTCGCCCTGCCGGACCTCCCGGTTGGCAGTGCAATCTCCGCCGAGTCCGCGATCAGCGCATTCCTGATCGGCTGTGTTGGCCAGGACCTTTTCAAAGCGGAGAAAAGCCGGTTTCCATTCGCCGCCGTTACCCTGCTCGCAAGTGCCGCCGAACTGACTGAGGTCGCGGCCGGGCTCGCCCGCGGCCAGATTCTGGGCGAAGCGGTCAACCTGGCCCGCGACCTCGTCAATCGCCCGCCGCAGGAAATCACCCCCATCGGCTTCGCCGCGCGCGCCCAGACCGTTGCGGCGGAAACCGGGCTGGCGATCGAGATCTTCGACCAGCCCCGCCTGGAGCAGGAGCGGATGCAGTCTCTGCTCGCGGTCTCCCGCGGCAGCGACCAGTCCCCCCGCATGGTGATCCTCGAACATCGGGGCGGCCCGGCGGACGCCCCGATGCTGGCACTGGTCGGCAAGGGGGTCACGTTCGACAGCGGCGGGCTCTCGCTGAAGCCGACAGACGGCATGTTGACGATGAAATGCGATATGGCCGGCGCCGCCACCGTCCTCGGGGCCATGTCCGCCATCGCCCGCCTCAAACTTCCGGTGAACGTCGTCGGCTATATGGGGCTCGTCGAGAACATGACCGGCGGCTCGGCATTCAAACTGGGGGATATCCTGACGGCGCGCAACGGCGTCACCATCGAGGTCCTCAACACCGACGCCGAAGGCCGCCTCGTCCTGGCCGACGTCCTCAGTTATGCCGTCGACCGGGGCGTCGACCGGATCATCGACCTCGCCACGCTGACCGGCGCCTGCGTCGTGGCTCTCGGCGAAGACGTCGCCGGTGCATTCACGAACAATCAGGCGTGGTGCGACGCCGTCCTTGCGGCTGCGAAGTCGACCGGCGAGGACCTCTGGCAACTCCCGATGTGGGACCAGTATGACGACCTGATCAAGGGCGACATCGGCGACATCAAGAACACCGGGGGACGCTGGGGGGGCGCCATCACCGCCGCCAAGTTCCTGCAGCGATTTGTGAACGGCAAACCCTGGGTTCACCTGGACATTGCCGGCCCGGCGTTCGCATCCGGCAACAAGCCGCACCGCGAGGCGGGCGGGACGGGTTGTTTCGTACGGACGCTGGTGGACACCGCCGCACGGCAGGTGTAGCTCCATTCCCTGATCCCTGCCGCCATGTGGACCGGAAAGCCCCGACAGTTTCAGTATTTCTGCGAGTTCTTGACGTAATTCCAGAAATGCCGTTGGCGCTGCACGGCCATCGACGAATACTTGACACGGAGTGCGGGCCTGCGTTCCACGTCACTTTCGTTCAGGCGTCAACTCCATGGAGCAATCTCAGCTCCTCGCATCCTTTCGGGGGCATCTCGCCGAAAGCGGATTGCTCACGGCCGGGCAGCTTGCTGCGCTGGACCGTGACTCCTCGGTCGCCGAGCAGACTTCTGACGAGGGCCTGGCCCGGTTGCTGGTCTCTCGAAAGCTGCTTACGCGTTTTCAGGCCGACCGGCTGCTCGAAGGGCGTTCGCGCGGCTTCTTCTTCGATCAGTATCAGATCCTGGACGTTCTCGGCGTCGGCGGCATGGGCTGCGTCTACCAGGCCCGGGACACGACGACCGGCGAACCTGTCGCATTGAAGGTGCTTTCGGAACGTCTTAAGAACGATCAGGGGATGTTTGCGCGGTTTCAGCAGGAAGCCCGCGTCGGCCTGCTGCTGAAGCATCCGAATATCATCCGGACGCATCACCTCGGCATCGCCGGCGGCCTCCCGTACATGACGATGGAGCTCGTCGAAGGGGCCAATCTCCTCGAATTGCTGCAGAAGCATCATTGCCTTCCCTGGGGGCAGGCCTGCGAGTTCATCCGCCAAGCGGCGCTCGCACTCGACTACATTCACCGCCGCGGGGTCGTGCACCGCGACGTCAAACCCCAGAATCTGCTCATCGACCGCAAAGGGCACGTCCGCCTGCTCGACTTCGGCCTGGCCATGGTCCGCGAAGGGGATGCTGGCGACGAATTCTCCATGGCGATGATTTTCGGCCACGAGAGCGTCGGTACCGAAGACTTCTCGGCCCCCGAGCAGACCGACGACAGCCTCGCCTCCGATCCCCGCTCCGATGTCTACAGCCTGGGCGCCACGCTGTTCCTGGCGCTCACCTGCCGGTCGCATCGTCCCCGTTCGAGGAATTCCGAAGGCCGGATTCCAGCCAGTCGGACCGTTCGGGATCTCGTTCCCACGATCCCGCAGGAGGTCTCTGACGTTGTGGCGAAAATGCTCGCCGCCGACCCCGCCGATCGCTACCCGACGGCCGTCGCCGCCGCGGAGGCGCTCTCGCAATGGGCGAGACCGGCGATCGCGGCCTTTGACTTCCCGACGATTCTCGCGCAACGGAAGCGGGACGCCGAGCGCCGTCTGGCCCGACTGGCCGACGATCGGGCGTCAACGAATCAGCTTGCTGGTTCGACGGCCCGTCCCGCGCTTGGAAGTTCCGTCGCGCAGGCACAGCCATCCCGTCGAACCGCCGATCAGGACAGCGGCGGGAATGACGATGCTGCGCTGCCCCTGCTGGGGACTCTCATCTGGAGAAACCGCAATCAGACGATTCCGCTCACGGCGACGTCATTGATCGTCGGCCGGAAAGACGATTGCGAACTCTGCGTCCCGGAGGCCGCCGTCTCCGGTCACCAATGCGAATTGCAGTTCGACGGGACCTTCTGGTGGGTCCGGGATCTGGGGAGCCGCAATGGAACTCAGGTCAATGGCGAGGATATCTCGTACCGCGCCCTCCGCAACGGGGACGAGCTGACCATCGGCAACCAGCAGTTGTTCCGGATCACTTACAGTCTCCCGTCAACCGCCAGTTTCCCCGAGCCGGCCCCCCGTTCCACCGCCGGTTGGCGGTCGTTCGCGACCTTCTGCGGCATCGCGTTGATCGTCGCCCTCGTCCTTGCCGCCGCCTGGTGGACGCTTCTCAGCCCGCGCTGATCGCCCCCGCTCGTTCGCCAGACACCTCGCATTCCGGCGCCGGAACCGAGAAAGGCGCCGGCATGCGGGCCTTCATCGCCGCTGAATGGGGCATCCACACCCAATCCGACTCTGCGCCGGCCGCCGGTCCGCGTCCGGCGGCGGGCCGGTTGGAAACGGAGGGCGTCCTTCCTACAATGAGGTTGCGGAAACGCCGGGATTCCGCGGCTGATTTTTTTAGGAATCTTTCGAGAGTATGCGGGCCTCCTGGAAGGAGTTTCCGCCGGGTGGAGCCACGTGGACGATCGTTTCGACGATATGTACGACGATCACATTCTCGATCACTTCGAGAGTCCGTACCACCGTGGTCCGCTCGCTTGCGCTTCCTGCACCCACGCCGATAAAAATCCGATCTGCGGCGACCAGCTCGAACTTCAACTCCGGCTGGAGGAGGGTCGCGTCGCCGAGGCGTGGTTCACCGGACGCGGTTGCGCCATCAGCCAGGCGGCCGCGTCGATCCTCTGCCAGTACGTGGAAGGCAAAACACTGGACGAACTGAAGACTTTTCAAGCGAGGCAGATGCTCGACCTGATCGGCGTCCGTCTGACCGCCAGCCGTCAGAAATGCGGCCTGCTGAGCTTCAAGATTTTCAAGACGATGCTGTATTCGCTGGACGCCCCCGGCGCGAACCCGCCCGCCACAACGGCGTCCGAGACTCCATAAACATTACCGCCTGACGCCCGCGCGTTCGGTTGGCCCCAGGAACACGCTGCCAATGTCCGCCGAGGCCCCCAGCACCGCCCGCCCCCTGGATGTGGATGCCGTCCGCCAGGACTTTCCGATCCTGCACCAGACGCTCGCCGGAGACCGGCCGCTGGTCTACCTCGACACGGCCGCAACCGCCCAGAAACCCCGCGTTGTCATCGATAAGGTCCGGGAGTGCTTCGAGCAGTACAACTCGAACGTCCATCGCGGGATTCACCAGCTCGGCGACCGGATGACGACCGAGATGGAAGACGCCCGGGAAAAAGTCCGCAAGCTCCTGGGGGCCGCCGAAGCCGATGAAATCGTTTTCAACTCCGGAACCACGATGGCGATCAATCAGGTCGCCCTCGGCTGGGCTCGCAAGATGCTCGGTCCCGGCGACGAAATTCTCGTCAACGAAATGGAACACCACGCCAATCTCGTCCCCTGGCAGATGGCCGCGAAGGCGACTGGTGCGTCCCTCAAATATCTTCCGCTTACTGCCGACGGTCGTCTCGATGTTGAACGGCTCGACGCCTGCCTGACGCACAAGACGAAGCTGCTCGCCGTCACCGGCATGTCGAACGTGCTGGGGACGATCAACCCCATCGGACTGCTGGCCCAGCGCGCTCATGCGGTCGGTGCGAAGATTCTCGTCGACGGCGCTCAGAGCGTCCCGCACCAGCCGGTGGACGTTCACCAACTGGGCATCGACTTCCTCGCCTTCTCCGGGCACAAGTTCTACGCCCCGACCGGTGTCGGCGTCCTGTATGCGAAGCGGGAGATCCTCGAAGCGATGGACCCGGTCTTCGGCGGCGGTCACATGATCCGCGAAGTCTTCCGCGACCACGCCACCTGGGCCGATATTCCCGCCAAGTTCGAGGCCGGCACGGCTCCGTTCATCGAGATCGTCGGCCTGGGCGCCGCGATCGACTACGTCCGGAACCTTGACTGGGACGCCATTGCCGCCTGGGAGCACGAACTCTCGATCTACGCCCATCGACGGATGGCGGAAATCCCGGACCTCGTGGTCCACGGCCCGGGCGTCGAACACAAGGGGTCGATTCTCAGCTTCAGCCTCCCCGACGTCCACTCCCACGACCTGTCCGATCTGCTCGACCGGCAAGGCATCGCCGTCCGGGCCGGACACCATTGTACCATGCCGCTGCACGAACGATTGGGGCTCGCCGCCACGACGCGCGCCAGCCTGGCGTTCTACAACACGAAATCCGAAATCGACGTCCTGGTCGAAGGAATCGAAGCCGCCCGCAAAGTCTTCCAGCGCCGCCGCCCGGCAGCTTCTTCTCCTCACCAGCCACTCACCACCAACCACTAGCCACATCTTTCATGCCCCCCATCTCCCTCAGCCAGCGTTCCGCCTGGACTCGTCGCCAGGCCATCAGCTTCCTGATGCAGCAGGCGGTCGAGAACCGCCACGTCCTGTCGCTCGCCGCGGGGCTGGTTGATGAAGCGACTCTGCCGGCGTTCGAATGCCAGACCGCATTGCAGATGCTGCTGTCCGATCCCGTACGGGCTCGCTCCGCTCTGCAATACGGGACGACACAAGGCGCCGACGGGCTCCGCGAACAGCTTGTCGAACACTTCGCCCGGTTAGAGGGAGTTCCTCGCTCGGAACTCGGCGTCGGCGCCGACCAGTTCCTGGCGACCACGGGCTCGCAGCAGTTCCTGTCGCTCGCAGCGGAGACCTTGCTCGACCCCGGCGACATCTGCCTGGTCGCGGCTCCGACGTATTTCGTTTTTCTCGGCGTGCTGAATGGCGTTGGCGCGCGGGCGATTCCTGTGACGGCCGACGCCGACGGCATGCGAATGGACGCTCTCGAAGACCGCCTCCGGGAGCTGGAACGCTCCGGCGAACTTTCCCGCGTCAAGGTGATCTACCTCGTCAGCGACTTCGAGAATCCCAGCGGCGTCTGCCTGTCGGCCGAACGCCGTCGGGAGGTCGTCGAGATTGCCCGGCGCTGGTCTCGCGAGCGACGGATTGTGATTCTGGAAGATGCCGCCTACCGCGAGCTCCGCTACGATGGAGAGCCGCTCCCCAGCGTCTGGAGCTGCGACCCGTCGCACGAGCACGTCGTCTATACGCAGACGTTTTCGAAGAGCTTCGCCCCCGGCATCCGAGTCGGCTTCGGCATCGCCCCCCGCGAACTGGTCGGCCCTCTGTGCGACCGTAAGGGAAACGAAGACTTCGGCTCAGCGAATCTCAACCAGCACCTGCTGGCAACGATCCTCGCCTCCGGGCAGTACGCCAGCCACCTGCAGCAGGTCCTGGCGGGGTATCGGGCCAAGCGGGACGCCATGCTGGCCGCCTGCGACGAGTTCTTCGCCGACGTGCCGGGCGTTTCCTGGGTCCATCCCGCCGGCGGTCTGTACGTCTGGATGAGCCTCCCCGCGGGCATTTCCACCGGGTTCGACAGTCCGCTCTTTTCGCTGGCCAGCAAGCGCCATGAGGTGATGTACGTGCCCGGCGAGCTCTGCTATCCCGCCGATCGCCCCGATTGGACAGCTCCGCGCTATCAGATGCGGCTGAGCTTCGGCGTTCTCCACTCCGATGGCATTCGCGAAGCCATCCGCCGTCTCGCGGGCGCCGTTCGAGACGTCCTCAGTTCGCCCGGATCGGCCGGCCGCTAAGTCGGCGCGAAAATTCCACCGCCAATTCTCGATCCGCGCAGGTTTTCCTGTTGCAAGTCATTTGCATCAGGATTAGACTCGCAGACGACCAGCCGCTGCTGCGCTGTCTGCCATGTAATTCATTCCACGGCGTATTTGCCGGTTCATTGCGTCTGATCGAGGGTTTCCGCTATGTCCAACCGCCCTGCCCGCCGCGGCTTTACACTCATCGAACTGCTGGTCGTCATCGCGATTATCGCGATCCTGATCGCCCTGCTCCTCCCGGCGGTGCAGCAGGCCCGCGAGGCGGCCCGGCGCACTCAGTGCAAGAACAATCTCAAACAGTTCGGCCTGGCGCTCCACAACTACCACGACACGCACAACGCCTTTCCGTCCGGCTGGATCGGCGTCAATCCCGCGTCGCCCACCGTCGCCAATTTCGAGGGTGTCTCCGGCTTCGGCTGGGGGGCGATGATTCTGCCGATGCTCGATCAGGCCCCGCTTTACAACCGCATCAACTTTTCGCTGTCGATTCTCGATCCGGCCAACCTGCCCGTCCACGAGGTCGTCCTGCCGGCGTTCCGGTGCCCCTCGGACACCGGTCCGGACCGGTGGGAAATCGGCGAAGAAGCCAATCCCTCCAACATCCTCGCACGACTGCCGATCGCGAACTATGTCGCCTCATTCGGGACCGAGGCTCCCGAGGACATCTGCGTCGGCGGCTCGTTTCCGGACGCGCAGTGCCGGGGCGACGGCGCGATGTACCACAACAGCGCCACTCGATTGAGGGACTTTTCGGACGGGGCCAGCAATTCCCTGCTCGTCGGCGAACGAAAGACCGACGTCCAGCTCGGCTGGTACTCCACCTGGGTGGGTTCAGTCCCCGAGGGAGAAGAGGCGCCGATGCGAGTTGTCGGCGTTACCGATCACACGCCGAATCACCCGGCCCAGCATCTGGACGACTTCAGCAGCCGACACGTCGGCGGAGCCCAGTTTCTGTTCGGCGACGGCCGCGTGCAGTTCATCAGCGAGAACATTGACGACTCGATCTACAAGGGCCTCGCGACGCGCTCCGGGGGCGAGGTTCTCGGCGAATTCTAACGAACAGCGCCCGGCGCTTTCCGTTGTGGGCGGTTTTGCGCCGGGCGAGATCGGCACGCCGGGCTTCGCCGCTCCGTTCGATCATGGCAGTCGTCAGACCGAGCAGTTCTCCCGGCCGAGCGCCCATGAGCAGCACCAAGTCGAACAGGTCGCGGTTTCGCGCCCGCAGCAGACTTCGCACGGCGAACAGCTTCTCCTCCGGGACCGCGGCTCGCTGTCGCTGATCACTGATCGGCGGCGATCGAACAGTCTTGAGGGAGTCGACCAGCGACTGCGAGACGAACTCGGCCAGCGGCGTCCCGCCAAACAACTCACGGATCGCCCCCTTCTGGCAGTGTCGTTCCGCGTCGCTGAACCGGGGAATCTCCTCGGTGACGTACCGGAACAGCAATTCGCGGACGGTCGGACCGGTTGAGGTCGGCGTCTCCCGTCGAGAGCGGCCTCCGTCCCGCGCTGGGCGATGTCTGCCAGGAGCTTGCCGCAGGCGGCCTGCGCCTCGGGACTGCCGACCGGGCGAGGCCCACGAACCGGCCGCCCACTTTCGTGAAGGCGCGGTTCCGGGAGCGGTCAATGCAGAGCTTTGGAAACGAGTTACGCTGTCTGGCCATCGTGCAGCCCGTCGTGGTTTTGGTTCCCACTGGAACCGAAACTCAGAGGTTTTGAGCTGCACTGCCGACCGTCGGCAGGTAACGTAACTCGTTTCAGCGTCAGACAATGCCCAAGACAGGACTTGAACCTGCACGGTATTGCTACCACTAGGCCCTCAATAGACACTGACACCGAAACTCACTCAGCAAAATCCAGTCGAACCGCATGATAGGCTACGACTTGCTGATTCTCAATCCCTCTCGCCGTCATTCGCGAAAACTCGTTGATTGCCGGTACATCGCCGAGTTTGTGGGTAGATGTGGGTAGTCCTGGTCGGTCGTTGATTCCTGCCGACGAGCGAAGTTTCTCGCGATGCCGATCAGCCACCCCCGTCGCCCCCCCCGCTCGGCGCATGGAGCGTGTGCTGGGGTTGGCATGTTTCAGAATTCCTGAATTTCCTGACCTTCTTGCCGAGTGTCCCTCTTTGCAGTGCACACCTCGATGCGGTCGGCACTGTCTGGTGCAGCTGCTTGCGGGAGGCTGCTTCGAGATCGCACGACGTGCCAGCAGTTTGACGGCGGTGGAGCAGGATCGGAGCTCGCCTTGGGGGGGGGCAGGCCCCCCCCCAAGGCGGCCGTCGATGGTTGCTTATATCCCCTCGCGGAGTTTTTGGGGTTTCGAACTCCCGCCCTTTTAGGAGACGGCGGCAATCCTCGAAATCGCAGATGACCACCGGTGGATCAGGTTTCAGAGTTACTCTCAGGCAGGACGGTCAGCATTCGCCGTTGGTAACTGATCGGGGAAAGATCAATCATGAGTGAGCTGCGAGCCTGTTCCAGAGTCTCCTCTGGCACATGTCGTAGAAGGTGCTCGATCAGTTCCGACTGCCGCGGCTGGCCGAAGGCGAGTCGGTAGATGGCGAGCGTCCGCAGCAAGGAAACGAGCCTCGCCCGGTCACGGCTGAACGGGTACAGCGGAATGATCCTCTCGATGCGGTACTGCTCGAACTCGGTCGTCTCGACGTGCCAGTAAGGGACCAGGTCGCACGTCGAATCGCCCCGCTCGTTCTGCTCGGCGATCCAGAAGAGATCTTTCCAAACGTCGGGCGAAGGCAGGTCGTCCTTCAAGAGCAGCGGGCCGTATTTTCGCGCCACCTGAAGGCGAATGACGTGCCCCTTGTACCGGTTCACGCGGCCCTCACGCTGTTCGAGGTCGATGGGGTTGCTCGGTAGGTTCCAATGCACGACCTTCCGACAGTACTGGTGGAAGTCGAGTCCTTCCTGTCCAATCGAGGGCGTGGCGAGCACGAAGGGCCGGAATGGCGAGTTGAAATTCTGGCGGATTCCGGTCACACGCTTGCTGCCCTCCTCAGTCTCGATCCGCTGATTTCCCAGATTCTCCGCGAAGTGGCACCGCAGCTTCTTCTTCTCGTCTCGCAGGAACGACGCAAGGTCGTCCACGTCGAGTGGGACGGTCCTAAACGCCATCACACCCGCAAGGCGTTCAATAGTAGCGCCTGCAGTCTCGCACTCTGACTTGAGGAGGTGAATGTACTCGTCGAGCACGGCCTGGAAGCAGCCGTCTCCGCAGTAGCGGATCACTTTTCGCCAATATGGAGTCCGTTCGGGGACGGCGATCCTGATGGCGGCAATCGATTCCGGCTTGTTAAACATGGTTTCAAGTGCGCTCGCAGCCGCGAAGGCCAGCGCGCAGTTGGCAGCGTCGTCCCCTCCGTAATGGGATCGAAGGCTTCGGAGGGCAACTATGGAGGGCGACCCCAACGCCATCTGGGCGAGAACTTCAAACAGGTCAGGCGGCAGCGGACCCAGCCCGAGTTCGTGCGGAGCGTCGAAGGCTCGCACGAGACGCTGGAAATGCAGGCTCTTCGAGGTGTCCTTGGTGTTCCCATCCGTCGAGAAGCTCGTGCGGTGGATGTCGTCGGAACAGAGCCACGACTCAGCGACTGGCCCGTAGTCGGAGCTGAGCTTGTCGAGGAGGACCGGTGCTGCCCAGTACCAGCGGTCAGACTCACCGTCGTTCCGTACATACCGCTGCAGACCGAGTCGTACCGCCAGCTCCCGGCACTTGGCGGCGATCTGTGACTCGATGGCCGCTCGGTCCCGGCCTGACGTCAGCGCTGAAGCCGGGTCGAAGAGCCCGGCGAGCGTTAGCGACGGGTACAGGAGCGTATAGTTCGTCATGCTGCCCGGCTCACCGCCTTCCGTACGGTAGACAAGCTGCGGGACTGGGTGCCGACGCCCGCCTTCGGGCACGAAATACCTGCGGGGGTCTTTCTCCTGCGGATCGACCGACTTCGGGTTGCCGATGGTGCGGCGTTCAACCTCGTAGGACAGCAATGACGCTATCATGCGGGGCACCATCAGCCACCCCGAGAACACCAGCGTCTTCGAAAACCCGTCCGTGGCATCGAAGGTTCCTGTGAGCGGGTAATACGGTAGACTCGGGGGAACCCAGAGGAGAAGTTCGGCGTGGCACGCGAGCGACTCGCGTACGAGCAGCGAGAACCGGGCGTTTGCCGCAGTCGAGTCGTCTTCGCCCATGAGGAGGCTGTAGTTGTCGATACTTGCGTGGTCGAGCCACGCCCGATCATTGCCTTCCAGAGCCGCCCGAACGCTCGGCATGTCCCGTTTCGCCTTCAGCTCTTTCTTCAGCTTGTAGTCATCCAAGAAGGACAACGGGCACGGTGCCGACTTACAGAACTCAAGCGGAGCGTGCAGCCGGTAAGATGGGCGGTCAATGGTCCCGTTAAGGGCTTGAACCACACTGTCGGTCGCCACAAACGTACGGACATCTCCAGTCGTCAGCGGAACTGGCCCATCGAGCCACTTGTCGTGGGTCATGGCGTCCCGGCGTTTTGAGACGCTCAGCCGTTCGGTGCGGCACATGACCCGCCGCAGGACCCCCTCTACCACCTCCCGGTGCGACGGGTCGATCTTGGCCGTGTCCGGCCGCAGCGTGAGCAGTTGCTTGAAGAGCGCCTGCCGGTGTCTTTCGTACTCGGCGAGAGCCTGCCGGTCGTTCTCCATCAGGAACGAAAGGACCGTTCGGAATTCTTTGTAGTGCTCATCACCGCATTCGAGGTCGTCGCCCCCGGTGAACGCCTTGAACGGGGTTGCTGAGAGCAACAGGATCTTCGTGTCCGGCTTGTGGAAGATCTGTTTGGCGATGACGGCGGCTTCCGAGTCACTATCCTCGTCGATGAGGTCTCTGAACCGCTGGAATTCGTCGAGGATGTAAAGGTCGGCCTCGATGTAGTCGATGCACTCCGATCCCAGCGCCTTCCTCAGTTGCCGGATCAGTTCGAGCGACGTGCCGCGGTAGTCGTTGTAGTTGTGAAAGTCGAGGCGGCAGGCGCACTCAACGACAGCTTCGTACAGACTGACGGAGCCGTTCAGGTCGAGTTGCTCGGACATGACATCCGAGCGGACAACCGGCGTGGCCCTGATCCGGTCAAGGAACCGCTCGGGAAGGCTCTCTCGGATGCCATCCCGGAATCGGTTCAGCCTTCGGTCTTCGAGTTGATCGGCCCAATCCTCGACGCTCCTCTGGACCGACCCCCGTAGGAGGCAGGCGAGTCCGTCAGGGACATCGCCGAGCAGGCCATCGCTCATCAGGAGCGTGTATATGATCTTACGTTCTCGCTGATGCCCCGCGTGGTCGCCGGACTGGAACGACGTGCCCGGAGTCAGTGTGTTGAGCCGAAGCAGCCCAGACTGCTCGACCTGCGGCTTTAGCAGCGTGTTGAAGTATTCCCCCTGACGCTGCCACGATCGAACGCGGTTTGTTATCTTCTCGCGGTCGGTCAGGCGCGGCGGTCACGGAGGGTTCCCGATGGCGATGGGACGGCGGAAGGAATCGCGGCAGGAGCCGCTGTTTGTCACGGCGGAGCAGCTGCCCCGCTCGCAGGGACATCCCTTCTACAAGGCGCTCAACGCGCTGCTCGCCGAGGCCGGTTTCGACCGCTGGATCGAGAAGCGGTGCCAGGCGTTCTACGAGCAGGTCGAGACTCGCGGCCAACGCTCGATCCCGCCGGGCGTCTATTTCCGCATGCTGCTGGTGGGCTATTTCGAAGGGATCGACAGTCAGCGGGGGATCGCCTGGCGGTGCTCCGACAGCCTGTCGCTGCGGGAGTTCCTGGGGCTGACCCTGAACGAATCGAGTCCCGAGCACTCGACGCTGTCGCTGACCCGCCGGCGGCTGCCGGTGGAAGTGTTCGAGGAAGTCTTTCAGTTCGTGCTGAAGATCGCGTCCGAAAAGAAGCTGCTGTCGGGGAAGACGGTCGGCGTCGATTCAACCACGCTGGAAGCGGATGCGGCGATGAAGTCGATCGTCCGCCGCGACACCGGCGAAGGCTGGAAGGCGTATGTCGTCCGGCTGATGCGGGAAGAAGGCGTGATCGCCCCCGGCGAAGAGCCGAGTGACGAAGAGGTCCGCCGGTTCGACCGGAACCGCAAGGACAAGAAGGTCTCGAACGAGGAATGGGTCAGCGAGACCGATCCCGAAGCGAAGATCGCCCGCATGAAAGACGGGACAACGCATCTGGCGTACAAGGCCGAGCACGTGGTGGACCTGGAGAGCGACCTGATTCTGGCCGCCGAGATTCGCTCGGCCGATCATGCCGACCCGCACACGCTGGTCGACAGCGTGCTGAAAGCGGAGGAAAACCTGCAGGCCATCGGCTGCGAGCACAGCATCGAAGAAGTGGCGGCGGACAAGGGGTATCACTCGGTCGCCACGCTGGAGCAGTGCCAGTCGCTCGGCTTTCGGACCTACATTCCGGAGCCGACACGCAAGAACGACTGGACGTGGACGGACAAGACGCCGGAGGACCAGCGGGCGGTGATGGGGAACCGTCAGCGGGTCCGGCGGGCGAAGGGGAAACAGTTGCAGAAACGGCGGAGCGAAGTCTGCGAACGGACCTTCGCTCACGTCTGCGAGACGGGCGGCATGCGTCGGAGCTGGCTCGAAGGGCTGACGGAGGTGACGAAGCGCTACCTGATCGCGACGGCGGCGCACAATCTCGGGCGAGTGATGTGGAAGCTGCTGGGAGTTGGCAAGCCACGGAGACTGCAGGGGCGGAATGTGGCGGTTTGGGCGGCCTTCGCGGCGGTTTGGGCCGCGCTCGATTGGCTCCTGCGGAGCCAGACCGACCGAGCCGAGCAACCCGCCGGACTCGTCGCCCCCGCCCCAATCGTCGCCCGCCTGGCCGGGTGACGGAAAAGTGCTTTGTTCAACACGCTGTTAGGGCGAGGAAGTTCAAGCGAGTGACGCTGCGGTCGAGCGACTGTTGTTGGGGATAGATGTCGAGCTTCTTGACGTTCTCCTGTCCGATGATCTGATTGGAGCAGATGTACGTAACCCGGAGCGGATTAACGTTCCCCGATTCCAGCCTGTGCAGCAGCCGTCGAGCGATGACGCCCTTGGCCACGACAGTTTTCCCCAGCCCTACCTCATCGGCGACCAGCATCCTCGACTGACCCTCAACGAACAAGCGGTCGTACACCA
Source organism: Planctellipticum variicoloris (assembly GCF_030622045.1). Classification (NCBI taxonomy): domain Bacteria; kingdom Pseudomonadati; phylum Planctomycetota; class Planctomycetia; order Planctomycetales; family Planctomycetaceae; genus Planctellipticum; species Planctellipticum variicoloris. The sequence continues at coordinate 2,606,050 of NZ_CP130886.1, read as the reverse complement.
CATCCACCGTCGCTCGCTGGAACTTCTTAAGCATCTGTAGGGCGGCGTCGATGCGGCTAAGGGTCGGGTCGTTATGGGTCACGCCGATTCTCCCACGGTCTGAGTGGCCACGTCCCGGAACGCCCGCCAAAACGCCAAGAAGTCCTGTGGCACGATCTCCGTTCCGTCCTGACCGTCCCCGTCGAGAAGTTGGGCGATCAGGTCGTCAATTTCCTTCAGACGCTTGGGACGGCGTGAGACCGTGACCAAGAGCTGCTCGAAGATCGGGGACTGAACGCCCCACGCCCCATTGTTCCAGTCCCCGTCGCGAGATTCACGGATCGCGTCCCCGCCGACGCAAGCGTCCTTGTCGAAATCTTCGGCCAGCAGGAATCTGAGGTACTCGAAGAACTTCTCCGGGTCGCTTACGATCCCTCGGACGATCGTGCCGACCCGGCCCGGGGGCATCCCGGCGACCTTGATCTTCATCAGGAACGCCTGCTGGCGCTCTTTCTCGCGGAGGATCTCGAAACGCAGGAAGCTGCTCAGGTTGCTCTCATTGATGTTCTCGAAGCGAAGTTCGATATCACCGGACCGCGGTAACGGTTCCGGGACGTGGTCCGTGTTGAACGGGGCTACCTGCACTTCGAGGTCGGCCCATGCAAGCCCGTCCGTAGCGAAATCGAGCATCAGGTCGTAGTTGGTCCCGTTCGGAGAGCGGACGAGTTCGGCCCGTGTGATCTGAAGGACGTGGAGCAGGTCGAATTCGAGACGCCGGATCCGGCGTTCGAGCGCCTCCTCGGCAGGGGCGTCCACCGCCTCCTCGGGCGAGACGAACGGCTCGAAGACCCCGGCGTTCCGGTCCGGGCCGAGCAGGTCGTCGAGCACACGCTCCAACTGGACGGCTTCGCCAGCGCCGCGAAGCTCCAGCAGAAACTCAACGTTTCTCTCGAACGCCGCCATTGTTGCATTGGCTGAGCCAATGAACCACCGATTTGCCCGGTCGCCAGTTTTAAAGACGAAGAGCTTAGCGTGGAGGTTCTGTTCGAGCGGCTCACCCTCGCCGTCCTCGGCCTTGCTCAGCGACTCTCCATCGACGACCAGATCCGACAGCGAGTAGGCGTGGAAGCCCTCGAACGTCGTCGGCATGAGCCGATTCAACTCCTCCTTACGTCCGAACAGCCACCGCTCCCCGACGACGTTCCGACGCAGCCGGTCGAGGGCGGCGTCGTGGACGAACGGAGAGACGCAGATCAGCCGCTCTCCCTTCTGCGTCTCGACGGGGTTGCGGTATTCCCCGACGCCGATGGGATGGAAACAGAAGTTCCCGTTGAACCCGTGAGGCGGCGTGAACTCAACCCGGCCCAGTTCGTTGAGGAAAAGCTCGCCACCGTCGAACGTCTGGTGATCGAGCAGGTAGCGGACGAAGTCGACGAGGGGGACATTCCGCTCCTGCGGATCGTCGGAAACATCGCCGTCGAGCGTGGCTGCGATGTCCCAACTCCGATCGTAGGTCAAGTTGCGGCTCAGGACGATCAGCCGATACCGGGCCGGTCCCCGTTCCTGCTCAAAGCGAAGCACCCAGACCTTCGGATGGAAGGAACTGTTCTCGTCCTTGGGGAGCACACCTACTACACAGTCTTCGAGCAGGCCGTAGAGCCGGTTCTGGATGCGTGGGACGTGGATCTTGCCCTCTTGGTGGTAGACGCGCAGCACCTCCGGGCACCGCTGGATCGCTTCCAGCAGCTGGACCCGTTCCCCGGACTCGATCCCCTCCAACGTCTGGGCGTAGAAGAGGGCGACGGGAATCGACAGCAGCGTGTTCAGGTCGAGCGAGTAAGTGGCGGCGACGGCACGCCGCAGGCGGTATCCGGTCGGCGGGATCAGTCGCTCGCCGTAGTCGAGGCGGTCCTTCTTGTAGTCAAGCATCGACCCGCTCCGTCCGGGTCAATCCGTCATCGATATCCATGATGATCGTCCTCGCCTGCGAGTACCGGTAGTCGAGCGCGTCGATGCCGATCCACTTCGGCACCCGCTCGCTGGAGTTGTCCTTGAGACGAGCCCTCGCCCCCTTATTCAGTCGCTCCTGTGTCGCCACAAGCCGGTCGAGGCCGCTGACCGCCTCGGTACCGCTGCGGACGGCGGCAATCCAGTTGGCGACAAAGAGCCTGGTGAACGGCTTGATCTGTCGCCGGTGCCTCTTTGCAAGCTGCCACAGGAAGTCGGTTTCCCAGCGGTCCCAGGAGAACCCATGCATCTCCGACCGCCACGCCTCCCACCGCTGCTCGAACTCGGCCCGCCGCTCCTCCGTTCCATGCCTCGCCTGAAGGGCAACGTTGTAGCGGATGTGAGCGCCTTTCAGCAGTTGCCAGAAGTCGTTCGCCGCCCAGAGGACTCGCCGCAGTTCGTCCGTCAGACGCCCAAGGAACGGCGTTCCCTCGCAGAACTCGGCGAACCGCCAATCGTCCGGCAACTCGACGAAAGTGTTCCTGATCTCGTCGTCCATCAAGATCTGACCGAGCAGGCTCTCCGGCACGCGGGTCTCGATCTGGCGGGCCAAGAAGTTGGCCTCGTCGAAACTGAGGTGCAGCGTCAAGGACTCTTCCCAGCCTTCCGCGTAGGCCGCTGTATGAACGACAGGCCCGCCGACATCGACCGCATCAGGGTCGTCACCCTTGGTCTCGTCCGAAGAGCCGATGAGGTCATGAAGCGCGGAATCAGGATTGGCGAAGATCCTCATGAACTCCTTGAGGGAGAGAGAAGTCGTGACCAGCCCGAATGTCCGCAGACCATTCCAGTAGACTGAGGACGGCTTCCGCTGGACCTCGCCCTTCTTGCCGACGAAGTCGACTCCGATGATGCCACGCTCGGGGCGTGTCCTGTGGTTCCGCTCCAAGGCCCCCATGACTTGGTTCTCTCGCTCCTTCAGGTACTCAGCGAGGCTACTTCGATGGCGGGTTTTGAGGGGAAGCCGCTCGTAGTCCCGAAGGATGCGAGGGATTGTCAGGAAGTACTTGGCACGGGTCTGGATCGTCAAGATGCCTGGAAAGAGCGTATCCGAGAATGAATCTCGGATGGCACCAATCCCAAGCTCGTCGAGAACGGAAGGAACCCCCAGCAGGTCCAAGACCGTCCTGACCTTCTCCCGATGTTCGGAGGAAAAGTCGATCCAGCCTATCGACGAACTGCGCCCATTGCCGTTTAACATGTGCTGCCAGGTGACTATGAAATGTGTGCTTCTAGTTCGCCAAGCCGGTACAACTCGACGACGATGTCTCCAGACTCAGTGAATGTTGCTCGGTTTCATTGCACCCCCAACGCCTTGAACACGGCATCCGCCGGATCGGCGTAGAACCCGGTCTGGAACTTGGCGAACAGCTCTCCGGGGATCGTCGGAATATCCTTCACGCTCGCCATCGGCAGCAGCAGGCGGCGGGCTCCGGCGTCGAAGGCAACCTGGAGCGACTCCGCCAGGTTCTCGACCGGGACGATGTTGCCGCCCAGACTCATGCTGCCCAAGACGACCATCTGCTGCTGGATCGGCTTCCCAAAGACTCCCGAGCAGAGGGCCACGAATGCCGCCAGGGTCATCGCGGTCGTCGGTCCGGAGTTGTGGAGTTCGACGATATGCAGATGGTAGTCGTGATCTCCGGGCTTGATTGACGAACTGACGCGATTGGCATTCGCCTTGAAGTAGTCGAAGCCGACCTTGATCGCTTCCTTGGCCGTGGAGTTCGAGCCGAGGCCTGAGGTCTTCAGCGCGCCGTTCCCGGAGGTGACCTGAGTCTCCAGCCGATACAGCCCCAGGTGACCGCTGGAGCCCGTGGCCACCGTGTGCAGCACTCCAGGATTCAGCGGTGCGTCCGGGATCAGCGAGCCGCTGCTCTGTTCCGGAACGCTGATGAAGCGCTCCTCCATCGTTTCCGCGTCGATGTAGGAGAAGTGGACGTCGAAGAACTCCATCCCGCCGATCTTCTTCAACTGCTCCTTCACCCGGCGGCGGACTTCGAGAGCGTATTCCAGGCAGCGACGCACGGCCTCCTTGTCGTACGCCTCGTTCGGGTACAGCAACTTCAGCAGGCCAGAGACCGTGTGCTTGACGGCGATCGTATCCCGCTGGTTCAGGTCCCGGCCGAGCTTGAAGTACTTGTTGATGGCATCGCTGAAGTTTCGCTTGCGCATCTCCCGAATCCATTCGGCGAGGTAGTCCACGATCAGCCCGTACTGATTCGTGAAGAACTCCGGCCGCATCTTTGGAACTTCCCAGCCCGGCACGTACGCGTGGAAGCGATCAAAGAAGGCCGAGTCGATCATGGCCTCCGGGAACGGGGCGAAGAGGTGGCCGGTCTTGACCAGCCCCTCGACCGTCTGGCCTTCCTTGAAATTGCCGACAAAGACCATCGAGGCGTAGGCGTTGATGGCGTCCCGGCCGCGGGCGAACGAGCCCGAAGCCATGTAGTCCTTCATGATCTGGACGCCGTCCTTGTCCTTGAAGGAGATGCCCGCCACTTCGTCGAACGCCACCACGTCCCACAGGCCGACCAGGCCGACCTGACGCCGGGCCATGTTGTAGAACAAATTGGCCACCGTCGTCTGTCCGCCCGACACCAGAATGCTGTTCGGGCTGATCTCCTTGTAGACGTGGCTCTTGCCGGTGCCGCGGGGGCCCAGTTCGGCCAGGTTGAAGTTGTTCTCGACCAGCGGAATCATGCGGGCCAGCAGGTGCCACTTGACGCGCTCCGGAAAATTGGCCGGCTCCATGCCGGTTGATCGCAGCAGGACGTCGATCCACTGCGATTCGGTGAAGGCCTGCCGGGCCTCGAAGAGTTCGTCGAGATCCAGGTTCGGCATCTGAATCGGCTTCAGATCCCGCAGCAGGAACGGCGAACCCTTCTGGTCCGCTTCGAAGAAGTATTCCAGCGTGGCGATGCACCAGATGCCGCCGACCAGCAACTTCTCGTACCGCTTGACGATCTCGCTGGGGACTTCGATGCGACCCACCCCCAGATTGCCCAATTCGGCCTCGTAGACGTCCCGCTTCTCGTTGAGGGCCACCGTCACTTTGTCGATGATCTTCAGGCTGCCTCGCTCCCGGATCGTCGACTTCACCTTCTCGGCTTCGTCAGGCCGGACGTAGTTCTCCGCCAGGACGCGTTTGACCGTTTGCAACCCCTCGGCAATGACGGTTTCGTCATTGGAGGCGCAGTAGCTGCCGAGCAAGTATTCCAGCACATAGACGGGGACGTTCGCCCCTTCCTTGACCAGCTTGGTCAGGTCCTTGCGCACGACCTTGCCGGGAAAGTGCCGGTTCAGCAGGTCATCGAGTCCGTGATCCGGAGCCGCAGTTTCAGAAGTCATCGGTAAAAGCCCTGTCGATAATCACTTCCACGCTCTGCTGCTCGACACCAGTTTCGGCATCCCGCAGGACGAGGCGGTACTGAGTCTTCTTGTCGTACGGTCGATCCTTCAGGGCGAGGCTGACCCACTTTTTCCGCTCTTCCATGTTGGCAGAAGTGCTTTCGAAGGTCACGGTCTGCGTATCGGTGACCGGCTCGCCATTCTCGCACACGGCAATCTTGAGCGTCATCGGCTTCAGCCGCTCGCCGACGGGTTCCATTTGAATCAGTTCAAAACGGTGCCGGGAGGCGGTGATGCGGTGATTGGCTCCCAGCACCTGCACGGCCACGGGCCTGGTCTTCGTTTCCTGAGCCGACTTGCCCCGGACATGCCGGACGGTGAGGACCGGAATCGCGATCTCCTGCAGCATGGCTCCGCCGTGGACAAACCGGGCTCCCCCCACGAAGTGGAACAGGTTGGTCCCTTTGGGAATCCAGAATTCCATCTCTCCTTCGGCCCTGGCCGTCACACTCAGTTGCCCATGCCAGGCGGCCTCGTGGTCCGGCAGGTGCTGCCCCAGCAGATACCGCTTTTTGGCGAGAACAGTTCCTGCTGGCTTCTGCTCCAGCTTGCTCTTGTCCGTGGCGACTGGCTCATCTTCGGTGAAGAGGAAGCCGTGGTCCGCGGTGACGACGATGTAATGGCCATTCAGATTGTTGACGACGTGGCCCACCAGGTCGGCCAGCTCGCGAATCGCCGACCGGACTCCCTCGAACGTCTTACCCTCCGTCTTGTCGACGTCGCCTACGGCATCGATCGTGTCGTGATAGATGTAGATCACCCGCTTATCTTTGACGAACTCCCGGCCCTCCTCCTTCTTCCGAGCCATCAACTCGTCACTCTTGCAGGCCGCGCCGCCGACCGACTGCAAAATCGCGTCCCGGCTGCCGGCGCTGCTCGACTTGCCATCGACCAGAACGTCGGTCCCCTTGCAGGCGAGCGACTTATGCGGCAGCAGGCTGGCCATGCCGAGCGCCGTGTAGGACGGCAATACGCCGAGTTGCGACGAGAGCGTGGCTTCAAAGCGGTACTTCCCGTTCAATTCGGCGGCGAGTTCCTCGGCCGCTTCGTAGCGGAAGGCGTCGCTGATGATCACGAAGGCCCGCCGATTGTCTCCCTCATCGAGCCAGGGGCGAACGGAGCGGTCGTAGAAGCGATACTGATTGGGAACACCTTCGATCTGCCAGTGGGAGAGCAGGCCGTCGGGAGCTTCGAAGAACTTGCCCCAGCCCAGCGCCAGGTCGGTCAGGTAGCCGTTGACGTAATGGGCTTCAATCTCGGACCGCAGCGGCTTGAGGATGTTCCAGCCCCGGGCCTCGGCGACGTCCGCCGATTCGCAGAAGTGTCGGTAGAGCTGGTCGAACCGGAACAGCTCGTCGACGTAGGCCCGGTACATTTCCGAGGCATTGGCGAAGCTGAATCCATGCTGGTGTTCGTTGCGGAGAGCATAGAAGTCGGCGGCGGCAATCAGCGCCTCGTAGACGGCGTGCAGGGCTTCGCGGGGAGCGAAGTCCGAACCGGCGACGGCCTGCGTGGCCCAGTGGCCCGACTGCCGGCGGAGAGCGATCTGCCGGACTTCCCCGGCATTGACGGTCGCGACCGTCGACCGGATCAGTTCCCGCAGACTGTGGGCGATCCGTTTCTCCACAAGCAGGAACGTCATCACGTCGATGAGCTGGTTCCCTTCCAACGGACCGAGATGATCTTCCAGCTTCAGGATGGCGGCTGCCGCGGCGGTGAGCCGGTCGTAGCTGGCTCCCTTGCTGCTGGAATCCCGCCATTGGGCCAGGCAGACCACGGCGTTCGACCAGCCGTGGCGGGGCAGCACCAGGCCGGCGAGGGCCTGCGGGACGTCGCCGCGGAGGTGATACGCGAAATCGGTGACCAGCAGGCGGAGCAGGAAGTTTCTCAGGCTGGGATTGTCGTCTTCGTAGCCGAAGCTGGCTTTGACCATCTGCCAGAACGGTTGGTCGAGGTCGAACTTTTCCATCAGTCCCCAGGCGGCCGGCGGCTCGTCCAAGTCGACTTCGCCGCCAGCTTCCAGAAAGGCGTGAAAGAGCGTGCGGACGAGATTGAACAGTTCCGGCTGGTCGGCGCGGGCGACCACGGCCATCATCTTGCGGTCGAGATCGGGGGCGGCGTCGTCCGGGTTGACGAGCGACTTCAGCTTCTGAAGGCGCTCCTTGGCGTCGAAGAACTTGCGGTACTTCAGCAGGTGCTCGCGGAGGCTCAGCGTCAGGAGCCCCAGCTCCTGCAGCAGAATCGAGGCCCGGTCGGCCCGGAAGCCTTCACTGTAGAGTCGGACGTCGAGGAGCCAGTCCTCCTGCGGATCGGGTTCCTCGGTGGGGGCATAGAGGAGGAACTTGCCCGTCGGGACTTCCCGTTCGAGGCGGATCTTCGCTTCCAACGCCCCGACTTCGTCGAGCCGGAGCGTCGTCACGCCATCCAGGCTGAGGAACGGGAGGAGATTGAGGAACTCCCGGTCGGGATCGTTCCAAAAGACGATCCGCTGGCCGTCCTGGTTGAAGAGGCGGTCCAACGCCGTGTGAATCTGGTTGAGGTCGCTCATTCTCCCGTCGTCTCCTCATCGGCATCTGAATCCGATCCAGCAGCGTCGCAGCTCACTCCCCCAAGAGTGGGGATTGCTACGTCGGGTTGGTCGAGCCAATACAGGATCACGCTGTCAACTAAATCACCGGCCACGAATGTGAGGCGCGCGGCAGAGCGGAGGGATTGCAGTGGAAACGAGATGGGGAACCCTTACCTTGGAGGTATCACAACTCCAAACCAAGGAAGGAGTTCCCCATGGAAGGCATTCTTTCACCCCGGGCGGAGCGCGCCAAGCAGCGGTTGTCCGAGCAGTTGAAGTTTCTGAAGGACGCCGGGCTGAGAACGCGGTATCTGATCGTGATCCATCGACTGGAAGGACGTTCTCCCACCTGGATTGCCCGCTCGCTCAAGGTCGGTCGCAGCACCGTGTATCGGACCGAGCAGCGTTACGGGAAGGACGGCGAGATCGGTTTGTTCGACCGGCGGGGCGGCAACGGGCCACGGAAACTGACCGAGGAGTACCTGACGCAGTTGCGGGAGGTCGTGGCCGGCGATCCGCTGCAGGACGGCTGGAAGCGGCCGACCTGGACGCGGGAGATGCTGATCACAACGCTCCGTCGACGGACGAGTGTGAAGATCAGCCTGTCGACGATGAGCCGGGCCTTGCGGCTGATCGGGGCGCGGCGCGGACGACCGAAGCCAACGGTCGAGTGTCCGTGGCCGGAGGCCGAAAAACAGCAGTGTCTGGAGCAGATCGAGGAACTGGTGGCGCATCTGCCGACGGGCGAAGTGGCGGTCTGGGAGGACGAGATCGACATCCATCTCAATCCGAAGATCGGCGAGGACTGGATGCTCCGCGGGCAGCAGAAACAGGTTCTCACGCCGGGGAAGAACGAGAAGCGTTACCTGGCGGGGGCTCAGGATGCGCGGACGAAGGAGTTGATCGCGATCGAAGGCGACCGGAAGGACACGGCGTTGTTCGTACTGCTGCTGTGGGAGCTGACGCAGCGCTATCCGCAGGCGAAGAAGATCCATGTCGTCCTGGACAACTACGCGATCCATACGACCCGACTGGTGCGGGAGAGTCTGGCGACGCCGCTGGGGCGCAGGCTGCGCCTGCACTTCCTGCCGCCGTACTGTCCGGATCACAACCGGATCGAACGAACGTGGGAGGACTTACACGCCAACGTGACACGGAACCACAAATGCTCGACGATGCCGCAACTGATGCGAAACGTCCGCTCCTACATCCGCCGACACAACCACCGGCGACCGGCGGCGCTGTAGGAACGACCATCGAAGTGTTTCAGAATCGTGGCCGGTGATTTAGATTGAGACAGTAAAATAGGTCGAACAGTGATCTTTGCACGATAAAGTAAATTGTCGCCTTGCCGCCGGACGAGATAGAGTCCCATTCGTCCGCTGAACCAGCCTTCGTGTGGGCCACAAATCCATAAAGCACTAAATCAATTGCGTCTTTTACTGTATATAACTTACTTCCAACGCGAAAGTTCATCGGGGCGCTCTCAAGCGTTCTCTTCCAAAACGATCGAGAGTATTCAGACCAGGCGACAAGCTCGCTCCTCCCACATCTTCGACGAATCGTCTTGCAGATCTTAAAGAACTGTACCGCGTCATCATTGAGCAAAAACTGACGCAGCGTTGATAGGGCGGAGCGGAAATGGTCACGATCGAAGCCCTTGAACGGAATGGAATCGCCGTCAAGCGGCCCACCGAACTGAAAGTCGACTTTGAGAGTCACCGCTCCATGAGTCACAACACCGCATTCGCGCAAGTCTTGAACTCGTTTCCGAAAAAGCCGAAGAGACCGTTCTTCATCGGCAGACAGAGGATGCAAAGACGTATTACCGCTCATATCTACTCCTCATCCTTTCCACCCGTAATCGCTTTCGACTCCGCCAGCAGATCCCCGAACTTCGCGTAGTTCACCTTCACCCCATCGTCCAGGTCGAGCCTGATCCGCTGGTCGGCGGCGTGTTTCAGTTTTTCGTCGAACTCCAACAGCTCGGCCTGCTGCTTTCTCAGCCGGTCCCGTTCCTTCTCGAACTTCTTTCGCTGGCTGGTGCTGGTGGCCTGCGTGATCTCCGTGGCCAGCTGGTCGATCCGGGCGGTGATGGCCCCCTGGGCCTTGAAGACGTACTCGGTGCGCATCCGGGCCAGCGTGCCTTCGTGGTAGCGGTGCAGATAGACGAGGCACTGAAAGGCCCGCTGCTTGCCGCTGGAGAACAACCAGTAGATCGGCCGCTTCCTGTAAATTGACAGGTGGTGCTTGTAGAAGCCCGTTGCGACGTAGCGGCGGATCGTCTCCCGTGGCTGCTCGCCGTTGTTCGGGCCGAGACTGTCGGCGACGAACGTCAGGTTCTCTTCCAGGTGTTCCTTCGGCCACGCCACGCTGATGAACTCCACGATGCGGTTCGTGGCGTCGTCCCGGATGCCCCAATCGGTTTCGAGCAGCGGGATAATGCCGTCGTCATCGGCCCGGAAGGTCTTGTACTGGCTGGGGTCGAAGCCCTGGTTGCCGCTGTGGGCGTAGATCAGCCCCGGCTTGTCGAGGCTGTAGCGGCCCATGATGCAGCCGATGGCATAAGAGAGCAGACGTTTGATGTCTTCTTCTCGGTCGGGCCGGTAGAGCGTAATCTGGTCGTCGGGAACTTCGGGTGAAAGCTCGTCTTGCAGGCCGTAGGCTTCGAGGAAGTGGCGATTGTTATCCTCTTCAAGCATTTTCATGTGGGCGAAGCGAGTCCGACATTCAGCGTCGGCGGCTTCCTGTGCTAGAGGCAGCGTTGCGGCTTTATGATCTAACAGCAGGAACGTTGCGAAGTCCCACGAGGTTTCAAACGAATCCCAGTCTGATTTGGAAACGGCGATTGCCTCATTTACCACATGGAGGATGAGCGGCCATCGTGATGACAGATGTGTTCGGCCAAATGGCAACGTGGCGATGTTGCCGACCTGAAAGTTTACCGTTGGATTCATCACCTTGAGGCATTCAAATGCCATAGAGGAACACAGGAATCCAACAACGACTGGCAGATCAGCTTCAGATGGAAATGCTGAAGACCCTCCCACATCAAAAATAAACCCCTTGGGTGAATACCGCACACCGAAGAACGAGACACTGACAAACGACCAAGTTGCAGAAGGCAAGAAGTAGAAGTCGGTGTTTTGCGCCCGTGACCGGATGTATCCACTATCGTCTGAGAATTCACGGATGGCTTTCCCGTCGAACTCCCAGTTCACAAGGTATTCATTGTTTCCATACCATTTCCTGAATTCACCGCCCTTGTTGTACGGGAACCATTTGAGCTTTGATTCTGAGGCGGCATGCCGTGACTCCATACCGAAACCGATCTTGGCCGAATCGACTTCATGCCACCGGCGCAAGAACTGTGAATTGTCGGCAGTTGCCAAGCCTTGCTTGGCAACTGCGACTGCTCCTAGCTGTTCTGAATGAGCGAAAACATCCATCAATGCTTCGCTCACCCAATATGCCACAGGGCAACCGGGGATTGTGGCGAAGTCGGCATTGCACGGCGTGTGCGTTGTTGATGTGTGGAAGCGAGACTCCAGTTCCTCGTTGCTCGCAACACTGCCTTGCTTCTCGAAGAGGCGGCGATAGCTGCCCCGATACTCCGGCAGGTGGGCCTTGCGAATCACGAACGCACAACTGCCGAAGTCCGAGCCGAACACGCCCCGGCCATTGTGAATGAAGGTGTCGATGGACTGTGTATCGAACAGCCTTTTCCGCAACTCCTCAAAACTGCTGAGAAACATCCAATTCGGAATGTTAATCATGCCGTGGAAGCCGCTCGGCTTAGTGGCTCGATTGTTCCGCTCCATGAAGCAGGCGTACAAATCGGCCTTTCCTTCTTTGTATTCTGTGTTAATGAATGCCTTGAGCGTGGGCGTGTAAAACTTGCTGCCCATGTACGGTGGATTCGCTACCACAGCGTCGTAGCGGCGACCGAGGAGCCGAGCCTGCCGCAAAAGCGGCTTGAGGACGTGGGCCGAGGCGTGCGTCAGGTCGCCGAACTTTAACACGTCTTCGAGCCGCTTTTCGATTTCCGGCAGCTTCGCCGCCAGCTTCGGCGGAATCTGGATCAGCGAGCCGAAGGTCTTGGCGTTGTCGAACAATTCCACCAGCGAGGCGATGTCGGCCTGCGAAACGTGGCCCTTCTCGGCCAGCGCCTTCTTGCTGAAGAGCCCGCGTTTCTCCTCGTCGATCTCTTCGAACAGAGACTCCTGCGGCACATCTTCCTTGTTGATCGGCGAGTTTAGAGCGTGCGTGATGTCAGCGGCGTTCAGGCCCTGGCTGTCCTGGAGCGCCACGATGTTCGGCTTCGCCTCGCTGTCGAAGAGGCGGCGGTCGTCGGCACGGGCTTTCATCATCAGGGCGAAGGCGGCAAGCTGTGCCGCCCGGTCGTCGATCTCCAGGCCGAACAGGTTCTGTCGCAGGATCAGGGCGGGGATGTCCCTGGCCCGGTAGCCCCGCTCCTGGTAAATCGCTTTGAACAGGTCGTAGGCTTCGACCAGGATGTGACCGGAGCCGCAGGCCGGGTCGAGCAGCGTCAGTTCTTCCGGGTTCAGGCTCGTCGGCGTGATCGCCTGCAACTGCTCCTGCACTTCGGGCGTCTGCTCGGCGGGATCGATGTAATACTCCATCTGCTGCCGCAGGGCCGACTGCGGGTAGGTCGCCAGCCATTGCCGACCTAGCGTGTTCTGCACGAGGTACTTGACGATCCAGTTTGGCGTGAAAAGCTGCGTGGCGGCGGGGATGTCCTCGCTGGCGACCACCTTGCCGATCACTGCGTCCTTCTTCTCCGAGATGTAGAACTGGTACAGCCAGCCGATGATCTCGACCTCCTGCCAGTCCTCCTCGTCGATGTCGCCGACCAGCTTGCGGATCAGCGAATCGGAGTGGAGCAGGTTGTCGGGGAGCAGCAGTTCCGTCTCGTCGTCGAGCTTCTCGAACAGGAACGGCATCGCAGTATGCAGGGCGTTGCACTGGGCGACCAGCAGGCGGCGGTAGAGTTCGCTCTCCTTGTTCCCGGCCAGCTTGAGGTCGATGACGGCATCCCGCGGCAACCCCGGCAGCTCGACATGCTCGGCATGCTCCAGAATCTCGGGCGTCGCTTTGCCTTCCGGATGGCTGAGTACCCGGTAACCGTGTTCCAGGTAGCCGTGCAGCTCCATGTAACGAATGGCGACGAGCCGGTTAAACCACGTGTAGGCCAGCGCCTCCATCGTCGGCCGAAAGCCGTGCGCGGTGATTCGCTCCTCCAGGGCCTTCCGCTTCTTGACAACCGACCGGGGAAAGTCCCGGCCGGCGATCACGGCGACGTTCCCCTGCTCGACGATCGGCTCGAAGACGGGAACCAGCCTCTGCTGGCCGTCGGCGTCTTTCCGCTCTTCCTCACGAATCCCATAGAACAGGGCGCGATCGGTGATCGCCTGGAGGAAATCCCGGCGGGCCTGCGGAGCGTAGTTCTTCAGCTTGGTGCGGTTCATGGATCTCGACTCAGTCATTTCCAATGGCGTCAGCAGGAATCCAGATCCAACCCTCAGAAAGAGGCGGATCGTCAACCGGGGCGACTAGCTGGTTGCGGTCGGCCACAAACAGGTAGGCGACCAGAGCACAGACAACGGCGTCAATTCTGTCTTGGGTCGCCACGGCGACTCGAAGTGCCTCAAAACACTTCATCAGCGTTGCGGACTCACGGCATGGGGTGGGATAAGTTTCGATTGCCGTCACGTTGTCGTTCGCCCAAATGCCGCATTGGTTAGCGTGCAATTGGAGCTTGCGAAGCAGATGTATGCCCTTGGTTGCCTGGCTGCCGATCATGTCCTTGATGGCTGACAGAGGAGAGAACCCTCTCCGGAACAGCCACTGCTCGGTTTGGCGATAGAGATACGGATTCCGAGAATAGTCGTCAGGGATATCGTCGTTGAAAAAACGGCCGCCGAGCAGTTCGCCGATCGCCGCTGGTAGGCCGAGTGGGGTGTCAATGGCAAGCACAATTTCGTCCGCCGGTCGAATCTGCGTTCCACAACGGGTGTTAATGAGGCTCGCCAGATCCCTGAGGCAGTTGATGTCGTGTCTTATGTTGCCACGGGCGACTTGGCCGACCACGGAAAGATCGCCAGCATCATTGACCGTGAGTACGGCCAGCGCATCCCTGCTATTCGGATTCTTGTCGCAATTCCAACCGCCAACATCCCAGCCGACAAAATAGTGCATAGTTCACCCGCTAGCGAATCTGAATTCGTTCGTTGGCGGCGATCGCCTGCTCCAGTTGCTGACGCAACTTGTCGAGGAATCCGCTCACGTCCTCTGCGGTCTCCAGATAGGCCGCCTGCACCAGATCCGCCGGCTTGATGATCCGCTGCTTTTTGACTGGCGGAGGTTTTGATGTCGTGGAGTCCTTTCCGTTGCCACCGGCGGGCTTCTGCTCCGCCTGCTTGCGGACGAATTCTTCGATCCGAGCCACGCCAGCGTTGAAGACTGAGACGGCTTCGGTTTCGGCCTGGGTGATGTGGGCGAGGCTGGCTTCCCGCTCGACGCGGGCCCGCAGGGTTTCCAGCGGCTTCAGGCACGCTTCCCGGAGTTCCGCCAGGTTCTGCGCGGCTTCGACAAGATCCTTCGTCAGCTGCGTGATCAGGGCGTCGATCTGCCGGATGGCCGCGGCACGCCGCTCGGTGAGCAGAGAGGAGTTCACCGCTTCCGCAGTCGTGATCAGCCCCTCGGCCTCCTTGATCAGGCCGTACGGGCTGGCCGCCTCCAGGATCTCGCGCATCCGCCGCAGAGCCGGTCCCGCCTGATCGTCCTTCTCCAGCTCCAGGCGGTTGAGCTGAAACTCTCCGTAGGATTTCCGCAGCTTTTCCCAGGTCGGTTTCTGGTGGGTGTAGAAGTGCTGCAGATCGCGGAAGTGGTCCGCCAGGTCGAGCAGATCCTGCTTCAAGCGATTGAAGCGCTCGATGAATTTCCGGCTCTCCTTGTCGTTCAGCAGCGGGGCAATCAGCGTCAGGCCGTCGGTGATTTCGGTCTGGCCGGGATACTGACCGGTGTCAGCCAACTGCTTGAAGCCGTGCAGGGCCGTCTGCCACTCTCGCAGGCGCGTCTGGAGGAACGCCATCAGGCCATCCTCCCCATCCGGCCCCATGTCGGCAAACAGGTCCTTCCCCAGCAGCCGGGCGTTCTGAATAGCCTTGGGATCAGACGTTTCCCGCCGCTTGACGATGACCTTGCGGCGTTTGGACGGCGTCGTGATCGCGTCGTAGACCTTGTCGACGGGCAGCAGCACGGAGTCCATCAGCAAGTTGACCTCGCTGAGGACGACGAGCCGGGCCAGGAGCAGCAGAACTTCCTCTTCGGGCCATCCGTAGGGGCGGACCGAATAGCGCTTCTCCAGCATGTCGTGCAGGACCACCTGCTGACTCTTCATCGCACAGAGCTGGAGGTAGCTCCGCAGGTCTTCGAGGGCTTCCGGGTTGTTCTCCCCCTTCTGGAAGAGGAGCTGCTCTTTGGCGACGTCATTACTGCGGAGGACCGCCTGAATCTCCTTCAGAGGCTCCGACGACAGCCGCTTGAGGAGTCCCATCTTGGTGAAGGTGTTCTGGATGAGGTACTCCATCGCCTCTTCCAGGGCCCCCATCGGGTTGACCGACTTGATCTTCAACAGTTGCCCGGTGACGAAATACTCGGCAGCCGGCAGCATGTCGCTCAACAGGGCGATGAGTCGTTCCCGACGCTGGCGATTGTCGTCTGCACAGTCGCGCAGGATCTTCTTCGTCGATTCCGCGAGCGTGCCATCGTCCTTGCGGGAAAGGTACCTTTCCGTCTGCAGATAGATCCGCAGCTCGGCCCCGAGCGTCTTGTCGTTCCCGAGGCGGATCAGGACGTGGCCTCCGTCGGCCGAACTTTCGAGCAGTCCCCGGGACTTGTCGTACAGCTCGTAGTCGTCTGCCAAGGGAGAAATGACGGAGACGAGGAGGGCGTTTTCCTTCTGATTGCCGATCGGAAACTGGTCGCAACGGCGATTGAACTCGAAATCCATCTTGTTCGCGCTGAAGCGATGCTTCTTGTGTTCCTTCAGTACGTCGTTGAAGATCAGTTGGCCGAGTCGACGGGACTCTTCGCCAGCGACGAGGTCGACCTCCTTGATTTCTTTGTTGATGTCCCGTTCTTCGTTCGTCAAGAAGAAGTAGAGGTCGCCATTGCGGCTGATCAGGGTCTCGCTCTCCAGGCGGGCGACGCTCGCTTCAATCTGGCGGCGTAGAGACACGCGGTCCCCGTCGATCTGGTTCATGCAGAGCGTGACCAGGTTGTCGACGTTCCCCTTCATCTCGTCAACGTAGCGAATCAGAAACAGCGCCTGCAGCAGGCGGACGTCAAACGGTTCGAGACTGACGTTCTCGCCGGCCTGGTCGATGGTTTTCTTGACGGAGGTATCGAGAAAGCTCTCGATCGAGGGGTAGAAGTCGTAAAGCGGCACCAGCAGGCCGACTTCACCGACCGAAGCCGTCTTGGCTGCGGACTGGAAGGCGTCGAGCATGGACCGCTCGCCGCGCGCCAGGTGCATGCCGGTCGCCCCGGCTTTGCGAATGGCTTCGAAGATCTTCTGCACCAGCTGAAACTGGTAGGGCGCGAACGGGTAGTTCTTCGCGAAGTCCTCGCCGTCTTTGAACTGGCGGAAGGTCATCCCGCAGTCCTTGAAGAGGAGCTGGTGCTTGAGGACGTCCCCCTGCTTCTGGAAGACGATTTCGAGTTCCGGACGGACATCGGCCCGCTTGGCGAGCAGACGGGATTGAATGACCTCGTCGACATTGGCGCTGGAGAGGGAGAGTGGCGGGAAGAAGCGGCCCTGGATCTTGGAGAAATCCTGCTTCTTTTGCTTGCTCATGTCCCCCAAGACGGTATCCATGTCCTCCTGAGACGTGACGACGACCCAGGCCCGCCGACGGCACATGGTCCCAAGTTCCTCGGTGATCGTCTGCAGGTTGAGCATCAGGTGAGAGTCGGTCCCGATGAACTGGCCGACTTCGTCCACGAGGAACACGATCCGGTGCTGCGGCCCCTTGGAATCGAGGTACTCCTTGACCCACTTGCAGAAGTTCTCCACGGACAGCGAGAAACTGTCCTCGGCCCCGTCGATCCACTTTTCAGCGGCCGCCTGGCTCTGGCCCAGCGTTTCGCTGAGGGCTTTGACGACCTCATCCCGGTTGAACTGGTAAGCGTCGCGCTCCTGCAGCCAGTTCAGTCCTGTGTGCCGCGCATAGGCCTCCTGAAACGACTTGAGCTTCCCCTTACCGTCGAGATACCGCTCCAGGTGGGCGATGTGGGGGTGGTCGCCGCTGTATCCCTGCAGTTCGTTGAGGACGCGGAGGAAGACGCGGAGAATCAGGTCGCGGCCCTTGCCGGTCCCGTGATCAGCCTTGCTGTCGATGTTGAACAGAATGACGTCGGTCTGGCTAGCGACGGCCTTCTTGATATCGGCGAAGAGCATGGCGTCCGGCACTTTGCTCTCGAAGAAGTCGACGGCCTGCCGGCTCTGGCCGTTGTGCGTATGCGTGCGATTGCGGAGCAGGTACGAGAGCACTTTCAGGAAGTGCGACTTACCGGAACCGAAGAACCCGGAGATCCAGATGCCCATCTTGCCCGTAGGGTCGGTCGACTTTCCCTGGTCCACCGCCTGCAGGTACCAGTCGATGAACTTCCGGAAATGCCCGTCGAGTTCCCGCGTGATGACGAATTCGTCGAGTTCCTGCCAGACGGAGGACTCGTCGAGCTGGTCGGCTTTCACAACGCCGTTGATCGGCCGGAAGATGTCGCGTTCGAAGAGGTTCTGGATGAGCATCAGGGCCTCGGAATTACGGAACGAGCTTGAACGCCCGGTAGTAGTTGTTGTTCTTCAGCTTGCCGAACAGCCGGAGGGACTGCCCGTCGTACCGGCCGGGATAGAACATGACGAGCGGCGTCTGCCCCATGACGGCGTGGAGGTTGTTGAGCAACGTGTGCGAACGGAGAAGCGGCCAGACACTGCCGACGCCGGAGACGATGACGAGATCGTGCTGGTCTGGCTGGGCGGCATCGGCAAAGAGGGGCCCGAGTTTCGATTCGTGCAGCGGACCGGCCAGCGCCTTCTGGAGCGCTTCGTCTCCCTTTTCCCGCTGCATCTGGATCGCTTTGTCGAGCAGATTGCGGCTGCGGAGATATTCGAGCACGAAATCAAACAGGTTGACATGCTTCACGCGCAGGTCAGGCCTCTGTTTGGGAATGTGCTCCAGCAGCGTGCGGAGGAAGTCGCGGACCCGCAATTCGTCTTCCGGGGGATAATCGAAGATGTAAAACGCGATCTCGTTCCCGATGCCGCTGCCGCTGAGGAATTCATCGGACGTGATCCGCGGCATGATCTTGTTGAGGCGTTCGTTGAGAGTGTCGCTCATGGGGCCACCTCGATGCAGCGGAGGACATATTTCTCACTGTGAGCCCTCAGGTATCGCAGCACCGGCTCGGCGATGTGGACCTTCTGCAACCTGAGAGACCGCGTGTTTTCGATGTAGCCGGCCTGAGCCAGCATCTGAAACACGGAAGAGCGGAGCCGACGTCGGGTCGTTTCGTTCCACAACGGCATCTCGGGATCGCGTTCCCGGCACCCAGTCAGATACTCAGACCAGAGCGAATTCGACAGCGTCTTCGCAAATCGCCGGTACTGCTCGCACACGATCGACTGCAGAAAGTCGCCGAGCAGGGGACTGTGTTTCACCGCGGCGGCAAAGACCGCATGCGTGGCCACGTCTCCCTTGCCGTCGCGAACGAGCTTCCAAAGACCGGCTTCCATCGTCTCCAGACGAGCGCGAATCAGTCGGCAAAGACGGCGGGCCGTTTCGGGATTCCGTGCCTGCAGCAGATTCTCTGCCTGGATCGCCTGAGTCCAGCCAGTCGGATCAACTTGTCGCATGAGCAGGTCCGCGATGATCCTGCTCTCAGGGAGCTTGAGGGAACCAGCGGTGATGTCAGCCCGATAGCGCATCAGACTCGATTCAAGGAGCAACTCGGTTGTGGTTGTCACGCGTTGAGCGCCGAATGCGATGCTCTCTTGGCGAGCCTCTGGCCAGGCAGTCGACGATGAATTTGACGTCGAAACCCTGTCGAGGACGCTTCCCGAGCTGCGGCGGATCGAGCGACTCAACTTGTTCATGTTCAAAATTGTTCAGCGGAGTGTAGCTCGCGGGACGTACTGCTCGCAACTGGCAGCAAGTGCTCAAGACAACGAACGTTGCAACGTGGCTCTGGCATGAAGTGCCTAGCATTCCGATTCGTTCGGATTTGCCGGCAGATGGCAAGACGAACAGGCCTGTGTCGTTTCGCGTCCGAGGACGATGTCCCCTATTTCTGAAGTTGCCGCATCACCGACCAGACCTTGTGGAGCGACTGTTCGTAGGCCGCTCCGGCCAGTCCCTGATGCTGGGCCACCTCCGACTTGAAGTTGTCGAAGTCCAGTTCGTCATTCAGGGCGGCGAGGACCTGCCCCCAGATGGGCTTGGGGACGAAGATCCGGAACGCGTAATCACTGCCGGGAAAGTGCTGGATGTCGGCATCGCCGAGCAGCTCGGGAAAACGCTGAAACAGGGCAGCCAGGTGTGTCTTCAAGCGGGCACGGATCATCAGCCGGTCTGGATCAACCGGCTGGTCATGACCGCCAGCACCCTGCCGGGCGCAGACTGCGCTGAAGAAACCGTATCTGGCGAAGAGCCACATGGCGGGATTTTCCTTTCCGGGGAGCGCGAGCGGCAAAGTCATCCGGGAGTTGCGATCGAAGGGCGTCAATTCGGTGCAGAGGGGCGGTTGGAACGCGGCGGCGGAGAAATCGGCGGACTGTCGGACGGTCGCGACCGCTCGTAAACATCCAGCGTCCCCCGCAGTGTTTCCGCCAATTCCTCCCGCAGGTACGGTGGCTCCAGGATCTCCGCATGGGGTCCGAAGCTGAGAATCCACGCCAGGAACTCTTCGAACGCGGTCAGGCGGAACTCGACATCGGCGCTGCCGTCTCTCCGCTTTGTCAGCATCTGCGAGTCGTGGAACTGCTTCTCTTCCAGAATCCGGACGACCGTCCGCCGGAAGCGAACCCGCACAGTCGTCGGCGAGCCGTCGCTCCGGATCAGGCCAAACGCCCCGGCCAGGTGCTTCTCAATCTGGAACTCTCTGGGTTTGGGGAACTGCAGTCCCTGGACGTCGACGTCGGAAATCCGATCGACTTTGAACGTCCGGATCTCGTCATGGTCGCAGGACCAGCCGACGAGGTAGAGCGCCCCCTTGTGGAAGACCAGAGCGTACGGATGGACGTCGTAGAGCGTCACGGGTTCCGTCGATCGGAGCGACTGGTAGGTCAAGACAGAAAGTCTGCGTTCCTCGATCGCGAAGACCAGCTGGTCGATCAGTTCGGCCTTCGATGAGTAATCGGTCTTGCCGACCGCGGTCTGGTGAAATCCTTCGGCCAGCTTCTCCAGGTGGCGAAGAGCCGCCGGACCGAGACGCGTCCGGATCTTTTCGAATGCCTCCCGCGACGACTTCCAGAAGACGGTTCCAGCAAGAGGCTCCAGCAGCCGTTGCCCGACATACAGAGCCGCCGCTTCCTCGACCGTCAGTTGGAGCGCCGGCAGACGGCCTTCTTCTGCGATCCGCCAGAACTTCTTGCCGTTCGTCCCGGCCTGCTCCTCCAGTGGGAGGCCTAGCTGCTGGAACAGCTTCAGGTCCCGGCGAATCGTCCGCAGATTGACGCCGGTGTCGTCCGCCAGTTCCTGCACAGTCACGCCTAACCGGCGGGCGGACAGAACCTGCAGGATCTTCCATTGCCGTAAAAGACCGGGTGTCTCAGCCATGCCTCACACTTTCATCTTGAAGTCGCGGGCGATTCTACCAGTGGGGTGGGACACGGGGTGTCATAGCGGGGGCCAATAAGATGATCCGCGAACCGAAAGGATGATTTCGGCTTCATCGTCTCAAACCGGTTTGGTTCGGCTCCGGTCTCAAAAGGTGGGGCTCCAGTGCGCCGTGAGGAGGCGGTACAATTTCGTGACTCCGGTCGTCATGTCAAGGGACCGATCTGGCGAGTGGATGGAGGCCACAATGAGTACGATCGCAGCCTGCCGCGAACCTCAGATTCGCACCGAGCCCGGTCGAGCCTGTGGCTGGTGTCAAAGGCGTCTGCGACGCGGTCAGGATCTATACTGCTCGCGGAGCTGCTACGCGAATGCCCGTCAGTGTGAAGCGGCTCGGAAGGCCATCTTCAACGGGAAGTCTTGTCGCTGCTGCCGGCGCGCTCTGCGGCATGGCCGAAAGGTCTACTGCAGCCTGGACTGTCGGACCCGGTTCGAGCGTCCGCGGAAACGCTGCTGGGTCTGCTGCCAGCTCGTGCGTCAGAAATCCGCGAGCTACTGTGGCGCCGCATGTCGGGAATACGGTCGAACGCTCCGACGAATGCGGACAGAAGAGCTGAAACGCCGTTGCCGCCGGCAGGAGCAGCAGATCTTCGCACTGGTTCCCACCCATGTCTGCGTGGCCCGGCGACGCTGTGGCGGTACGGGCCTGGAGCGACTGGGCTGGTTGAAGGACGAGTTTCCGCAACGGAATGGAGCCGTTGTCTGGAAGGTTGGTGGGTGGGTCTACGCCGAAGCCCGCAGCTGGCGGACGTCCGAAGCCCGACTGCGCCGGATCAGCGACGAAGAGATCCAGCGGCTCTCTGACCTGCCAACTCAGGCGACTCCCCGGATCGAGAGGAAGGCGAGGCGACGGACTCACAGCGTAATCGTTGTGAAGGTCCCGCCCCCTCCGCGTGGCTTTTATCGGGTCGGCAGGTGATTGCGGGTTTTACAAACGCCGTTTCGGATTTGAACTCCTGCCCCCGAGCCAAGTTGCGCGTCAGGTTATCCGAGACTTTATCGACTGATTCTGCTGGTGATCCTCAATTTACCATCGAACCATAAGTCTGTGCCCTCAAGTGAGGAGATGGGCACTGGTCCCGTCTTGCTCAGCCCCGGAACAGCCGGTCGAGTTCGTCCAAGTCAGTCGGTTGCGTACTCACCCGCTGTGAGCGTCTCTGTGTCGCTCTGACGGTTCCGGGGAATGCCGTGGCAGATCGACCATCGTCGGGACTGCGGAGCCGCCAGCGGCAGCGTGCGAAGCGTCCGCTGGCGACTTCCTCAAACCGATCGCCGCCACAGTCCGGGCAGGTGTCGGCAATCATTACCAGCCCCCTAGCAGCGCGGGATTGTACGGCAGGTCTGGTTCGGGCTCGTCGTCAACCGGCTCACTATGCCCATGATGGTTTTCTTGGGCCCCTTGAACTTCTTGAGCCCCTTCTGAACGCTTGCATGTCGTTCCGGGCCTGGAATTGAAATCAAGTGGCTCATGGGGTTCATGGGGTTCATGTTTCTCATGTGGGATGGTATGAGCCAGTAGCCCCTCCGGCAGCGACACTGCCCACTTTCCGGACTCCCGGCATTTCGTTGCTTTGACGTTCAGTTGCTCCCGCGCTCGCTTCAGGGTTGCGGGCGTAATCCCGTGAGCGGTCGCGGCCTCCTTCATATCATTCGACGGGATCGGCCCATCGTTGAGCAGTTCCAACAGCAGGTCGCAGGCGCGGTGGAGTTCGCCACGATCTTGGTCGCTGCTTCCGGCGCTGTCGGCTTCCTTCCGCAGATACTCGTCGCCGGTCATTTCCACGGGATTGGCTTCCCAGCGGATGTGCGAGCCGGCTGGCCCGTTCTCGATCGTCATGGCCAGTCCGGGGATCGTCTTTGCCAGGTTGCACTTCACCGGCAGCAACAGGCGTCGGTTTTTGTCGTCCAGATCCTGGCAGAACATCCAGACCGCACGGGCGGCCGCTGCAAAGGCCAGGGAGCCGGTCGAGCGGTACACGGCCTTCCCCCCGCCGCTCTTGTTCAAGTGCGTGATCGAGACGACGGAGAAGTCATAAGTGGCAGCCAGGTCGGCCAGCGGTGACAGCATGACCCGCACTTCGGCGTTCTTGTGGCTGTCGGTCTTTCCGGTGTAGGACGAAACCGGGTCGATCACCTCCAGCTTCACATCGCTGATCTCTTCGGCGGCCCGCTTCAGAATCGGCAGGTCTGTCGTCATATCGAAACCGCGTTCGGCCTCGTTGCCTTCGGCGTCGGCCATCTTCACACATTTGAAGATATGCACCCGCTGCAGGTCAGCGCCGGCCGCAATCAGTCGCGGGACAATGGTATCGTCCGCGTCATCTTCGGCGGAGAAGATGATGACGGAGCCAGGATCGCAGCCAGGGGAGCCGTCAGGCCAGTTCCTGCCGGTCGTCACCCGCGCGGCGATGTCTACTGTCAGATGCGACTTTCCCAGGCCGGGATCGCCGCCGATCAGCGTCATCTTCCCCAACGGAATCCGGCCCGGCCACAGCCACTGCACTTCCTTCGGTTCAACGTCACAGGCCCGCACGAACTGCAGGGAAGTTGTCATCGCGGATTTCTTGCCGGCCGCCGACGATGATGTCTTGGGCTGGACGGTGCAGTGCGTCGAGCCCGGCTGTGTGATCTTGGGAAGGCTTCCATAGCCTTGTGATCGCAGGGCCTTTGTCGCGTCGGAGAAATCCCCGTCGTGCTGCAGGCGGGCGTAGACTGCGAACTTGGAATAGGACTGCTCCGCGTCCAGATCAAGATTCGACGAAAAGACGTGCAGCCGGTTGGTCCCCTTGAAATTGATCGTGGCGGCCAGAAGGTTGCCGGAGCCCTTCCGGTGCAAGCGAGTCACACCGGCCGGCGTCGTGTCGATGACTTCCAGCCCGAGGTCGGGGAGCAGATCCTCCCAGCGGGCACGAGCGTTGTAATCGTCCCCCGGCCGCAGGTCGTCGCCGGTCTGCAGATTCAGTTCAGCCGGGATCGACTCGGCCTGCTGCTCCTCGGGAAACCCGTCGAGTATTCGAGCGATGGCCAGCAGGGTGCGCCGCTCGTCGCCGGTGATCCGCAAGGCATCTTCGATATTGGGGCCTGCATGGTGCGTGTAGCCTGGCGTCGGGAATTCGAGGGCGTATCCACCTTCCCCGCGAGTCTCGATCAATACTGCCTTCTTAGGGCGTCCAAGGCGGTCAAGATCCGGGGAGCCTTCCGCGTTGAGCTTCGGCACGTTGGCCAGCTTCTGATTGCCTTCGACAGGCCCCACACAGCGGAACCGGATGTGAAAGCCCTTCCGCGTCTTCGTGACCTGCAACCGATTGGAGATTCCGGGGAGCAGTTGCTCGGCCTGCACCAGGAAGGCCTCGCAGGTCCGCTGCGAATGATCGGCAGAGTATCCCTCGGGCAGATCGAAGTCGACCGTCTCCAGGTTGCTGCTCACCAGCCCGTTGACGACCGCGATCCCATAGGCTCCGTCGGCAAACCAGCCGTCGATCTCGTCGGCCGTCGGCAATTCCGTCGTGAAGATGTCCCACGAGGGCTTGCCGTCAATCCCGGCTGGAAGACGATCGAATGCAGGTCGTTTGTCAGATCCCACCGGGATAAACGAGATTCCGGCCTGCAGCAGGCTGCAGGCTCGGGCCCGGATCGGATTGATCGGAGCCTCCGGTCGGGTGGGCTTGCTCGCATCCTGCGACAAGGTAGAATCCATGCTATATCGTTTCTCATGGCCCGGTTGGTGCTCGTCACACCGCCGGGCTCCCTTTGTCGGTGGCTGCTGATGATGAGGGGGCGTCCGTCGCTTTCTGGAGAAGTGAACGAACAGAGAGCACGCGGAGACGTCTCACGCCCCGAGGGCTTCCAGGGCTTTCGCAGCATCCCGAGCCCGACGAACAGCATCGTCATCGCGGACCGGCGGCTTGGCAGTCGGTTCGGCGTTCCAGGCGGCAATGAACCGGTCGATGGCGTCACGTTGGACGAAGCGCCGCCCGCCGCATTTGAACGACTCCAGGCGGACGGTCTCCCCGTTGGGACCGCGAACGCCGTTCAAAATCCACCGCCAGACTGTGGCGATGGACGGTCGACCGGGGAAGAGCGCCGGGACCTCGGGAACAGGGACGGCGTTGTAGACATCAGTCGGCGATATCAATAACCCTTTCATTCAACTTACGGCAGGCACCGTTGCAAAACGTTGTGTTTCGCATGTGAATGAGAGGGTAGGCGTCGACCGTCCCGCGATCGATTTGAATTGAGTCAGATTCTGCGCAGAGTCACCGAATCTGCGCAACTAAATCACCGGCCACGATTCTGAAACACTTCGATGGTCGTTCCTACAGCGCCGCCGGTCGCCGGTGGTTGTGTCGGCGGATGTAGGAGCGGACGTTTCGCATCAGTTGCGGCATCGTCGAGCATTTGTGGTTCCGTGTCACGTTGGCGTGTAAGTCCTCCCACGTTCGTTCGATCCGGTTGTGATCCGGACAGTACGGCGGCAGGAAGTGCAGGCGCAGCCTGCGCCCCAGCGGCGTCGCCAGACTCTCCCGCACCAGTCGGGTCGTATGGATCGCGTAGTTGTCCAGGACGACATGGATCTTCTTCGCCTGCGGATAGCGCTGCGTCAGCTCCCACAGCAGCAGTACGAACAACGCCGTGTCCTTCCGGTCGCCTTCGATCGCGATCAACTCCTTCGTCCGCGCATCCTGAGCCCCCGCCAGGTAACGCTTCTCGTTCTTCCCCGGCGTGAGAACCTGTTTCTGCTGCCCGCGGAGCATCCAGTCCTCGCCGATCTTCGGATTGAGATGGATGTCGATCTCGTCCTCCCAGACCGCCACTTCGCCCGTCGGCAGATGCGCCACCAGTTCCTCGATCTGCTCCAGACACTGCTGTTTTTCGGCCTCCGGCCACGGACACTCGACCGTTGGCTTCGGTCGTCCGCGCCGCGCCCCGATCAGCCGCAAGGCCCGGCTCATCGTCGACAGGCTGATCTTCACACTCGTCCGTCGACGGAGCGTTGTGATCAGCATCTCCCGCGTCCAGGTCGGCCGCTTCCAGCCGTCCTGCAGCGGATCGCCGGCCACGACCTCCCGCAACTGCGTCAGGTACTCCTCGGTCAGTTTCCGTGGCCCGTTGCCGCCCCGCCGGTCGAACAAACCGATCTCGCCGTCCTTCCCGTAACGCTGCTCGGTCCGATACACGGTGCTGCGACCGACCTTGAGCGAGCGGGCAATCCAGGTGGGAGAACGTCCTTCCAGTCGATGGATCACGATCAGATACCGCGTTCTCAGCCCGGCGTCCTTCAGAAACTTCAACTGCTCGGACAACCGCTGCTTGGCGCGCTCCGCCCGGGGTGAAAGAATGCCTTCCATGGGGAACTCCTTCCTTGGTTTGGAGTTGTGATACCTCCAAGGTAAGGGTTCCCCATCTCGTTTCCACTGCAATCCCTCCGCTCTGCCGCGCGCCTCACATTCGTGGCCGGTGATTTAGGTCGAAGTTTTGCGCAGAGTCGCCGAACCTGCGCAGCGTCACTTCAGTTCCGACGTGCGACCTTCCGCGTAATAGCCTTCAAGCGCCCGGACGCTGATGGCCTTTCCCGGCCGGGTTGCCCATCTGGGAACAATGTTCCCTTCGGCGTCGACGACGGTCTCCTCCGTCATTTCCTGGGCGATGGACTTGACGCTCATTCTGGCGTTCTTCTTCAAGCTCAGCCGGCGCTTCATCTCGGCAATCAATTCGAGCTTGCGCTCGTTCGTCCTTGTCATTCGCGCCGCTGTATTCTGCGATCGAGTCGCGGCTGCAGCCTGCTCCCGCTTCACCAAGTTCTCGTATTGAGAGAATTGGACTGCTGCAAAATAAAAACCGGCGACAAAGCAGCAATAAGCAGCCTCCCGAGGTTTGCCGTCCTGGAATGCCTGGCGGGCGTTCTCAACTTCGATCCAGGCGGTCTTGGCGTAATACTCCGGAGAATCAACTGACGGCCGCTCTCCGCCGACAAGAAAATGTGTGTGGCGAGGGAGTTCGCCGGTTGCCTCAATGGCCTCATTCATCTGCGGAAGAATGCTCAGAAAAGTACTTGTGAGGAACTTTTCTTCGTTCGTCGAGAGCCGAGCGCCGAGCGCCTCGACTATGGGGCGGCATTGCTCCTCAGCCTGTTCCAGCAGCTCGTCGATGTTGTGACTCAGCACCAGTTTCAGCTTTGATGGGGTATCCAACCCGTCAAGTGATGGATATGGTCCGGAGACACGCATACCGGGAGACACGTCCTGGCGCTTTGCCTTCTTTCCCATTTGTGTCTAC
Organism: Planctellipticum variicoloris; assembly: GCF_030622045.1. Lineage (NCBI taxonomy): Bacteria > Pseudomonadati > Planctomycetota > Planctomycetia > Planctomycetales > Planctomycetaceae > Planctellipticum > Planctellipticum variicoloris. The sequence goes on along the minus strand of NZ_CP130886.1, from coordinate 2,578,888 downwards.
CCCCGATTGGCACGATTGCAACTCTGCGGTCGCAGCCCGGCTCATGAAGTCTGAGACGCAGTTCGCTACGACATTCTCAGGCTATCGCATTCCCTATCGGCGAAGAAGAATCAGCCCAAGGCTTTCGCCGCTTCCACCGCCTGCCGTTCCGCCGTCCGCGAATACATTAGCGTCATGGCCTTGGTGGAGTGTCCCAGCAGGCGCTGCGCGGCCTCGGTGTCGACCATGTCAGCCAGTTTAGTGGCGACGGCGTGCCGGCACTGGTGCGGGCAGAATTCCGGGATGTTGTTCGCCCGGCACGCGTAGCGAAGTCGGCCGGAAAACGTGTCACGACGGGTCGCGAACAGCCGGACGTCCGGGTCGGGCGACGTGAAGTACTTGGCCAGGATCTTCTGCGCAGTTTCATTAAACTGCAGCACGCGGGATTTTCCACGAGCCGCGTTCTTATGATTCTTCAGCTCGGCGCGCCAGACTTCGCCGGTGCGTTCGATGTCGCCGACTCTCAGGTTGATGATCTCGCCGGGCCGCGCTCCCGTCAGCAGCAGCAAGTCCAGAATATCGCGGTCCCGTTCTTTCAAATGCTGGCGGACGGCCTGCACCTGTTCGTCGGTGACCGGCTTGCGCCGTGGTCGTTCCGGGGCGGCGGATTCGCCCGGAGCCAGGGCGGGCAGGGATTCAAGCGGCACCAGCGTCTCGGGTTTGACCATTTCCCAGGAAACACCCACGCGGAAGATCAGGCGGATGCGAGCGACCTGGGAATTGATGAAGCCCCGCGACCAGCCGGTTCTCACCATCGCCTCGCGAACGGCCCGGAGTCGCAACGGTCCGAAGCTGTCGGTCGACGTCTCGCCGCAGATGGCGCGCAGATGGCGAATCGCCCCTTTGTGGCAGTCCACTTCCGCCGAGGGCGTCCCGTCCGAATTCCGATACCGCTGAGCGTAGTCCGTGAGGAACCGCAGGCAGAGTACGTTGACGGTGATTGAGCGAGGGCCTGCCGCCTCGTTTTCGGCCGGATTCGGCAGTTCGCCACGCTGCAGCCCCGTGATGATCGCCGCATAGCGTTCGCGGGACTCCGGGGATCCGTAGGGGCCAAGGTAGACCCGCTTGCGGTTAATGTAGGCGCATGCCTGCCCGCTGGGCGTGTGGCGCGAATAAGCCGGAACGGTCGACTTTGGACGTGGCATTTGTGCAGCTCCAGGGTTTGTGGGTAGTGACTACCCACATTCACAACTGGATTCTGCTGCACTGCCGACCGTCGGCAGGTAACGTAACTCGTTTCAGCGTCAGACAATGCCCAAGACAGGACTTGAACCTGCACGGTATTGCTACCACTAGGCCCTCAACCTAGTTGCGCACGCGTTTCAGGGCAGCTTGAAGCGGTCGCGCCGGTCACACCGCCAGCGAGCGATTCCGGGGCGGCGCGCGACGGGGTGGTTCGGCCGGGCGGACCGGCTGCAGGCGGCCGCGCGAGATTTCGCAGTACTCCCGCTCGCGTTCGATGCCGTCCGCCGGGCGGCCCAGTTCCTGCGCGGCCACCAGCGTGGTTCCGCTTCCCGCGAACGGGTCGAGGATCCGCGCTCCGGGTGGGACGACTTGCACCAGCTCCCGCAGCAGTTCGGTCGGCTTGCCCGTCAGGTGATGCTTGTCCGCCTTGCGGACGCCGACCGAGTAGCAGCCGTCGAACGGTCCGGCGTGGGTAGCCTGAGGGCAGGCGCCCTTCGTCCCCCAGACCAGATATTCGCATTGGTGGCGGAAATAGCCCTTATGCGGGGCGCGGGCTCCGCTTCCCTTGTCCCAGGCGATGATCCCCCGCCAGGTCAGGTCGGCCGCCTGAAAGGCGTCCGTCATCGCGGGGAGCTGTCGCCAGTCGATGAAGACCAGGCAGTACCCTCCCGGCTTGAGCAGCCGGCGGCAGTCGATCAACCATTGCTGACACCACCAGGTGAAAGACCGCTGGTCTTTGAGGTCTCCGCCGAACGAGGGGCGGCCCCGGAGTTCGCCGTCCTGCGAGTACTTGTCTTCCGGCGATCGGCGGCGTTCGCCCGCCGTCGTCCCGCCGGAGCAATACGGCGGGTCGGTGATCACCGCGTCATAGCTCGCCGGTGCGAGCTGTGGGAGGGCTTCGTGGATCTCGGCGTGAAAAAGTCGGGTCTGAGCGTTCTCGAAAAATGGTCGCATCGTGCGGGCCTTTGCTGCAGGTGAGATCGAACGAACGAGCGGGTTCGATCGCATCAGCGGCGGGCCGCGAATCCGCGCAGCAGGAACCGCACCAGCCGGGAAGCGGCGGCGCGACGGGCAACAGTGAGACAGGTTGGCGGCAGGCATGCAAATCCCCACGGGGACACGCATGTCGGCCTGCCAGATTCAGGCTGACGTGTGGACCGGCCGGCAGCTCCTACTGCCGGCCGGTCGCTTCTCTTTCGGTCAGACGGCGAGCTGCTGAGCCCGGGCACGTTTGCGCGTCGACGACGTCGTCGACGGCGGAACGCTCGCGGCGAGCGACGGTCCGTTGATCAGCAGAATTTCGGGCGGCTTCACTTTCTTGACGCCGTTCTGCGGGTGATGCGTCCACTCGCTGAGGATCCGCTTGTGCCAGCCGGCGTAGAGCTGGTCGAGCAGCGGGTGGTCGTAATAGCTGACGATCACCCGGGCCTGCTGGAACCGGGCGAGGGCGGCCGCCAGGCGGGCATGGTCTTCGGCGACGAAGTCGTGCCGATACTTGCCCCCCTTCACGACGTAGGGCGGGTCGCAATAGATCAGCGTTCCCGCTTCGTCGGCGATGCGGCCCAGGACGTCGAACCCGTCCCGCTGCAGGATCGTCACGTTCTGCAATCGGTCATGCCAGGCGCGGATCGAAGCCAGGGCGGCCCGGAACTTTGACGGCTTCGAGTCGCCGGAATTCTTGAAGCGGGTCGCAAAGGACTGGGACGACGTCGTGCCCGCGTACCCGTTCATCGACATCCAGCAGACGCAGAAGAAATCGGCCGCCCGGTCGACGCCTTCTACGAACGGCTCACGCTGCCGTTCCAGGGCGTCCTTGTGGGTGGCCTCGCAATTCAGCCGCCGACTGAGACGTCGCACCAGGGCGGCGCACAGGACGGAGCTTGCGACTGTGCGGGCCAGGTTGATCATGTCGCCGTGCAGGTCGTTCAGAGTCTCGAACCGGCAACGCTCCTTCTTGAAGATCATGCCGAACCCGCCGGTTAACGGCTCCCAGTAAGCGCGATGGGGGCCGAACTCGGGCAGGATGTGACGGGAGAGGGCTGGCTTGCTGCCGTACCACGGGACGATCTGGTTCAACATGCGAGCGTTCCTTCGCGTTTGAGGAGAGGTTTCGAAACGAGTGATTTCGCGCGGAATCACTCCCGCCGCGGGCCGCTGCGGGCGGCGTCGCGGAAGGCGGCGACCCACTCGCTGGCCATGCGGCGGGCGTTGCCGCGGTACAGGGCGAATTCCCGTGCCCGTTCGACCACGGGACGATGGAGCGGATCGACCGCCTGCCGGACCGCAGCCGCCAGGACGTCCCCGGACGGATCGAGCGGGACCGGGACGTAGAGCGCCCCATGGCGCGCCGTGAGGTCCGGGAGCGTCCCGACCGGCGTGGCCACCAGCGGGCAGCCGGCGGCGAAGGCCTCCAGCGCCACCAGCGGCCCCCCTTCTTCGTGACTCGGCAGGATCAGACAATCGAGGGCCTGATAGATTTCGCCCATCGTCGGGCTGTGCGTCCAGACGACGCGGCCGCCGGTGAGCTGTTCGACCTCGCGCCGGGTCTGCAGAGTCAGCGCCGACGACGCCGGCGACTCGACCGACTGCGGCGAGCAGTAGACGGCCACGGCGTCGGGTCCGAGTCGATTCACGGCCTGGGCCAGTGCCAGGGGATTCTTTTCAGGACTCCAGCGGCCGACGAACCCGACCGCCAGTTGTCGCGAGGAGACCTTCCAGCGCCGCCGGACCTGCCACCGCGATTCGAGCGGGTGCAAGGCCGCCAGGTCGGCCCCGTTGGGGATCACCTGCAGCCGGCGTCGATCCTCGGCCGGCACGTTGCTCCGGCAGCGTTCGGCGACGCCGATGATCGACGTAGCCAGGTCCCCCAGCTCGGCGGCCGACTCGGTCGACCAGATCCCCGTCGCGTGCAAGGCCAGGACGATCGGCAGCCGGTCGGCGAACGGTTCCAGCAGGGAGCGGAAGCCGTGCCCCCAGACGTAGAGGACGTCGCAACGGTCGACCAGCTCGGCGAGGGCCTCGGCAGCCGTCGTCCGTCGATCGACTAGCTTCGAATCGGACCCGGGGCGCTCGTTGGCCGGCCCGCCGGTGATCGGCATGGCCTGACGAATCACGGAAGCCGAGGCGTCATCGACCGGCCCGCGATCGACGACGACAGCGCCCGCCCACCGCAGGCCGCGGGCATGCTTCACGAGCATCTGCAGATGGCGGGTGACGCCGCCGGCGACCAGCGACGGCGTCACGAACCCGACGCGCACGGTCTCCCGCGAACGCGGTCCGGCGGCCTGCCGGTAGCGATCGGCCCAGGCGACCGGGTAGTCGAGGGTCTCGTTGCGATCGTGGCGGCGGTACCAGTGAATGCCGGAGCTGCGGGCCACTTGCCAGCCGGCCGCCTCCAGTCGTTTCCAGAGCCAGTAGTCCTCGGAGATCATGCCCACCGGTTCGAGCTGCTCGTAGGACCGCGTCCCGTCGATCGCCACGCGGCGAACGAGGCTGGCGCTCGTGGCGCAGCAGGACTGCCGCATGTCGCACAGTTCGGGAGCCCAGACCTCCGACGACAGGCCGAACTCGTGAGCCGTCCCGGTGACGATCCCCACCCGCTGGTCGTTGAAGAGCGGCAGGCCGACTTCCAGGAAGTCCTCGCTGAGTTTGTCGTCGGCGTCCAGGAACACGACGTACGGGGCCGACGTCGCCCGCAGTCCGGCCCGCCGGCTGAGCGTGGTGTCACAGCACTGGACCTGCAGCACCTGCACGCCCCGGTCCCGATACCGCGCAGCCACGGCCGCCGAGTCGTCCCGGCAGTTGTCCAGGACGACGACGATCTCGGCCGCCGGCCGGGTCTGGGCCAGGGCGGATTCCAGCGCCTCGGCCAGGAAGCGCCCGTAGTTGTGGCAGGGAATGACCACGGCGCAGTTGAGCGGACCGGACCGGGCCGGCGTCGGAGTCGGATCCATGGCGCGGGGCTGCAGCACGGCATGAGACTTGAAGGCCACGGTGGAAAGCATCCTTTCAACGGTCCAATCGATCGATCGAGAGCACTCCGCGATCCGTCGCGAAGTAGCAGTTCTCGTCACCGTCGATCGCGGTGTCGCGAACGGTGACGCCGGCGGGACGCCAGAGCGGGCGCCCGTCGTCGTCGTACATGGCCCCGCCGGCGAGCGCCCAGCCGAGCCCCTCGGTCGTTGGAGGAATGACCTCGCCATCGATCACGGGCACTTCCCCCACGGTCCCACGGGCCGCCAGCGAGCCGTCTGCGCCACGCAGCACGATGTAGCCGCCGAACGGACTGACCAGGCCGACGAAGTCGGGCGCACCGAGCAGCAGGCCGCCCCCTCCGCCGAATTGGAAGTCCGTCGCCCACTGGAGGATCGGCGACGCGTCGAGCGCGGAATTGACACGCCCGATGAAGTGGTTGGGGGAGTCGTCCAGATGATTCTGGATCACAGCGACCTGACCGGCCCAACTGCCGTTGACGAAGATCCCATCCGCCTGGCTCGTCGTGGGACTCGGCCCCAAGAACGCCTCGTCGACGGCTGGATCGATTACGCCATCGTGGCCGAATTTGTTGACCGCGAAACTCTGGGGCAGGTATTGGTCGAGTCCGATCAGGAACCAGCTCCGGGAATGGCCCAGAGGCGGCCCCGCCGGCCAATGGATCATCGGGACGGGCTCGTCGGGCTGCAGCGCGGGGGGCGTGATCTGCGTCCAGGTCGACCGGCCGCGGCCGTCGATCCGGTACCAGGCTCCGGGAATGGCTCCGTTGATGTCGCGGGCCACGGCGTTGCCCCAGGCATGCCCCTGCCGGCCGGGAGCCAGGCGGACGTCGATCGGCGTTGACGGCGGAAAGCGTTCGACCGTCCCCCCCACCGGTGGCCAGGTCAGCTCGGACAGCCAGCCGAACGGAGCCGGCGACCAGCTCCAGCGGAGTTCGCCAGCCGGGCTGTAGCAGCGGACCGTCCACATCGGCGGCTGAGCGGTGTCGGGATTGTCGCGGCAAGCCCGGCTGGGCGAACTGCCGAGAATCACGTTCCCCGCGTCGTCACACGAGACGCAGATCGACTGCAGCGGGAGCGGACCAAGACGCCGGCCCGCATTGACGGCCTCCTCGGCCGCGTCCCAGCCGGCGAAGTGATCCCGTCGCCACAGGATCTCGCCGGCGCGGGAAACCTTCCAAAGCGTGCCGAGGCCGGAGCAGCAGCGTTTCATTCGCCCTGCTCCCAGCACTCGTGACTCACGACATGGTGCCAGCGCCCCTTCAGCTCCGCCCAGACGAACGTGCCGGCGAAGAGCGTGTCGGCCAGCGGCCAGAGAGGATAGACCTGCACGACGCGTTCGATGGGCCACCAGCGGGTGCGGGTGACGGAGGCCGTGGCCTGGTCGACCAGCGGGACAGCGGCCGTCAGCTCCGGAGGTACGTCGTCGGGATTATCCGGCGTGAGTCGGATGAACCATTGGCGGACGTCCCACGCCGTCTGGAGCGCTCCCCAGGGCCGGCCGGGGCCGTCGACTTCGACCTTCACGCCGGCCAACTCGGTCATGCCTTCCAGGACAGCCTGCAGCTCGGCGGCGGTTGCTTCCTCGCTGACCGCCGGCGTGTGCGACGTCCCGACCTTGCACCGCCACTCCAGCGGTTCGGAATCTTCTTCGTCGTCGGGCAGGACGCCCGTCGTGATGCGGATGACGTATTGTGCGGCCGTCCGATTCGGATCGTCGTTCGGTTGCGTCACGACGGCGTCGACGGCCGCCAGGTCGCCCAGCGCGCGCGTGTCGAGATCGGCCAGGAGCATGGCCCGCACAGCGCGCGCCGCCTCGACCCGACCGTTGTCCGGGGGCGCCTGACTTCCCAACGCCCCGGTGCGGTAGGCCCGCAGCAAGGCGCTGAGCGTCGGGACGTCGCGCGAGTCGATCAGGACGCCGCTCACAGGAACGCCTCCCCGTTGACGGTCGCACCCAGCATGGTCAGCTCGCCGCCGGTCCGGCGGATGGCTCCCACCGTGACGTCGCGACCGATGATCACCTGGCCGGCCCGTTGAACCAGCCTTCCAAATTGGGCGGAGTCTTCGGGGAACAGCGCAATGCCGAATTCGCCGTCGACGACTTCGAGGCGATTGTCGACGTGGTCGCCGTCCCAGAGAACGGCGGGGATGCCCGCTTCCGTGCTGCCGCCGGTGGCGATGACTTCGATCGACGTCGGTTGATCGCCGGTCGCCAGCTTGATCCGGGTGGAACCGCTGCCGTTGCCCGCTCCAATCTCGATCGACGTCGCCCACAACTCCAGCTTCAACGGGCGATACTCGTCGTAGCCGGCCGGGTTGGTGCGCGGGAGACCGAGTTTCGAGCCGGCGAACCGGCTGTCGACGAACAGGTTCGCGAGCTGGACGCCCACCTGGTGGATTCCGGTTCCACCGCTGGTCAGGTTGACTGCGTCGCCGTCCGGGGTGAGCGCGAGCTGCAGCGAGGCGCCCGTGACGTTGACCGCGTAGTACGTGGTCGCGTCGGAGAGGCCGCCGGGCAGCGTGTCGGACGAACGGACGGAGAGGGCCTGACCGTTCCAGAATGTTTCGCGTCCGGTGGCCAGCGTCAGCCGGTCGGTCGCCGGATCGGCGGTGAAGGTGCAGCGCTGGCGGAGGCCGTGCAGCAGCTCGGCGCGGGCCAGCTCCAGCGACACGTCGTCGCCGGAGCCAGGGACGCCGGGCAAGCCGTCCGCGTCGGCCCAGTTCAGCGGATCGTCCCAATGCAGCGGGCCGCGGCTGCGCTGGATCTCCGTCACGACGACGGCCGCTCCCCCCTGCTGGAGCGTGGTGACCGCGATGCCGGCATTGGTCAGCGTGTGGGTGGCCGTCATCTGCGGCAGGTTGCCGAGCGACTGGTCGAACTCACAGACGATCGGATGCGTTGGCCACGGTCCGCCGTAACAGGTGACGAGCCCGGCCCCGACGTTCGGCAATCCCTCCAGCTCGGTCTGCAGCTCGGACGACGTCGTGGCGAAGCCCAGTGGGGCCGTCGTCTGGTCGTCCAGCGTGAGCGTGACGCCCCCCTTCCAGGCGTCAGGGCTGATCGCCACCTGCTGAATCTCTTCGCCGCCGAAGCCGATCACTTCCAGCAGCGCCAGGTCGGTCGACTGATAGCCCAAGGCCCAGAACTCGAAATACAGAATGCCGTCGCCGGAGTAGCTGGCGAGCAGGGTCTCCAGGGGATCGGTCTGTCCCGTGCCGGCTTTGACGGGGTTGTTCGACGAGCCGCCCAGCGCGGACGACAGGGTGGACATGATCTCGTTGTGCGTCGCCGTCCACGGAATCTCGCCCGTGACCTTGTCCCCGAGCTTGAGGCGGTAGCCGGTCCCGACCGTGGGACCGATCAGCCGCAGCGACTGCTGCTCGTTGGTGCCGGCAGCCCCCTCGGCGACGGTCGTACTGGCGATCGTCCCGCCGCCGGAGACGACCTGCAACTGGATCTGAGCCAGAGACGTCGACTTCCAGTCGCCCACCCATTCGACGACGACCCCATCGGTCGGATTGACCCACGACGCGGCCAGCGTGCCGGAGAGCGAGACGTTGCCCTCGCCCCAGACACTCGTGCCATTCCCCCAGCGGGTGGCCTCCAGCGCGTCCGTCATGGTCGCCAGGCTGGCGTCCGCGGCGAACGGGGCGCTGTAGTTGAACCCGCTGCTATTGGGTACCACCCAGCGGACGGTGATGCCGGAGAGCGAACCGGGATCGGACGTGAACCGGAACCGCTGCTGCTCGTTCGTGCCGGCGACGCCGGCCACTTCCTGCGTCACCAGCAACGGCGACGTCGACCCGGCTCCGTCCTGCAACGTGTCGATCGAGACGGCGGCGTTCCCGCCGGTCAGGTTCGTGCGATCGGTCGTCAGCTCCGGCTGATCGACGTCGGCCAGGTCGCCAATGAACCGCACCCGCCAGGCTCCGGGCTCCCCGGTGACTTCGACATTCCCCGCGCCGATCGTCGGAACGGCTTCGAGCGTTGCTTTTACCACCGACGGCAGGGCGGTCACCGAGATGGCGGCCGAAGTCTGACCGGCGAACGTCAACGGGAAGGTTCCCCCCGCGCCGGCCGGGCCGATCGTCACGAGCTGCTCGTCGTCGGCCGTCGCCTCGCCGTTGACCAGGCCGCTGACTTCGAACGGCTGGCCGGGCGACTTCGACGTCAGCAGGACGTCGACCCCGTCGGCGGCCGCGGCCACTTCCAGGAACTCCGGCAGTCGGGAGGCATTCCAGGCGGCCGCGATCGCCGCGGCGTCCCAGCTCGACACGGCGACCCCCGTCTTGCCATTGATTCCGAGCGTAATCAGTCCAGTCGCCTGGCTGGCCAGCCGGCTGATCTGGGCCTGCGTCGGCGCGTCGCCCCGCAAGATGCGTTTCGTCATGGTCAGACGTCCTTCCGTCTCAAAGCTCCAAATCTCAAACACCAACTCTCAAGAAAGACTTCCGGTTTGGAACTTGGTGTTTGGCGTTTGGTGTTTCCTATCGCAGTTGCAGCGTGCTGAAGGCCTTCGCCGTCGGAATCTGGAACTTCAGCAGCACGATGTCCTCGGGCTTCGGGTCTTTGAGGGCCTTGCCGTCGGCGTCCAGGAACTGCGGCTCCGCGAACGGCTGGTCGAAATCGTCGACAATCGGGATCGTCAGAAACTTTTTGCCGCCGTTGACCTGCTGCTGCAGCGGACTGAGCAGAGGCAACCGCTCTTTCCAGCCTTTGCTGGGGACGACGGTCAGCCAGGTCGATTCCCGATAGTGCAATTCGACGGTCAGCGGAAAGAACTCGATCTCGTCCTGTTCCTGCGGTTCGTCGACGGTCATGCCGGCCATCGCCAGCGTCTTCGCCGGACAGCTCTGCCCCTGGATCCGAACCGCGTCCGAGTTGATGCACTCGGGATAGGTCATCAGCCAGTTGGGCCACTTCGGCAGATTCTTTTTGCCGCGGAAAATGAGAATCCGTTCCTTCTTTTCGAACGGCTCGAAGGGGCAGCCGGCCGTGTTGAGCATCATCCGGCCTTGATGATCGACCAGCGTGTAGGCCGACAGCGACTGCGACGAGACCGACCACTTCCAGGGCTCGTCCAGCGGGCTCTTCTCGGTCCGGGTCGCATAGGTGACCTCGATGTTCCAGAACCGGCTGTTCGGATGCTGTTCGGCCGAAAACTTGTCGACGTAGAACCCGACCTCGACGGGATGGGGCTGCCAGCGCTGCAGCTCGGGGAGCGCCCGCCGCAGTTCCATGTGCGTCGCGGCGGCCGTGTCCATGCGGGCGATGTACTCGTCGACGAACGAATCGCTCCCGCTCGCATCGCTGTCGAGCTTCCCCCGGTTCCGGATTTCGCAGGACAACAAGGTCATGACAGGCTCACCGTCTGCGGACCGGGCTGCATCACCCCGTCCTTGATTCTTTTCAACAGGACCGTGTGCTTGACCGCTTCCTTCGCCGTGACGTCAGCCGCCTTCCCCTGGCCGTTGTTGAACAGCGCGAGCAAGTCGCGGGCGCCCGCCTCGCTGCGGAGGTCATTCCCCGCGGCGGCCTGCTCCGTCTGCTGGCGGACCTGCTTCGCGTCGGGCTTGGTCTGTTCGTCCAGCTTCTGCAGCGCCCGTTCGTAGGTCCGCTGGTCGATGAACGAGGTTCCGGTCGTCGGATCGACGTTGAACCGCAGCCGCTGCAGCTCGCGGACCTGCTGCTGCCGTTGTTCTTCCGGCGTCATGGTCTCCTGGGCGATGCGGGCCGCACTCGACCGGGCGTCGCCGTAAATCTGGTCAATCTGCTGCTGGCGGTCCTGATCGCGTTTCTCGGCCGCGTCCTTGTCAGCCTTCGCTTTCTCCCGCGCGGCCTGGAGCTGGCGGTACTGCTCGATCAGGGCCTGCGGCGCACCGTTGCGGGCCATCTTCTCCAGTTCGAGCTCGCTCTCGGTCGTCTGACCCTTCAACAGCCGGATTTCATCGCGGGCTTTCGACATCGCATCGTAAATGCCGGTCCCGGCGTTGATCGCCGATTCCCGCAACTGGACCAGCGCCCGGTCGAAGCCGTCCAGCGTCCGCGTCCCCTGCTCGTTTCCGGCGACGAACTCGTCGCGGGCCTTGTTGAGGGCCTCCAGCTCCTGCCGCAGTTTTTCCGCCGGCGTCCGGGCGTCGCTGAACATCTTCTCGACGTCGGCAGCCGTCTGTTTCGGCTGGGCCGCGATCGCCCGGTTCAGCCGGGTCTGGGCCTGGGCCGTCTGATCGAGCTGCGATTCGGCCCGCTTCAGTGCCGGTTCAGCCGCGGACAGCGAGTTGTAGACGCCGGCCACGGCGACGGTGGCCACGCCGGCCGCCACGGCCAGCGTCAGCCAGCCCTTCGGTCCCTGCAGCGCCAACAGCACGGCCTGGGCTGCGGCCGCCGACTGCGTCACCACCCGATAGGCGGCCAGGGCGGCCGCGGTAATGCGGATCGCTCCCGCCAGGGCGAACAGCGCCGTCCCGCCCCCCAGAATCACGGCCGTCAGAATCCCGGCGTTCTCGACCAGGTGGCCGTTCTGATCGAGCCATTCGGCGGAGGCCTGCACGGCCGCGGCCAGCGGGCCGACGACCTTCTTCACCACGGGGAGGAGTTTACTGCCGACGACGATGGCCAGTTCGTCGGTTGCTGCCCGCAGCGCCCGCCAGACCCCTTCGAACGTGGTCGACTCGCGGATCGTCGCTCCCTGCGCCACCGCGGTCGACTTCAAAATGATGTTGTAACGGGCCTGCACCTTCTCCGCTTCGCTGACCTTGTTAATGTCGAACCCGCGGTTCAGCAGCTCCTGTTTGACGGCGGTTTCGTTGACGATCACGCCGTACTTCTTCATGGTCTCGCTCTCGCCCGTGAGCGCGGACCGGAAATCCCGGATGACGTCGGCGTCCTGTTTGTTGTGGAAAGTGGCCACGTCGATCGCCAGCTTCGTTAGCGTGCGGCTCATCGTCTCCGCCGCTCCCGCTTCGAACCCCAGCGGCACAATCACCGCCTGCGTGTCGGCCAGAAACGAAAAGACCGTCTGCCGGCTGCGGCGGAACTCCTTCGCCAGGTCGTCGGCCCAGGCCTTGTTGGCTTCGCTGAGGCTGCCGAAGATCGAATCGAATTTCCCCAGCGTCTGCTCGAACTCGCTGGCCTTCGACAGCGCGAACCCCAGCCCGGTCGCGCTGGCCACGCCGACGGCCAGGACCTTGGCCGACAGGGTGGCCACGGAGCCTGACCAGTTCTGCAGCTTGGCGATGTCGTTCTTGAGGACGAGATCGAGCTGTTTGTCGTCCGCCCCGATTTCGACATACGCCTGGCCGGCGCGAACGCCTTTACTGCTCATGATGGGCTGGCCTTGAGCGTGGTCTGAGGCAACACCGCCGCGAAGCCGCCGAGCCCCGGCAGCTCGGTCGGCGTCTCGGCGAACGGATGAAAGTCACGGCTGGTCCAGAGGACCTGACCGGCGTGCAGATTCCCCAAGTGGGCCATCAGGTCCGCGGTCCGGTCCCAGGCCTCCCGCCGGCGGGCCTGGGCCATCCAGACCAGTTCCCGCAGCGTCAGCCCGCGGGGGCAGACGCCGGCGATTCCGGCCAGCTCGAAACAGTCCCGGAGGGCGTCGCGGCCGCGATAGCTTCCCGCAGCTTCTCCGCCACCCAGGTCTGTGTCTTCCGTTCCAGGTCCATCCCCTGCAGTTGCAGAGCCAGCCGCGCCGTCAGTTCGTCGCGCTGGCTCTGGAGGGGGAAAAAATCGGTCAGTTCCTCCAGCAGGGCCTGCGAAGCGTCAAACAGCTTTCCCCGCAGCGATCGACCGAAGTCTTCCTCGCTGACGCCGGCTTTGGCCGCCTGCTCCTCACACAGGAGCCAGAGCGTGTCGACGATCCGCACCGGGTTCTGCAGCCAGGGGGCGAGCAGCTCGTCCTGCAGGCGGACGTCCAGGAGGTTGTATTTGAGCCGGGCCTCGATCCGCTTCACGTCGAACGGGTCGACGACCAGCTCCCAGGTCCGGCCGGCGTTGTCACTGAAAGTCTTCACGAGTCGCTTCCTTGCTCATTCTGCGAAGCCCGAAGCCCGATACCCGAAGCCCGCCGCTTACGGTGCCGTCACCGTGAAGAAGCTCGGCACTTCCGCCGAATCGGTCGGGGCCGCCTCGACGTCCCACTTCGCTTCCCCTTTCAGGCCGGCCGTCTTCTCGAACTTGAAGACCTCGCAGACGGCGCGGACGCCCTGCGTGCCGGCGACCGTGATGTCGCCGTCGACGGCCGCCAGCTCGATCGACGTCTTGCCGGTGAAGCTGGCCAGCAGCGCGATGAACCCCGCGTCGGCCGGCTTGTTCGACACGTCGAACGTGAAGCCCATGTCGACGCCGCCGCCGGCGTAGCGGTTCGTCTCCCCGTGGCCTCGGTTGGTGATCTCGACCTTCTCCTTGTCCGCCGTGACCTTGATGTCCTTGGCGATCGTGATCTGAACCCAGGTCGGCGTGGTGGGCGTGGCCGTGTTGTAGTACAGCCGCTGGGCGATGCCGACCATCGAACGCGTCGTCATGGCAAGAACTCCTTCAGTGGAGGGAATTGAGGAACAGTTGGGCGAACTTGGGGCGCTCGGCCTCGAACGCCGGCCCCATGAACGGCCGGGCGGCGATCGTGATCGTGCGGCGTTTGAGCTGCTGACCGACGAGGCGCCGGCGACTCCGTAGATCAGCCCGGACCCATTTGCCGAGGTACGGGATGTACCGCATCAGCATCGAAATCTGACCGCCCCCTTCGAGGACGCCGGGGACCGTCCCCTTCACCGGCTGGCCGTCGCCGTTGAAGAAGATCATGTTGAGCAGCGTCGGACCGATGACCACGGAGCGGCTCTCCGGGTCGTACACGAAGACGATGTTGTTCCGCAGCAGCCCCTTCCGGTTGGTGGGGGGCTTGCCGGGCTTGGAGGCCTTCTTCCGCTTGCGGATCGACGACCGCGCCCGCTGGCGGATGAACGCACCGGCCTTGCTGAGCTGGCGGAGGATCGCCCGGTCGACCTTGCGGTCGATCATGGCCCGGTCGAAGAACATCCGCTTGGCCTGGCTCATTGTGAAGCGGGCGTTGAGCATTTTCTTATCCGACCTCCCGGACCGCGGTGATTTCGAGCGAAATCAGCGACAGGAACGTCCGCTTCAGCCGCAGCCGCTGCGGGTCGTAGAGCAGCTTCACGTCCCGTTTCGTCACCATTGCGTCGACGCCGGGGAGCGTCAGGTTTCGAAAATGGTCCCGGACCGCTTCGGCGACGTCGGTCAGCGGATCGAGCGTCGCCGGGGCGAAGTTCGCCACCCGTTGGACCAGGGCGATATGCACGGCATGGGTTTCCCGGTCGTCGCCGTGATTCTCCGCTTCGCTCTCGATCTCGGCGGCCATCACCCAGGCCTTCAGCGTGGTCTGGTTTTCAAGCTGGACGGGGAGCACATAACCCCGCTCCGCCGTCAGCGCAGGGTCGAACGTCGCGGCATTGAGCACGCTGACGACGGCCTCGGCGATGGCGCGGGAAAGGGCTGGCATGAAACATCAAACTCCAAACACCAAATTCCAAACACCAAACCGGAAGTCTTCTGTTGAGAGTTGGTGTTTGAGATTTGGAGCTTTTTCCTATCCGATCAGCTTCGTGTGGAGGCGAATGACCGCCCGGCCGGGATCTTCGTAGCCGAAGCAGGCGTCCTGATCCGGGAGGGCGGCGTAGATCTCGCCCCCCACCTGGATCTCGTGGCCTGGCTCCGGCCGGAACATGACGTCGTCGACTACCAGTTCGCTGGCCAGCAGCAGCCAGTCGCAGGCCGTCCAGGACTCTTCGACCTCGTCCTGCTCGCTGGCGACGGTCGACCGGTCCCGCACGACCCGGAGCGTTAGGGAAAATCCCGTCCCCAGGTCGTACGTGACGTCGGTGCCGGCAAGGCGGCGGAGGGTTTTGAAGGCCCCCGCCGCGGCTGCGGAAAAACTCATGCGATCCCTCGCGGCTTACGTCAGGAGCGCTTCCGTGCTCTTGATCTGGTCCGTGGTGACGATCGGAATCCCTTCCACCTCGGTCGGGATCGGGGCCGGCGCGCCGGTGGCGTTGGTCGCCGTCCGGCTCTTGCGGAGCTGTTCCAGCGACCGGCGGTTCATCGCAATCCGGTTCGGCTGCCGGCTGGCGGGGAACCGCGACAGGGCCTCATAGATCAGCGCGTCGGTGAGCCCCTTGCCGGGATCGGCCGTCAGGTTGGCGATCCGCCCGACGGAGTAGGCCGAACCAATCTGCAGACCGAGCCAGCCCTCGATCGGCGTGTAATAGGCCGGATAGGACTTGCCGGTGGCGGTCCCGTCGTCCTTCTGGATCACCACCGTATCGCCGACCTCGATCTTCCCTTCCTTGCCGGCAATCAACGTGCAGTCGTTGCCGTCCTCATTGGTCCGGATCAGGAACACCGACGAACCCGTGGCGGCCGTGGTTCCCGCAGCGTTCACGACCATCGCGTCGGCCAGGGCGTTGAGGGTCGACGCATCGGCCAGGCCGACGAAGCCGTCCGCATCGCTGCCGACGCCGTACAGGATCTGCCCCTCGGCCCCGGCAAAGGCCGCCTTCAGATGGCGGATCGCCTCCCGGCCCAGCCACTGTTGCGCCCCCTTCGGGTAGGCGTCGGCGATCGCCTTATCGCAGTCGAACGAGGCGGCGAGAATCTTGAGGACGATCGTCACCAGCGTGTCGGCCGACTTCTTGTTCTCGCGGCCGGCATTCGGCGCGCGGAAGCCGACGACCGGGGCTCCGGTCTCCTTGAGGTACTTGTGCTCGGTCGCGTGCGAAGCGGGGCCGGCGGCCAGGGCGGCCAGCAAAGGCGCGTCCTGCAGCAGGTCGGTCACGTTGAGATCAGCGAGATTCATGTCGCTGATCTGCAGCAGCTCGGTCAGGCCGAGATACTCATTGGCCATGATGCGTTCTTTCCATCCTTGGAGGTCAGCGGGGAGTGATTCCGCGCGGAATCACCAGCAGTCAGCGACGACGGGCAGGGGCTACTTCGCAGCCCCGGGCAACTTGATCAGGCCGGCGAAGCCCTGCTTCTGCTTGGCTCCGTCCGGGGTCGCTCCGGTGAACGACACCGGTTCCGACGCGCCCCGGAGCTTCTGGTTGGCCTCCGTCAGGGCCTGCACCTGCTCGGTCAGTTCCTTGTTCTTCGCCGCCACTTCGGCGTGGAACAGGGTCTGCGCCTCGGCGAACGTCTTCCCCTGGGCGAACCAGACGGCCCCCTTCTCGCCGAAGGCGTCCATGAACTGCTGGCCGGTGTGCGCCATGGGGGCGACGACGGGCGCAACTGGGGGATTCGCGGGGGGCTGGGCCGCCAGGCCGGTGTCGGCCGGCGGATTCGCCGGAGCGACAGGCTCCGGAGCGGGTGCGGGGCCGGGTGCGGGAGCGGTCGTCATGGAAAAGCCTCCGGGGAAATTGGAAATGGTGACTTCGCCGGCCAGCGGACCGGCGGAGAACTCGGACGACGTCGCGGCGTCGGAACCCTGCGGACAGGTTGCCAGGCCGCGGAGCGTCCACTGGCGGAACACAACGCCCGGACCGCTGAACGACTGGCCGTTGACGTCGACCGTCGCGCCGGCGTCGACCCATTCGACGACCAGGCCGGCGGCCGACTGGAGGATGCTCGCCTCGTAGGGCACACCGGCGTCGGAATCCGCCATCAGTTTCGCAGCCCGATCCTCGGGCCGGTGTGTCACGAGGCTTGCATCGCATTCCAGTTGGCCGGCGGCCGCATCAAAGCCCTCGGCAAAGCCGACGACGTCGCAGGGGTTGTGGCAGTAGTCGAGCGGAACCCGCGGCTTGGGCAGGTTCATCCCCGCCAGGTCATGGACGCAGCGACCCCAGTACCAGTGGAAGGCCTCGCCGCCGGTCCGGGCGACGATCTTCCCCTGGCGAATCTTGGTCTCTCCGTCGTCGGCCGGCTGGAGCTGCAGCTCGGCGGCGAAGGCCATGGCGCGGGCGGGAACCCGCTTCTCAACCAGCGTTGCCATTCTTCGCCCCTCCCTGGGTCTTTTGCTTCTGGCGCTTCCTGCGCTGAGGGCTGGGTGTCACGACGTCCGCGGCCGCGGTGACGTCGAACGTCAGGCCGCGGGCTTCTTCGAGCTTCCGCTCTTCGACGATCTCGTCGAGGATCTCCTCGTAGTCGAGACCGTTCGCCGCACAGATGCGGGTTTTCGACGTGACCCCCAGCGCCAAGGCGGCCGCGTTGGCCTGGACCTCCTTCAGTGGATCGATCCAGGGGACCCCCGTCGGAATCCACTGCCACATCCACGGTTCGAGGACCTGTTGCGGCAACTGGCGATCGAGAACCGCGAGCTGCAGACGCCAGCGGGTCAGGCCGTTGAGCAACCACAGGACGGAGCGGCGTTTGATCTTCGCCGACTCGTTGTACATGACCAGCGCCTGCCGCGCGCCGGAGTAGTTGGTGAAGTTCTCTTTGAAGAACGAATAGGGGATATCGAGGGCCTTCAGCGTGAGCTGAATCAGCAGTTCCAGGAAGGCCTGCGTCTCGTGCGCCGGCGTCTTGCTCTCCAGAAACTCCGCCCGCTCCCCCCGATCCATATCGAGGATCAGCGGCCGCTTCCCCAGGATGAGCTGGGTGTAGTCCTGGGTCGCGTCCTCGGCCGGCCCGTTCGGATCGCCGCGCATGACGGCCAGGCCGAACAACGCGTGGACCTTGAGCTTTGCTGAGATGAAGTCGATCCCTTCCTGGGTATCGACGAGGGAGTTGATGGCGGCCGTGAGGGGCGTGATCCCGCGGACCTGGTCGAACCGCTCGCGGTGGGCGAACAGCAGGGCCTGATGGGCCGGGACGGCCCGTTCGAACACGAACTGACTGGAGCCGACCGCGCCGAAGTCGTTCGACTGGCCGCGGCCGTGGACGGCGTAGGCCAGGTGCCGGCCGTAGCGATCGAGCTCGACGCCGTGGAACCAGTTCCGGGCGGCGATCTCCCGCGGGGCGGTCCGGGGCGAGAGCAACCGGTCCCCCTCGATCGCCTGCACCTGCCCGTTGGCCAGCTTCAGCGCCAGCATGTCGCCGTCGATACAGCGGCGGACCTCGGCCAGGCGGATGAAGTTCCAGAGGGGCGTGATCCCGGCGACGTCGAAGTTCTCCGGCTCGCTCCAGTTCTCCAGAAAGGCGGCCAGCTTCTGGTTCAGCCGGCGGCTGCCGGTCTTGGGCTGAAAGTTGAACGTGGTGATGTAATTCAGGTGCTGCCGGATGGCCCAGCCGAGCAGCGCGAAGTTGCGGGCCAGGTCCCGCGTCTGCGAGAGGAGCTTCCGCCGCTTCTGCACCGGCAGCTCGTCGTCCTCGCTGCGAGTGACGCCGGACGGGGCGCGGCGTTTGCCTTCGCCGGTGTCGACGGCGTCATAGCCGAACGCATGCCGCGCCTGCCGCAGGCCGGCGTCGAACAGTCCGGCCGCACTCTGCCAGAGACCGGACGCGTTCATGGCCCCTCCATCGTGAGGGACCGGAGGAAGGGCCGTTTGCCGGTCTCGCGGGCGGCCTGGGCCTTCCAGCGTTGGTACTGCTGCTGCAGGTCGGCGTAACTGACCGTCTGGCCGCCGAACGTGACGGTCTGGACGCCGACGTTCTCACGCAGCAGCGTTTCGAGCTGGGCCACCATCTCTTCGGCGAACGTGGGCATCGCGACCTTCCTGCAGGCAGGGGACGCGATTCAGGTTCGTGCTGGTAGCTGGGACTGGGAAGGGCGTTTCGGGGTGGGAAACGCGGGAAATAACCGTTGGTTAGATATTCCGTGGCTCGCACTGCACCGCCCAGCGATGCGACTACTCCCAACACACTCCGCGAGCAAACGTCAGCCGGATTAACGTGATCCTACGCCCTGATCGATGCTCTTTCTAAAGCACCGCAATCCGCTTGGCCTCCGCCGCTTGATACAACGCAATTGCTCCCATGAAATCTAGCAAATCCCTCGCCATACTCGGGTTGCTCCGAATCCTTGCTGACGCTTCGTTTGCCCACTCTGACTTTCGCCGCCTGCTGGGGCCGTCCTTCATCAGTTCTGGTGCCCAGCACTCCAGTTCGCCAACTGGAACCAAGAACAGGCCGAGCTTCGCGCATTGCGAGACTATATCCTTAAGTCCGTCATGAATCTCCGGGTGTGCCGCGAATGCCGAAAGTCCACCCTTGATTCGTCGCATCCGCTTCAAATCGTCTACAAGGCCGCGAAGCTTCTCCATGAGTTGTTGGTCACCGTCTTCGTCCCACCTCAGCTTCAATTCGGAAACCTCCCGCAGCTTATCAAATATGACATTCTCCGGAACCGTAGGTGGAAGCGTTCGGATCAAGTCACGAATGAGCCGACACTTCTCCGTAAGTTGAGTAGTGGCCTCCGCATCGCCGGAAGACTGGAGGATTCTCCTGAGCTTGTCGGAATCCATAATAAGATCAAGGTCGGCAACGATTACCGTTGGAATTCTCAAGGCTCGATAAAACCCTGCTGTCTCCGTGATACCGCCGGTTCCGCCGACGGGTATGAACAGCAGGTCACGCCGAATTGCGTCTGGTGGAACTGAAGTATGCGATGACTCAGATCTCAACACTTCCCATGCGGCTTCGTAGACAGCCCTGTCCCCGTCGGCTTCGACGATCACAACAGAATCCGCAAATATTCCATCGAGAATCGTCTCGGTTCGGACGATCGGTCGCTTTAAGCACTCCTTCAGCGTATCAAATCCGATGAGGTGACCCTGAAAGCGATCTCCATCCTTTGTAAGCCGAAGGATCTGCACGTTTTCGGTAGATTCGATGACACCGCGAAGCACATGACTACTGTGCGTACTCGCGAATGTCACATGGTCTGGTGAGGCTCCGTTCCGCCCAATGAACTGACCCATTGCATACGCTTGCGGTGGGTGCAGACAGAGTTCGGGTTCGTCGAGAATGCAAACCGGCCTTCGCCCTAGCAATAAGGCGATGCAGATTCCAACGTACGATCGCAGTCCGTCACCTTCTGTCTCGATCTGACGGTATTTCATCATCTCTTCGGGTTCTTGGCGATCCTCTGCTGACGGTACACTTGGCAACTGATTCACTCTGAGACAGAGAATTCCACCTCGCGTGCTGTCGAGCCAGACGCCTTTTCCGAAGACTCGCTCGGTCTCTTGAGTAAGTTGCTGTTTCGCGGCCTTGCTGATGTAGAGAGCCTGTAGATCAATACTTGGTGGATTCTTTGCATAGTCGAAGTGGTTAGCCTGATTTGCCATCATCATACGGTTTTCGAGAAATAGAACCGTTGTCAAGCAGTGGCCGATCAAATCGAGGAACGGCGCTGCCTCTACTCGGCCTGGTGCGCTCTTCGCTGTGCGGAGGTCTCGGTAGAAGGTCGGTACATTGCCGATCCGGACATCGTGGCCTCGAAAAGGGCTACCTCCTAGGTGAGGCGAGATCTGTCGGATGAATTCGTTTCCGTTGTCGTCGCGTCGCCTTTCGAGAAAGCCGGAGTCATAAAACGTCTTCATGGGATCTTCGACGTTTTGCGGCTTCGTGAGTTGGAAGTCAGAGCAAACAACGAGATCTCTTTGTTTGCCCGTGAGAATCGCCGTGATGTCTTTGAGCAGTTGCGTCTTGCCGGCCGAGTTCGGCCCGACAATCAGGACGAGTCCAGTTGGGCGAATCGCTATTCCCGGCGGAACAGTTATTGATGACAGCAGGCTCGCCGGCGGAACCGTTCCTCCCATTCTCTCAGGCCTTTCGCGTAAGCGTTTCCAGGAAGAAGTGCTCAATCACCTGTACTCTAGCGTTATTCTCATTTCGGCAGAAGGAGCATTACACCCGGTTCTCGCGAGTCACATCAATCCGCATCTGCCCGCAGCTCTCGCACCGCACCCGCCGCCGGACGATGTGCGTGAACGGCTTCCCCTGTGAGTCGACCCCGCCAAAGTCCAGCTCGGCTTTGTCGAGGTACGGCCCCCGCTCGGTCGACCCGCAGGCGTTGCAGCGAGACGGGACCGCAACGGCCGTCTCCCGCACGTTCGGGCTTCCCGGCGGCCGGCCGGTCGGCTTCTTCGCGGTCTGGGTCTCCGTCGTCGGCGTGGCATGTTTCGGCTTGGTCATAGCGAAAAAACCTTCTGTGGTCAGTGGTACGAAACCCGCGGGGCCTTCTTTTTCGTCGTGTCCCGCTTTTCGACGTAGGCGAGTTTGCAGCCCAGCTCGAAGCAGCCCAGGGCGGCCATCTTGGTCGCGTCGAGCCAGTGGTTGTCCGGGTGGTCGGGCTTGGGGGTCCAGATGCGGTGCGTCTGGCCGGTCTTCTTGTCCATCCAGTCGGTCGACGACTCCGCGGTGATGTGATCGGCGAAGCAGCGGTGCGTTTCCGAGTTCTCCCCCTGGAACAGGGTCCACGCCCCCCGGCTCCCCATCGGCGTGAGGAACCCGTTGATCGTGCGGGTGATCCAGGCGTTCGAATTCATCTGTCCCACCCGGACCGGCCATTTCCCCTGCGGCGGGACGTGGTAGTCAACGCCGGGGCGAGTCCCCGGAGCCAGCCGGCGGCCGAAGTCTTCCAGCTTGGGGGAGCCCATCACCGGCAGCAGCAGCCGGGAATGCGGAGACTGCTTGCACCAGCGGGTGACAACCTCGGTCATGTACCGGGCGTCGATCACCACCAGCCCAACTTTGAGTTTCTCCCCCGGTCGGCGTTCGTACTCCTGGGCCAGCAGCTCGTCGGAGAGCAGCGTCAGTGCCCGATAGAGCCGGGCTTCGGGGTCGAGGGTCTTCAGCTCCGGGTGATTCTTCATCGTGCGGGTCGCCCCGCGCTTCGAGAAATACCCCAACACCTGCCGCGGCCAGGTCCAGTAGTCGACGACGGCGATGGTGGGGTCGAGTTCGGCGGCCGCCGTCGTGACGTAGAGCAGGTCGCCGTGAACGTCGACGCCGGCGGCGATGTACTCGGCCGCGGAGGGCAGGCGCCCGCGCTTCAGGCCGTTCGTCCGCCGCATCAGGTCGCCCGGATCGAGCGAGCCCCCGTCGTCCTCGATCGCTCCGGCCGGATCGTTCTGGTACTCGGAGTAGAAGGCCTGTTTGTTCTTGTAGAACAGCTCCATCGCGTACTGCACGGCGGAGAGCTGGCCCGGTGCGAAGCGTTCCGGCCAGGTGGGGGCGGCCCCCGCGTCCATCGCCTTGCGGTTCGCCCGGTAGAAGGCGGTTCCGGCCGCTCCGCTGTCGCCGGCCCGCAATCCTTCCGCCCGGACTTCCTGGAACTTGTTCCAGAGTTCCATGTCGTCCGGCAGGGCGTCCAGGAGCTTGGTCCGGCGGCCGTTCCAGTCGGGCTTCTTCTCGCGGTCCAGAAAGCGGTCGGCCAGGTCGTTCGGGTAGATCACCGTGCAGGGCATGATGATCGAGATCGACTTGTCCGGACCGGGGAGGCCGGCCGTATCGGCTTCCAGGAGTCCCTCCCGGGTCTCGGTCTGCAGGTCGCTGCGGGCCGTGGCCTTCGTCTGCGGATCGTCGGCAATCACCAGCGTCGGCCGGGCCTTGCGTCCGTCCGTCCGTTCGTAGGCCCGGCCGCGGATCGCGCCGGAGAGGCCGAGGCATTCGATGATGGCTTCGGAAGCCAGCGTGCCGGGCGTGTCGGGCAGCAGGATCCGTTCGCTGGTCATTTCGAGCGTGAGGGACCGGCCTTCGCTCATCACGCGCCGCTGGTTCACCCCGCCGTGGCACTTCAGCGGGAAGCAGATCTCGGGGAAGTCGGCGGCGAACTCCGGCCGTTCGAGCAGCAGCTTCTTCAGCGTGGCGAGCTGCTTGCGGGCCATCCCCTGCGTGGCGGACAGCAGCAGCACGTAGTTGTGCGAACCGCGGACGATGGCCCACAGGACGGCGATTTCCGCCCAGGCACTTTTGCCGCTGCCGCGGGGCATGGCCACGGCCAGGCGGCCGCCGTGAAGGATGATCCGCTCCAGGTCGGCGACGTAGCCTTTGTGGATCGGCGACAGCTTCAGGTAGAACCGCTCGGGAAAGTACGTCCGGCCGAACGCCTCCAGCGACGCCAGACACTTCTTGCGGCGCTTCGGATCGGCGACGGGGGGAATCGGGCCGATATCCCTGCCGGCTGCCGAGATCTTCGCCTGGCGTTTCCGCGCCCGTTCCTTCTGCTTGGCGTAGGCGGACTGGTCTTTGTCGCCTGTCGGTCCGGCGGCTTTCCCGCCGCTGAAGAGTCCCATCACTCGCGCGCCATGTCGAGGAGCTGCTTCAGCGCCCGCAGCGCTCCCGCGAAGTCGCCGATCCCGACCATCTTGCGGTACAGCTCCTTCGTCGCCTCGAACACGAAGCCCCGCACGATGGCCGGATCGATCTCACCCGCCTCTGCCAGGCGGTGAATCGCTGCCTGGGCGATCGCCAGGGCCGGCAGGCCGGGGAATGCCTCGACGATCGCCTCGAGAACGTCGGCGTCCCGGTTGCCGTCCAGCAGCCAGCGGACCGCCTGCTCGACGGCCGCCGCTTCGTCCGGAACCGCCAGGGCGCACGGGACCGGGGCCGCGGGAGGCGGTTCCGGGGGGAGCTCGGTCGGTCTGGCGGGCCGTTTCTTGGGCATCCGGGCCTCGGGGGTGCGTCACATCTCGTCGACGAAGTAGCGGCGGATCTCGGACAGGGAAGAATCGGCCAGGCTCCGTTTCTGCCGGCTCCAGATTTCCCCCAGCAGCCGGTCCAGGAATCCGGCCAGGACGGGATCGTGGGCGATGGTGAAGTCCTCGAACCGCGGGTTCATGTTGAGGTTCATGGACGTCCGGACGACGAGCTGCCAGTCGGCGTTCTGGAACAGGGCGAACTTGGCGTGGTTCTGGGCCACCCGGATCGCTTCCAGTCCGAACGTCTGCCGGATCTGGTGGGCGGCCTCGGGATCGCGGCGGGCGAACGTGAAGTCGACCAGCCAGCGGCAGCTCGTCAGCGCGCCGGCCTTCAGCATGCGGTCGAGTTCCTGGATCTCGTGCCGGGCGGCGGTCCAGGTCGACAGGCTGACGCCAGCGGGGCCGGTCACCTGCAGGCAGGCCTTCAGCAGATCCAGCAGGGAGAACTGCCCCTTGGTGAAGCCGTAGATTTCGTTGTCGTGAGTCAGGCCGGTGATCGCTTCGACGGCCGACTGCCGGCGGCGCAGGTCGCGGATTTCCCGGCGCTCGACCCGCTTCGAGCGGAACAGGACGGACGGGGACTGGAGTTTCTCGACGTCGACGGTTTGCACCTGGTGATCGCGGCCGGAAACCAGCGGATTTCGAGCCAGGGCCAGGGCGGCTGCCGCCCCGAACGGCTTGAGCGTGCTGACCGGGGCGACCGGCAGAACCTCCCGAGATCTCGCGCGAAAGAAAGTGTCTCGCATAGCGCGACTGTTCCCGTAGGGGTCGCCTTTAAGGACTTACGGAAGGACCCGCGACAGGTCGGGAGGTGACGACCTGTCGCCTCGTGGCCGGCCGGGCGGGACGCGTCGGGAGCTGACGACGTCTCGCCCGGTCCGACCTGATGGCGCTCAGCCGGCCGGGGCGGCTACCTCGATCGCTGCCGGTTCGATCACCCAGCTCGATCGGTTGGTCTCGACGACCACGCCCAGGCTCTTCAGCGTCTGCTGGTGGCGGGCCGACTTGCCCCAGGCGGCCTTCGCCGCTGTCTTGCTGACCTCGGGCTTCAGCTTGATCACGTTGGCCAGCGTGATCGCTCCCAGGGCCGTCTCCAGCAGCTTGTCGATCAGCCCGACCAGCCCGCCCCGCTTCTTCACGGCGGCCAGGACGGCCTTGTCGTCACAGACCACGGCGTCCGGGAGCGAGCGCGTACCGATGACCCCGTGGGCCAGCGTCAGCGACTGCTTACCGGTCTCGGCCAGGTGGCCGGCCAGCTTCTTTCCGCACCAGGTCACGAGCGCCGCCTCCAGGGCGGCCGTCCGATCGGCGATGCTGACGTCGCTCTCCTTGATCTTGACGACAAGCGCCGCCTGGTTGTCGGCCTTCAACCGTTCGATGATCGCTTGAACCATCGCCTCCGCGTGCGCCGTCTGCTGCCGACACCAGCCCAGCTCATGCAGGGCCGCGTCGACGTCGGCCAGCGTGGTAAGCTTCAATTCAACGCCCAGCGTCTCGGGACGTGGGATCATGGCGAGTCCTTTCGTGCCACGGTGTGCGGGTTCCATCCCTCGGTGATTCCGCGCGGAATCAGTCGCGATCAACGGCGCGGAATCGGCTGTTCAACGGCGGCGGCCTGCCGTATCTTTGGCGGCGAGGTCGCCATGCAATTCGATCCAATCCCCCTGGGACCGCTGCTGCCGGTCATCGCGATCGCCGCCATCGTCGGCTTCGCGTGGTTCTTTGCGTTCTGGTTCTTCCGGCGACGGCCGTAGGTCTCTGCCACCATGCCGACCGACGTCTACATCTTCGGCAAATACATCCAGCTTCCGTCGATGGTCCCGAGTCTGGCCGTTGTCGCAGTCGCCGCCATCGCCGGCTTCGTCTGGTTCTTTCTCTTCTGGTACCACCAGCGCCGGCCGTAGCTCACCGCCCCTTCCGCCCCCGCAGCTTCGGCGGCCGGAAGTAACACTGGCCGCCAGCGCAGAAAACGCCCGCCGGGGCCGTGGTCGCGGGAACGGCCGCCGGCGGACGGACCGCCGCCGGCAGCACGAGCTGGGCCGCCGGCGTCGGCTTTGGACTTGGCTCTCCGCTTTCCGCTTTCGGCTTTCCGCTCTCCAACTCCTGCAGGCCGGAGAGCTGCAGCCCGCCGGCCACGGACAGCGGACGGGACAGTTGGTCGAGGCCGCTCAGATCGAGCGGAGCGGGAGCGGCCGCCACGACGGGCGGCGAGGCCTCCAGCGAACTGAGGCCGGCCAGGTTCAGGTTCTGCGCCAGGACGTGGCCCGGACAGGCCAGGCAGACGGCCAGCAGGCACAGCGCCGCCAGATTACGGAGCGAGCAGACGTTTCGAGACGACATTGCGTTTCTCCCGTTGCGCGACGGCGGGAGTTGCCGCCGATCGCATCACCAGATCGTCGAGCCCGCTCAAGTCGAGCTCGTTCGCCGGAAAGCCCGGCACGGATGAGAAGAC
Organism: Planctellipticum variicoloris; assembly: GCF_030622045.1. Classification (NCBI taxonomy): domain Bacteria; kingdom Pseudomonadati; phylum Planctomycetota; class Planctomycetia; order Planctomycetales; family Planctomycetaceae; genus Planctellipticum; species Planctellipticum variicoloris. The sequence continues at coordinate 2,552,623 of NZ_CP130886.1, read as the reverse complement.
CCAGAACGTCCCGGTCTCCATCATCCAGTCCAACGTCGCGCGGGTGACCCGGAACGAGCCCGGCGGGTCGCCGGGGTTCGTCGGGTGGGCATCGGCCCCGTGCGAATTCGCGAAGATGAACTGGCCTTCGCCCGCCTGGCCGTCGTACCCGACCAGCGCCACCTGGTGGCCCCCCAGGTTGCGGCCGTCGAATTGCGTGATTGCGTACCCGTTCAATTCGCGGACTCGGCCCGGCCGCCACTCAATCCCGCCCGTCAGGGCGTAGCCGTTGCAGAGGCCGTCGATCGCTTCATCCGTCGTCCGGGCCGGATAGACGTCGCCGCCGGCGCGGGCCTTCCCGACCTCCAGCAGCGCGCGGGGCGGCCCCTGGCAGCCCCACTGATCCGCCAGCCGGCCGGAATACGGGACGCCCGCCTCGGCATAGCTGACGAAGCCGAACCGGCGAAACCCGGCGGCCAGGTCGTCGGGATAGGCTCCCCCCTGGTTGCAGCGCGGGCGGCCGCCGCCGATCGTCACCCGCGACAGGCCGTACAGATGCGGCTCGAACGGCGGGACGGCCGCGGCCGCCTTGCCGTTGACCACCTGGACCGCGGCCGTGGTGAAGATGGCCCGTGCGCCTCCCATGCTGACGCAGTCGCTCGACTGCTGGAACCGGCAGGGAAAGAATTCCCCCTTCGGCTTGCCGGGGGCCTCGATCGCCAGCTCCGCCTTGAACAGCAGGGCCTGCTTCTTCCGGTTGGCAGCGTCGCCGGCCGCGCCATGGATCCGGAACGGGGCCGGGAACGCCTTGTACGCCTCGTCGGCCTTCGCCTTGAAGTCGGCCGGCAACCCCAGCAGCGGCGGGGCCTTTTCGCTCTTCGCGGGTGGCGCTTGCGGCACAGCGGGCGCCGATTGTTGCGGCAGCCCAATGTTGACGGTGCAGGACATCCGCGCCGTGGCAATCAACGCCACGAGCGCCAGCAGTGCGGCAGAGATCACGCGACCGAGTTTCATGGGTTCCTTCCTCTGGCTCTCAACTCTCAACGGGCCGTCCGCGGCCTACAGCCCGTTCAGGGCGTCGAGGATCTCCCCCGCCAGGTCAACGAAATCTTCTACCGTCGCGAGCTGTTTCGCGGTGATGAGGACGCGAATGCCCAGGGCGGCCAGCGTCTTGACCACCTGCCAGGAGTCGGGGAGTGACTTCAGCTCGTTGACGATCGCGTCGAGGAAATCCTGCGTTGTGATCGTGCCGGCCGCTCCCTGCTGCTGCAGGCTGGTCAGCGTCGATCGCAGCTTTGCCACTTCAGCGGCCCGCGTCGGCGAGCTGACGCCCAGGACGGCGGCCCGGACGCGCGCGGCAATGCCGAACCGCCCCGGCGTCGGAGCCGGAGGCGTGGGCGTGACCGGTTGCGGGGCCGGCGTGGGCATGGGGATGACTGGTTCGGGAGCCGGCGGCCGCGGTGGCGCGGGTTCGACAGGAATCGGTTCGACCGGCGTCGGGGTCACCGGCTGCGGTTCCGGGGACGGGCACGGCATATCGCCGGGGATCGTCAGCGGCCAGGTCAGGACGTCGTTGCCGTCTGCGTTGCTGACCAGCAGCGTCACCACGTAGGAGCCGCCATAGCTGGCCACCTGCACGCGGCGGCCGCCGTCCTTCACGTCGAGCTGCTTCCGCCCCTTCAGCTCCGGGTTGATCTTCCAGGTGAAGTGCGTCGGTTCCCCTGCGCAGCCCGTCGCGTCCAGGACGAGGATCTCGCCCCGGACGCCGGTCGTCGGGCCGTTGATGATCGCCGTCGGCGGGGCGGCCTGGGCCACCTGGCAGCCGATCCAGAGCAGCGGGACCAGCCACAGGAACGAGAACGGGACGTCGTCGCCGCCGGAGAGCTTGGCCATGTCCATCGCCGGAGGCGGTGGAGGTGCGACGTAGTCGATGTCGTACCCGCCGGCCCGCAGATCGGCGAGCTGCTCGTCCGTCAGCGGTCCCAGCAGATCGAGCTTCTGCAGGTCCAGCGCGGCAGGCGTGGTCGTTTGGCCGGCCAGCTTCGCCTTCAGCCATTCCAGCAGGACGGGGGACAGGCTTTGGATCAGGTTGGCCAGCCAGGCGGAGACACCGGCGGCGATCGCCGACCCGGTGTTCCCGAGGTCTGCGCCGGTGGCCGTCTGCGTCAGGGCCGCCCCGATCACGCCGGCCAGGCTGATCAGGGCCGATTTCACATACTTGTTGCCCGCCAGTCCGGCGAGCAGGGAGAAGAGCGGGAGCCAGTTCATAGGCCATCCTTTGCGTGAGAACTCGCAGTCAGTTGCGAGACGCACCGCAAAGTCAGCCGATGATTCCTGAGAGGAAAAAGATTCCCGCGGGTGCGGGTCGCCACGTAGAATGGCGGGGTCTCTGGCAGGAAACCCCTTTTGCCTCGCACCTCACGGGAACCAGCGGAAGAGCCCCGACATGATCATCCCTGATCCAGCGGGCCATCCTGACCTCGGGGCCGTCTTCAACACCACGGCCGATTGCGACACTGGTAACCGAGGTCTGCAAGAGCAAAAGGGACGAGCATGGATGCCGGCAGAAAAAAGACGGGGGACGGTCCGGTTGGACCGAAGAAGCAGATCGGGATCTACGTCGAGCGAGAAGACTGGCTGCGGTTGCGAGCGCATGCCGCCCGGCGCGGGCTGCCGATCACGAGTGTCTTCTGGGAACGGTTGCGGCCGTTAATTGAGGAACTGCGGCGTAACGGCGAATTCGCAAAGTAACGGCCGAAACGAACGGCCCCGGCGGCGAACGGTCCCGCGGGCATTTTCGACTTTAGGGGCTGCTGCAAGTTTCGTTACTTGCCGCTCTCGCGGCGAGTAAACACATCTCCGGCAATCAGGCTCGACACCACCAATGCCCACGCGACAAAAAACCATCCGCTAGTTGAGTTATCCCAACGGAACCCTCCGCTAGACTCACCGCGACCGCCCCATACAGTCATCGTGAATCCTGTCGCCTGGACGAGGAATCCTCCGGGAATGACGTAGCAAAGCCACCAGCGATAGACGTTGATCGGATTCCATGATGCGACAATCCCGGTGACCAGCAAAAACACCCCGGCGAGCCCGCCGACGATCGCGCGAGACTCATTGTTGGGTAACAGCCAGATCACGATCGCCAACGCCACAGCTCCCAAACCACAGGCAATGGAGAACATCGGCCAGTTCGCAAAAACTGTCGCTCCTTTCCACCACGGCTCTGCGGGATGACTTGCAGGTGCTCCGTTCATGGTAGTCGGCCCCTCACCACCGGAGACAACCGTTACATGCGCGTTGTCGCCAGCGCTAACGCGAATGTTGTGATGGCCGATGAGACGGCTTTCTCTTTCTTCGTCGCCCATTACTCGCCTCTCCCATCGCACACCGTCGAGCAGCTCTCGAACTTTGTATTCTCGATCGCCGTCTTCCGGAAGAAACGTAAACTCGGCTCCCTTACTGCGCTCAAGTCTCAGTAGGTAATCGTAGCTCACCGACAACTCGGGCCTATCCGGAAGCGGAACTCTCGCAACGGGTTGAATCTCGGAATTCAATCGATGCACATACTCCAAGTCGTTCAAAATCACATTCAACGCGGCCCTACGTTGACCATTGGGTCCGGCGACGGAAATGTCGATTCGCTGTTTATCGCGATAGCCACGAACCAAGATCGGGCAGCCGGCAGCCTGCAGGACTACTCCTGTGTACCATCGCGTCGGTTGATCACTCAGGTTGCGGTGCGACTGAACGATGAATCTCGGAATTAGTCCCGGCGGCAGGAACTCGTACTGGAACCGAAAGTGCAAAGAATCCTGCGGCCAAATACCATAGTCCGGTTCGTTCTTCGGCAGAGCCTCGGGAATCAGATACTTCTCGCGAGAGTGACCTGGTAGTTCGAACATCAGCCCAACGTCTGGATGCTGCATCATGTCGAGGATGAATTCATGCCTCTCTTCGGGATAGAGCTGCGGGTCCAACCACTCCGACAACTGAGAGCGTCTAACCTCTCCAAGCTGATCGCGGACCACGGGGTTCGTCAGCAGCGTATAGATAGCCACAGTCAGCCAATTTGGATCGAGCAACGTGATCTCTCGAAGCGCCGCAGGGGCATCGCGACTCACTCCATGAGCAACGACAGTTCCCAGATCGTGCAGAAGCTTCAACAATCCACGTTGCTCAGCTTCTTCGAGAATCCGATCGCTGGAGGCGGTGTCTTCTACGGGCGCCTGCTCGCACAAGCGGATGAACTCATCAGTTCTCAGCACTTGGCGGTTACGCGCCACTTCCGCGAGCGAGTACTTGATCCGGAGATAGGAACGCGGCATGGGATCGCGCACGTGTTTGAGCCGATCGTCGCCTTTCAGGATCGCTGCAATCCTAGCCCGCAGAGTAGCGATCGATTGTCGCGACTCGTCGTCGTCATTGCAGGATGTCTGCAGAAATGCTGCGACGCCGTACTGTTCGGCCAGCTCTCGCTCATTGAGCTGCAGAACGTGCCTTTTCTGGGGATCGCATTTGTTGACGACAACGATGATCGGCGAATCACCCCCGCGATTGCGAATCGTTTTCAGCCAACCGTAAACCGAGCGGTCGTCTTCACGGCGAGCCTCTAGAACCACCAGGTAGAGGCTCCGTTCGGTCAGGAAAAACCGATGCGTGCCATGCATGATTTCCTGACCGCCAAAGTCCCAAACGTGCAGCGTCACCGGGCAGCCATCGACAGACCAGTCTTTGGTTTCAATCTTCTCGCGTATCTGGGCGCGGGGCGTTTTCGGTTCGTCTTGGTTTCTCGGCTCATTGTCCACGAGAAAACGAATGAGCGACGTTTTACCGACGGCTTCATTTCCAAGTACGAGGAGTTTGGCCTCATTGAGCGGTTGCAGCCCGTCTCTCGTTCGAAGTTCGCTTCGAAAGCGCCGAAACGCGGCCAAGATTGCCTGAGCGTCGAGCTGATCCAGGACTTCGGGGGGGAGGATCGCCGATAGGTCGCCATTTCGTCTGATGTCGAGGATACGCTGCCGAACGGCAGAGGTTGAGTCCGCCCATGCGGACAACAGCGTGCGGGCCCCCTCGGCTCCCAAGCTGTTGTCGCTGAGAGAGAGCGAGGTGAGGTTCGACAGCGATGCCAGCGCGCGGGCTCCCTCGTCTCCCACGCTGTTGTTGTTAAGATTGAGCGAAGTGAGGTTCGTCAGCGACGACAGCGCGCGGGCCCCCTCAGTTCTCACGCCGTTGTCGGCGAGACTAAGTGAGGTGAGGCCTGCCAGCGACGACAGCGAGCGAGCCCCCTCGTCTCCTATCTTGTTTCCGTTGAGACCGAGCGAGGTGAGGTTCGTCAGTGATGCCAGCGCGCGGGCTCCCACGGATCCCACGCTGTTGCCCCAGAGTTCGAGCGAGGTGAGGTTCGTCAGCAACGCCAGCGAGCAGGCCCCATTATCTCCTATTCCGTTGATGCCGAGATTGAGCGAAGTCAGATTCGTCAGCGACGCCAGCGCGCTTGCCCCCTCGTCTCCCACGCTGTTGTTGTTGAGATGGAGCAAGTTGAGGTTCGTCAGCGACGCCAGCGCGCGAGCCCCCTCGGCTCCCAAGCCGTTGTCGCTGAGATAGAGCGAGGCGAGGTTCGTCAGTGATGCCAGCGCGCGGGCTCCCTCGTCTCCCACGCCGTTGTTCCAGAGGTCGAGTACTTCGAGGTTCTTCAGTGATGCCAGCGCGCGGGCTCCCTCGTCTCCCACACCGTTGCCCCAGAGGTCGAGCGAGGTGAGGTTCGTCAGCGACGCCAGCGCGCGGGCCCCTTCGTCTCCTATGCCGTTTCTCCAGAGGTCGAGTACTTCGAGGTTCGTCAGCGACGCCAGCGCGCGAGCCCCCTCGTCTCCTACGTGGTTGTCGTTGAGACTGAGCGAGGTAAGTTTTGTCAGTGACGCCAGCGCGCGGGCTCCCTCGGATCCCACGCCGTTGTTCCAGAGGTCGAGCGAGGTGAGATTCGTCAGCGACGCCAGTGCGCGGGCTCCCTCGTCTCCCACGCCGTTTTCATCGAGACTGAGCGAGGTGAGGTTTGTCAATGATGCCAGCAAGCGGGCCCCCTCGGATCCCACGCTGTTGAAACTGAGTTCGAGCGAGGTGAGGTTCGCCAGCGACGCCAGTGCGCGGGCTCCCTCGGGTCCCACGCTGTTGAAATTGAGTTTGAGCGAAGTGAGGTTCGTCAACGACGCCAGCGCGCGAGCCCCCTCGTCTCCTATTTCGTTGTTGTTGAGGTTGAGCGAAGTGAGGTTCGTCAACGACGCCAGCGCGCGAGCCCCCTCGACTCCGATGCAGTTTCTTCGGAGGTCGAGCGAGGTGAGGTTCGTCAGCGACGCCAGCGCGCGGGCTCCCTCTGTTCCTACGTTGTTGTTGCTGAGAATGAGCGAGGTGAGGTTCGTCAGCGATGCGAGCGCGCCGGCCTCCTCATCCAAGATTGGTTTGCAAACTCCAAAGAAGCGGGTGGGAACCCAGTTGAACAAAGTCGTCAGCATCGATCGAAACCCTGCAAGCTCTTCTTGCGGCGATTCTGGGGAATTCGCAGATCGGAGAGCGAACGGGCAAGCGAAAGCTAACTGTTTCCAGTCCTCGTCCCGGGCCTGTGCTATGACTCTGACGACCTCTTCGGGAGAGAGCAATCGGACTGGTGATTCGTCATACCGCATGTCGAAAGCTCGCTGCTGGGCGACGTGAACGAAGTCGACCTGAGCTAGAAGCACCGCTCAGTGGTCAACAGCGTAGTGCTCGCACGGCAATCGAACAACTGATCTCGTTCCGCCATGCTCATTGCGTCGAACAGATGGCAGTTAATTTGAGTCCGACTTTCAAACCAACGAAACCGCCTTGATCCCCCGCACCGCTTTCGGGCAGGGCTTTTCCTTGCCGGCGGTGGCCAGCCACTCGACCAGGTCGCCGCGCTTCGTGTCGGTCGATCGCAGTTTCCACTCGGCCGCCAGCTCCTGGAGCTGGGCCGTCGTCAGCAGCTCCAGATACGACCGATCGAGCGACCACTGCCGGACGATGTCGATTCCCAGATGCTCAGCGAGCCAGTCGACCAGCGGGGCCGGCATGTCGGTTGATCCCGTGTCGGCCGGATGCTGCACCCACTCCTGCAGGATCCGGCGGAGGCTGGCCGTCCGTGTCGCGGCCGGCTTCGCGGCGACCGCCTGCAGGATGTGAATGGCGTCCGTCTGGTACCACGACGTACGGCGGACGCCGAACGCCTTCGCCAGCGAGGTTCGCCGCTCGTGGGAGGCCGTATGCCCGTCCTGGGCAAACCAGACCAGCAACAGGACCAGCGTGTCCCCCTCCGTCTTGTCCTCCAGGGCCGCGGCAATCCGCTGCTGCAGCCAGGCGACCTTCCACCGATAGAGCCGTTTGTTGAACTGCTCGGCCGCCTGTTTCGGCGTGACCTTCTTCGCGGCCACCTTGCCCGCGGTCGCCTCCGCCTGCATCGCGGACTTCGCCGCGGCCTTGTCCTCGGCCACGTGCTGCATGGAGTCCCAGAGTGCGGTGTTGAAGGCTCGATCGGACTTCCCTACCTTGCGGACCTGCAGGTGCTTGCATTCGTCCGGCGTCGCCGCGAAGGCCATAACCGTTCGGCGTTGCCGTTGCTCGTCGAAGAACCCGGCCCCCTTCTCCATCGGCCGGCTGACGTCGTAGAGCGCCTGGTCGAGCAGTTGTGAGAAGTCGCGGGAGAACCATTCCGGCCCCTCATCGTCGCGGAACTTCTCCAGCCTCGGCCACAGCGCCGCGACGTCGCACCACGGCAGCAGCTCGCGGGCCTGCGTCTTGGTGATTCCGCCCGTAATCAGTCGCTCCTGCCAGGCCGCTGGGAGCGTCAGCAGACGGGTCAGATTGCTGATCTCGGACTGACTGACGCCGACGTCGTCCGCCAGATCTCGCTGCGAGCGACCGGCGGCCGCGTACTCGTCGACGAGTCCCTGCAGGGCGCGGGCCTTTTCGAGGATGTCGAGATCCCGGCGTTTCGCGTTCTCGACCAGGACCAGCCGGCGGGCCGTCGCGTCGTCGCACTGGACGATCCGGCATTCGAGCTGCGGTCGATGCGTCCGCTTCGCGGCGGCCGTACGCGTGTGCCCGGCGATCAGTTCGAAGCCGTTCGCCTCCGGCAACGGCCGGACCAGGCAGGGCGTGAGCTGGCCATCCTGGCGGAGCGAGTTGCCCAGCTCGATCAGCCATTCCTCGGACGGCGGCCGCCGCGTCTGGTACGGACTCGGCCGCAGCAGGCCGACGTCAATCATCCGCAGTTCGCCGGCCAGCTCCGGCTTGGCAGTCGTCGATGTCTCAACGGCCGCGGGCTTCTCGGCTTTCGGCCTGGGCGGCCTCGCGGCCTTCGTCTTGCGGGCTGCAGCCTGGGGCATGGTTCTTTCCTCTCTGGCTCTCGACTCTGGACTCTCGTCTCTCGACTCCTGGCCGCACACGCGGGCCAGCATCAGGTTGATTTCATCCGTGATCGCGTCGTCGGCCGTCTCGAACGGCGTGGCCTGCTGCCAGACGTAGCGCCGGCCGCCGAGCGGTCCCAGCTCCTCCTCGGCCGCGGCCTTGACGAGCAGCCAGAACTCGCGGTCGTTCCGTTCGGTCTCACAGACGAGATCGAGCTGACGCAGAGATGCGATCCGCGGTATTGGCGTGCCGGCGGCGACGGTCCGCCAGCATTCCCGCAGAGCGGCGCGGGCCTCCGTGCCCGCTGGCTCGTCGGGCAGCAGCGAGAGCTGCCCCGGCAAGGGGACGTGTTCCCCCGGTTGCGGCAACGTCGCGTCGATCAATCCAGCAGCTCCTTTTGCCGCAGGCGCGGCGCTTCCCGCGGCCGATCGTGAGCCGGCGGCGGGACCACCAGCATGGTCAGGCAGTTCCGTTCGATGACCTGCAGCCTCTCGCCGTGCAGGATCGTCACCGGCTGCAGCCAGGCCCGTCCGTTCGCTCGCAAGGCGAGCTGCCGCGCGGTGATCATGGCGGTTTCGATCTGCGCCAGCGGGATCCGGCCGCGGTGGTACCGAGTGTTGAACCACTCGACCCGGTCTCCCTTCTGCAGCAGCGTTCCATCGGGGCAACGCACGTTGCAGGCCATCCGCCACTGAATGCGACTCATGCCGTCCCCCTCAAAAGAGAGCCATCTGTTTCGCCGGCTTGGCCGGCGCGATGACGATCGCCGGCGGGGCCGGCGGAGTGTTGGTCAGCGTGCAGGCCATCACGACGTGCAGGCGCCCGCAGTGGACGATGATCACGGGGCGCGAGCCCTGCGGATCGTGGGGATAGGGTCGCCAGCTCTTCAGCCGCGCCATGGCCACGTTGACCGCGGCATCGGTGAAGCGACCGCACATCATCCGCGAGTTGTAGACCTCGACCTCGTCGCCGGGCCGCAGCAGCGTCTGGTCGTCGGTCCGGGTGAAGTAGGCCAGCCAGGGGCCTTGGTGTTCGGTCATGACAGCCCCCGTTCGCGCAACAACCGCTTCCCTTCCGCCAGTTGCCTGGCCCGCTCGCGTTCGAACGAATCGTCGCCCGCGGCCAGATCCGACGTCCTGGGGGCCTGCAGCGGCCCCTGATCGAGGGATTTGATCGCCGACGTCGCCCAGTCCAGGTCGACGGTCGCCATCCGCGCGGCGAACGGCTTGCCGTAGTTCGGCCGGCCCAGTTGCGACGTGAAAACCGCGGGCCGGTTTCGGATGCTGCCGACCCGGCTGACGTGCTTGGCCCAGCCAAAGAAGATCAGCCGGTCCCGCTCCGAGTCGGACCAGACGCCGGCGGCCGTCGCCTCGCGGTAGAGCTGCTGCACGGCCGCAGGCGAGCGGAGGTCCTGCGGTTCGATGTCTTTGCTCCACCACCTTTTCAAGGTCCCACCGGTCCCATGTGATGGAACTGTGGGAACTGAAAGTTGAGGAGAGGGTGGAACTGTGGAGTGGAATGGAATGGGGGAAGCCTCGGCGGCGGAGCGCGGAGCGCCGACGTCAGAATTCTGCGGTGGTACGGCAACCTCCGCGCGGACCGGCGCGGAACTGACGACCGGCTCCGCGCTCACCTCAGCGATCGGCGCGTCGGCGCTGTGCGCGAAGTCGAACACCAGTTGCCGCGACAGGGGTTCGATGCGCCGCCTCCGCGCGAGCTGCGCGCGACGCGCCGAGCGCCGATGCGCGCCGAAGACCAATGTGATGAGCAGAGAGACCGTCCTCAGCGCGCTGGCGCGGAGGTCCGACCAGGTCGGCGCGACGTCTTCGGTGCTCGGCGCTGGCGAGGCGGCCGCCGGCGTCAGCGCCGTCAGGCGGTAGGCCCCCGGCCTGCCGCTGCTCAGGCTCACGGCCAGGTGGCCGGACTCCGCGGCGCGCTTGGCGCGGCGGGTGGCCGTCCCCGGGGCGCAGCCCATGTGAGCCGCCAGCTCGCGCGACGGCCCGGTCCAGGTCACGTGATCCGGGGCGAGGTCGTAGACCGCGACCAGGACGGCCCGCTGGTCGGGAGGAAGCGGCAGGCCGCAGAGCCTGTCGCGCGGTGAGAGGTCGAACGGGAGAGACTTCTGCGTCGCCACGATCGAGTCCATTCGGCGAGGGAAAAATTCCGATACGGATCGGCCGGCGTCATGCGGCCCCGAGCTGTTGCTTCGCGACTTCGAGCGAGGCCGCATCGGCGACCGTCACCACGGGCCAGGTCGGGACATCGAACGGGACCGGTGTCGGGGGCGACGTCAGCACGTTCTGCCGGCGGATCGGGATCTCGCGGGGCGCGTCGATCCCGATCCGTACGTTGCTGCCACGGCGGACGATCGTGAGCGTGATGCAATCGCCGATCACGATTTGCTCGGCTTCCTTGGGCGTCATGTAGAGCATTGAAGGAACCTTTCAGAGCGGGGTCGGGGGCGCTAGGGAATCAATGCGATCGAGCCAGGACTGAGCGGACCGTTCCCACTGTTCCCCGGAGAACGGGAGGCCGCGGGCGTTCCACTTCTCCGCAAACCGCTCGACGGGGAGTCTGCGGGCCGACCGATCGAGTTCGTTCTCGATCAAATCGCGGGCCTCTCGAAGCTGCTGCAGCAGCACGTCGATTCGTGCGGCCGCCTCGGCGGCGGGGACGTGTCGGAAGTCGGCGTTGCAGAGGGATCGGTGAATGTCGCCACCGACGAGAGCCGTCAGCGATTCGCCTGTCCTGGCGGCGGCGATCTTGTCCTCGGGCGTGTTGCCCCAGGTCGCGGTGGCCAGCATGCCGCAGGACTGATCGAAGGAGAGGACGATCACCTGATCCTTGCGGCAGTCGCGGCCGATCTGGGCGGCCATGTCGACCGGGATGAAACGAAAGTCGGCGTCAGGCTGGTTCACGGTTCGGGCTCCGAACGAAGGTCGGCGCGCACCGCGAGCGCAGAAGTTGCGAAGCGATGCGCGCCGAGTTGAAAGCACTGCGCCGAAGCGTGAGTCCCGGCCGGGATGGGAACCGGGTGAGAGACGAGCGACGCAGGCTCGGGACGGGGCTACGCCCCCCGACCCTCTGAATCAAAACGCCGGACGCCGGCCAGGACGCAGAGGCCACCCGCGAAGGAGTAAACCGGATGGATCTGCACCGGCGTCCGGCGCTGGGTCACGGGCTGAGCGAACGATGCAACATGGCGGAATCCTTTCGGCCGTTGGAAAGAACGGACGTCGGCCGGGCGACATGCGCCCGACCATCGGGAGCACCGACCGACGTCCGTGAATCAGGACAGGCCGGCGGTTCCTGCCGCCGACAGGAACCGATCGAGCAGAAAATCGGTGGCAGCCGCTTCCGCGGCCGTGGGAGCGCGGGACTTGTAGTGCCGTTCGAACACCCGCGACGCGGGCGATTGCTTCAGCTTCCGCTTGGCCACGCCGTCGTTGAACTGATCGCCGACCAGCGTGGCCGACGTCGATCGCAGGTTCTTCAGCCGCACGCAATCCTCTGGCAGAATGCCGGCCTTGATCTGAAACTCCTTCAGCGAGCGCGAGAAGTGGCTCAGGCTCATGCGTCGCCCCCGACGATCGATCCAGGGCAACAACGGTTCGCCCGGCAGGCTGGGGAGCGAGGCGAATAACTCGACCAGCTCGCGACGCGTGCCGAGGGAGACCCATTCGTCCCGCCGCCGCTTGTTGTAGCGGGCCGGCAACGGAATCTGCTTCAGCTCCAGCAGTTCCACGTCGTCCGGCCGCGGGATCTGCAGCAGCGCCCCACGCCGCAGGAGCGTCAGCGAATCGAGCAACAGGGCACAAGTCCAGAACGTCCGCGGCGAACAGCCTTCGATCCTGGGCGTCGTCGCGTAGCGCGTGGCAGCCAGGCAGGCGGAGATCCGCTCCGGCGTCAGCAGCACGGGAACAACGTCGTCTTCCGGGAGCGGGTCGAGGTACGGGGGCCGCGCGAGCAGTTCGAGGTTGCTGCGACCAGTTCCGCGGGACTCGCGCGGACCACACCAGGCGAAGATCGCGTTCAGGATGGCGATCTCGTTATTGATCGTCACCGCGCTCAGGGGCTTTCCGCGCCACAGGTCTTTGCGGCGTCGGGAGACGTACTGTTCGAGGTCGATCTGCGTGATTTCCCGAATGTCCCGTCCGATCAGTCCCCGGTAGTCGGTGAAGCGGATCAGCACGCGGCGGACGTTCTGGTTGTAAGTCGCTCTCGGGGACTTCGTCTCCAGTCGATCGACGAACAATTCCCGCAGAATGATCCACTGCATTCCAGGCTCCATCCGGCGCGGGAGGTCGGTCTCCGAAGCTGAAGGGGAAGAAGACGCCGCCGGAGCGGCTGGCGAAAACAGGGCGTTGAACCGCTCGGAGGCGGGTATGGTTTGCCCGAGGGCAATGCTCATCAGGATCGCTCCGCAATGTGCGAAGGCGTACATCCGTGAAAACATCTGGAAGGCTCCGTCCGGCGTGAAGCGTAGTTCACATTTCCACCCGTGACGTGGCAAAACAACCACGTCACAGGCGAGGCCCGGTCAGTGCCAAATGCAGAACGCCGACCGTCCTCCGCACCTCGGGAAGACGACCGGCGTTTACCGATTCCGCAGCCCCTCCGTCAGTGCGACGGGGAGCAGTATTCAGTTTTGAATATTCTCTGTCAAGCGGTTTCTACAAATTCGCGCTTCCGGGGAGGCTTCGACGCGGCCTGTGGATCAGAGAGCAGATAGTCCACCGACGTGTCCAACGCTGCCGCGACGCGGGTTAGCGTGCCGACCTTCGGCACATGGTCGCCGTGGAGCAGTCTCGAAATTGTAGGCTGACTTTCGCCGCTCTCCTGAGCCAGTTTGACACCGGTCCAGCCGCGCAACGACAGCAGCCGCTGCAGGTTGGCCGAGAGGTGTTCTTTTACTTCGTCGTCAGTCACGATATTCATTCCTGAAATATACCGCGATTTCGCGAAATGGGAACTGCGGTCAGTTCTGAATTTGGTCAGGAGGTTGTCGCGGGGGCACTGCTGATCGAGGCGCGAAGGAGACTCCTGGAGCTACTGCTGCGTCACGCGGAACTGAATGACGAACGTGTGGACTACATCCTGATGGAGTGCGTCATTCGACTGGAGGTCCAGTTTGCTAGTGATCTGCTTGCGACGGGGGGAACGTCAGAGGTACTGAAAAACGAATCCTGCTGACTTGCTCTCCCATGATCGAACTGTCCTCTCCTCCTCCGGCTTGCAAGACCCAGACCTGAACCTGGCCACTCTTGTTTGACGTCGACTCGGATCGCGTCGTCACTGCGAGATCGAACGCAACCGATTCGCTGATCCCCAAGGCTTCAGCCTTCGAGGTCAGCGATCCCGACACTTCTCTCGGAAACTGAAGTGTGTTCTTCGTCTTCGACGCGACACGACCACCGCTCTCTTCAATCACGTACCGGGCTGCGATGACTCCCTTGACGATGTCAACGAGCGTCTCCGTCACGAACTGATCGAGTTTGACCCCTGGCCCCATCCGGCCACCCCCTGAACGAAAACACGCCGATCGGTCTCAGCTTGTGAGTCCGACCGGCGTGTTGTGTTCTCCTGCTCTCGGTCCGCTACGACCTGCGACGGCCTTTCCTATTTCGCCCGGCTTCACTAGGCGGCGAAACGCGCATCATTGCGGGGCTGTCGTCGTAAACCCTTTCGCACCAAAGTGCCCAAGACAGGACTTGAACCTGCACGGTATTGCTACCACTAGGCCCTCAACCTAGCGCGTCTGCCAATTCCGCCACTTGGGCCGATTGCGAGCTGGAGGCTCCCCGGCAGACACCGGTCTCCGCTGCGAGGTTCAGCGGGGCGACTGCCGAGAGGAGCAGTATAGCGGCTGCCTCTCCTGACGCAAGCATTCCCAACGCCGGTTCTGACCGTTCATCCGCGCCTCCCGGACCCCGCGATTGGCTCTCTCCGATTTCTGCTCCGAATCCCGTCTCAACAACCATCGGGTTGACAGGCGTCGCCCGGACGATTACCCCTGTGAGCATGACAGACGCCCCCGCTTCCGCCGCCCGTCCCCGTTCCCGCCGCCGGTTCGATTCCCTCGAACAGGAAGCCTACCTCCATCTCTGGCGGGCCTACGACCGCCTCAAGGGGATTGAGGATGAACTCTTCTCCGCGCACGGACTATCCGCCCAGCAGTACAACGCGCTCCGCCTGCTCCGCAGCGTCCATCCCGGCACGATGCCGGTGCTCGTGATGGGCTCCCGGCTGATCTCCCGCGCTCCAGACATGACCCGCATGCTCGATCGCCTGGAAAAACGGGACTGGGTCCATCGCGAACGCCGGGCGGAAAACCGCCGCGTCGTCGAAGTCGGCATCACCCCCGCGGGAATCGCCCTGCTGGACCAGCTCGCCGATTCCGTGCGGGACTGCCATCAGCGCCAGCTCGGACACCTGAGCCCCGAAGAACTGCAGCGGCTGGTCGAACTCCTCAACAAGGCTCGCGCCCCGCACGAGGATCTCGAAGGCCCCTGGAAGCCATAACCGCTCAAGCCGGCTGACCCCGCTCCAGGATGTCCCACACTACCCGCGTCTGCTGGCCGTCGATCAGGCTGCCGACGCCCGTCGGTCGCTCGAACGTCAACTGCTCCGGCCCCAGCCCGAACAGGTGCAGCAGCGTCGCGTGATAGTCGTAATGATTGACGACGTTCTCGACCGCCTTGTGACCGAATTCGTCCGTCGCGCCGTAGACGCAGCCCCGCTTGATCCCGCCCCCCGCCAGCCACATGCTGAAACCGTACGTGTTGTGGTCCCGGCCGATGTTCTTCTCGTTCTGAATCACCGGCAGCCGCCCCATCTCGCCTCCCCAGTGGACCAGCGTCGTATCCAGCATGCCGCGGGCCTTCAGGTCCGCCACCAGCGCCGCACCGGGCCGATCGACTTTCTTGCAGACCGCCGGCAACCCCTTTTCGATGTTGCCGTGATGATCCCAGGTCTGATTGCCGGTATGGATCTGCACGAAGCGGACTCCCCGCTCCACCAGCCTCCGGGCGATCAGGCACCGCGAACCGTAGTCGCGCGTCAGCGGATCGTCGAGCCCGTACAGCTTGTGGACCGCTTCGCTCTCCTGCGTCAGATCGAGGGCTTCCTTCGCCGCCACCTGCATCCGGGCCGCCAGCTCGTAGCTCTGAATGCGCGCCGCCAGATCGAGTTCTCCCGCGTGACGGTCGAGGTGCTCCCGGTTGATCTGACCCAGATACGACAGGAATCGGTCCTGCGCCGGTCCCTTGAGGTGGGCCGGCGGATCGAGGTTCAGAATCCGCGGTTCCTGCGGCCGGACGACCGTCCCCTGATACAGCGACGGCAGCCAGCCGTTTTGCCAGTTCTCGACCCCCAGCACCGGCAGCCCGGTCGGATCGGTGAGGACGACAAACGCCGGCAGATTCTGGCTCTCCGAACCCAGCCCGTAAGTCATCCACGACCCGAGCGCCGGCCGCCCAGGCGTCACCCGCCCGGTATTCAGCGCATTGATCGACTGGCCGTGGTTGTTAACCCCGGTGTGCATCGACCGGATCAGGCAGATGTCATCCGCCACCCCCGCCAGCCCCGGCAGCAGCTCGCTCAGGTCCATGCCGCATTCGCCGTGCCTGGCGAACTTCCACGGGCTGGCGAACAGCTTGGCGCTCGCCTCGGCCGCGTTGTCGTACTTGATGTCCCCGGTAAAGCTCTGCAGATGCCGCTTCTGCAGTTCGGGCTTGGGGTCGAACAGGTCGATATGGCTCGGCCCCCCCTGCATGAACATCGAAATCATCGCGCGCGCCTGCGGCTCCTGCTTAGGCCGCTTGGGAAGCAGATCGTACGTCGGCCGCTCCAGCGTCGGTTTGGCCGGCGCGGCGGAAACGCCGTCCTGCTTGAGGAGATAGGCCAGAGCAACGCCGGACAGACCGAAGGCCTGCTGGGAGAGGAAGTGGCGGCGGGAATGGTTCATCGGGCGGGCTTCGGGCTTCGGGTTTCGGGCTTCGCAGAGAGATGACGGAGATCTCTGCGACTATGATTCTTTCAACGACAGGGCAAGCTTCGTCAGCATCTGCCCCACATTCTGAGCAATGGGCCACGTGTCGGCGACAGGTTTTCTGTCAATCAGTTTTAAACGCACTGCCAGCTCAAGCTGGACTTCCAGTTCCATCAAAGATCCTCGCGCGATCAGGACATGCCTGCGATATCCGCCGGCTCCGAGGCCAAATCCTTCGGCGATGTTGGATGGCACGGAAACCGCTGCTCGCTGCATCTGAGAGATCAACCCATACTTCTCGTTTGACGGTAACTGCCGACAGATCTCGTAGACCAGCTCAACGAGTTCCATCGACTTCTGCCAGACGTCCAGATCTCGGTAACTGACTGGTTTCGCCATCTCGTGCTCCTACGTCTTCTCTGCGAAGCCCGAAGCCCGAGACCCGAAGCCCGCTAGTCCACGTACATTGCACCATTCGAACTCACCAACGCCTGACACAGCGTGCTCAGCGCCAGCGTCAGCGGCTCCGGCGGCGTCGCTTTTGGCTTCGCTGCGGGAGGATGCGCGGTGAAATGCTGAATCTGCTCGGTCAGGAACGCCGTCCCGCCTGCTTGTTCGGCCTCAGTCGGCATCCGGCCCAGCGTCAGCGTCCACGCTCGCGTAAACAGGGCCGCCGGATCGTCCCCCACCTCGCTTCGCAGCCGCACCGCCATCGCTGTCGTCTGGTCCACGACGAACTCGCTGTTCATCATCAGCAGCGACTGCGGGGCCACCGTCGACGACGCCCGCTGTTCGCAATTTGGGGCCATCACCGGCACGTCGAACGGCTCCAGCATCCCCAGCGGCATCGACCGTCGGGCCTGCACGTAAATGCTCCTGCGGTACTCGTCCTCGCCCAAGGGGATCACCTTGCCGCTCGGCCGGCCCGCCGAGTCGCGAGTGTCCACCCCCACCACGATCTGGCCGACGTCGTCGGGCATGACCACCACCGGCGTACCCGTCATCTTGTCCGACAGCCGTCCCGCCAGAGCCAGCAGCGTGTCGCGGACCGTTTCCGCTTCCAGCCGGCGGACCGACATCCGCCCCAGCAGCCGGTTTTCCGGATCGATCGCGTCGAGTTCGCTGGTCCGTTGCGACGACTGCCGGTAGGCCTGCGACGTCACAATCAGCCGCTGCAGCTTCTTGAGCTGCCACCCCGACTGCATGAACTCCGAAGCCAGCCAGTCCAGCAGCTCCGGATGCGAAGGCTTCTCCCCCAGCATGCCGAAGTCCCCCGGCGTCGCCACCAGCCCCCGCCCGAAATGATTCAGCCAGATCCGGTTCACCAGCACGCGGGCCACCAGCGGATGTTCGCCGCTGGTCAGCGTTTTTGCATACGCCAGCCGGCGCCCGCTGGTCGGCAGCGCAGGATCATCCACGGGCAACGACGCATTCACCGCATTCAGCACCGCCAGCTCCCCCGGCAGCACATCCTCGCGCGGCTGATTGAAGTCGCCCCGGGAAAACAGCTTCGTCGCCGGGATCTGCCCCGGCACTTCCGTCAGGCACTGGATAAAGTCATCCGCCGGCCGCTTCTTCTTTGTCTCTTCCGTCGTGGCGTCCCACTTCTTGTTGAACCCGGTCAGCCGGTCCTTCAGATAAAGGTACACCGTGCCGCGATTCACGTTGAGGAACGGATACTCCTTGATGAGCTGCTTGTGCTCGTCGGTCCGGTCTTTCTCGGCGGTTGCTCGAACCTCGCGGGCTTTGGGCTGAATCTCCTCGGGCAGCTTCGCCAGCTCCTGCTCGAACGTCTCGGCGACGATCTTGTCGAGCTCTTCGTTCCGCTGCTTCTGGACTTCGGCCAGTTCCTTCTCTGCCTCAGTCACCTTCTGCCGAGTCTCGTCCGACCACTGCGACACCAGCCGGGCGTTCGGCGCCCGCCACTGCTTCCAGTCGTACGCCGGCTCAAAGATCGCCCGCACACGGTAGTAATCAGCCTGCGTGATCGGATCGTACCGGTGAGCGTGACACTGGGCGCACCCCACCGTCATCCCCAGCAGCGACGTCGAGACAATCTTGATCGTCTCCGCCAGCACCTCGTTCCGGGCAACATTCTGGTCAACCGATCCGTCCCCGGTCCCGTCCGGCCCCATCCGCAGAAACCCCGTCGCAATCAGCTTGTCCGCTTGGTCGGGAGTCAGATTTGCAAACGGCTGCGTCAGCAGTTCGTCCCCGGCAAGCTGTTCGACGAGGAACTCATTCCACGATTTGTCCTCGTTGAACGCCCGGATCACATAGTCCCGGTACTTCCAGGCCCACTTCCGTTCCAGGTCCTTTTCGCTGTACCCGTCACTGTCCGCATAGCCCGCGACATCCAGCCAGTGCCGCGCCCACCGCTCACCGTAAGCCGGGGAATCGAGCATCTGATCGACCAGCCGCTCGTAGGCATCGGGAGACATGTCCGCAACGAACGCGGCAACAGCCTCCGGGCTCGGCGGCAATCCCAGCAGATCGAACGACAGCCTCCGGATCTGCGTCGCCCGGTCCGCCTCGGCGGAAAGCGTCAGCCGATCCCGCCCCAGCCGTTCGAGCAGAAACGCGTCGATCGGCGACCTCGCCTGCTCCGCATGTTCTGTGGTCGGAACGCCCGGCCGACGGATCGGCTGAAACGACCAGTGCGACCGGTCGTCGTCCGTGAAGATATCTCCCGCCGCCAGCGACTCCGGCTCCGGACGGGCCGTCTTCGCCCCTTCATCGATCCAGCGCGCCAGCAGCTCCTTCTCCCGCGGAGTAAGCTTCTTCTCGCCGGGAGGCATCTCGTCGCTCGCGACCCGCTGATAAACCAGGCTCTCGGCGTGCTTGCCCGCCGCGATGGCCGTCCCCGACTCCCCCCCCTTCTGCAGGAACCGCACCAGCCGCAGATCCAGCCCCCCTTCGGGCTTCTCTTCCTCGCCGTGGCAATGCCAGCATTGCGCCTTCAGCAGCGGCCGGATATCCGCTTCAAACGAGAGCGGACGGGAACCCGGCTCGGCGGCCGAGGCAGGAACAACCAGCACACACAGCGCCAGCAGGGGCGTGAATCGAAACATGGGCAGGCGACCGTCAGGCAGGAGGAAGCAGGCGGGATCAACACTTGTTGATTCTTCCAGATCCGCCCCTTTCCTTCAATCTTTTTGTCCCGTTTCTCAAGGAAGTCGGCAGAAAACGGCGGTTGGGCCGGGCGGCACGCCCAGAGGCTTTGCGATGGGTGTGGTCTTCCGACGATGACAAAACACGCCCTTCGAGGACTCAGGGCGTGCCCCCGGAACCACTCAGGACTACTTGCTCTTCGCGTCCCCAATGGCCCTTCGCAGCAAATTGTGCGTCATCTGCTGCACCCGCTCATCCGGACCGTGCGGACGCGACCAGTGCGACCACGGCAGCGTGTGCCCCGGCGGATGGCTCAGCCCCTGCGCCCAGAAGATCGTTGAGCCCTGAAACACGAAGTTCCCCTTCGGCCCCGGATAGATCGTCGCCTGCCACTGCTGCGGATTGACGCCCCCCTGGAACGCGGTCCCGCCGCCGACGATTTCCAGCCCCGGAATCGCCGGAGGATCGCCGTGATACTCCCAGCCGATCAGTCCCGGAATGCGATCCCCCTGCTTCATCCCCGTGTTCTTGAAGATCCAGTGCTCGGGTTTCACGGCCGTCCAGTCCCCTCCGCCGTTGACCGGCTCGATGTTCCGGGCGCCCATCAGAAAGCCCTCGTCCGGACCGCGATGCGGGAACGGCCCGTGATCCTTCTCGCGCCCGACCGCATACTTGTAATCGCCCCCATACGGACCGCCGCGGAAGATGATCCGGTTCGGCCGCCCGTCCCAGCTCTCGCGAAACGGCGTCACCCAGCAGACCGAATTTCCCGACAGGAAGATCAGGTTCACCCCGGCATCGCGCATCTTCACGGCGCTTTCGTACTGACGGAGATCCCAGTACTCGTCATGCCCGACGCTCAAGAACGACTTGCAGCGGAGGCCCCGCTCGGGGCTCACCATGTCGCTGTTCGAGCAGTACGTCACGTCGTAGCCGTGCTGTTCCAGAAAGTACGCCAGCGGAAACTCGAACGACAGCCACTCGCCCGCCCCCACCGACAGCGGATCGTTCACCACGCTGTTGTACTGGGCGTAGCGCCCGTACGGCCGGTCGAAGCTGACGTCGGCCCACGGTCCCTGGTTGCCTTTCGGATGCGTATAGATCGAGTAGTTCGACGGCCACGGGTTGTAGGCATGCCACGTGTTGTCCGAAACCTGCAGCAGCACGTCCGCCGGCCGGTCGTCGGTCACCAGGAACACGACGTAGCTCTGCCAGTACGGCGTCTGATCATCCTTCGGAATCGTCGTCAGGCGACCGAGGTAAACACCGCTCACCCAGTCGGCGGGGATTTTCAGGGAGGTCGTGGCCTTCCAGCGGCACTCGTGCAGATTCTTCTCACCAGGCGCCGGCGTCGGCTGCGCCGTCCCCTCGAACGGTCCCAGCGTCGTCATCAGCCGGGCCCCGCGTCCGCCGTAGTATCCCGTCCGAAAGATCTCGATCCGGAACGGCGACGGGGGATTCGTCGACACCAGGATGTCGATCGATTCGCCCGCTCCGACGCTCTGCTTCGAGCAATACCCCTCGATCACCGAGGACCGGCAACCGGTCGGACTGTCGAGTTTCACCCGCGTGAGCTGCCAGTCCGTCGACCCCGGCTTCGCATTCTCCGCTCGAATCAGATCTGGCCGCCGCTCCGCAGCCCCGGCCATCCCGCACGACACCACCAGAACAAACGCCAGCATCAGCCGCATCAATCGGTTCTCCACAAGGGAATCCATCGTGCAAGTCAGGAAGACGGATTTACCGCGTAGACGCGGAGGACGCGGAGGACGCGGAGTTAAGACGAGAAATCTCAGGAAAATGAACAGTGAGTATTGAGTAGTGATGAGTGCAAAGTGAGGGAATTGTGAGAGCCCGGCCTATCGCGGATCTTTGCATTCTGCACGACTCACTCTTCACGACTCACTTTTCACTTTCCTGACTCTTCTCCCGCATTTCTCCGCGTCCTCCGCGCCTCCGCGGTGAATCCTTCTTCCTCATCAGTCAGGCAAACAACCCATCCACGACGTTCCCCTCGACGTCCGTCAGCCGGAAATCCCGGCCGGCGTACCGGTAGGTCAGACGCTCGTGGTCGAGTCCCAGCAGGTGCAGAATCGTCGCGTGCATGTCGTGAATATGCACCTTGTCCTGCTGAGCATAGAAGCCGTACTCGTCCGTGGCTCCGTAACGCAGGCCCGGCTTCACGCCCCCCCCCGCCAGCCACATCGTGAAGCCTTCGGGGTTGTGATCCCGGCCGTTCGAGCCTTCGACCGTCGGCGTCCGACCGAATTCGCCCCCCCACCAGACCAGCGTATCTTCCAGCAGCCCGCGGGCCTTCAGATCCTGCAGTAAACCGGCGATCGGCTTGTCGACCTCCCGGGCGTTCTTTTCGTGGCCGGCCTTCAGATTGCTGTGCTGGTCCCACTGCACGTTGCTGTCGCTGTGCGTCACCTGGATAAACCGCACCCCCGCCTCCGCGAACCGACGGGCCTTCAGACACATCCGGCCGAAGTTCGCCGTCACTGGATCATCCATGCCGTAAAGGGCCTGCGTCGCGACGGATTCCTGCGACAGGTCTTCCACCAGCGGCATCTCCGCCTGCATCCGAAACGCCAGCTCGAACGAGTTGATCCTGGCTTCCAATGCGGAATCCGGAGTCCCCTCCGCCAGATGGGCGCGGTTCATCGCACTCAGCCGGTCGAGTTGCAGCCGCTGCACCTCGCGCGGCAGCCGGGGATTGCTGATGTACCGCACCGCCGCCTGGTCCGACGGCACACTGGCGTTCCCCAGCGGAGTCCCCTGATAGAGCGCCGGAAGAAACGCCGAGCTCCAGTTGCTGATCCCGCCATGCGCCAGCGTCGGGCAGATCGTAATGAACGCCGGGAGATTCGCGTTGTCCGTCCCCAGTCCGTAAGTCACCCACGAGCCCATGCTCGGCCGGACAAAGTTATCGCTCCCCGTGTGCAGCTTCAGCAGCGCCCCGCCGTGTGCCGGATTCGTCCCGTGAACCGAATGCACCATGCAGAGGTCGTCGACACATCCGGCCACGTGCGGAAACAGTTCGCTGACCGGGATTCCGCTCTCGCCGTACTGCTGGAACTTCCAGGGGGACTTCAGCAGGTTCCCGGTCGGAGCGAACTGCACCCGCGGCTTGGCGAAAGGCAGCGGCTTCCCGTCGTCACGATCCAGCAGCGGCTTCGGGTCGAACGTATCGAGGTGCGACGGCCCCCCCTTCATGAACAGGAAGATCACCCGCTTGGCGCGGGCGGGAAAGTGCGGCTGCTTCGCCGCCAGCGGGTCGGCCACGGCAGCCTTCGCCGACGACTGCTCGGCCAGCAGCGACGCCAGCGCCAGCGAACCAAATCCCACGGCGCTGCGCTGCAACAAGTGACGGCGGGAAAAGGGAGCAGAAAACATGGCAGATTCTCGAATTCAGGCGGGAAAGTCGTCGCAGTTCAGGCGGGTTCGTCAACGCAGGTAAACAAATTCGTTGGCGGCCAGCACCACCTGGCACAGTCCACTCCAGGCAGCCTGCTTGCGGGCAGCGTCATCCATGCGATCGGTCGGCATCGCCCCTTCCAGCGCCTGCTGGAAAGTCCGTGCCTCGGCCAGTTCTTCATCCGACGAGTCCCGTCCATACGCCAGCCGGTACATCCGCCGCACTCGCTCGGAGTCGTCGATCGCTAAGTCTGACAGCAGCCGCGCGGCAAACTTGTCCGCGGCCTGCATGACAAATTCGCTGTTGAGCATCAGCAGCGCCTGCGGCGCAATCACCGTCGTCGAGCGGTCCCCGCTCGGCACGGACGCATCGGGGAAATCCAGCAATTGAAACACGTCGTACAGATTGTTCCGGATGATCGGCAGATACACGCTCCGTCGCACGCTCGAATAATCCGTCAGGTCCTTCGACGTGTGATCGAACAGGTAACCCCGGTTCTTCACCTTCAGCACCGGACCTCCCGGCGTCCGATCGAGCTGCCCGCTCACCGCCAGCACCGCATCGCGGACCTCTTCCGCCTCCAGCCGGCGGAGCTCTCTCCGCCCGTAAAGCAGATTGTCCGGATCGGCCTGCAGCGTCGCGTCGGACGCACGGCTGTCCTGCTGATACGTTGCCGACAGCACGATCAGTCGGTGCAGCGACTTGACCGACCAGCCTCCCTCGACAAATCGCACCGCCAGCCAGTCCAGCAGCTCCGGATGTGTCGGTGCTTCCCCAAGCAGCCCAAAGTTGTCGGGCGTCCGGACCAGCCCCTTCCCGAAGTGCCACCGCCAGACGCGGTTCACCATCACCCGCGCCGTCAGCGGGTGCTGCGGATCGACCAGCCATCTGGCGAGCTCCATCCGCCCGCTTTGGTCCGACGGAAACGCCGGGCTGGCAGGTCCCCGCATCACCGCCGGCACGTGCCGCGGCACCACCTCGCCCAGCTTCAGGTGACTCCCCCGCACGTGGATCGGCACGTCGGCCACCGCGGCCTCCGTCGCCCCCATCGCTGACGGCAATTCTGGCGGCGTCTTCTCGAGCTGCGTCAGTTCATCCTTGAGCTGTTTCAGTTTCGCCTTCGTCTCCGCCGGGAACAGCGTTTCGAGATTTGCAGGCGGCTTTGCGTCTGCCGTCAGACCAGCCCGAGCGGCCACCTCCGCGGCCTCGGTGGCCTCGTTCAATGCCCTCTTTTTCGTCGCAATCTGCGCGACATACTCGGCCTGCATCGCCTCGCTCTCGGGAGACGGCAGGGGGTTTTCGTGCCACTTCGCAACCTTTTTGAAATGCTCCATCGTGCGGGTGCTCGTAAACACTCCCGCCAGACCGTAGTAGTCCGCAGTCGAAACCGGATCGAACTTGTGATCGTGACACCGGGCGCAGCCGAACGTCATTCCCAGGAGTGCCCGGCCCACCGTGTCGATCTGCTCGTCGACGATGTCCATCTGCATCTTGGTCTCGTCGACCTCAGCCAGCACCTTCGGCCCCAGCGCCAGGAATCCGGTCGCAATCAGGTTCTGCTGACGGTCCGCCGCGTCGGTCGGTGTCAGCAGATCCCCCGCAAGCTGCTCGACCACGAACTGGTCATACGGCAGATCCCGGTTGAAAGCGTCGATCACATAGTCGCGGTAACGCCACGCGTTCCCGTGCGCCACATTCTCATCCAGCCCGTTCGAGTCCGCATAGCGGGCCACGTCCAGCCAGTGCCGCCCCCAGCGCTCTCCATACGCCGGCGATGCCAGCAATCGCTCCACGAGCCGCGAGTAAGCCCCCTCCCCCGCATCGGCCAGAAACGCTGCGACTTCTTCGGGAGTCGGTGGCAAACCGGTCAGGTCGAATGTGACCCGGCGAATCAAGGTCCGCCGGTCCGCGGCAACGGCAGGCGACAACCCGGCCAACTCCAGCCGCGCCAACACGAAATGATCCAGCCCCGTCTGCGCCCACGTCGTATTCTTCGTCGTCGGAACAGCCGGATCGCGCGGCGGCTGGAATGCCCAGTGATTCGGATCGCGACTCCGATCCGCCTTTCCCGCGGCGCTGGCGGGGTATGGCGCTCCCTGCCGAACCCAGTCGACCAGGGTCGCAATCTGCCGGTCCGACAGCTTTTCGTCAGGCGGCATCTGCAGGTCGTCGGAATGCCGCACGGCCTGGATCAAACGACTCTCCTCCGGCTTGCCCGGCACGATTGCGGGGCCGTTCTCGCCCCCCTTGAGGAGCGCTTCGTGCGAATCGAGCCGCAGCGCCCCCCACTGCTTCTTTTCGCCGTGGCACTTCTGGCAATGCTCGACCAGCAACGGTCGCACGGACGTTTCAAAGAACTTGAGCTGCTCCGCCGTCGGCTCCGCACACTCCGCACGTCCCGCGACAGAGATCATTCCCAGCATCAGACACAACATCGACAACCGTGGCATTTCGGCCTCTCACCCGTTGAATTCCAGAGGGAAGTCTGCCCCAGGTCCGGTGTGTCATCGGCGGCGCTTCCGCCAGTGCTCTGCGACAACCGGTCGCCGGCGCGTTTTCTGCCCTTCACACTCGTCCCGAGGTTCCCATCAATTCCGGAATCGCCGCTCCCTCGCGGACGATCGGCACCGGTCGCCCGGCAAAGTTCGGAATCGCCACTCGTTCGTAGTCAATCTGCAGGTGTCGGTAAATTGTCGCCAGAAAGTCGCCGGGGGAAACCCTCCGGTCCACCACATCTTCGCCGCGGGCGTCCGTCCCGCCAATAATCTGACCGGTCTGAATGCCGCCGCCGGCGAACAGCATCGAATTCGCCCGCGGCCAGTGATCGCGCCCCGGCTGCACCGTCCCCGCCGGCGCGCTGGCCACCCCGCCGCCGCTGCTGGCGACATACGAAATCCGCGGGGTCCGCCCGAACTCCCCGGTCACCACCACCAGTACCCGTCGGTCGAGCCCGCGGGCATAAATGTCTTCAATCAACGCCGAGACGGCCTGATCGACCGTTGGCATGCGGAAGCTCAACGCATCGAAAACATGCTGATTGACCGCATGATCGTCCCAGTTAGCGACTCGACCGCACAGCGGACCGTCGAATTCCGTCGCCACGACATCCACGCCAGCTTCCACCAGCCGCCGGGCCATCAGGCACTGCTGCCCCCACGCGTTCCGACCGTAGCGGTCGCGGATCGGATCCGGCTCCCGCGACAGGTCGAACGCTTCCCGCGCCGACGCGCTCGTCAGCAAATTCAACGCCTGGGCCTCGAAGTCGTCGACGGCCCGCATCGCTCCCGACTGATCGAGACCGTCCCGCATCCGGTCGAAATCCCGGCTCAGGTGCACCCTCCGCAGCAGCCGATCCGCGACGGAACCATCTTTCAGTCCGATATTCGGCACCTCAAACGTCGGCTGACTGGGATCCCCCGTCACCCGGAAAGCCTCATAGGCGGGCCCCAGGTACGTCGGCCCGGCAATCGTGAAACTGTCGTAGTTGTCGACCGGATTGACCGCCACGTAGCTCGGCACCGTCCGGCGGGGATCCCGCCGCAAATAACTGACAATCGACATCCAGTCTGGATAAACCGGCTTGAGCTTGTCCTGAGCGTCGGGGTCGTCGCCGAGCACCTGCAGCGATCCGGCCGGGTGACCGCCCCCCGTATGTGCCATTGACCGCAGAATCGTGTACTTGTCGGCAATCTGCGCCAGCCGCGGCAGCAGTTCGGTAATTTGCATTCCGGGAACATTGGTCGCAATCGGATCAAACGGCCCGCGGTAGTCCGATGGAGCGTCAGGCTTCGGATCGAGCGTATCGAGATGGCTCGCACCGCCCCGCAGCCAGACCAGAATCACCGCCGTCCGGTCCCCGCCGCTCGCCGTCCCCGCCTGGACGCGCTGCTGCAGCAATTCCGCCAGCGACAGTGCTGAAAACCCCGTCAGCCCAGCCCGCAGCACTTCCCTTCGGGAAATCCCGCCTGCCGCGCCCGGCCCTCGGCACCTGCTCCCACGCATCCGCATCACCTGCAACTCCCAACCACCGCCCGCGCATCAGATCAACGCCAATTGATGTTACCAGATTCCCGCCCCCAACTTCCAGAACAGAACGAAATCGCAATCAAGGAATCGCGAATCGCCAGAGGACTCAGTCCGTGGTCAGTCGTCAGTCGTCAGTCGTCAGTGGTTGATTGCGGCTCGCGACGGCCTGGCTCTCGGCCATTGCCTTTCTTTCGAAATTCCACCTTCGACATTTCTCTCTTGTTGCGTCGTCGCGTCCCCGTCGCGTCGTTGCGTGAAACCTTCGACTTCTCTGCGAGCTCCTCTTCCCTCTGCCTGCGCCTCTGCGAGAAATCTTCGCCTGCTGGCATCAAAATTCGCAGTTGCGACGAACGCAGCAGAACTCCATGATGGGCCGGCAGTTGAATGGAATTTGCCCTCCGTCGCGGCGACGCGGCGGAGGGACAGCGCAGGACTCCCGGTAAAGGCCGCCATGAGACACTTCGACTATCACGCCCCGCAGTCCCTCGCGGGCGCCCTGGAACTCCTCGCGATGCACAAGGGCAAGGCCCGCCCGCTCGCTGGCGGGACCGACCTGATCGATCACGTCCGCATGGGCCGCCTCGAGCCCGACTCGATGATCGATATCAAGAAGATCGCCGAACTCAACATCCTCGAACTCGGCCCGGACGGCCTCCGACTCGGCGCATCCGTCCCCTGCTGCCGGGTTTACGAGCACGCGAAACTGGTTGAGCACTACTCCGCCCTGGCCGACAGCGCCCACATCATCGGCGGCGTGCAGATCCAGAGCCGGGCCAGTTTTGGCGGCAATCTCTGCAATTCCGGCCCGGCCGCCGATTCGACCCCCGCGATGATCGCCCTGGGAGGCAAGTGCGTGATCGCCAGCCACTCCGGAACCCGCGAAGTCCCGGTCGAGGAGTTCTGCTCCGGCCCCGGCAAGAACGTCCTTCAGCCCGGCGAACTTCTGGTCGAAATCCGCTTCCCCGCTCGCCCCGCAAACAGCGGCTCCCATTATCGCCGGTTCATTCCCCGCAACGAAATGGACATCGCCGTCGTCGGTGTCGGAGCCTCGGTGACTCTGGATGCGGGCGGCGAGAAATTTCTCGCCGCCCGCATCGCCCTCGGGGCCGTCGCCCCGACCCCGCTCTATGCGACGGCGGCCTCCGCCGCTCTGGTCGGGCAGCCCGTCAACGACGAAACCATCGCCAAAGCCGCCGCCGCCGCCCGGTCGATCGCCTCGCCGATCACCGACATGCGCGGCACCCGCGAATACCGCCTCCACCTGGTCGGCGTGCTGACCGAACGCGTCGTCAAAGCGGCAGTCGCCCGAGCCCGCTGCGAAACTCTCGTCTACCGACCGGGTCACTGAGTCGCGCACGCCATCCCTGACACAATCAGCCATCAGAAATCACCGGCCGCCGACAGGCCTTTTACGACAAGGACGCCTCATGTCCAAGAAGCACGTGGTGACCGCCACCGTCAATGGCGAAGAGACCGAATTCCTCTGCGAACCGCGACAGACGCTGCTCGAAGTCCTTCGCGACGTCCTTGAACTCACCGGGACCAAAGAAGGTTGCGCCAACGGTAACTGCGGCTCCTGCACCGTCCATATGAACGGCCGCCCTGTCACAAGCTGCCTCGTCCTGGCCGTTGAAGCCGAGGGGGCCGAGCTGAAAACGATCGAAGGAGTCGCCTGCGGCGGCCATCTCGACTGCGTCCAGCAGGCCTTTCTGGAAGGGGCCGCCCTGCAGTGCGGCATCTGCACGCCGGGCTTCATCATGCAGACGGAAGCCCTGCTCGCCGAGAATCCCAACCCGACCGAAGAAGACGTCCGCTTTTACCTCGCCGGAAATCTCTGTCGCTGTACAGGTTACGACAAAATCGTCCGCGCCGTCCTGACCGCCGCCGTCAAACGCCGCGCATCCGGCGAGCCTTGCAGCAAATAGCCTCTGAACATCGTCCTGCGGAACCCCCGATCATTCGACTCCAGCAGCCCGTGCGACCCGTCGGCCTGCCGTTTTTCAGGGAAGTCCACCATGTCCACCGCTGAACGCCCCAAGTACAAGGTCATCGGCACGCGCCCCATCCGCCACGACGGCGTCGATAAGGTCACCGGCCGCGCCAAGTACGGCGCCGACACCCATATGGCCGGCATGCTCCACGCCGCCATGCTCCGCAGCCCCCACGCCCACGCCCGCATCACGCGGATCGACACCTCCAAGGCCGAAGCCCTGCCGGGCGTCCGGGCCGTCGTCACCTCCAAAGACCTCCCCTACCACGGCGACCGGGTCGTCGAGCTCGGCGAAGGGGCGGTCAACATGAAGCACCTCAGCGCCAACGTGCTCGCCCACGACAAGGTGCTCTACAAGGGCCACGCCATCGCCGGCGTCGCCGCCGACAACATCCACATCGCCGAGCAGGCGGTGAAACTGATCGAGGTCGACTACGAACTGCTCCCCCCCGTCCTGGACGTGCTGGCCGCCATGCAGCCGGACGCCCCGATTCTGAACGACGACGTCCGCACGGAAATCCCCGGCGGAAAGGCACCCGATCCCTCGGCGCTGCCGTCGAACATTGCGAAGCAATTCCTGTTCGAGCGGGGCGACGTCGACGCCGCCTTTGATCAGGCTGCGGTGGTCGTCGAGCGCGAATTCCGCACGGCGACCGTCCATCAGGGGTACATCGAGCCTCACAACGCGACTGTTTTCTGGAACGCCGACGGCAAAGTGACCGTCTGGATGAGCACCCAGGGGACCTTTACCGCCCGCCAGCAGACCGCCGAACTGCTGCGGATCCCCGTCTCCGATGTCAAAGTCGTTCCGATGGAGATCGGCGGCGGATTCGGCGGGAAAATCTCCGTCTACCTGCCCCCGGTCGCCGCCGCGCTGTCCAAGAAGACCGGCCGGCCCGTCAAACTCATCATGGACCGGGCCGCGGTCTTCGAAGCGACCGGTCCGACGCCCGGGTCGTACATGAAGGTCAAACTCGGCGCCGACAAGACCGGCAAGCTCGTCGCGGGCGAGGCCTGGCTGGCGTTCGAAGCGGGCGCCTATCCCGGCTCGCCGATCGGACCGGGCTGCATGTGCGTCTTCGCCTGCTACGACGTTCCGAACGGGAGGGTCGAGGGCTTCGATGTCTGCGTCAACAAACCCCGCAGCAACGCCTACCGGGCGCCGGGATCGACACATGTCGCCTTCGCGACCGAGACCCTCGTCGATGAAATCTGCGAGCAGCTCAAGCTCGACCCCGCCGAGTTCCGCCTCATGAACGCGGCGAAGGAAGGGACCCGCCGGGTCGACGGCCCGGTCTATTCCCGCATCGGCATGGTCGAAACCGTCGAGGCCATCCGCGACAGCGAGCACTACCGCTCGCCACTCAGCGGCTTGAACTACGGCCGGGGGATCGCCAGCGGCTTCTGGTTCAACGCCGGCCTCAAATCTTCCGTAACCGCCACCGTCAACCCGAACGGCACCGTTTCGCTGATCGAAGGCTCGTCCGACATCGGCGGCTCCCGCGCCGGCATCGCCATGCAACTCGCCGAGACACTTGGCATCGGGGCCGAAGATGTCAATCCGCAGGTAGCCGACACTGACAGCGTCGGCTACACGGACGTCACCGGCGGCAGCCGCGTCACCTTCGCCACCGGCATCGCCGCGATCGAGGCCGCCCGCGACATTCAGCGGCAGATGATTCAGCGCTGCGCCGTCCTCTGGAACGTCCCCGCGGATCAGCTTCAGTTTGTTGACGGCGGAGTTGTCGGGGCCGGCAAGTGCGTCCCGTTCAAAGAACTGGCCGCCGAACTGCACGAAGCGGGGGGGCCGATCGTCGGCAACGGCACCTCCAGCACCGCCAACCAGGCGGGGGCCTTCGGCACGCACTGCGTCGATGTCGAAGTCGACATCGAGACCGGCAAGGTGCAGATCCTGCGTTATACCGTGGCGCAGGACGTCGGCACCGCGATCCATCCCAGCTATGTCGAAGGCCAGCTTCAGGGGGGGGCGGTTCAGGGGATCGGCTGGGCCCTCAACGAGGAGTACTGGTACGACGACAAAGGCTCGATGCGCAACGCGACTTACCTCGACTACCGCATTCCGACCTGTTACGACGTCCCGATGATCGACACGATCCTCGTCGAAGTCCCCGACCCCAATCACCCGTACGGCGTCCGGGGCGTCGGCGAAGTCCCGATCTGCCCGCCCCCCGCCGCCATCGCCAACGCCATCTACGCGGCTACGGGGGTCCGGATGCACCAGCTCCCGATGTCTCCTCCCCGCCTGATGGCCGCCATCCTCGAAAAACAGGCCGAACAATAGTTTCGAACGGAAAGAAATCCGGGCGACACGCCCTGAGTCAGCGGAGGGCGTGTCGTCTCCGGTTCGACGACGATTCGGCACACGGGAAAGGCATCGCGCCACAATGGCTCAGGTCCACCTCCCCAGCGCCCTGCGCGATCTCACCGACGGAACCGCCGTGGTCGTCGCGGGAGGTGCCACGGTCCGGGAGGTCGTCGAAAACTTGGAACGCCAGTTTCCCGGCATCACAGGCCGTCTCTGCCGTGGAGCCGTCCTCCGTCCGGGCCTGATGGCTGTTGTCGGCTCGAAGATGTCTGCCGGACTCAACGAACCGGTCGGACCGGACGACGAAGTCCACTTTCTCCCCGCGCTCGGCGGCGGCTGATCTCCGTCCCCGTCACAGAAGGACGCCCGATGCAACGCCTGACTCTGTTGACCGCCCTCTGTCTCACAGCATCCCCCCTACCCGCACAAGAGAAGCCGACCCGATTGACTCTGACTCCGGAGACGCAGGCGCGTTGCGTGCAGATTCTCCGAGACGGCTTCAAGTCCGACGAATTCTGGCCCTCCATGCATGCTGCCGAGGGACTCACCGTCGCCGGCTACGGGGCCGAAGTCCGCCAGGCCCTCCCCGCCCGCATTCCTGCCGAAACCGACGATCAGCGGAAGTGCGGACTCGCTCGCGAGCTCGTCCGGGCCGGGGACCTTTCCCGCACTCGCCTGATGCTCGACGTCCTCGCCAGCGAGAATCCGCACGGTCACGTCCACGCGTGCGAGAGTCTGTTCAAGGTGTGGCAGATTGGCGATGGCAGACTCCTCCGGGAATCGCTGACTTCCGACAATCCCAAACAGGTCATGATGGCGGCAGCGGCCCTGACCCGCTGGGGCCATCCCGGCGCCCTGCCCCTCCTGCGGAAGTACGTGCACCACGCAGAGGGCGAACAGGCCCGGATCGCCGCCTGGATTCTGGCCCGCGTCGGCGACGCCTCCGATCTCCCTGCCCTTCGCGAGGGGGCGGCACGCTTCGACGAACCGCTGACCAGGGCCTATTTCCAGTACGCCACGGCCTGTCTTGGGGATCCGGCCGGCCAGGCAACCTTGATCGCAAACCTGTCCCACGCCGATCCCGCGGTCCGGGTCTACGCCTGCGAATTCGCCCCCGATGCTCGCGTCCTCGGCGCGGCTCCGGCGCTGATGAAACTGCTCGACGATGAAGTCCTGGATGCGCGCATCCGGGCCGCCCAGGCATTGCTGGCGTTGTCGCAGGAGCCTGCGCCCGCGTGGACCGGGGAATTTTCCCGAGAGGTCTTCCCTGCGACCGCCGAGCATCCGCGCTACAGCGAGGGCTCCATCGCCGGGCTGGCCGACGGTCGACTGCTGTATGCCACCACCGAATTCGTGGGCGGCGGGTCCGATTTCGCCACCGCCCGCATCGTTGGCGTCGAATCTGCCAACGGCGGCCGTGACTGGTCCGCTCCACGGGTCCTGCAGGAAACGACTGGAAAACAGAATGTCATGTCGGCGACGCTGCGCCGATTGTCGCCCATGTCCGTGTTCGACGGTCCGCTGGGGTTCTTTTACCTCGTCAAGAATTCTCCGCAGGACCTGCGGGTTGAGCTGCGGACTTCCACTGACGAAGCCCGCACCTTCGGCCCGCCCGTCCGGGTCACCACGACCGAGGGCTACCACGTCCTCAACAACGACCGTGTGACCGTCCTCGGCAGCGGCCGGCTCGTCGTTCCGGTCGCCAGTACGGGTGACGTTCTGAAGGGAGGTCACTTCCAGTGCTGGTGCGAGCTTTCCGACGACGGCGGCAGAACCTGGCGCCGCAGCCGGGGGAGCGTGGATTATGCCAAGCGGGGGGCGATGGAACCGGAAGTTCTTGAACTGGCCGACGGCCGGCTGCTGATGCACGTCCGGACGCAGCTCGGCCACATCGCCGTCAGCGAATCGGCCGACGGCGGAGAAACCTGGAGCGAGGCCCGGTCCTGGGATGTCCGCGGCCCCGAATCCCCGGCGACGCTGCGCCGAATTCCGACCACCGGCGACCTGCTGCTGATCTGGAATGACACGTTCGTTCCCGGCGCCGGCCACGGGGGGAAGCGGACACCGCTGACCGCGGCCGTCTCGACCGACGAGGGAAAGTCCTGGACGTACAAACGCGATCTCGAAACCGATGGCGAGCAGACGTACGCCTACACGAGCGTGCTGTTTCACGAGGGCCGGGCAGCGCTGAGCTATTACGTGCGGGATGAGAAGTCGGGCTGGATCTCGTCCCGGTTCCGCTCCCTGCCGATCGGCTGGTTCTACGAGACTCGTCCGTAATAGAGGTGAACTCGGCCGATGGCGGTGCAACGCTGCCGACGCCCCGGGCCGCGCTGCGCCGCGACGAGGAACAAGAGTGTCGGGTGGGGGTGGAGCGCGCTGCTGCAAAGCCGCCCGGGCGCAACCCGTGGAATGATGCCGTACCGGGAATCGGGGAGATCCGGTGGAGCAAAGGAAACCGTACCGCGAAGCGCGGATCATGAATTCTCCGTTCCGCCGCCCCTTCCGGGGCCGTTGAGTCGGTGTGGCGTCGTCTTCCACGGGTTGCACTCCGTCCGCCTGTCGGCGGACTCCGTTTCACTCGTGGCTACAACCCTGCGCCCGCTTCGGGGCTCAAGACGCGGGCGGTCCATCTCGACGTCCCGAGCGCCGCCTGCTCTCGACCGCCGACGATCGACCACACTCCGCAACAGGGTTGGAGCGACGGCCGATTGTCGGTCCGGATAGCGAGGACTAAACTGGATTCGACGCAGAGCGAATGCGTCGCTCCGTCCGAATTTCGCGTGCCAGATTTCAGGGAGTGACTGTGCCATGACCGGCTACACCGTCCACACCGGCTCCAACGAAAAGTTCTCGTCCGGCTGGGACAACATTTTCGGGGGCAACAAGCCGACGACCGGCAATTCCAAGACGTCCGACGCCGAGGGGGCCAAACCGGCCAAGAAGATCTCCAAGCCGGGCAAGACGGGTAAACAGCGTTGACTTTGCCGTTGGCGCCGGTTCTGACCGGGACTCTGAGACTCTCCTGCGACTGCTGTCGGTTCCGCTGAACGGGGACGAAGTCGCACGCCGATACCTCCGCTGCAGACCGCCTTTCCCGCGTGGGTGGCGTATCGATCGTCACGGAGGAGGAACACGGTGTCTCAGGATCAAGAGTTCGATTACGAAGAGATTTCGAGCGACGAGGTCGACCGGGTGGTCGCCGCGCTCGAACAACTGAGCGAATCCGTCGCCAGCGAAACCATCAAGGGCTTCCTCGAAGAGTGTTCGACCAGCGTGTACTACCTGGTCTACGAGGACGACGAGACGGCGGAAGCCGCCTGATCGACCTCGGCATGCATTTCCCGGACATACCCCCGGCCGGACTGGTCGACTGAACTTGAAGTTGTGGCACGGCGGCCAGGACTTCTGCATCGCTGAACGGAGCCTCGGTTTCAAGCTGCGATGACTCACTGACCTGTTTCGGCGGTCTCCACGGACGGTGTTTACCGGGCCGTTTCGATAGGAAGCCCTCGGGTGGTGCAAGCCCCCCGAGGGCTTTCGCATTTTCAGACCTCCGGTTCCCGAGGGAGTCAGCTAGCGGCGGGGAGCTGGTCTATGCGGTCGGGACCTTTTCGCCGCGCCGGACCGTGACGGCCGAACCGTCGGCCGCAAACGCTGACGCGGGCATTTGGCTGAGGGCTGCGGCGAAGTCGTCCCCGTAGACTGCGGAAGCATCGATTTCGACGCTGCAGTCGCTGGTATTCCAGACCTTCCAGGGTGGGTGTTCCACGCTGTACTCGAGCGTCGAGCCATCACGCTGCCGGGCGTAGCCCCAGTAGTGCTCTGCGATGAATTCCGCTTCGGATCCGGGTCTCAACGGCTGCGGCGAACCGGTGACGCGCGCAGCCAGCGTCTGCCACTTTCCGCGGAACTCCCAGGAATAGGAGAGACTCTCCAACGAGTGATCCGAGGAGAACGGGGGCTCGAACGCGTGTCGCATGGGATGGGAAACGTAGTTTTCGTTGTAGACCCAGCGGGCCACGAAAGCGATCGCCGGCCGAGGGACGATTTCTTTGATGAAGACCACGCCCCGCCGGGCTCCCTCGGGATGGGGGCGGCGGACGTAGAACCGGAGATTGACTTCGTCGAAGTCCTGGTGTCCGGGAATGGCCAGCCCGCGGACGCGCGTTTCCAGGAAGCGGAAACCGACCAGACTGACGTAGGACTTTCCGTTGAACGTATCGAGCTCGGTTCCCCGCGGCAGCCAGCGTTCCAGGACTGCGGGATCAATCTGATAGTTGATCAGGAGCAGTCGCCGCCATTCTGCAGTTAGAAACACGGGAGCGGGCATGTGTTCTGTTCCTGTCTCAGGATTGAATCCCCGGCTTCATGCCGGACGCAGCCAGATCGAAAGAACCGATCAGAAATGAACCGCGGAAGACGTCCCCATATTCACCGAACTCGGGAGCAAATGCTCTATCAATATCTGCCGATGAATCCCGACTTTTTCGAAAAAGAAGCTTCGTCTGGGCGAGTTTCTTCCGGCGCGGACTCGCTGGCCCCCTTCCGCTAGAATGTCCGCCGCACGGATCCGCCACAGATCAAAATTGCACACCGCCTTTGCAGGAACTGCATCGCCATGTCCCCCCGCCAGGAGCTCGTCCGCCGCGCGCGAACCATTGTCGTCAAGGTCGGAACGAACGTGCTGTCGACCGACGACGATCGGCTGGATTCCGATCGGATTGCGTCCCTCGCCGAACAGATTCGACGACTGGTCGAATCGGGCCGGAAGGTCGTGCTGGTCAGCAGCGGCGCGATCGGGGCCGGTATGGGGCTGCTGGGACTCCGCGAACGCCCCAAAGACCTGTCGCACCTTCAGGCCGCCGCCGCGACCGGCCAGGCGCACCTGATCCACCTGTACGACAAACACCTTCGTCCGCACGGGTTTCACGCGGCCCAGCTTCTGCTGACCGCGAACGACTTCAAAAGCCGGGCCCGCTACTTGAACGTCCGCAACACGCTGTTGACGCTCGCGGAGTTTCCTACAGTCCCGATCGTGAACGAGAACGACACGGTCAGCACGGAAGAGATCAAGCTGGGGGATAACGATCGGCTGGCCGCCATGGTCGCCAATCTGATCCGCGCCGATCTGCTGATCGTTCTTTCGGTGGTCGATGGCCTCCTGACGGGCGATCCGACCGATCCCGCCAGCCGGCGGATACCGCTGGTCGAGCGGTTCGACGAAGAGCTGATGTCGCTGGTGGGGGCCTCAAAAAGCTCCCGCGGCACAGGGGGGATGCGGACCAAGCTGGAAGCCGTTCAGACCGCTACGGCCGTCGGCACGAACGTGATGATCGCCAACGGCAAACGCCCGCAGATCCTGGACGAGATCTTTGCGGGTGAGGACGTTGGCACGCTGTTCCTCGCCGAGCAGGAGGCGGTACCGGCCTGGAAGCGCTGGATTGGATACACGCTTCCTCCCAAGGGGAAACTGGTTCTCGACGACGGGGCTCGCCGGGCGGTTGAACAGCAGGGGAAATCGCTGCTGGCAATCGGGGTGACCGCCGTCGAAGGGGACTTCGAAAAGGGGGAGGTTGTTTCGCTGGTGGATCTCCGGGGCGAAGAGTTCGCGCGCGGGCTGACGAATTACGATTCGGGGACCGCCGGCCGGGTTGCCGGGAAGCGGGCTGACGAGATCTCCGCGTTGCTGGGAGCGATGCGATACGACGAAGTGATCCACCGGGACAATCTGGTGGTGAGAAGTTAGTTGCTGGTTATCGGATATTAGTTATTGGTTATTTGGTGTTGGAGGAATTGTTGCGTCCTGGGCGCGGACCTCTTCCGGAAGGAGGGGCTGCCGATTGACGACGGAAAGGCGCTGGCTGGCATTCTGTTGGCCTTGAAGAGCGGCATTCCCTGGGAATGCGCGGCCGCAGGAAATGGGGTGCGGCTCCGGCATGACCTGCTTGCTGGGGGCGACTGCGCGACTGGCGGGCCGACGACGTCTGGGATCGGCTGCACGAAGAACTGCTGAAGCGGCTGCGCGAGACCGATTAAATCGACTGGTCGCGGGCGACGGTCAACAATTTCTTCGGTGCGCGCTGTCGGGGGAGGCGAAAAGACTGGCCCGCCCCCTACGGGTCGGGGAAGCCGGGGAGTGAGCCTCACATCCTGACGGACGCCCGCGGCATTCCCTGGAACGTCCTCCTGACGGGTGCCGATCGTCACGACGTGACGCAGTTGCTCCCGCCGATTCTCCGCAGCCCGCTTTCCACATCAGTCGCGGTCTTTCTTCAGTTCCAGCCTCTTCGTCTCAAACGTCCGCTTGCCGGTGATCGGATCAACGTATTCAACGATCCAGGGGGCCTTGTCCGCTCCCAGTCTTTCGACGCAAGGTTTTCGTTGCATGATCCATGCTTTGTGAGCCATAAGCAAAGAGCGATCAGAACGGCAGGCCTCCGTCAGCTCGCCACTGAAATTCGAACCGACGCCGGGAGAAATCCGGGCTGCTTGCCGGGAGATTCAGGCGGAGTGGAGCGAACGGGTGGGTCTGTCACGTCCGGCGGCGGGCTCTCCATGTCTTCACCAGCCACTCATCACTCGCCACTTCTTCCCGGGATCGCCTTCCCGTGCGGATCTTCGACCGGGTGAGCAAGCTGCGCCGCCAGCTCCGCCTTCAGCCGTTCGTCGAGCAGGTGCTCGACCTCTTCCGCCGAGGCGTGCACGTGCTGGGGGCCGACCTGGATTTCCTGGGAGAGGTAGCTTTCCCAGAGCCGATGCGATCGGACGACTTCGACGGCCGCGTGACGGCCGGAATCGGTGAGCCGATAGTCCTCGCCACGGGCCGTGATCAGCCCCTCCCGGATCAGATGATCGAGCGCCGCGCGAATGGCCGCCGGCGAGTGCTGCGTATCGCTGGCGAATTCGGGGATCGTCAGGCCGATCGTCGTCGGACGGGGTTCTTCCTGGCGGTAAAGCCGGCCGAGGAGATCTTCGCGGATGATCCGGCGCCGGAGCCGGAGTCGATCGCGCCGAGCGCGGAGCACGCCGTAGCGGGGGCCGAGAACCCACGCCAGCACGAACAGGAGTCCGCCGGCGACCGCCATCAGACCGGAGGTGCTGGCGTCGGGGGCGTGTGGCATGCCGAGCACGGCGGATTCGAACCACGGCAGCAGCCGCGCGAGCGAGTGACCCAGCAGCGCGGCGGCCGTAGCGGCGACCAAGCTGAGACCGAGGACGGTCCGCAAGCGGTCGGTGAGAAGTAATGCCGTCGCCGCGGGGACGACGAGCATGGAGAGGACCAGCACGCTGCCGACCGTTTCAAACGCGGTGACGACGGTTGCCGAGGTGACGGCCATCAGGCCATAGTTCATCAGCCGGGCGGGGATTTCCAGCGACGTGGCCAGGGCCGGATCGAATGAGCTGAGCTGCAGTTCTTTAAAGAAGACTGCGGTCAGCAGCAGGTTGATCAGGCAGACGGCTCCCGCCGTCGCGGCGGCGAGCGGAATTCCTGTCGTGCCGAACGGGACGGCGACGACCATTTCGAGGTTGCCGTACAGGACGCAGCCGGGATCGACGTGAGCCTGATCGGCGAACAGGCGGACCAGCAGCAGGCCGAGGGCGAACAGCGACGTGAAGACCACTCCGAGTGCTGCGCCGGCTTCCACGCGGCCGATGTCGCGGACCGCCTCGGTCAACAGGGCGCAGAGCACTCCGGTGACTGCGGCGCCGAAGAACAGGACCAGTTGCCGCGTGCCGTCGTCGGCCGTCGCGAGCCAGCCGGCATGCCGGCCGTAGTTCCAGGCGAGATACGCCAGGACGATTCCGGGCAGGACGGCGTGGCTGAGAGCGTCTCCCATCAGGCTCTGCCGACGCAGGACGAGAAAACAGCCGGGGACGGCGCACGACATCGCCGTCAGCGCCGCCGTCACAACGATCCAGGTATCGAGCGATGTCCACGTCAGCAGCGACACGGCCAGAACGTTCATGCGACGCCTCCGGGAGGGACGATCGCCGGGGCGTGGTCGATGGGGGCATGGGGGTTGGGGGGCAACGGTGGAATCGTCCCGCTGAGCAATCGTTCGAGCTGTTCGATCTGCTGCGGATGCAGGGCGTGCTCGGTGAGATCGGCGCTGCTGTCGACATGGAGCGGCGGCAGTTCGGCGTAGTGGATCAGATAGAGCTCCCAGAGACGGTGCTGGCGGACCGCTTCGAGGGCTTGCCGGCCCCCTTCTTCGGTGAGGCGGTAACCGCCAGCGGAGTCGGGGCGGATGACGCCGACCAGGATTCCGTAGTGCAGCAGACTGGCGACGCGTGCCGGCGACCAGCTCCGAACCTGCCGGAGCAGATCCGCGGTGAAGGAGAAGTCGGATAACTCGGCGGCGCGCGGGACTTCGCCGGCGGACCAGCGGCGTTCCTGAAGTTCGTAGCTCGTCCGGAGGAGATCGAGCAGGCCGACGCGGACGCGGACCGAGCGTCGCCGGAGCCACTCCCAGACCGCGCCGCCGCGCGGGCCAAGGAGCAGGCTGACTCCGAAGACGGCCGTTGCGCTGAGCACAATCACGGCTCCGGCGGCGAGTCGCGGAGCGGCGGCGCTGACCAGCACTCCCAGCAGTCCGCTGAGCGCTCCCAGTCCGCCGGCGACCGCCACCATCACCGGCAGTCGGTCGGACCAGAAGCGGGACGCAGCCGAGGGGATGATGGTCAGCGCGACGACCAGCAGCAGTCCAACGCTCTGCATGCCGATGACGGTGACGCTGACAATCAGCAGCGTCAGGAGCCAGTCGAGCCCCCGCACGGGCCAGCCCTGGACCTCGGCGAACTCGCGATCGAAGCAGAGGAGCGTGAGGGCCTTGAAGGAGACGCCGCAGAGCACGACGACTACGACGGCGCACCCGGCGAGGACCTGCATGTCGGAAGCCACCAGCGCCGCCGCCTTGCCGAACACAAAGTCGGACAGTCCCGCCTGATGGCCCGACGGCAGCCCTTGTATGATCGTCAGCAAAACCACGCCGGCGCCGAAGAAGACTCCCAGCACCATCCCCAGGGCGGCGTCTTCGCGGATGCGGCGGATCCGGGTCAGCAGGTGAGTGCAGCCGATCCCGAGCAGGGCGGTCGCAAAGGCCCCGGCGAGCAGAATCGGCAGCGATTTGCCCAGTCCGGGGCGGAACGCCTCGGTCAGCAGAAAGGCCAGTCCGATGCCGGGAAAGGCGGCGTGGCTGGCGACGTCGGCTTCGAGCGAACGCTTGCGGAGCAGCATGAACGTCCCGACGACGCCCCCCGCGAGGCCCAGCAGGCACGTTCCGGCGAGCACGACGCGGGTGTTGTAGTCGCGCAGTGTCAGCGCCCGCCAGAAATCGGAGTTGGCAACGCTGCCGGGGCCGGTCTCGGCCGCGAAGGTGGCGCCGGTCATCAGCAGGAGAACCGTGGCCAGCGTGCCGACGACCGACAGGATCCTTCGTCGCCCTCTCATCGCGGCGGCCCGTTCAGCGTCATCTGATGTCCGACCTGATCCAGCAGCGCCAGTTTGCCGCCGTAGGTCCGGCGGAGGTTTTCGGGGGTGAAGGCGGTTGCCGTCGGTCCGGCGGCGACCAGCCGGGTGTTGAGGAGCATGACGTCGTCAAAATACTCCGTAACGGTCTGCAGGTCGTGATGGACGACCATCGCCGTCCGTCCCTGGCGCCGCAGTTCCCGCAACAGCTCGACGATGGCCCGCTCGGTGGCCGCATCGACTCCCGCAAAGGGTTCGTCCATCAGGTAGAAGTCGGCCTCCTGGACCAGCGCCCGTGCGAGGAAAACCCGCTGCTGCTGTCCCCCGGAGAGCTGGCTGATCTGCCGCCGGGCGAAGTCGGCCAGTCCGACCCGTTCCAGGGCAGCCAAGGCCCGCTGCCGGTGAGAGGAACTGACCGGGCGGAACCAGCCGATCTGGCGATAGAGTCCCATCGTGACGACATCAAGGGCGGTCACCGGGAACTGCCAGTCGACGCTGGTCCGCTGCGGGACGTAGGCGATTCGGTGGCGGGCGTGTTCGAAGGTGTCGCCAAAGAATCGCACCACGCCGGAGGCTCGCGGCACCAGGTTCAGGACGGCTTTGATGAGCGTGCTCTTGCCGGCTCCGTTCGGGCCGATAATCGCGATCAGCCGGCCGGCCGGAGCGTCGTAGTCGATGTTCCACAGGACCGGCTGCCGGTGGTAGGCGACGGTCATGTCGTCGATTGACAGGGGCGAACTGTGGTCGTGGACGTTGGCCAGTTGCGGTGAACCGTCGGGTAGCGGCAGATTGTCCGTCGAAGGCTGCATCGGCTGCTCATTCCTCCCGAGCCGCGGTGGCGTCCAGCGAAAGCGCGGCCGCCATCATCCGGGCGTTCGTTTCGATCATACCCGCATAGCTGCCTGCGGGACCATCGGCCGGTCCGAGTGCGTCGCTGTACAAGGGGCCGGCGAGCCGGACCTGCATGCCGCGCGACGCCGCCCCCTCGACGAGCGCCTGCAGAGACTTCTGGTTGACGCTGGACTCGATGAAGACGGCCGGCAGTTTGCGGCGGACGACCAGATCAACGAGCTGATTGATATCGCTGACGGCGGCTTCCGAGTCGGTCGTCACGCCCAGCACGGAGTGGACTTCGAGTTCATAGGCGCGGCCGAAGTAGCCGAAGGCGTCGTGCGACGTGACCAGGAGTCGCTGCGACTCGGGGATGCCGGCGATGATCTGCCGGACGCGGCCGTCCAGGGCCGTCAACTCCTGTTGATAGGCCTCACCCCGCTCTTGAAACTCGGCGGCAAACGCCGGGGCTCGTCCGGCGAGCGCTTTGACAACGGGACCGATTCCCTGACTCCAGAGCGACACGTCCATCCAGACGTGCGGGTCATGCACGTCTGGCGATTCCGGGGGATGTCTCAATCGTTCCGAGTCGAGGCCATCCGAAACGGCGACAACCGGCTTGCCGGGTTTGTGCAATTGTTCGAGCGTCTCCGTCATCCGGCCTTCAAGATGCAGCCCGTTATAGAACACCAGGTCGGCGTCCATCAGCAACTGCATATCGTTGCGGGTCGGCTTGTAGAGATGCGGATCGACTCCCGGCCCCATCAGGGCCGTCACCGTGACTCGCGGCCCCCCGACGGCCCGGACCAGATCGGCGACCATGCCGGTCGTGGCGACGACTTTCAGCGGCGCGTCGGCACTTTGTGGCGGAGATTCCGAGTTGCACCCGGCGACCATGAGAGCCGTGAAGGCCAGCGTGAGGAGTTTTCCTGCAGGGCAATGAACTGAGGTTTGAGACATTTGGGCGAACTATCTCCGGAGACTAAAAACCGACTTTTTGATTATTCAAAATTATCGGTAGTCTGTCAATCAGACTTCAATCATTGAGCGCCCGAGGGGCTCGTCCATACCCGCCGCGAGGCGACGGTTCTGTCACAACCTGTTGGTCGTTAAGAGGTTCAGCATTCGTCTGGAGCTGCTTTGCGAT
Organism: Planctellipticum variicoloris; assembly: GCF_030622045.1. Taxonomy (NCBI): domain Bacteria; kingdom Pseudomonadati; phylum Planctomycetota; class Planctomycetia; order Planctomycetales; family Planctomycetaceae; genus Planctellipticum; species Planctellipticum variicoloris. The sequence goes on along the minus strand of NZ_CP130886.1, from coordinate 2,509,912 downwards.
GACTGGTAGAAATCGACCTCTCAGCCCGTGGATTTTCTGAGGAGCCCCACGCAACGGGATCCGGAGAACTGTCATGGCATCACGTGGGATCACGTTGCTCGCCGGCCGGAAGTCGACCGTCGCACAGTCTGCCACCGTGTCACGTCGGGGCGAATTCCGACGATGCGTCATCGGCATCGCATTCTGGACCTTCAAAGAAGTCGTTCGTGCCACAGCTCTGTCTCTGGGTCTGTTCGCCATCACCAATGTCGCGGGGGACGCGGTCCGGCCCGGCTTCAGTGCCCGAGACTGGTGGCTCGACCTGGGACCGCTGTCAGCGACATTCGCCGGCTTCTGGGAGCTGCTGGCCGGCTTGTCGTTGTTGGCGGCCGTCTTTCCGGTGCCGTCAGTGCCTCTTCGACGAGCCAGCACCGCCGTGTTGACCGCGACGCTGCTGGTGGCCGTCAGCAACGCCCTGCAATTTCACCGACTGGTTCAGTCGAAAGCGATTCTCAGCGGAATTTCCCCGGTTGTCTCGCTGGTCGTTGTTCTGACAATCGCCGGTTCGCTCGCACTGGTGTGGAGCGAACCTCGTCGGGCCGGCCGGGCGTCGTGGTGGCTTCCGGTCGGCCTGGCACCCGTCGTCGCCGTGCTGTTTGCGCTCCTGCAGATTTCTCTGTTTAGCCAGGTCGACGATCGCAGGCCGGCCGACGCTGCCGTCGTCTTCGGCTGTCGGGTCTACCGGAGCGGGCAGCCATCGTATGCCCTGGCCGACCGGGTTCGGACGGCCGTAGAACTCTACCGCCTCGGGCTGGTTCGGGAACTCTGGTTGTCGGGCGGCCCCGGGGAGGGAAGTCTCCATGAAACCGAGGCCATGCGGAACCTGGCGATCTCGCAGGGCGTGCCTGCCGCAGCCATTCGCCTGGATCGGCTGGGGCTGGATACGGCCAGCACCGTTCGCAATGCCGTTGACTGGCTCGGACCGCGGCCATCGGGAAGGTTGCTGGCCGTTAGCCACGGCTATCATCTCCCGCGGATCAAGCTCTGCTTTCAGCGTTCGGGACGCGAGGTATTCACCGTCCCCGCCCGGCAGCGCTACGTCTTCCCCAATCAGAAGCTCCTGACGGCCCGCGAGGTGGCGGCGTTCTGGTGGTATTACCTGCTGCCGGGCCGCGGATGAGGGACTGACCGGACCAGAGATCGATGAAGGTCGATACTGTGATTCGTAACAATCGACACATCGCGACTGCCGCCTACAAATTCTTGCCCGGCCCGCACACGAATACTCTACGGAACGAACAACGCATTCGCCGATGCTGCAAGTGACGAGGTCGATTCGCGCTCCTATCCCCCTCCAAACTCGATCTGGTGCATCCCCACCGTGATCCTGTGCTCGATTGGCGGCAGCCTTTGGCGGACCGAAAAAGGCTCGATCAGCCTGGCTGCCGGATTCCGTTGCCGCTGTGCGGCAACGGAAGATGACATCGATTCAGTGGTCGGTTCTCCGGATGGATGGGCGCTCCACTCTCCCAGTGACGCCGCGGAGGTCTCACGGCCTCCGCGATCTCGGGAGATTCTGCGTCATGCTCCGAGCCTCGTCGTCTGTTCCCCGGCTCCGTCGCTCGTTTCTGCGACCCCGACTTCAGGCCGAATTCGATGTCGGCGCCACGGCAGCCTCGCTCGCGCCCCTCGAGTCGAACGCCTTCGACAGTGCGACCTCCGGGCCTGGAACGACCGAATTAGCACTCCGCCGGGAGGAGATCTGAAATGGATCTCGAACCGGGCGTTTCGAAAGCCGGGCGATCGGGGGCAGCAGCCGCTGTGAAGTCGCCGCTTGGCGGAATTCACGTGCTCGTGGTCGAAGACAGTCCCGCGAAGCAGCAGGCCCTGTCATCCATGCTGAGGAGGCGTGGAGCGGAGATCCTGATTGCCGCGAACGGCAGGCTGGGGGTCGAAGCGTTGACCGAAGATCGGACGATTGTTGGTCGACTGCAGGAGCCGCCGCCGGTCGACTTCATTCTGATGGACATGCAGATGCCCGAGATGGACGGCTACACGGCGACGTCGTTGCTTCGGGAAAAAGGGTGCCAACTGCCAATTCTGGCGGTCACGGCGCACGCGATGACCGGCGATCGCGAACTCTGTCTGCGGGCCGGTTGCGACGAGTACCTGGCAAAGCCCGTGGTCGCGGCCGATCTGGAACGGATGATTCTGCAGTTGATGGAGCGGTCAGCCACTGAAGCGACCTGAACGGTCGAGCAATCCTTGCATTCGGTCACGGGTCTGATATCCTGCGTCAGGAACTTATCAGACATGTGACAGGCGCTCGATGGCAGGTACCACACTACCGCTGCTCCGCTCCCGCCGGCTCGTCGAACAGACGGTCGAGGCGCTGCGGGAACGGATTGTTGCCGGCGTTTTCGGGCTGGACGGCGAGTTGCCGCCGCAGGGCGCCCTCTGCCGTGAACTGGGGGTCTCGCGAAGCGTCGTCCGCGAGGCCATGCAGCATTTGCAGTCGCAACGCCTCATCGAGGTCTCGCAAGGCCGCAAACCCCGCGTGCTCCCGGCTGGCTCGCAGCCGATCACCGACGGGCTGCGGCTGGTGATGGAGCGTTCGGCGGCTTCGCTGCTGCATCTGGCGGAAGTCCGGCTGCCGCTGGAAAGTGACATCGCCGCCCTGGCCGCGGAACGTCGCTCGCCCGAATTGATCGGCCGTCTCGAACGGTCGAACGAGCTACTGGCCGCCGCGCCGGACATTCCGCGAATGGTCGAAGCCGACATTCAGTTCCACCGGATTCTGGCGGAGGCCAGCGGCAATCCGTTGTTCGTTTTTCTGCTCGATTCGCTCGCCGAACTGCTGCGGGCGTCGCGGCAGACCACCATCGGCCGGGGCGGTCGCGAGCCGGCGCTCCAGGGCCATCTCGCGATTCTGGCGGCGATCCGGACCGGCGATGCGATTGCCGCCCGTCGCGCCATGCGGGAGCATGTGGAAGCGGCCCTGACCGATCTGCGTGCCGAACTGCAGGAGGGACAACCTTGATTCTTCAACGCGTCGTGCAACTCGGCTTGTTTCTGATCGCTCTGCCGGGTCCGCTGGCTATCGGCAGCGACCGGGGTGACGAGGCCGCCGACCGCCGGTTCCGCGAAGATGTCGCTCCGCTGCTGCAGGCGAAGTGCCTCGGCTGCCACAACTCGAATGAAAACCAAGGTCGGCTGTCGCTGGAGAACCGGCAGCAGTTGCTGGCGGGCGGTTCGAGCGGACCGGCGGTTGAACCTGGATCGCCGTCCGACAGCTATCTGCTCGATCTGGTGACGCCGGTCGATGGCAAGGCGGAAATGCCGCAGGGCGAGCCGCCGCTGACGGTGGCCGAATTGGCGACTTTGCGTCGCTGGCTCGCCGAGGGGGCGGCGTGGCCGGAAGACGTCGTGTTGCACGAACCGCAGGTTCGAGCCACGGACTGGTGGTCGCTGCTGCCGTTGTCCCGACCGGGAATCCCCGCGTTGCCCGCCTCGCGCCGAGCGTGGGTGCGGACGCCGGTCGATGCCTTCATTGCCGCCCGGCACGAGCGGGAGAATCTGCAGCCGGCTCCCGAGGCCGATCGCCGGACGCTGATCCGCCGCCTGTCCTTCGATCTAGTCGGTCTGCCCCCGAGCCCTGATGACGTCGACGCATTCGTCGCCGACGACAATCCGCAGGCCTATGAGCGGCTGGTCGATCGCCTGCTCGATTCGCCGCACTACGGCGAACGCTGGGCCCGGCACTGGCTGGACGTGGTCCACTTCGGCGAGACGCACGGCTACGACAAAGACAAGCTGCGTCTGAACGCCTGGCCCTATCGGGACTACGTGATCCGCAGCTTCAACGACGACAAACCCTACGGCCGGTTCGTCGCCGAACAGGTCGCCGGCGACGTGCTTTACCCCGACACGGTCGATGGAATCGAGGCGCTGGGATTCATCGCTGCGGGGCCGTGGGACTTCATCGGCCATGCCGAAGTCCCTGAAACCAAGATTGACGGCAAGGTGGCCCGGCATCTCGACCGCGACGATATGGTCGCCAACACCATCAACACGTTCTGCAGTCTGACCGTCCACTGCGCGCAGTGTCACAATCACAAATTCGATCCCATTGCCCAGGAAGACTACTACAGTCTGCAGGCCGTCTTTGCGGCTCTCGATCGCGCGGACAAGGCCTACGACGTCGACCCGCAGACCCGGCGGCAACGGTTGGAACTGACGGCGCAGAAGACCGAACTCGCCGCCCGGAAGCAGGAGCTTGAAGGCCGCGTCACGCAACTCGGCGGCGCAGATCTCGCGGCGCTGGACACGCAGATCCGGCAGGCCAGGCAACCGCCGAGCGAGCGGCCTCCGCAGCACGGCTATCACAGCCAGATCGAACGTTCCGCCGACGCCGCCAAGTGGGTGCAGATCGATCTGGGGGAATCCGTCGCCATCGAACGGCTGACCTGGGTGGCCTGTTACGACGATTTCAATGGGATCGGCGCCGGCTTTGGCTATCCCGTCCGGTTCCGGATCGAAGTTTCGGGGACGCCTGAGTTTGGGCCAGAGTCTGTGGTGGTTTTCGACCGGACCGGCGCGGACGTGCCGAATCCGGGGACGGCGCTGCAGAGCGCCGATGTCGGCGGCAAGTCGGCCCGCTGGGTCCGATTCACCGCGACGAAGCTCGCCCCGCGGCAGAACGATTTCATTTTCGCACTGTCAGAATTGTCCGTCCTTGATGCCGCCGGCAAGAACCAGGCGCTGGGCAAGCCGGTCGCGGCGCTCGATTCGATTGAAGCCCCGATTCGCTGGGGCCGGCAGAATCTCGTCGACGGGATCTTTCCCGGCGGAACGAAGAGCCCCGAGGACCTGCAGACGTTGCAGCAGCGTCGTGAAGAACTGCTGCAACGCGTGGTCGAGCCCGCCATCCGCAACGAATTGACGCAGGTTGCGGCGAAGCTCGGCCGGGTCGATGCGGACTTGAAGGCGCTGCCGCCTCAGCGCGTCGTCTTCGCCGGGACCGTCCATACCGGCAGCGGAGCGTTCACGGGGACCGGGGCCAGCGGCGGGAAACCGCGTCCGATCCATATCCTGAACCGCGGCAGCGTGCAGAGCCCCGGTCGCGAAGTTGCGCCGGGCTCGTTATCGGCGCTCGGTTTCTCTCCAAGTCGGTTCGATTCAACGCTTGGCCAGCCGGAGGGGACACGCCGGGCAGCGCTCGCCGAGTGGCTCAGTCACCGCGAGAATCCGCTGACCTGGCGATCGATCGTGAACCGCGCCTGGCAATTCCACTTCGGGCGCGGACTGGTCGACACGCCCAACGACTTCGGCCGGATGGGACAATTGCCGACGCATCCGGAACTGCTGGAATGGCTGGCGGTCGAGTTCCGCGACGGCGGGCAATCGCTGAAGCAGCTCCACCGGCTGCTGGTGACCAGCGCCGTCTATCGACAATCCGCCGAGTCGCCTTTCGCCGCCGACCAGCATCAGCGGGACGGCGATAACGAGTCGCTGTGGCACGCGAATCGTCGTCGGCTGGATGCCGAGTCGATTCGGGACAGTCTGCTGGCGGTTTCAGGCCGGCTGGATGCGAAGATGGGCGGCCCCAGCTTCCAGGACTTCGTGATCGAGCACCCGGAGCATTCGCCGCACTTCGAGTATCACCTGCACGATCCGGAGGACCCGCGTTCGATGCGGCGGTCGGTTTACCGCTTCCTGGTGCGGTCAAAGCAGCAGCCGTTCATGGCGACGCTGGACTGCGCCGATCCGTCAATGCTGGTCGAGAAACGCAACGAGACGATCACGCCGCTGCAGGCGCTGACGTTGCTCAATAACCAGTTGACGGTGGTGCTGGCGAAGCACTTTGCTGAGCAGGTGTCGGTCGAGGCGCAGATGCCGGCAGAGCAAGTGCGGACAGCATTCCGCACGGCACTGTCGCGCGAGCCGACCGCGGAGGAGTCGGCGGCGCTGACGGAATACGTGCAGCAGTTCGGCCTGGCCAATGCGTGCCGGGTGATTTTGAATCTGAATGAGTTTGTGTTTGTGGATTGAGCGGGGAGAGCTGATCGCGAATCGCTGATCGCTGATCGCCGGAAAAGACGAACGAAGAGGCGACAACATGACTCAATCGGCATTTCCACACGATGGCCGCGTTCCCGTCAGCAGTCGGCGGGAGTTTTTGTGGCAGAGCGGCGGGGGGCTCGGCGGACTGGCGCTGGCGGGGCTGCTGCAGTCCGAAGGGCTGCTGGGGGCCGAAGGCATGCCCGCGGGTCTGCATCATCCCGCCAAAGCCAAGCGGGTCGTCCAGCTCTTCATGGCCGGCGCAGCCAGCCATGTCGATCTGTTCGACTTCAAGCCCGAGCTGGTGAAACGCCACGGTCAGGCGTCGGACTTCGGCGAACCGGTCGAAGCCTTCCAGAACGGCCTCGGCCCCTGGCTGAAGCCGGTGTGGGATTTCCGACCGTACGGCGAGTGCGGAAAGGCGATCAGCGACATCGTCGCCCCGCTGGGAAGCGTCGTCGATGAGCTGGCCTTCATTCACAATCTCGTCGGCAAGACCGGCGTCCACAGCCAGGGGACGCTGCTGCAGGCTACCGGCTTCAACCGGCCGGGGTTTCCCGGAATGGGGAGCTGGATCAGTTACGGCCTCGGGAGTATGAACGAGAATCTGCCGACGTTTGTGGTCCTCCCCGATCATCGCGGATTGGCTTCGAACGGCACCAAGAACTGGGACAGCGCCTTCCTGCCGGCGCAGCACCAAGGGACGACGATCTTCCCCGGAACAGACACGCCGATCGCCGACCTCTTCCCGGCCCGGCAGGGAGACTACATCTCCTCGAAGGGAGACGCCGCCGGGCTGAACGTGCTGGCCCGGCTGAACGCGAAACACGCCGAATCGCGGGCCGATGACGAACGTCTCGAAGCCCGAATCCGGAGCTATGAGCTGGCGGCGAGCATGCAGCTTGCGGCGCCGGAAGCCCTGGACCTCTCCGGGGAACCGCTGCACATTCTCAAGATGTACGGTCTCGATCACATCCCGGCGGAGTTTCCCAAGGAAATCAACGCCCGGGAGGAAACGATTCACTTCGGCCGGAAATGCCTGGTCGCCCGCCGGCTGCTGGAGCGCGGCGTCCGCTTCGTCCAGATCTGGTCCGGCAACGACAATGGCTTCCCCCGGCGGAACTGGGACTCCCACGAGGACATCGAGCGGGATCACGGTCCCCTCGCGGCGGGGATGGCCCACGGGGCCGCGGCGTTGATCCAGGACCTCAAGCAGCGCGGCCTGCTGGAGGACACGCTGATTCTGTGGACGACCGAGTTCGGCCGGATGCCCTCGTCGCAGGGCGGCAGAGGACGGGATCACAACCCGTACGTCTTCACGAACTGGCTCTGCGGCGGCGGGATCAAGGGGGGCGTGTCATACGGCCCCAGCGACGACTTCGGTTACAAGCCGCAGGACCGGCTGCATCCGACGGAGGTTTACGACATCCACGCCACGATGCTGCACCTTCTGGGAATCGATCACACGAAGCTGACGTACCGGAACAACGGCATCGACCGCCGGCTGACCGACGTCCATGGACATCTCATTCGGGAGATTCTGGCATAGCACGAATGTTGGACAGCAAGTGGCGGAGCGAAGCACCGCTGTGGCGGACGCTGAAATCGCGGGCTGTTTTCTATTCTTTATCCAGCTCGAACGCGACCTCGTATTGCTCCCCCGTGATCTCCGCTTTGAGCGGGCTGGTGGCCATCGAGCGGTACTTCTGCGGAATGTCCGGCGGCTCCGGCAGCTTCTCGGCATCGTTCACGCCCGGGACGACCACGACCGGCGGCGGCAAGATCGCCACCGTGTAAGTTCCGACGGGGAGACCGACAATCGTTGCCTGACCCGACCCATCGATCTGCCCGCCGCCGGCGTCTCCGGTCTTTGCATTCTGGAAGTCGATCTGCCCCGCAATGACGGGCGTCCCTTCATACATCACGGTCACGACGACGTCGCGCCGCACCTTCGCCGCCCCGGGACCGCCGGTCGCCCCGCAGCCAATCGCCATCAGTCCGACAACGGAATACAGCCCGCATTGCCAGAAAACCTTGACTTTCCGCGACCCAATTCGAGCCAGCATCCGCACCATCCTGTCAGTTCGGGGCTTCGCCCCAGCTCAACGACGTTTGTTTGCAAACTGTTCGCGCCATTGCAGCCCCTTGTGACGGCGGGTTTGTTCCGTCCCATACAGGCGCCATGACAACTTCGGCCGGTAAGTCTTCAGCTAACACGCCGGACGCATCCGCTTAGAACTCGCTGAGCACCATGCCGTCGTTTCGCACGCACAACTGGCGGAGCGTCAGGAAATCGACGTTTTCGGAGATAAACCGGGTACTGCCATCCGCCATCAGGGCGTGAATTCCTCCCACGTGTTCCGAGTTCACCACCGTGTTGAAGGAATACTGCGTACTCGCCTGGCTGGGAGCTCCCGCCAGACGATAGGCGTTCGGCGGAAACCGCACCGTGGTGATCCCGGCCGGATACGCAAAACCGGTGATTCCGACCAGCGGAAGCGGAGACGCCGCGGTCCAGCCGGCCGGATAGTTGGCGATGCCGTGCCATCCCCCCAGCGCGTTCGCGCTGTTGTCGATCTTATTCACCTTGCCGGACTGCTCGGCCACGATGATGGTGTTCGAAGTCCCGTCGGTGCAGTCGCGGATGCCTTTGCTTTCCAGCGGAACGAGCAGGCCCGTGTTGCAGCTCGAGGCGCTGTTGAAGACGTCGCCGGTGCAGACGTTGCCCCGGCCGGCAGGATCCGGAGTGGCTCCGCTGATGCCGACGTAATGAATCGTCATCCCTTCGTAGCTGTTGCCGGAGACGTTGGTGAAGCTTGCATTGGTGCTCGACGGACATTCGTACGCCGCAATCTTCAGTCCCCGCAGGACGTTGTTGCCGGAGAAGCCGCGGGGCGGCCCGACCGGGGAGTGGGCGTAGAAGCCGGTGCCGCTGACGTTGATGGTGTTGTAAAGGGGCGCCTGGTCGAGATACGGAAGGATCGCGATCCGCCAGTTGGGGCGCGAGTGCTGGCCCACCGCCATCGGAAAGACGCCGAGGGTGTCGTGGTAGTTGTGCAGCGCCAGACCGAGCTGCTTCATGTTGTTCTTGCACTGCGTCCGCCGGGCGGCTTCGCGGGCCTGCTGCACGGCGGGCAGGAGGAGGGCAATCAAGATCGCGATGATTGCAATGACGACGAGCAACTCGATGAGCGTAAACCCGCGGCGGGCCGGTCTGGCAGAGAACATGTTTTTCGATCCTGAGTTCAAGGCGGTGGGTGAGTCCAGGGCGGGAGAACAAGCGGTGGGCGAACAGTCTAGCGGAAGTTCGGAGCAAACGCCGTCAGATTCCATTTCCCGACGCAAGAAAATCGTGCAGCAGATTCCATTCCGAAGCATGCCGTTTCGCGGAAACATCAGTCTCCGAGCCCCCAGACGCCACTCTACATTTCCAGGCTTTTCCTCACGCAGGCAGTTCGCCTGTTTGACGGCGATCCCTGGAATGTTTTCTGACGATGCCTGGACCTGGCTGCGCACTCGCTCGGCAGGTTTGCACGATTCCGTCGCAATTGTCCGTGGGTTCAATTCGCTCCGGCGCACTACCGTGCCCGAGTGACTTTTTTCGAAGTGCCGGGTGGCTTGGCCGTCCGCCGTCAGGTAGGTTGCATTTCAAGGTCCTGATCCTGGACTCGCGATCTGGCAATGCGTGGCGGATCGCGACGGACCAGTCCAGTTTCGACCTCAGGGCGTCGGCGACACCAGCAGCAGGACACACCACATGGCGAAGACCTATCGCGTCGGCATCATCGGGCGGACGGGCAAAGGGGACTACGGCCACGGCGTTGACGTCGCCTTTACGAAACTCCCCAATGTCGAGATCGTGGCCGTCGCAGACGAACATGAAGCGGGTCGGGCGGCGGCGCAGAAACGAACGAATGCTAACAAGTCCTATGCCAGCTATCGCGACATGCTGGCGGACGAAAAACTTGACATTGTCGCCATCTGTCCCCGCTGGATCGACCAGCATCGGGACATGCTCGTCGCCGCGGCGGAAGCCGGCTGCCACGTCTACATGGAAAAGCCCTTCTGCCGGACGCTCGCCGAGTGCGATGACGTTCTCAACCAACTGGAGATGCGGCATCTGAAACTGGGGATCGCCCACATCAGCCAGTATTCGCCCGTTGTGGACACGGTGAGGTCGCTGCTTCGCAGCGGGGAAATCGGCGACATCCTCGAACTGCGCGCCCGCGGCAAGGAAGACCGTCGGGGCGGCGGCGAAGACCTGTGGGTGCTGGGTTCGCACGTATTCGGTCTGATGCGAACGTTTGCGGGGGCGGACGCGACTTCCTGCACGGCGACGGTATTGCAGAGCGGTCACAAGGTCACGAAAGCCGATGTCGTGGAGGGCGCTGAGGGGATCGGGCCGCTGGCGGGGGACAATCTCCAGGCCCGGTACGCGTTCCCGAGCGGAGCCTTCGGCCATTTCGCCTCCCGGCGGGGTATGGGGGGCAGCCCCACGCGGTTCGCCATCCAGGTCTTTGGCTCGAAGGGAGTTCTTGAGATGGAGAGCGGCTATCTGGCGCCGGCCTACATCCTGCGGGACAGCAGTTGGTCGCCGGGGCGGACCGGGAAATCGTGGGAAAAGGTGACGTCGGCGGGCATCGGCAAGCCCGAGCCGCGGACGGACGGCAGTTACGAAGGGGGCCACATCGCCGCCATCAACGATCTGATCGACGCGATCGAACGCCAGCGAGCGACGCGTTGCTCGGCGGAAGATGCGCGGGCGATCATCCAGATGATTGCAGCCGTGTTTGAGTCGCACCGCTTCGGCGGCCCGGTCGACCTGCCGCTGAAGGCGCGCGAGAATCCGTTGACGCTGATGACGTAGAGAGCGGAAAGCGAAGAGCTGAAGGCGGAAAGCCAGAGCTTTGTCAGTGGTCAGTGGTCCGTTGTCACTGCCCACCTGCCGTGCGAAGCGCCAGTCTCTCTGACTCTCAACGACCTGACCTTCGACATTCCGCCTTCGTCATTCGACAATTCTTCTCTGCGGCCTCTGCGTTCTGCTCTGCGACTCTGCGAGAAATCTTCCTCTTCTGAAGACAGGTCACCTTGATGAACGCAAAAACGCTCAAGGAAAAACTTGTTCGTGGCGAGCGAGTGTTCGGGATGCTGATTCAGCATGCTGTGACGCCGGCGATGGTCGACTTTCTGCCAGTCGGCGCGCTCGACTTTGTGATCGTGACCGCCGAGCACAATGCGCTCGATATCGCCGATTTTCTGCCGTTGCGGTATGCCCTGGCGGCGAAAGGGATCGCCTGCCTGGCGCGGACGCACAGTCGCGATCCGGACGACGTCAGCAAGGTCTGCGATTCGTTCGACGGCGTCGTGGTCCCGTATGTGGAAGACGTCGAGCAGGCCAAGCGGCTGGCGGCTGCGGCTGTGTACCGACCGCTGAAGGGGAAGGCGCTGGAGCAGGTGCTGGCGGGCGGGGCGTGGCCGAGCAAGAAGACGCAGGACTACGTCGCCCACGAGCGATGTCCCGACACGGTCTTCATTCCGATGATTGAATCGGTCGAAGGGGTCAACAATCTCGACGCGATCTGCTCGATTCCAGGGGTGCATGCGGTGTTCGTCGGGCCGAATGACCTGACGGTCAACATGGGAATTCCGAACGAGTACGACCATCCCGACTTGATTGCGATGCTGCAGAAGGTGATCGACACCTCGGCGAAATACCACGTCGCCGCGGGCTGCTGGTTCGGCAAGCGGGAGCAGGCCCTGCGGACGATGCGCCAGGGCGCCCGGCTGGTGGTCTACTCGAACGATGCGTCGCTGCTCAAGGAAGCGATTGACAGCTCATTCACCGAATTGCGGCAGGGATAGTGAATCCGGCGAACAACAAAGAACCCCGCGCCGCCAATTGACGACGCGGGGTGCGAACTGCAGTCAGATTTGTCGGACAGGCGGCTTACGGAGCTGCATTGACCGCGTCGGTCCAGTTGTCTGAACGGAACGGCGAGGCGGGGAGCCCGGCTCCGTTGGCGAGATTGGGCTCGGCGAGCTGGTGCCAGCCGAAGCGGACGGCGACCGGTTTGGCGACGCCCTCGGCGCTGACGATGACCGTGTCCCCCTCGATCTTCGCCGTTGCTTTGACAAACTTCTTGTCGTCGCCGGCGATCGACCACCACGACAGGTCTTTCCCGTCGCGGGACTTGAGTCCTGCCGCGTGATCGAACGAGACGACGATCTTGTCGCCATCGGCCTTGATCGACTTGAAGAGCGGGCCGGAGTAGACGAGATCCGGCTTGCCGTAGGTCTTTGCCAGCGCCCACAGGGCGAGCCGACGGCCGACTTCCTGTTTGTTGGGCGGGTGGATGTCGTTGAGGGTCGTGATATCCGTCAGGACCGCCATGCCGGTGTTCTTGATACCCAACGTCGCCGTCTGAGCTTCCCAGATGCCGGGCAGCCGCGTGGGATCGCCGCCGTAGTTGAACGGAGCGAGCTGGGCGAAGAGGAACGGGAAGTCGCGGTTTCCTTCCTGGTTCCAGACCTGCCGCCAGCCTTCGATCAGGCCCCGCTTGAGCTGGTAGTAGTGCATCCCCTGGCCGTTGTTCGATTCCCCCTGATACCAGAGGAAGCCACGGATGCCGAATGGAACGATCGGATGAATCATCCCGTTGTACAAGCCGGTCCAGTGGTAGTTCGTATTGAGCGGGTGGCCCGGCGGAACGGGGGGCTTCGGCAGGGGCTCGCCCGGCTTGGCGGCGTTCAAGGCTTTGGCGTAAGCCTTGATGGCGTCATTCGTGCCGGCCAGCGCCTGTCCGTAGCCGTCGAGGGCGGCGAGCATCTGGGCCTTTTCGTCGGCCAGTTCGGGGATGGCGGTGTAGCCCTGCGGCGGAATCCAGGGCTGGATGCGCGTCCCGCCCCAGGCGGTCGTGATCAGGCCGACCGGAACGTCAAGCTTCTGGTGAATCTCGCGTCCGAAGAAGTAGAGAACGGCCGAGGAGGGGCCGACCGTCTGCGGCGAACACTCCACCCACTGAGCCACGACGTTTTCCGCGGGAGTTCCGGCTGGAACGAGCGGGATCATGAACAGGCGGATCTTGGGAAACTTCGCGTTGGCGATTTCTTCCTGAGCATTCATCGTCGAGTTGACGGACCATTGCATGTTGGACTGGCCGGAACCGGCCCAGACTTCGCCGACGAGGATGTTCGAGATCTTGATCTCGTTCTTCCCCTTGACGGTCATCTCGTGAGGCCCGCCTGCGGTTGCCACCGCGGGCAGCGTCACTTTCCACTTGCCGGCGCCATCGGCCTTGGCCGTGACGGTGTTTGCGCCGAACGTGACGGAGACGTCTTCGCCGGCGTCGGCCCAGCCCCAGATCGGGAGGGGGACGTCCTTCTGCAGGACCATGTTGTTGCCGATCACCGCCGGCAATCGGACGTTGGCCTGGGCGGCGGAGAGCCCTGCCAGCAGAACCACGGCGGCCACCCACAGACTTCGCTGCACAAACCTCATGCTGCTGCACTCCCGGAGACCTGGACGGATCGAGCGATGCGCATCGCATCAGCGGCCGGCGATTCTAATGCAGACGCGACGTCGCTGCATGCGTCCGTTCGAGAATCCCGCGGTTCAGCGATTGGGATCAATGTCTGGACGGACTGGCCGCACCGTCAAAACTCTCCGAGCACCTCGCCGCCCTGCTTCGAGCCCAGGGCCTGCCAGAGGACGTAATCCACGTTCTCGCTGACGAACCGCGTCGATCCGTCGCACATCAGAACATGAACGCCGCCGATGTGCCGGCTGCGGGCGGCAGTCAGCCCGGCGTTGTGGCTGTTGTTCCCGCAGTCGAACCGGTGGGAGTTCGGCGTCAGACCGTGATTGTAGAGCGTGTCACCGAAGTGCCCGTTCATCCATTTGGCGCCCCGGATGCCGGCCCAGGATCCGGCAGCGCCAACAACACAGTTCACAGGGCTGGGATCGGTGCCGGTAATCGTGTCGTTCTGGGCCGCCGTCAGATTCAACACCTGCAATGCCGGATTGACGGGAGGAGTGCTGGCGGGGATTGAGCCTGCGCCGTCTCCCCCGATCGCAGAGCCGTTCCCGAGGATCTGTTCGCCGAAGGCGACGGTATTTGACATTCCGTCGGTGATGGCGGCGAATTTGACGACTCCCAGCAGTTTGACATCCATCATCACGCCGTCTCCCTTGCGGATATAACGGGCGGCGGCGTTGGCGCCGCTGCCGGTGCAGGCGACGTAGTTCGTGCAGGCGTACGAATTCCCGGGGACGCTCCCCAGATCGCTCGGGCAGAGGTACATCGGAATCACGGTCATTGCTGCGACGACGTTCTGCGAGTAGGGGACCACCGGCGGCTCGACGAACGTCGGCTTCGTATTGAAATCGATCAGGTTGTAGAGACTGGCTCCGTCCATGTAGGGGAGGATCGCGGCGTGGGCCGAGAAGACCATCGGGTAGCCGACGCGGCCCGGCGGGAAGCTCATGTGACTCGATTCGTAGTTGTGGAGCGCCAGACCGATCTGCTTGAGATTGTTCTTGCACTGCGTCCGCCGGGCAGCCTCGCGAGCCTGTTGCACCGCGGGCAGGAGCAGGGCGATCAGGATGGCGATGATCGCGATGACCACCAGCAGTTCGATCAGCGTGAAGCCGCGGAAATCACGGCGCGAGAGGGAGGAATGGCGGGGCATGAAAGAAACCTCTCTCGGACATTTGCGGTGAGAACGGAACGCGCCGACGGGTTTCGTCGGGGTTCACGGAACATATGCGTCTGATGCCTCGCGACTCGTGCGTGGCCGTGCGGCGCGTGATGGCACGCTCACAAGGAGTCAAATGACCGAACTTGTGGAGAGCGATCCCTCGAAATCCTGTGAGCGTGCGAGCAGGCGTCGCACAGGCCGCCAGACCAATCAGCCTTCAGCCGGGGCCGAAAATGTCCGACGAAGTTGCAACTGGCGCGAAGTCAGGCCCGTGCAGATCAAACTGCAGCCCGCCGTGGCGGCGGCACAGGGGGGCGATGTGAAAGAGAGTCGGCGAACTCAGAGTCCGGCACGACTCGTCGCGCGACAGGCGCCATCGGGAGCGAGGGTGTCGACGCGAGCGGCATCATCCCGGCGGGAACGATCGCCAGCGACCAGTCCCGCCCTTGGCACTGCCCCGCCAGTGCGCCGATGACAATCTTCGCCGGAGCCAGCGTTTCCGCGCTCCTGCTCTTCGCGGCAACGCGGACCGATCGTTTGGAATTGCGAGACTGCGTGGCGCGGTTATGAATGGTCCGCTGCGGCAACGGCCGACTGATCACGGCGGGAGTCGGCGTGCTGCAGCAGACGTGCCGGGCTGTTTCCGCCGCCCGCTGCTCTTCGCGCCGCGCGGCCGTCACCACTTCTTCAGGAACTGCAACCCGATTCTGCTGCGCCCACGCCACCTTCTGGGCATTGGAAAAGCAGCAGCACTTCTGCCAGCACTGCTGCGCGGAACGGCAGCCGCAGGGTCGGTTCTGACAGGGAAAGGGCTGCGAGCGATCTTTCTGGACATCCCCGCCGGAGGGGAGCGGCAGCGGGAACGAGACGGCGACGAACGGCAACAACGCGATCAGGCCCAGCAGCCTGCGCGTCATCCGTCGGCCAGATGTCGTCCGCCAGAGACCCATTTGAAGCTCTCGCGTCGCCTCCCGAGGGGGACGTCGGTTCCTCAGTGGGGCTCGCTCTCCACGAACGTATCGTAACGACGCAAACCGGCGCCTGCCAGTCGCAGGATGCCGGTTTCTCACGGCCATGCGGACTGCGACTTCGTCGCGATTCGATGCGGCCGGCGGCAATCCCGATGTGGTATGCTCTGCGATTCGAAACCCGCCCGCCAGACGTTCGACCTCCGGAGTTCTGCATCATGCGCGCCCGGTCCCTTGCGCTACCGGTTTCATGGCCGGCATTGCTGCTCGGCCTGTTTCTGGCCTGCGGGGGAGCGGCGCCGAGTGACGCGCAGGAACCCGACGCTGGCAGGTTGGAGGCGGTCCGGGCGTGGGGGCAGGAGGGAACCGGCGACGGAGACTTTCATTCGCCCATCGGCATCGCAATCGACGCTCACGACGTGATCTACGTTACGGAGTTCAAGAACAACCGGATTCAGCGGTTCGACCGGGATGGCAAGTTTCTCGGCAAGTTTGCCGTGGACGAGATGCCGGGGGGGATTGCCGTCGACCGCCGGGGAGAAATCTACGTCGCCCCGATGATGAAGCACAAAATCTGCGTCTACGGCCAAGATGGAACTTTGCTGCGTGAGTGGGGGCAGAAGGGGACGGCGGACGGCGAGCTGGACCAGCCGGGGGGGATCGCCATTGGTCTCGACGATACCGTCTATGTCGCCGACCAGGTCAATCGGCGAATTCAGGCCTACTCGCGGGACGGCAAGTTCCTCCGCAAATGGGGCGAATATGGCACCGAGCCCGGCCAGTTTGATGGCGTCGAAAAACTTCCCAATCGGACCGGCGGCCCGAACTTTGTCGCCATTGATCGAGAAGGGCAGGTCTGGACGACCGAAGCGGCGCTCGGCCGGATCCAGAAGTTCTCAGCCGACGGAAAGCCGCTGTTCGCCTTCGGCAGCAACTCGACTGAGCCCGGCGGATTTGGCGGGCGTCCGAAAAATCTGCCTGGGCCGATCGCGGTGCTGGCGGACCCGCTGCAGCGGGTCTGGGTTTCGTCCACCAATCATCGCGTGCAAGCGTTCTCCACAGCAGGCGAACTGCTCTATGGTTTTGAGTCTCTCGATCCAGGCGACGCGCTCGGTCAGTTTCACACGCCGCACGGCCTGGCGATGGACAGCGCAGGATTCCTGTACGTCGTTGACACCCAGAATCATCGGATTCAAAAGGTCCGCGTTCCCGGCGGCAAGTAGCATCCGCGTCGCGCGCTCAGCGCGATGCCTGACGAGGACAGCAGTTTGACCGATTCAACGTGGCTGGCCGTCATGATCTTCGTGATCGACTGGCTGATCCGCCTCGGCCTGTCCGTCCGTGTGATCGTGCGCCGGTTACCGGTCGGAACGTCGCTGGCCTGGCTGTTCGTGCTGCTGGCGACGCCCCTCCTGGGTGTGCTCGCCTACCTGCTAATCGGCGAACTGCGGCTGGGAAGCCGACGAGCGCGGATGGCGGCGAAGCTCGCCCCGCTGTATCAGGCCTGGTGCGAAGAGCTGCAGGCCCGGTCTCACGTCGACTGGGAAGTCGCCGGACGGGAGGCCGAACCCGTGGCCCAGCTCGTGCAGGCCTCTCTCGGACTGCCGCCGCAATCCGGCAATGCCTTCACGCTGTTGGGCCGCTGGGACGAGGCGCTCGACGCAATCATTCGAGACATCGACGCCGCCCGGCGGTCGTGCCATCTGGCGTTCTATATCTGGAATGCGGGAGGCAAGGCGGACGAGGTCGCCGAAGCCCTGCTGCGGGCGGCGGCCCGCGGCGTCTCCTGTCTGCTGTTGCTGGATGACGTCGGCAGCCGACCGTTCCTGCGCGGTCCGTGGCCGGTGCGATTGCGCGCCGCCGGAATTCAGGTCGTCGCGGCGCTTCCGGCCAGCTTCTGGCGACTCCCCTTCACGCGGTTCGACCTGCGGCTGCACCGCAAGCTGGTCCTCGTGGACTGCAAAGTCGCCTATACCGGCAGCCTGAACCTCGTCGATCCGCGGCACTTCAAACAGAACGCCGGCGTCGGCCAGTGGGTCGACGCGATGGTCCGCGTGCGCGGGCCGGTCGTTGAGCCGCTGGCAATTCTGTTCCTGAGCGACTGGGCCTTCGCCACCGAAATCGCCGACGAACGTCTCCGCGAGGTGAGCGACGTCCATCCGGTCCGTCCCGCCGGCAGCGCCGCCATGCAGGTGATCCCCTCGGGGCCCGGGCTGGAAGGGGGACGAGTCGACCAGGTCCTGCTGACGACGATCTATCGCGCCCGCAACCGGATCGTTCTGACCAGTCCCTATTTCATTCCGCACGAACCGCTCCTGGCGGCGCTCATCGGCGCCGCTCAGCGGGGCGTCGCCGTCGAGCTCGTCATCCCGGAGCGGGTCGATTCCTGGCTGGCCCACAACGCGGGGCGGGCGTTTCTGCGCGATCTGCTGGCCGCCGGCGTACGGGTCCACCTATTTCGGGGCGGCCTGCTGCACACCAAGTCGGTGCTGGTCGACGACACTTGGGGACTGTTCGGCTCGTTGAATCTGGACCCGCGGAGCCTGTTTCTGAACTTTGAGCTGACGCTGGCGATCTATGACCGCGAGTTTTCCAGGGAACTCAACCGGCTGCAGGTCAGCTACATCGCCCAGAGCCGACCGCTCGAACTGGCCGAATGCCTGAGCCAGTCCTTTCCCCAACGGCTGATCCAGGACACGGCCCGCCTGCTGGAGCCGTTGCTGTAGAATTCCTTGAGCGTCTGCCTACTTCTTGTCGTTCCCCGTCTTCGAGCCCCCGTCCAGCATCTGCAGCCGGAGCCGGGCGATGGCCACCCACTCGCCAGCCGTCGGATGCAACTGATACAGCTCGATCACGCTCTTCCAGATCTGCTGCGCCCGCTCGGGGTCCTCCTGGGCCACCGCATCCGCAGCCTGGAGAATCCGTTTGAGGTATGCCTCGACGTCGGACGCCTCGGCGAGCTGAGTCTGCAGCATGTCGCTCCAGCGCGTCGCCAGTTTGCGCAACGGTTCGCTCTGATCGTCCGCCTCCAGCAGCGGGCGGACCTCGTTCAGCAGACGGTACGCGCCGGGCAGGTCGCCCGCATCCCAGCGGCTGCGAACCTGGCCTAGCCAGCGCTCGGGTTCGGACGCCTTCGTTCTGGCCCCGGAACGCCGGCGATTCGTGACCCGGCTCTCAGCTTCGTACAACGCGATGTCATCGAGGTAATTCGAGACCTGCGGCTTCCATCGCTCGGGATCTTCCTCGATCAGCGGCAGAAAGTAATCGTTGCGGGCCTGCAGCCATTCGCGCCCCGGAGGCTGCTCCATCAGCTTGACGCCGCGGGCGAACCGCTGCTCGGAGTTCAGCTCGCGACCGCGGAGCGTATAGATCCCTCCCGCCACGAGCAACGCGAGCAACCCCAGCAGCACCCAGAGATTGTTGAACAGCCCGTGCAGTCCGTCCGTCCGCGCGTCCCGCGAGAGCTCTCCCCGAATGACATCCCGCATCAGCGTCGCGCCGACAATCTGTTCGCCGCCTCCCGCCAGCCGGGTCTCCCCATCCGACAGGGGCGCCTCCAGGCTGTCCTGGCTTTTCTGCAATTCCACCTTGGCGACAATCTCCTGTAGGCGCTTCGAAACGACGTAGGCGTCGGGAGGCCGCTTTTCCGGATCCTTCTCCAGCATCTGGCAGACCAGCTCATCCAGCCACGACGGAAGTTCCGGCACAAAATTCCGCGGGCGGTCGAACTGTCCGAACTGATGCTTCTTCAGGACTTCAATCGCGCTCTCGCCCGAAAACGGCGGTCGACCGGTGAGCATGACATACATCACCGCCCCCAGCGAGTAGAGATCGCTCCGTCGGCTGGCCCGCTTTCCCTGGGCCTGCTCGGGGGACATGTACTCGGCGGTTCCGATAATTCCCCCCGTCACGGTCAGTCGCGAGGCTGCAAAAACCTGAGCGACCCCGAAGTCGCTCAGCTTGATGGTCCGGTCTGCCGAGATCAGCAGATTCGAGGGCTTCAGGTCGCGGTGAATGATTCCCGCATCGTGGGCCGCTTTGAGCGCGGCGCACATCTGGAGCGTCATCGCAATCACTTCGCGCCACGGCAGCCGGCGTTCGCGCTTGAGCAGGTCGGTCAGCGTTTCCCCGTCGACGTACTCCATCGCATAGTAGTACGTTCCATCGTCGGCGCCGTCGTCGTAGAGCTGCACGATATGCGGACTCTTGAGCTGGCGCAGAGCCTCGACCTCCCGCTGGAAGCGGACGACGAAACCCTCCTCCCGCGCCATCGCCGCCGGAAGCACCTTCACCGCCGCCAGGTAGCCCGCGTCACGGTGACGTCCCAGGTAGACGCTCCCCATGCCCCCGGTTCCCAGGAGGCGTTCCAGGTGGTAAGGCCCGATGCGTTCGGGAGTCATGGCGCTGACCGAAGGGAAGTGAGGAAGTCGAAATCCGGGGCGAGGCGGCCCTGTCACACTGCGGGTGATCTGCAACAATAGGGAAACCCGCCGGGCGCGTCGAGTCCCGGCAATCCCTGCCGCCGGAATGTGTGATGCCTGAATCGGCCGCTGACTCTACCGCCGTCCTGTTGATCGCTCACGGCAGCCGCCGGGCGGCCGCCAACGCGGATCTTCTGCAGCTTGCGAGCGACATCGCCCGCCAGGGGGCCTACGCGATCGTCGAGACCGCGTTCCTGGAATTGGCGGAGCCGGATATTCCGGCCGGCGGACGCCGCTGCATCGCCCGCGGAGCCCGGCGGGTCCTGATGCTTCCCTACTTTCTTTCTGCCGGCGTCCATGTCTCCAGCGACCTGGAAGAGCATCGACAGACGCTGGTTGCGGAGTTCCCCGCGGCGCAGTTCATCCTCTGCCCGCATCTGGGACTGCACCCGCTGATGACCCGGATCGTTCTCGACCGGCTGCAGGAAGGTCAGTCGCCCTGAATTCGCGTTTCAGGTGTCGATCACCTTGCCGGGACGAACCCTGACCGCCCCGACCTGATTGATCTTGATCCCGAAGTTTTCGCCGATCTTCACCGCTTCGCCGCGACAGTACAGCGAGTTGTTGACGTACAGATCGAGCAGATCTTCGCAGGACTTGTTGAAGGTGATCAGCGCGCCCGGAGTGATCGACAGCATCTGGCCCATCGGAATCCGTTTTTCCGCCAGCAACACGCTGATCTGCACCGGCACGCTGCTCAATCGGCCGATCCGACCGGAGGACTTGTCCGTCGGCGCCGCGGCCGGTGACGCGGGACTTGCCGGTCGAGGTTTTTCCGCGGCCGCTGGGGGCGGGGCTTCGCCGGCGAATACCGGAGCCGTCAGGGGCCACACCAGCTTGAGCGTCGTCGACGATGAACCGTCCGGCCGGCGGACGATCAGGTCGAGCGTCGCCGCCCAGTCTTCGGGTTGCATCCGCGCGATAGCCATGACTCCGCTGGGAACGGAAAACGTCGCCGTCTGGCCCGCCTCCAGCTCCTCCGGAAGCATGTTCAGCGACCACTCCATCGCCAAGGTGTCGAGCCGCGACTTTTCGTTTTCTCCAGGTCTCGTGTACCATCCCGGCAGCGGCAGACCCGCAGGGATGATCACCCCCAGCGCCTGGTCGCCGACCGCGATCACGGCCACCGCCCCCGGCCCCTGGAACTCGCTGGCCGCCTCATCCGGCAGCCAGCAGCCCGACTCACCCGCTTCGATCTGCACCGAAAGGTCGAAGCATTGGTTGAGCGACTCCGCCAGACCTGCCAGCGTTTCCTGGCAGCGCTCCAGAATTGCTTCGATATTCTGCTCGGTCAGCGGGTGCGACATGGTCGATCTTTAACGAGACGAGACCAGACGGACCGGATTTCCGGCAATCTGCTCGGCGACGGTGGACTTGCTCTTGAGCCAAAATCGGCCGTCAGAGCCGAAAAACTTCGCCCATTCCGCACGCTGCTCGGCCAGAAACCGGCTTCGCCACCTTTCCGTCTCGATCAGCCACGACCCGAGGGTCTGGGAGGTGTGGGCGGAGTATTCCAATTGTAGCCCGCGAAACCTGTGATAACCTGAATGTTTGGTTCTGTGGGGAGTTTCTCCAACTCCGTTCTGCCTCAGGAAACTCATCATGCAGCGACTCAGGATACTGGCCCTCGCCGCCTCCCTTGTCGGGACGGCCTGCAGCGACTTCACCCACGCTCAGGTCAACGATGGTGTCGGCGGAAGCCTGCTGCAGGGCGGCCCCGGCAAGACTCTCGTCGAAGTCATCCTGATCGCCACACCCGACGGCGGGGCCCAGCAGGCTCAGGACTGGCGGCCGGTCTTCGAGAAAATGAACATCGATCTGCGGATCCGCCAGCCCCTGCTGGATGACAAGCCGGAGATCAAAGAGACCCAGCTCGGTCGGTTGCGGCAGGTCACGGCGATCGGCGTGCTCGACCGCAGCGGCGATCTGACTTTCCCGAATCGGAAGTTCACCCGAGCGGACGGCGAGAAGCTGATTGAGTGGATCAACGAGCTGAAATCGTATGGGGCGCAGGGCACCCCGAAAGGAAAGCCTCTCTGGGGACTCTCCCAGGAACAGTTCGAGCTCGTTCTGAAGAAACTCTCCGCAGCCGCCCCGCCAGGTCTCAACGGCGAGTCGCTCAGCACTGTCATCGGAAGAATGGATTTTCCCGACGATCTTCCGGTCCGGTTCAGCACCGCCGGCGAAGCGGCCGTCCGACGTCTGCCAATGGAGACTCTGACGCTGCACCAGAACGTCGACGGATTCACGGTTGCAACGGCCTTGGCGATCGCGCTCAACGACTGCGGACTCGGATTCCGCCCCAACCGGACTCCCGCCGGGACCCTCGAACTGGTCATCGACGTTCAGAAAGATGGCGAGCTCTGGTGGCCGGTCGGGTGGCCTCTCGAACAGCCGAGGCCGAAAGCGGCCCCCAAACTGTTCGTCATCTCGCCGATTGTGGTCGAAAATCAGCCGCTGGACAACGTGCTCGCCGAAGTGGCTGCAAAGGCCGACCTGCCTCTGCTCTACGATCTGCCCGCCCTCAAAGCGGAAGACATCGATCCCGCCGGAATCCGCGTGACGCATGCCCGCAAACGGCAGGCCTGGATGGCCGTCCTGCCCAACCTCGCGTTTCAGGGAAAGCTGAAGGTCACCCTCTGGCAGGATGAAGTTGGCAAACCGTTCCTGTGGGTCACCACGCTGAAATCTAAACGGACCCTGCCGACCGACGAGGAACAGTAGCCCCGCGAGCTATCCGGCACGGAGCAAATTCACGCAGTGATCGGACCAACAAGCCGTCGCCGTCGTTGGCCGTTCACGAACTGACGGCTTCCGCATTCTCGGCTCGAAACCGGTAGCCGACGCCGCGGACAGTTTCAACGAGATCGGCCAGCGGCCCCATTTTCTGCCGAAGCGAACGGACATGCACGTCGATCGTCCGTTCGAGCGCGTTGGCGTCCTCGCCGCGGCAGCGGTCCATCAGTTCGTTGCGCGCAAACGGACGCCCCGGCGATCGAGCCAGCGTCCACAGCAGACGAAACTCCGTCGGAGTGAGCGGCAGCTCGTCGCCGTCGGCTCGCGCCGTGTGATTGGTCCGGTCGATCTCGATGCCGCAGGTGCTGATCACGTCGCGCGCCGTCTCGCCCCCCGGCCGGCGGAGCAGTGCTTTGATCCGATGGATCAGCGGCTTGATTTTGAACGGTTTGGTGACGTAGTCGTCGGCCCCCATGTTGAAGCCGACGATCTCGTCGACTTCTTCGCTGCGGGCGGTGAGCATCAGAATGCGGACGTTCTGGGTTTTCGGATCGCTGCGAAGCTGCCGGCAGACTTCCAGCCCGTCGATGATTGGAAGCATCAAGTCCAGAATGACGACGTCCGGCTGCTGAAGCTGAGCGCGCCTCAGCCCCTCCTGACCATCCGAGGCGAAGGAAGTCTCAAATCCCTCCTTCTCCAGGTTGTAGGCCAGGACATCCTGCAACGCCTTCTCGTCTTCGACAATCAGGATCCGCGGTTTGCTCATAGCTTCCTCAACCAGCTCTCGAAACGGAATCTGGAGTGAACGGCGTCCTGCGGGCGCATTTTCCACGCAGTCCGACCGCGAAGGTCTGTCAATAATTCCCGGTCGCCGTCTCCGGACCGGGCAGAAACTCTGCCTGGCCTGCGACGGGCGCCGGCTCGCATGTCTACAGCATTCGCGCGGGCCGCAGGGCTCCCGCGTTGGTCGCGTGTCAACTCTCGAGTTGTCGGGCTCGGCGGGCCGTCAACTTGCCCGCTGCACGGCATCGTCGGCATCGTTCCCGGTACGGACCCGGTTGCGATGGCGGATGATTTCTCCCTGGACGAGATACACCACGTCTTCAGCGATATTCGTCGCGTGGTCGGCGATCCGTTCGATCTGCCGGGACGCGGAAAACAGATGCATGGCCGGCTCGATCAGCTCCGGCTTGCGCTTCATCAGATTCGTCAGCTCCGAAATGATCTCCCGGTTGAGCTGGTCGACAATCTCGTCGTCCAGGCAGACCTGCCGGGCCAGCCGGACGTCGAGATGCACATAGGCGTCCAGGGCGCGGTGCAGCATATCGAGCGCCTGCCGCGACATATCCTTCAGATTATCCGGGACGGCAATCTCGGGAGACGACACGATCCCGCAGGCGCGCTCGGCGATGCTCACTCCCAGATCGGCGACCCGCTCCAGCTCCGCGCTGATCTTCATCACGGACGTGATCCGGCGAAGATCGATCGCGACCGGCTGGTGAAGCGCCAGCAGCTTCAGGCATTCCTCCTCGATCTCGACGTCCATCCGGTCGATCTCGTCGTCCCAGGTCGTAATCTGCTTGGCCCGCTCGTAGTCCGGAGTGTGGAGCGCCTCGACCGACGCATGGATCATCTCCTCGACACGCGCGCACATCCCCAGCACCATCCGGTGCAGGCTCGCCAGATCTCGAGTCAGATGGATCGACATGAATTTCCTCTTTCCTTCCCTGGGGAAAGGCGGCCGGTTTCCACCGGTCGTCGGACCGAAAAATCGCACGGTGTCTGAACTCAGCCGAACCGGCCGGTGATGTAATCTTCCGTCTCTTTTTCCGCCGGATTGCGGAAGAGCTGATGCGTCTGTCCGACCTCCACCAGCCGACCCTGGCAGAAAAAGGCGGTCCATTCGCTGATCCGCGCCGCCTGCTGCATATTGTGCGTCACGATGACGATCGTGTACTTCTGCTTCAGCTCGAAAATCAGGTCTTCAATACGCGCCGTCGACGCCGGGTCGAGGGCCGAGGCCGGCTCGTCCATCAGCAGAACCTCGGGGCTGGTCGCCAGCGCCCGAGCGATACACAGCCGCTGCTGCTGCCCCCCCGACAGGGCCAGCGCCGATTCGTTCAATCGGTCTTTGACTTCGTTCCAGAGCGCCGACTGATGCAGGCTCTGCTCCACCAGTTCGGCAAGCTGCGACCTATTGGTCTGCCCCGCGATCCGCGGTCCGAAAGCGACGTTGTCGAAAATCGACTTCGGAAACGGCGTCGACTTCTGGAAGACCATGCCGATCCGCTTGCGCAAGGCAACGACGTCGACATCCGGGTGATAGATATCCTGCCCGTCGAGCAGCACGTCTCCGGTGACGCGCGTCCCCTCGATGATGTCGTTCATCCGGTTCAGCGAACGCAGATATGTGCTCTTGCCGCAGCCCGACGGGCCGATCAGCGCCGTCACAGCCCGTTCGCGGATCACCAGATTGATGCCGTGCAGCGCCTGATGCGTCCCGTAGAAGAACCCCATGTTCTTCGTTTCCAGTTTGGCGAGCCGCGGAGGCTCGGTACTTTCCGCGACAGCGGCGCCCGCCGCCGTCGGCGGAATCGCACCGGCGACATTGACCGTAATCGGCGACTGAGCAGGAGGCTTCGTCACATTCATGCAGATACCGCCTACCAGCGAATTTTCTTCTGGAAATGATTCCGGATCAAGATCGCGCTGCCGTTCATCAGCACCAGCACCACCAGCAGCACGATAATCCCGGCGGCGGCCACATGGTGCTGAAATTCGCGTCCCTGATCGTTGACCCAACTAAAAATCTGCAGCGGAATCGCGGAAAAACTGTCGAACGGCGCCCGCGCCAGCTTCTCGGGATGCGTCAGCGCGTCGACCGGTCCGGTGATCCGCCCCGGCGCAAACGTCATCTGCGTCGCCGCCCCCAGCACCGCCAGCGGCGCCGTTTCGCCGATGGCGCGAGACATCGACAGAATCAGACCGGTCAGAATTCCGGGCATCGCCGCCGGCAAGACCTGATGCCAGATCGTCTGCCAGCGCGTCGCCCCCAGTGCGTAGGCCGCATGGCGGATGGAAGACGGAACCGAACGCAGAGCCTCCTGAGCCGCGATAATTACGACCGGCAGGCTGAGAAGCGTCAGGGTGAGCGCCCCGGAGAGCACCGTTCGCCCCAGTGGAACCGTGAATTCGAAGTCCACAAATCCCAGGGACACCGCCCAGGTCTGCTTCTCGACGCCGAACATCCGCACGAACACCGTGAATCCCAGGATGCCGTAGACGATCGACGGCACCCCCGCCAGGTTGGCGATATTGAGCTGAATCTGCCGCGTCAACCAGTTCGCCCGGGCGTATTCTTCGAGGTACACGGCGGCGCCAACCCCCAGCGGCACGCAGAACAACCCCGTCAGGCCGATCAGCCAGAGACTGCCCCACAGCCCCGGCATGATCCCCGCGTCGCGTGCTTTATAGCTGTTGGACTTCGTCAGAAAATCCCAGGTCAGCCAGCCCCAGGCCTCGCCGATCACGGCGAGGACCAAGACGCACAGCATCGCGACGGACCCCCAGGTCGCCAGCCGGCACGTCCATTCGAAGATCCAGCCGAGCCGGTGTCGCCCGGCCAGACCTCGGGAGAACTCATCGTGCACGCTCATTGATACACCTCGCGATACCGGCGGAGGATCATCTGCGACACGATATTCATCAGCAGCGTCATCACAAACAGCACCAGCGCGACCGCGTAAAGACTCTTGTAAACCTTCGTCCCTTCGACCGCGTCGCCACTCATCACGTTGACGATAAAGCTCGTCATCGTCTGGATCTCCTGCAGCGGATTGAGCGTAAGCTGCGGCTTACCGGACGCGCAGATGGTGACGGCCATCGTTTCTCCGATGCCGCGAGAAAGCGCCAGCAGGAACGATGCCAGAATGCCGGAGAGGGCCGAGGGGACGACAATTTTCGTCGAGACATCAAACTTCGTCGCGCCGAGCGCATAACCCGATTCCCGCAGGCTGCTGGGCACTGCCCGCAGGACGTCTTCGCTCAGCGAAGCGACGGTTGGAACGATCATCAGGCCGACGACAAGCCCTCCGCAGAGGGCATTGGCGGAATCGACCGTGATTCCCAGAACGCCTTCGAAGAAGGGTTTCAGGACCATCGGCGTTAGAAAGACCAGTCCGAAGTAACCGTAAACGACAGTCGGCACGCCCGCCAGCAGTTCGAGGACCGGCTTAATCCAGGTCCGATTGGAGGGAGAGGCGTACTCGCTGAGATAGACAGCGCAAAACAATCCGGTCGGCAGCCCCACGAGGGCGGACAGCCCAGTGATCAGCAGCGTCCCGCAAAGCAGCGGGAGAATGCCGAAATGCTGGTCGACATACTGCGGCGTCCAGCGGGTTTCAGTGAAGAACTCCCAGACCGAAACGTCCTGAAAGAACGAAGTGTGGGGCGGAATGGCCAGGACCGATTCGCTGAGCAGCACAAAGATGATGCTCAATGTGGTCAGGACAGACACGAGCGCGCAGCCGAACAGAATCCAGGAAATGGCCTGCTCTTTGGCGGTCTGCCAGGTAAATCGCCGCCTCAATGAGCCGGGGACGGCTCGCGAGGTATTCCGCGATTCGGAAGGGGCGTGACTCACACTGAGTTCCATGGCGACTCAAGTCATCGGCGAGCGGCGTCCATCGCGACTGCCAGTCGTTCATTCAGCAACTACTTCGCAGCGGCCAGTGCGTCGTCGAGCCGCTTCTGCATTTCCGCCAGCACAGTCGGATTGATCCGCATGTACTTCCGGTCGGCGACGAGATTCTGACCGGCCTCCGAGAGGTAGTACTTCAGAAACGCGGCGACTTCTGGACGCTTGAGGGATGCCTTGCTCACATAGATAAACAGCGGTCGTGCGAGGGGGGTGTATTCGCCCTTCTCGACGGTTTCCACCGACGGCTTGACGCAGACTGCCTTGCCGTCAGCCGAAGTAATTCCAAGCACCTTGAGCCGATCTGTGTTTTCCGCATAGTACGCGAACCCGAAATAGCCCAGAGCGAATTTGTTGTTCGAAACCCCCTGGACGAGCACGTTGTCGTTGGAGTTGAACGTATACTCGGTCCGGCTGCGTTTGGCCTTGCCGTTGATCACTTCCGTGAAATAGTCGAACGTCCCGCTGTCTGTGTCGGCGCCGAAAAGCTGGATTTTCTCGTCCGGCCAGCTCGGATCCAGTTCCTTCCACGTCTTGACCTGGCTCCCCTCGTCCCAGAGCTGATTGAGCTGCTGCACCGTCATGCATTCGGCCCAGTCATTCGCCGGATTGACCACCACAGCGAGCCCGTCGATGGCGACAGTCAATTCGAGGTATTCGATCCCCTTCTCGGCCAGAGCCTCCTTTTCCTTCTCGTCGATTGGACGGGAGGCGTCTGAAATGTCGATCTCGCCGGCAATAAACTTCTTGAAGCCGCCGCCAGTCCCTGACAATCCGACGGTCACTCGGATGTCGGCGTGCTCCTTTTCGAACTCCACCGCCATCGCCTGCGAAATCGGGTAGACCGTGCTGGAACCGTCGATCGCAATCGTGGTCTCGCCAGCCGCCTTAGCACCGCCGCCAGTTGTTCCACCTGCCGCAGTGCGGCCAGACTTTGACTCATCAACCTTACTCACGCAGCCGGCCGTAACGGCGCATGCCAGCAGAGCGACGATTCCGCAGGAGGACCCGATCCAAGATTTCATGGTTGACGATCCTGTCAATTCACCTGTGATTTCTCGAACACTTCGACACATCGCGACGCATTGAGCACTTTGGCCCAGAGCCGCAGGTATCGACATCGAATGTTCTTGCCTCAGTCAGCCGCCGAATCTTCGTCACGAACCATGAAGATCGTGTGAAGATCATCTTCAGAATCCGTGAGATTGTGAAGAAGGTTGTCGGGCGTGCAGGAGCCGGTGTCGCAGCAACCCCGGTGCGCTACGCAGCACCGACCCGGTTCGGTACGATACCGGTTCCAACGTCCAAAATCCTCCCACAGGCTCCCCTGCCAAGCCGCCCACCGGCTTCCAGGAGGCCACCTAACCCTCTAGAGAATCTCGCGTTATGAAACAGCACGACCTGGTTGTCATCGGCGCCGGCCCCGGCGGTTACGTCGCCGCGATCCGGGCCGCACAGCTCGGAATGAACGTCGCCTGCATCGAGAAAGAAGGGGCCCTCGGCGGAACCTGCCTCCGCGTCGGTTGCATCCCCAGCAAGGCCCTCCTCGAAGCCAGCGAGCTGTTTCGACAGGCAAAAACCAGCTTCTCCGAGTTCGGCATCGGCGTGGGCGAGGTTTCGCTCGACCTGCCGACCATGCAGAAACGCAAAGACAACATTGTCGCCGGTCTCTGCAAAGGGATCGAAGGGCTGTTCCGCAAGAACAAGATCACCCGGTACTTCGGACACGGCCGAATCGTCGCGCCGGGCCAGGTCGTGGTCGAAGGCGATCAGCCGGAAGAAATTTCGGCCAGGCACATCATCATCGCGACCGGCAGCAAATCGTCGCCCCTCAGAGGCGTCGCCGTTGATGGCGACCGGATCGCCACCAGCACCGAAGCCCTTTCCTTCCCGGAAGTTCCGGAACACCTGGTCGTCATCGGCGCCGGCGTCATCGGCCTCGAACTGGGTTGCGTCTGGTCGCGACTGGGGGCCAAAGTGACTGTCGTCGAGTACCTCGACCGGATTCTGCCGGGAATGGACGGCGAGATCGTCGCGGAAGCCCAGAAGACCTTTCAGAAACAGGGACTCGAATTCCGGCTGGGCCGACGGGTCACCGGCGCCCGCGTCGAAGGGAAGCAGGTCTTCGTCGAGTGCGAAGGCGAGCAGCCGCTGGCGTGCGACCGCGTGCTGCTGGCGGTCGGCCGGATTCCGAATACCGACAACCTGGGCCTCGACACGGTCAATGTCGGCGTCGATCAGCGCGGACGAATCATCGTCGATGAGCACTATGCCACGACGATTCCGGGGATCTACGCGATCGGCGACGTCATCGCCGGGCCGATGCTGGCTCATAAGGCCGAGGAAGAAGGGATCGCCTGCGCGGAACTTCTCGCCGGCAAGTACGGTCACGTCAACTACGACGCCATTCCGGGGGTCGTCTACACGGAGCCGGAGATCGCCAGCGTCGGAA
Source organism: Planctellipticum variicoloris (assembly GCF_030622045.1). Lineage (NCBI taxonomy): Bacteria > Pseudomonadati > Planctomycetota > Planctomycetia > Planctomycetales > Planctomycetaceae > Planctellipticum > Planctellipticum variicoloris. The sequence continues at coordinate 2,479,843 of NZ_CP130886.1, read as the reverse complement.
AAACGGAAGAAGAGCTGAAAGCGGCCGGCATGCCGTACCGGAAGGGCTCGTTCCCGTTCATGGCGAACGCCCGGGCCAAGGCCCTCGGCCACACCGGCGGACGGGTCAAGATTCTGGCGCACACGGAGACCGATCGGATTCTGGGCGTGCACATCATCGGTCCGCGGGCCGGCGACATGATTGCGGAAGCCGTCGTGGCGATCGAATTCGGCGCCACGAGCGAGGACATCGCCCGCAGCTCGCACGCTCATCCGACGCTCGCCGAAGTGATGAAGGAAGCGGCCTTGGCGGTCGACGGCAGAACCATTCATATGTGAGAGCCGCGGCCCGACTTTTCATTCACACAGACAGGAATGTCTGTGCCACGGGGCCGAATTGGCTCGGCAAGTTAACGGGGGAGCGGATTGCGATGGAACCGGACGTCGCACCGCTCTGGCCCTCCTCCGTACGCGGGCTGGATGCAACCTGTGGATCACCGCAGGCGGATCTGGCCCTCGACGAGTGGCTGCTGCACGCCGTCGACGCCGATCCGGCCCAGGCCACGTTGCGGATCTGGGAGACGACTACGTACTGCGTCGTGCTGGGGCGTTCAAACAAGGCGGCCGTGGAAGTCGATCTGGAGGCCTGCCGGCGCGACGACGTGCCGGTACTGCGACGCATGAGCGGCGGCGGGGCGGTGGTCATCGGGCCGGGCTGCCTCTGCTACACGCTGGCGCTGCCGATTCACGCCGAGCATCAGCGGCTGGGGATCACCGGAACGACGGCCGCGCTCCTGGGACGGATGGCGGAATCGCTGCGGTCGTCGCTGCCCGAGGCCGCGGTTCGCGGCATCAGCGATCTGACAGTGGGCGAGCAGAAATTCTCCGGGAACGCCCAGCGCTGGCAGCGGCAGGCGTTTCTGCATCACGGCACGCTGCTCTACGACTTCGATCTGCCGCGCGTGAGCCGCTATCTACGGGCGCCGAGCCGGCAGCCGGACTACCGGGCGGATCGCCGCCACGCGGAATTCATCCGCAATCTGCCGCTGAACCGGGGCCAGCTCGCCGAGTGGCTTGCCGAAACCTGGAGGGCGACGTGGCAGAGCGACTGCGAAGTGGCGGAAGCGTCGCTCGCGGAACTGCTCGCGTCCCGCTATTCCCGGCCCGAGTGGCATCTGGAACGGTAGCCGAGACTACTGAATGAGTTCCGACAAGTCGGCCACGCGAACAGTATCAAGCGGCTCAATCAAATTTGAACACATTGATCATGGGATGACACAGCCGACTCCACACCAATCAACGACTTCTCATGCGTCGCCGGTTCTGGTAATTTTAATGCTATGAAACGGATCTCGAAGTTCGCCGCGGTGCTTGGTCTGCTTGCGCTGGTCGCCTTTGCGCAAGAGGTCCGTGCCGCCGAACCGATGACCTTCGAAGATCAGATTCGCCCGATCCTGAAAGCCCATTGCTTTGCCTGCCACGGCGAAGATGGCAAACAGGAAGGAAAGCTGGATCTCCGCCTCGTCCGTTTCATGCACTCCGGGGGAGAGTCCGGGGCTGCGATCGTCGCCGGAAAGCGGGCCGAAAGCCCCCTGTTCGAGCGAATCGCCGCTCACGAAATGCCTCCCGAAGGTGGCAAGCCGCTCAGCACCGACCAGATCGAGCTGATCGGCCGCTGGATCGATGCCGGTGCGAGAACGCTGCGACCGGAACCGGACAAGATCGATGACTTCGCCATCGCCGAGGAGGATCGGAATTTCTGGTCGTTTCGACCAGTGCAGCGGCCAGCCATCCCGGACGTAGGCCAGTCCGACTGGCCGGCCGGCCCGCTGGATCGCTTCGTACTCGCTCGCCTCGAAGCGGAAGGTCTCAAACCATCGCCACGGGCGGAGCCCCGCATCCTGGCCCGACGGCTTTCGTTTGCACTGACAGGTCTTCCACCTCGTCCGGAAGGGGTGGCCGAGTTCGCCGCCGATTCATCACCAACGGCATTCGCGGCGCTCGCCGATCGCAAGTTGAATTCGCCGCAGTACGGCGAACGCTGGGCGCGGTTCTGGCTCGACCTGGTCCGGTATGTCGACCAGACGCCCGACTACCTGACCAACGCCGACCGGGCCTGGCTCTACCGGGACTGGGTCGTCCGCAGTTTCAACGAAGATCGGCCTTACGACGACTTCGTTTGCCTGCAGTTGGCCGCCGATCAATGGGAGCAGACTCCCCCCGCAGATCTGGCCGCGCTCGGCCTGTTGGGACTCAGCCCGACCTACTGGAAAGAACTGAAGCTCGCGCCGGACGTCATCAAGACCGTCGTGGCGGAGGAGTGGGACGAGCGGATCGACGCCGTCACGCGGACATTCCTCGGACTGACGGTTTCCTGCGCTCGCTGCCACAATCACAAATTCGATCCCGTGACCGTGAAAGATTACTACGCCCTGGCCGGCGTCTTCGCCAGCACGCAGCTTGCGGAGCGCCCGCTGCTCCCGCCGGCCGAGGCCGGGGTGGTTCGCACGGCCCGCAAACGCGTCGCCGAACTCGAAGCCGAGCTGAAAGCGAAGAAAGATCCCAAGCCGGACGAAACGGCTCCGTTGACCGCTGAGATCGAACGCATTAAGTCCACGACGCCGCACTACGCCGAGCCGTGGGCGCACGTCGTCGAGGACTCCAGCATCTTTATCGAGCCAGAGGGCGAAGATCAGACCCGACTGGAGTTCCGCCCCGGCCAGCCGCGCGATCTGGGGATCTTCCGACGGGGGAATGCCAGCGATCCCGGGGAAGTCGTTCCGCGACGATTCCTCGCCGTCCTGTGTGACGAAGAACCGCAGCCGTTCCAGCACGGCAGCGGTCGACGGGATCTGGCCGCTGCGATTCTGAGCGATGGCGAAGGACTCGCCGCCCGCGTCCTCGTCAATCGCCTCTGGGCGCAACTGTTCGGCCACGGCTTGGTCCGCACCACCAGCGACTTCGGCCGGCAGGGCGAACGACCGACGCACCCGGAACTGCTGGAGTACCTCGCCGCCCGACTCATCGAAGAACAATGGGCCATCAAGCCGCTGATCCGCGAAATCGTCCTCTCGGAGACCTTCCAGCAAGCGAGTGCGCCGCGCAGCGACGGCGACGCGATCGATCCGGATAACAATCTCCTCTGGCGGTCTCCGCGCCGGCGGCTCGACGTCGAACCCTGGCGCGACGCCGTCCTGGCCGCAACGGGCGCCCTGGACGACCGCATGGACGGCCCCGCTCTGCCGCTCGAAGACGCCGCCAATCTGCGTCGAACGCTCTACGGCAAAGTCGTGAGGGAAGAGCAGAACGCCATGCTCCGCCTGTTCGATTTCCCCGAACCCTCGTCGCACAGCCCATCCCGCGAACCGACGACCACGCCGCTGCAGCAGCTCTTTGTGCTTAACGGACCGCTGTTTCAGCAGCAGGCGAAGACGCTGGCGACCGTGGTCGCGGAGGCCATTCCGGCAGACAGCCCCGAGGAACGGATCCGGCGTTGCTATTCCCGACTGTTTCAGCGGGAACCGACCGTCGGTGAGCTGCAACGCGGAGCGACGTTTCTGCAGGAACTGACCGCCAGCGGCACACCTGCCGCCGAGGCGTGGCAGACGTATTGCCATGCCCTCCTGAGTCTCAACGAAATGTTGCTGATCGACTGACGGAGCTGTTCGATGCGTTCTGAATTGACTCTTCCGTCGTCGGAGATTTCCCGCCGGGCGCTGCTCGGGCGACTGGGGGGCGGGCTGGGGACGCTCGGTCTGGCGCAACTCCTGGCGGAGCCGGCGCGGGCCGGTCAGGTCGCCCATGCCCCGCCGCGGGCCAAGCGCGTGATCCAGCTTTTCATGAACGGCGGCCCCTTCGGCCCCGACTTTCTCGACCCCAAACCCGATCTGCTCAAGTACGAAGGCCAGCGGCCGGACGCCGTCAACCTCCGGACCGAACGCAAGACCGCCGGGCTGCTGCCCTCTCCGTTCAAGTTCTCACCTGCCGGCGAAAGCGGCGTCCCGGTCAGCGAGTTACTCCCCCGCTTCGCCGGCTGCATTGACGACGTCTGTGTCCTGCGGTCCGTCTACACCGACAATCCCAACCACGGCCCCGCCCTGCAGCTCATCAATAACGGGACCATCGTCCCGACTCGCCCCAGCATGGGCTCCTGGATGCTCTATGGCCTGGGGGCCGAGAACGAAAGCCTGCCTGGCTATATCGTCCTCTGCCCCGGCCGCCCGGTCCGGTTCTCGATTCTCTGGTCGAGCTCCTTCCTGCCGGGCGAGTACCAGGGGACCTACATCAACCACGCGGACCTCTCCCCCGAAAAGCTGATTCCGTTCCTCAAGCCGGCCCAGCCGGATTCGATCCAGCGCAAGGAGCTCGACCTGCTGCGGGCGCTCAACGGGGAGCACGCGGTCCAGCGCGGGGGCGACGGCCAGCTCGAGGCCCGCATCCGCTCGATGGAGGTCGCCTTCCGGATGCAGACCTCTGCGACCGAGGCGTTTGATCTGTCGAGCGAGCCCGAGGCGATCCGCGAAGAATACGGCAAGGGGCATTTCGCCAACTCCTGCCTGCTGGCCCGGCGGCTGGCCGAGCGCGGCGTGCGCTTCACGCAGATCTACTATGGCAACGGCCAGCCCTGGGACACGCACAGCGACCACAGTAACCAGGTCCGCAAACTCGCAGAAGACATTGACCGCCCGATGGCCGCCCTGTTGACCGACCTCAAACGCCGCGGCCTGCTGGAGGAAACCCTGGTCCTCTGGGGGGGCGAATTCGGCCGGACCCCCACCACCGAAAACGGCACCGGCCGCGACCACAATCACTACGGCTTCACCATGTGGATGGCGGGCGGTGGCGTGAAGGGGGGGATGACCTACGGCGAGACGGACGAGTTCGGCTTCAAGGCCGCCGAGAAACCGGTCCACATCCACGACCTGCACGCCACCATCTTGCATTTGATGGGGCTCGATCACACAAAGCTCACCTACCGCTACGCCGGGCGGGATTTCCGCCTGACCGACGTCGCCGGCCACATCCTCCATGAGACAATTGCGTGAGGTATTGAGGCTCCGCCGGTGCGATGCGGACTCGTTTCACCTCGTAAATCCGAGGAGGGCTCCCCGATGAATTCACACATGCTCCTGATCGCACTGTCGGGGCTGCTCTGCACATCGGCCAGAGCCGCCGATCTGCGCTACGAGCTTCTCGTGGCAGGTCGCGACAGCGACAACGTCGTTCGCTTTGACCTCTCCACCGGCGCGGACAGCGCGTTGGCCGAATTCTCGAGCGGCTCGAAGCCGTCGTTTCTGGCGGCAAGCGACGTCGGACGATTGTTTGTCGGTCTCCGTGGAAATCAGAAGAACGTGGTCGAATTGATCTCCAGGCTGGATCAGCGGCCAGATGGACTGCTCGAACCAATCAACGTCACGCCCACCATCGGCCGCTTCGGACCGGGAATGATGGCGTTCGACCCACGCGGCCGGCTCTACGTCGCCGCCGACACCGAACGGGCCGTGCAGTGCTACGACGTGACGAATCGTGAGCTGGTGGAAACGATCACAATCGAACGGCGTGCGAACCTGATCGGGCTCGCCGTCCGCGACGACTCTCTGTATATCGCAGAGTATTTTCAGCGCGGGGTCGTACGAGTCAACCTGGCGGCCGATCCACATGCTTCCGTGCCATTGATTTCGCAATCCGACCGGCTGGATCGACCCCGTGGTCTGGTCGTCGGTCACAACCAGCACTTGCTGGTATCGAATGCCGAAAACGATCTGATTCAGGAGTTTGAGGTCGACTCCGGTCGGTTCATCCGGACCTTTCGCGACATGCAAACGCTCGGAGCAAACCATGTCCACGACATCTACTATCACCGGGCCGGGAATTGCTACTTCGTCTCCTCGGGCAACACTGTCTTCGAATTGAACACCGATGGCGGCCTGATCGCCCGTTACAACAGTCCGCTGCTGACCGACGCGCAAGGCGTCGTCTGCCGCCCCGTCAGGAACTGACGCCCACCGTCTCCCGCTTCTCCAGCGGGTTTACGGGAGCGTTGTACGCCCCGAAGTCGCTGAAGAACCAGCGTTTGGCGAGGCGGTAGGCCCAGCTCTTTTCCGGGATCTCGTCGCCGCGCAGATCCTGGGATGACCGGTTCTGCATGGCTTGCAGCTCGGCGTGAGCCGTCTTCCGGACGGTCTGATCCTCGGCGCCATGCACGACCATCAGTTCGTGAAGCAGGTCGGGCCGCTCCAGCACGATGCAGCCTCGCGACGTCGACGCCGCGAGCTGCCGAAAGTCCTTCAGAAACGCCGACTGGCTGATGACTTCATTGATCGGCCGGGGATCGTGGATCGATTCCTTGGCGAACTGCACGATCGGGCAGGGTTCGATTCCCCCCCACGGATTGATATGGTGGGTGATCCCCGTCGCCGCCGGACAAAGGGCCTGGCCTTCGCCGTCGTAGTAGGCGTCGACGATCCCGATCGGCTTCCTGGTCCGCATCTCGACGACGAACCGACGGATGCGGAGCTGCTGTTCGCGAGTGAGCGCCAGGGCGGGTTCGGGCTTGGGCCCCATCGGGCGGTAGACGTGGAACCAGGTATAGAGGACTCCCATTTTGATCAGGCGGTCGATCCAGGCTTCGTTGAGCATGTCGTCGATGTTGGTCTGGCAGACGCTGGTGCAGACCCCCGTCAGCAGCTTGTGCTTCAGGCAGTTTTCGATGCCCTGCATCGATTTCGAGTAGACGTTGGACCGGCCGCGGCGCTCGTCGCTGACCAGTTCGGTCCCCTCGATGCTGATCAGCGGCGTCACGTTCCCCATCTTCCGGAGTTCGCGGGCCACTTCGTCGGTGATGAAGTGCCCGTTGGTGAAGACCTGGAAATAGCAGTCAGGATGCTTTGCCAGGATTTCCAGGAGCTGCGGGTGCATGAAGGGTTCTCCCCCCACGATCCCGAAGAAGCTGTTCCCCGCGGCTTTCGCGTCATTGATCAGCCGGGTCATGGCGGCGACGTCGATCGTCTGCTGCTTGGCGGAAACGTCGACCCAGCAGCCCTGGCAGCGCAGATTGCAGCTATTGATCACGGAGATGTAGAGAAACGGCGGGAAGTACTCCCCCTTCTTCAGCCGCCGCTTGAACTTCTGGACGGAGAGCGCCCCTTTGAAGCCGAAGTTGTAGGCGAGCTTCCAGAGCAGCCGCTTATCGGTCTCCAGAAGAATCCGCTTGGCCATCCGCAGGTACATGCCGCGCTCCGCAGTCGTTGAAAATCCAGCAGCGCAGGGTCAGCCGCGCCGTCCGGGAAATTCTACCAGCGCGCGAGGCGAACCCAAAAGGGGGGCGGCGGAATGACCGGCAAGTCCGAAGAGAACTTGACCACGGAAGCGCGGCTAAGAGAGGGGGAGAAAGCTAGCAACACTCGTTCCCAGGCTCTGCCTGGGAACCCCTTCTTGCGAGGCTCTGCCTCGCACTTTGTCATCTTACGGGCGCGAAGCGAAGGAGGACGCGGAGCGTCCGAAGAAGCATTCCCAGGCGGGAGCCTGGGAACGAGATCAATCCTGTTCCCCGCGGGCCTCAAGCCGGCTGGAGGCGGTGCGTTGGCATCGGGCGGCCGGGGCGGAACGATTGCGTCTGGCCTTCTGTCACCGTGGCGCCGCGGGCGGCGGCGACCTCCCGGACCGCCTGATCCACCAGCGCCTTCAGCCAGTCCGGATCGCAGGCGACGCGGGCGTTGACCACCAGGTCGACCTCGCGGACCTGGCAACGGGAGGGGAGCGACAGCTCGGGCTGCAGGCTGCTGCTGACCAGATTAGCCACGCCGAAGAAGCCTTCCCACAGGCCGATCGCCTTCAAATGGGCAGCCTCGAATCCGCCGGAGGTCAGCGAAGCCTTCAGCCGACCGATCAGATCGACGAGCAACTGATCGAGGTCGAACGGCTGCACCGCGTTCAGCCGCACAGAGCTGTTCAGCCAGCCGAGCTCCGCTTCCCCTTCGGCGTAGATGTCGTAGTCGATGTCCAGCACTCGACGGCCGAAATCCCCTTCCTGACTGAGAAACTCGCTGAAGGCTTCAAATCCCTGCCCGCTCTTCGCCGAGACCCGCAGGCGGGGGGTGTCCGGATATTTTGCGGCGAGGAGTTGCTCCAGTTCCTGCAATTCGGCGGCGGAGAGTTCGTCGATCCGGTTGATAAGAATCGCGTCGGCCTCTTCGAGCTGCTTTTCCAGGATGTAAGCGGCCTTGGGGGAGAATCCCGTCCCCGCTTCGTTCTTGAGGATCTTGCGCCCCTGGCTCGGCTTGAGAATCACCGCATAAGGGGCGATGCTGAAGCGGGCCTGATAGAGCTGCTTGAGCGGCTGAATCACCGTCGCGACGAGGTCCGTGCAGCTCCCGACCGGCTCGGCGAGAATCACATCCGGCGTCTTCGTCGTATCGAGCGAATCCATCGTCCCGATCAGGTCATTGAACTTGCAGCAGAAGCAGGCCCCGGCGACTTCGCCAACGTCGAAGCCCTGCGAGCGCAGATTGTTCGTGTCGACCAGATCCTGGGCCTGGTCGTTGGTCACGATCCCGACCTTGAGTCCCTGATCCATATAGCGCCGAGCCAGCCGGGCGAGCGTCGTGGTCTTGCCGGCGCCGAGAAATCCCCCGACCATGATGAAGCGAATCTGTTGCGCCACGAAATCTGCTCCCTGCAGGAAAGTCCCCGTTCGACGAACTCCGCTTATTATTCTGACATCTGTCAGAGAATGCGAGCCTCAAACTCCAGATCGCTCTGATTTCCCGAACGGTCCGTCAGCGGGATTTGACATCGGTGCGGCACTGTCGCATCGTACGGAGCGTGATGGCAATTGGTCTTCCGGGAGGCTCTGTCCGTGACGTCCAGCGATCTGCCGGCCATTCTCGGAGGAACGCCGCTCCGGACCGCGGGGCCTCCCGGCTGGCCGCGACCGCTGCCGGAGGTCCTCGAAGTCCTGACCCAGGCCATGCAGGATGGCCGTTGGGGGCACTACGAAGGCCCTCACGGAGAGCAGCTTCGCGCGCGGCTGGCGGAACTGCACGGCGTCGAGCATGCGTGGCTCTGCAGCAGCGGCACCGCGGCGGTCGAACTGGGCCTGCGCGGCGTGGGGGTCCAGCCGGGCGACGAAGTCATTCTGGCCGCGTATGACTTCAAGGCCAATTTTCAGGACGTGCTGGCCATCGGTGCGATTCCCGTGCTGGTCGACATCAATGTCTCGGGGCAACTCGACACGGATCAACTGGAGGCCGCCCGGACGCCGCAGACAAAAGCGGTGTTGGCGTCCCATCTGCACGGCGCCATGGTCGACATGCCCGCGGTCCGGGTCTGGGCCGACAAACATACGATTGCCGTCGTCGAAGACGTCTGCCAGATGCCGGGCGCCCGCGTCGGCGGACGGGTGGCGGGAACCTGGGGCGACGCAGGCATTCTAAGTTTCGGCGGCAGCAAGCTGCTGACCGCGGGACGCGGCGGGGCGGTCGTCTGCCGCAGTCCGCAGGTGCTGGAACGGATTCGTCGATTTGTGCTCCGGGGGAACGACGTTTCTCCGTTGACGGAACTGCAGGCAGCCATCCTGCTGCCGCAAATTGCCCGGTTGTCGGATGACAACCGGCAAAGGACCGAAACTGTCTCATTGCTGCGGGGACACCTGACGGCGATTCCGGGACTGGTTCCGCTCCGGACAGATGTCACGGATGCAGAGCCCGGCTATTACAAACTGGGCTGCTGGTATGACCCGCAGGATTGGCAGGGTCTGTCGCGCGAACACTGGTGCGCGGCCCTGCAGCACGAGGGGATTGCCTTCTTTCCCGGTTTCCGGGCGCTGCACAAGATTCACGCTCCCCGGCGGTTTCGAGCAGTGGGAACATTGCCGCAGGCGACGCGGGCCGATGAACGGCTCGTTGTCCTGCACCATCCGATTCTGCTGGAGGGAGAGCCGGGGGTCTTGCAGATCTGCCGCGGGCTGCAAAGAATTCAACGCCACGCGGCCGAAGTGCGCGACCAGTGCGCGCGACGCCCCCCTGGCCTGCCCGCCGAGTCGCTCTGACGGAGAATGTGGACGTCGATGTCCGAGGAATTGTCCCCCGCTGAAGCGGTTGCACGGTGCCAGATCATCCTGGCGCATGCGTGGATGGTGCGGACGTTCGTCAAGCACAGCGACGTGACCGAAGACTTTCCCGAGCTGATGGGGATTGTCCGGAGCGTCTTCGATACCGCCCGGTCGCTGGAATCGCGGGTTGAGGATCCGAAAGCGTACATCCATCAGCTTCGCAAGAAGATCGGCAAGCTAAGGGCGGCGGCGGCGAAATTCCGTCACGATGCCCCGCACGCGTCAGACCATACGAATTTCAAGCAGGCGGTGATTTCGATGGACGGCTGCGTGGCAGAGCTGGAGGGCATCCTGGCTCTGTTTCCTCCGCCGGCACCGCCTCCCCTCCCCAGAAGCTTCCGGCCGGCCGCCGTCTCCGGTACTCTGGAGGGTTCGTCGGACTCGGACGGCGCCGAACAGACCGCCGAATCGGACGAGTAGCGTTTGCCCTCTGCACGATCCACGCCTGCCAGACCCTCCATGACTGACGACCTGGTATTCCTGATGGGCAAGTACGAGGCCCGGCTGCCGACCGATCGGCGGTACGCGGAGTCTCACGTCTGGTTCAAGGAGGAAGGCGGCGGGTATCGAGTCGGCTTGACTTCCTATGCGGTGCGACTGCTGCAGGACGTCTATTTTCTGGACTGGGGCATCGAGCCGCATACGCCGGTGAAGAAGAAACAGGAAATCGGTCAGGTCGAGAGTTCCAAAGCGGTCTCCGCGCTGTACGCTCCGGTCGAAGGGATCGTCGGAGAGTTCAATCCGGCCCTGATGAACGATCCCTCGCTGATCAACGTCGAGAACTACGACGGGGGCTGGCTGTACGAAATGCAGACGACCGCCAGGTTGCTGACCGCGGCCGAATATGTCAGCCATCTCGAATCCACCTGGGACGCGACGCAACGCATGCTCAAGAATCAGCACAACGAGTAAACAAGCCCGAAATCCGAAACTCGAAATCCGAAACGAGAGCCGATTCTCAAAAAACAGCTTCCGTCGGATTCCAGGCGGAATTCGGTCCAACCTTTGAGACGAGTCGTGTCATGGCCGGTCGCAAACTGACAGTCGTCATTTCGCAGGCGCCGGGGAAGAACCCGACCAAGCGCCAGCTCGAAGAAGACATCGCCACGCAACTCATGCTGCAGGGAGTGGCGGAGGTCTCGCTGATTCCCCACCTCTACGATCTCGCCGCCGACCACACCGGGATGGTCTGGCTGAAGGGGATCCGCGGGGACATGGTCGTTCTGGGCTGGTCGTACGGCCGGGCGATCCGCTGGGTGCTCGACCGCAACGGGATTCGCGGCCAGGAGGGACTCTCCCTGCTGAAGTCCTCCGACGAAGTCGAGGAAGACGATGAGCCCGAGGAGGCCGCCGCCGAGCTGAAGGGGATCGGGTCGCTGAATGTCCCGAAGCGCAAGATCTACGCGATCGACCTCCGGGACCAGACCGATCCCAACGTCTATATCGAAGAGATCCGCCGGATCGCATCGGAAGCGGCCGTGGAAGTCGTTTCGCTGGGCGGTCTGCTGGGAAGTTCTTCGGGACCGGGAAATGGCCACGGGAACGGACACACTCCCCTGGAGCCGGTGAATCGCCTGACTACGCCCGCTGCGCCTCCCGCGTCTCTGACACCCCTCGTTCTGGAAGGGACGGAGCCGGTTCGCCGGCGGTGGTATCCGGTTATCGATTACAGCCGCTGCACGAACTGCATGGAATGCATCGATTTCTGCCTGTTCGGCGTCTACGGCGTCGACAATGCGGATCGCATCCTGGTCGAGCAGCAGGACAACTGCAAAAAGGGCTGTCCCGCCTGCAGCCGGGTCTGCCCCGAGAATGCGATCATTTTCCCCGAGCACAAGACACCCTCAATCGCCGGTGCGGCGGTCGCGGGAGCCGGGGACTTCAAGATCGACCTGTCGAAACTGTTCGGCGCGACCGACGCGCTGGAGATCGCCGTCCTCGAACGCGATCGCGAACTGGTCGCCGACGGACGCGACGCGGTCGGAACGGCGGTCGGATTGCCCAAACGCCAGGAGCATCAGAAAGACCAGCCGCGCGATTCCCTCGACGATCTCATGGACGGCCTCGACGCCCTCGACCTGTAGCCGGGTTGCGGAGCCGACAAGAATGTCCAGACGCCTCGGAGTTGAGTCGCATCCCCAACCTGTTCCCGCCGAGTTGATCCCCGCCCGATGACGCATGGCCCCGCCAATCTGCAGCAACGACTCGACGCCGGCTGTCGCCGGGCGGTCGAGGTTCTGCTGCAGGAGGCGACACCCGCCGGGCACTGGGTCGGCGAACTTTCGACATCAGCTCTGTCGACGGCGACCGCGGTCACTGCACTGTCCGTCATCCTGCTGCGGGAACCACAGCGGACGCCGGAGCTGCAACCGTTGATCGACGGCGGCCTGAACTGGTTGGCGGAACAGCAGAACGCAGACGGCGGTTGGGGCGATACGACGCTCAGCTTCAGCAACATTTCGACGACGATGCTGGCTCACGCGGCGTTTCACGCTGCGGGAGCGACAGCGCGTCATTCGCCATTGCTGGTGCGTTCCCAGGCGTACATCGACGCCGCGGGTGGTGCGGAGGCTGTGCGGAAACGGTACGGCAAAGACAAGACGTTTTCGGTCCCGATTCTGACGCAGTGCGCGATCGCCGGCCTGATCGACTGGCGCGAGATTCCGTCGCTGCCATTTGAACTGGGCGTGCTGCCGCACAAGTTCTATCAGTGGATCCAGTTGCCGGTCGTGAGCTACGCGCTGCCGGCGCTGATCGCTATCGGGCAGGTCCGGCACATGCGCGGTCCGTCCTGGAATCCATTGACCTGGTGGTTGCGCCAGGCCGCCGGACCGTCGACGTTGAAACTGCTGACGGCCATTCAGCCGGCCAGCGGCGGCTTCCTCGAAGCGGCGCCTCTGACGAGTTTTGTGACGATGAGCCTGGCGTCGATGGGCCGCGCCGATCATCCCGTCGCACGGAAGGGGCTGCAGTTTTTGATCGAGTCCGTCCGTCCGGATGGAAGCTGGCCGATCGACACGAATCTGGCCACCTGGGTCACCACGCTGGCGGTGAATGCGCTTCCCGAGGGGGAGTTGCCGGCCGAGCAGGGGGGCGCCATTGCCGACTGGCTGCTGGGCCAGCAGTACCGGACGGTCCATCCCTACACGCAGGCGGCGCCGGGAGGCTGGGCCTGGACGAATCTGACGGGGGGCGTCCCCGATGCGGATGATACGCCCGGTGCGATCCTGGCAGTCCTGAAATTGTGCCGGGGCGAGCGGATGACGCCCGCCGTCGCCGAATCACTGGCGGCTGCGGTGACTTGGCTGGTCGACCTGCAGAATCGGGACGGCGGCTGGCCGACCTTCTGCCGCGGCTGGGGGGCTCTGCCGTTCGATCGCAGTTCGAACGACATCTCCGCCCACGCGATGCGGGCGCTGCTGGCCTGGCTGAAGGCGGTGAAGTCGAGACAGGACGATCTCGCCCGGCGCGTCGAACGAGCCCTCGCGGCCGGCTGGCGATTTCTCGAAAAGCATCAGCGGGCCGACGGGAGCTGGCTGCCCCTCTGGTTCGGGAATCAATACGTCGCCGACGACGAGAATCCGCTGTACGGGACCGCCAAGGTGCTGCTGGCCTGGCGCGACGCGGGACGCCTCGGCGAACCCGCCGCCCGGCGGGCGCTGGACTGGCTGAAATCGAGCCAGTCTGCCGATGGCGGCTGGGGGGGTGCAGCCGGCGCACCCAGCAGCGTGGAAGAGACCGCTCTCGCCCTGGAAGCCCTGCTGGCGGAAAAAACGGCGTCTGCGGGGTGTCTGGCGGGGTTAGATTGGTTGCTGGCTCGGGTTGAAGACGGAAGTTTTGTCCAGACCGCGCCAATCGGGTTCTATTTTGCCAAGCTGTGGTATTTTGAACGACTTTATCCGATCATCTTTACGGTCGGGGCGTTGTCCCGGGCACGGGCGGTGCTGCAGTCTGACTGCTCAGCGCCAGAGCCAATGGGGACTGGCCGCCGGACCGAGGAAGTGATCGCTGCGTTTTCAGCGTAACAGGGAGTCCTGTCTCGATGATTGCCCCGACGACCAGTCTGCCGCATGACACTGCGACCCACGACGCCGTCTCGACCGTCGAGAGTCACCCCGCCGCCAAGCCGGCAAAACGCGATAAGAGCGGTCGGAGCACCTCTCATCTGAAGCTCGTTCCCGAGACGCTGGAACTGCGAGAACGGGTCAAGGCCGCCGCTGAGCAGTACGCCGCCGGGCTCGACCGGAGTCGTCCCTTCACCAAGAACGAACTGGAATCGCACGGGCGCAAACTGCTCGAGCAACTGGAGTTGCCGGAAAAGTTTCTCGGCTTCGCCATGGTGCTCGTGGGCAACTTCTTCTGGAAGCGGCAGTTCCTGTCGATTCCCTTCAACCGGCGGATGCTGCTGCTGCCCCACTGCCTGAAGCACGCCGACGGCTGCCCGGCCGACTACGACGAATTCGGCCTCGACTGCGAAAAGTGCGGCGCCTGTTCGATCGCCGACTACAAAGTGAAGGCGGAACAGCTCGGCTACAAGGTGCTCGTCGCTGAAGGCTCGCCGGTCGTCCTCAAAATCATTGTCTCCGGACACATCGACGGCATTCTGGGCGTCGCCTGCCTCAACGTGCTGGAGAAGGCGATCGACAAGGTCCTGATCGCCGGCGTCCCGTCCTACGCAGTGCCGCTCCACTCGGGCGACTGCAAGAATACGACGCTCGACGAAGCCTGGGTCTGGGACTGCCTGGACCGCTATGAGCCGCTCGAGGAGCCGGCGACGACCGGCTACCTGCCGCTGATGCGCGGCGCGAACAAGATCTTCGACGAGCAGTTCGACCAGCTTGTCCCCGCCACGCGTGGACCGCGGAACGATGCCGCCAAGCGCGCGCCGCTCTCCTGCACCGAAGCCATCGGCCTCGACTGGCTGCAGCACGGCGGCAAGCGACTCCGCCCGTTCATCACACTCGCGGCCTACGACGCCGTTACCGGAGCCAAAGGCCTGAACTGCAGCGTCGACGCCGAATTGCCCGAATATCCGGCTGCCGTCAAACGCGTGGCGCTGGCCATGGAGGCGTTCCACAAGGCCTCGCTCGTCCACGACGACATCGAAGACGATGACCCATATCGCTACGGCCAGGAGACGCTGCATAAGCAGTTCGACCTGGGGACCGCGATCAACGTGGGCGACTACCTGATCGGCCTCGGTTATCGGCTCATCAGTCTGGGCCGGAGCGAAGTCGGAGCTGAAGCCGCCGCCGACGTCATCGACCGGCTGGCCACGGCCCATATGAAGCTCTGCGAAGGGCAAGGGGCCGAGCTGCAGTGGCATACCGCGCGCACGCAGCTCACCGCCCTCGATGCGATGAAAATCTACGCTCTGAAGACTTCGCCGGCGTTCGAAGCAGCCCTCTACGCCGGCCTGCGACTCGCCGGTCCGACGGACGCGTACGACCAGATGATTCCCGCCTTCAGCCGGCACGTGGGGGTCGGATTCCAGATCCTCAACGATCTGAAGGACTGGGGCGACGACCACGACAACAAACGAGTCGCCGGCCGCGATGCGGAGACGGCCAAGCCGACGCTGCTGCTGGCGCTGGCGCTGGAAGCCGCCAGTCCCGCCCAGCGACTGGAACTGGATCGCGTCCTGCACGGCGAGATGCACCCCTCCCTCCGCATGGACAGGCTGAAGCAGCTCTACATGCAGCTCGGCGTGTTCGAGAAGGCGGAGGCTCTCGTTGACAAATGCCGGACCCGGGCCGAAGCGCTGGCGGACGACACCCAGCCGGAGGAACTGCGTCAGTTGCTGTACTTCGTGATCGACACGGTTCTGGCGCCCGAGGCCCAGGGCAAGCCGGTCCCGACGGTCGCGCTGTCGCTCCCGGTCATCGCAGCTCCCGCACGAAAGTAGCCCTGGAATTCGTGGTCGTCGCCATTCCCTCCGCCTCCCCGATGGGGCATGATGGAGGACTGCGCCATCCTCCCGAATTCCCGCCCGAGCCGACAGACTTCGTATGAGCCAGCCGCCGTACCTGTTTCGCCTGGGCGACCGACTGGCGCGTGGGCTGACCGACTGGGACGCCGGGCAACGCGACCGGCAGCGGCAGTTTCTGCTGAGGTGGCAAACCCCCGACGGCGGCTTCAGCGGTCGCGACCTGCCGGACGAGGCTGCCCCGGAATCCTCCGCCGAGCGGGACTCCGACCTCTACTACACCGCCTTTGCTATCCGGGGTCTGGCGGCGCTGGGCCAGTTCACGGCGGACGACGGACAGCGAATTGCAGTCTATCTCCGTCAGACGGCGCAGCGGCAGGCGAGCGTGATCGACGTGACGAGCTGGCTTTACAGCGCGCTGATGGTACAGACCGCCAGCGGCATCGACGTGCTGGAGCAAGCACCCGCCGACTGGCCCGATCAGCTTTCCAGAGTGCTGGAGAGCTTTCGAACGGCAGACGGCGGATATGCGAAGACGCACGAAGGAGCCTCGGGAAGCACCTACCACACGTTCCTCGTCGCCCTGTGCTACGAGCTGATCGGCCGGCAGGCCCCGGAGCCGGCCCGGATCGTGGAATTCGTCCACCAGCGGCAGCGAGACGACGGTGGCTTTGTGGAAATCGCCCCCATGCGACGCAGCGGTACGAATCCAACCGCGGCGGCGGTCGCCCTGCTGACGATGTTTGATGCCGTCGACGACGTGATTCGCGAAGACGTCGCAGACTTTCTGACGGAAGTCCGCAGTTCCGAAGGGGGCTTCCAGGCCAACACCCGCGTCCCCTTCGCCGATTCTCTCTCCACTTTCACCGGCTACCTGACCTGCCTCGATCTCGGACTGACGGACATTCTGGACCCCGCCCGGATCCGGAAATTCGTCACCGAACTGGAAATGCCTGGCGGCGGCTACCGCGCCGCGGCCTGGGACCAGGTCGCCGACGTGGAGTACACGTTCTACGCGCTGGGCCTGCAGGCCCTGATAGGGACTAGCGAATAGCCAGAGAAGAGGGCTGATCGCTCATCGCCGATCGCTCATCGCCAGACAGACGAACCCAGCCAGTCTTTTCTGGCGATCAGCGATTCGCGATAGGCGATCAGCCATTCTTGCAGGCTATTCGCTATTCCCTTCTCGCTATTCGCTCCTACTTTCGCCACAGCCAGCGCAGCGAGTCCGGCAGGATGGCTCCGCCGTGTTCGCCGTTGTGTGCTCCGCCCCCTCCGACGAACTGTTCGTCGTACTTCTGGAACTTGAGGGCGGCGTCCATTTCCAGATTCGACAGCCACCAGTTCCCGTGCGGGTTGTCGAGATCGTGATCGCCGTCCTGCAGGAAGATTCGCAACGGCTTGCGTTCCGTCTTACGGATCAGGGCCGGGTAGACGTGCCCGCCCCGGATGTTGGTAAAGCTGCCGATGTGGCTCAGCACCTTGCGGAAGGCGTCGGGGCGCTCCCAGGCGACCGTGAAGGCGCAGATGCCGCCGGACGAGATCCCGCAGATCGCCCGCTGGTCCGGGTCGGTCGTCAGATTCCACGTTTTGCCGACTTCCGGAAGCAACTCTTCCAGCAGAAACCGGGCGTAAGCGTCGCTCAGCGTATCGTACTCGACGCTCCGGTTATTCGCCCGCCACGCGGAGTCGATCTTCTGATCGCCCCGATGGCCGGGATTGACGAATACGCCGATGACCGGAGGCATTTCGCCTGCGTGAATCAGATTGTCGAACACGACCGGGACGCGGAACTGCCCCTTCTCGTCGACATAGGCGTGGCCGTCCTGAAAAACCATCACGGCGGTCGGCTTCGCGGCGTCGTACTGCGCGGGGACGTAGACCCAGTAGTCCCGCGTCGTCCCTTCGAACACCTTGCTGCTGGCAAACGTGAATTTCTCGACCTTTCCCTGCGGAACGCCCTCCTTCCGCTGCGAGTCCGGCCCCAGTGCATACTTGGTCGGCTCATCGGCGGCCCGGACGGAACCGGCCAGGACGGTCAGCAGCAGGCAGAGTCGGAGCAACATGGAAGATTCCTCATGGGAGTGGAAATCGAATTGATCAGCGGCGAGTGCGAGGAGCCCCCTTGCGGAACTTCCCGTCAGCACCGCATGATGCGACAGCCGCGGGTTGCAAGTCCAGCTCGTTGAGCCGTCCCAGAATACCGGGACTACCAGCGTCCTTCGAGTCCTCTACCGAGGTGCCCAATGTCGCTCCTGAAAGCCGTGGTATTCGCGGTCGTGCTGGCTGGCCTTCCGTGGACCGGGTTTTCGCAGGATGCCAGAACGCTGTTCGACAAGCGAATCGTTCCGATTCTCAAATCGCCGAATCCGTCGAGCTGCGCCGAGTGCCACCTGAGTGGAGTCGATCTCAAGGACTACATTCGCGAAACGCAGACCGAGACGTTCGCCGCTCTCGTCAAGGGGGGGCTCGTCGATCTCAAGAAACCGGAGGCTTCGAAGCTGCTGGAGTTCATCCGCCGGGCGCCGCAGCAGCCGACACCGTTCTCCGAGCGGGTCCGCAAGGAAGAACTGCAGGCGTTCTCTGCCTGGATTCGGGCCGCGGTTAACGATCCGGAGCTGTTGAAGGTCCCGCTGCCGGAACAGGCCGCCGGTTCGACCCTGCCCGTCGAAGTCATCCGCCACGCCCGGCAGGATCAGATGCTGGTCTCGTTCGTGGAAAACATCTGGAACGAAGTCAACCGCTGCGCCGCCTGCCACTCGCCTGACCAGAACGCGAAGCAGGTGAAGGAACACGGCGAACGCGTCTCGTGGATCCGTCCCCGCGATCCCGCAGCGACGTTGCGTGCGCTGGTCGACGCCAGCCTGATCGACACTGAAGATCCCGCTCAGAGCCTCCTGCTCCTCAAGCCGACGAACACTGTCAAGCACGGCGGCGGCGTCAAGATGGTCGTCGGCGACCGCTCCTACCGCCAGTTCCGTCGATTCATTGATGACTATGCCGCCACCGCGAACGGCAAGTACAAGACCCCGGAAGAATTGCCGCAGCCTGCCGATGAAGTGTCCCTGGCGACGGAGATCTGGTTCAAACTGACCGATGTGCCGGAAGCCTTCGATCAGAAGGTGCTGCAGGTCGACGTATACCGTGCAGATCCTTCGCAGCCGGACAGATGGTCTGCCGATCGCTGGGCAAGTTCGGACCGGCAGGTCTACGGCAAGGGCAGACTCTGGCAGCACTCGCTGAGCCTGACGGCCCCGCGGAACGCCGCACGAGTCGCCGACTGGAAAACGAGGCCCGCGCTGCCGCCGGGTGAATATCTCGTCCGAATTCGAGTCGACCAGACGGGGAAGTATCCGAATCCCGCCGCGAAACCGCTCGATGATTCCGACCTCGTCGGCGAAGTCGTCGTCGACAGTCGCTGGCCAACCGGTTACGGTGCGATGACCGCCGCCAAGTATCCGCGGAAGT
Organism: Planctellipticum variicoloris; assembly: GCF_030622045.1. Taxonomy (NCBI): domain Bacteria; kingdom Pseudomonadati; phylum Planctomycetota; class Planctomycetia; order Planctomycetales; family Planctomycetaceae; genus Planctellipticum; species Planctellipticum variicoloris. The sequence goes on along the minus strand of NZ_CP130886.1, from coordinate 2,460,360 downwards.
GAGCGGCTCAGTCCCGATGAGTTTGAGTCGATCGATTTGAGGTTCGTTGCATGCAGCTCGCCGGACGAACTGTCCTGATCACTGGCGGCAGGCGGCTCGGCGCACATCTCGCCGAACTACTGGCAGCTCGCGGGGCCAACATTGCGCTGAGCTGCCACACGAGCTGGGATCGGACCGTCGCGGTTGCCGCGAAGTGCCGGACTCTCGGCGCTCAGGCGGACGTTTTTACGGCCGATCTCCGCGAACCTGACCAGGCGGAGGGCCTGATCCGAAACGTCGTCGAACGATTCGGGGCCGTCGACGTGCTGGTAAATCTGACGAGCATTTATACGCGGACCCCATTCCGGGATCTGCGCCCCGAGCAGTACTTCGACATGCTCGGCTCGAACCTGACCGCTCCGTATCTGACGGCCGTCGCCGCTGCTCAGCAGATGCTCCGCCAGCCGGTCGTGGATGGCCTGCAGGGCAAAATTCTCCACTTCACCGACTGGGCCGTGCAGCGGCCGTACCGCGATTTCCTCCCCTACATGGTCGCCAAGGGGGCCCTCGAAACACTCACCAGGACGCTGGCGGTCGAGCTGGCTCCCACGATCAACGTCAACGCGATCGCCCCCGGCACGGTCCTCCCGCCCCCCGAGCTGTCAGAGGAACGCCTCGAAACCATCCGACAGTCCGCGGCCCTGCAGAGAATCGGCTCTCCCGAAGACGTCAACCGACTGGTCCTCTACCTGCTGGAAGGGACCGACTTCGTCACCGGCGAAATTTTCCGCGTCGACGGCGGCCGGTTCCTGGGGAATCCGGAACGGCAACTCGGGGATCTGGACGAGTAACAGCCGACGCTCGATCAGGAATCACTCCACTCGCGGGGCTATCGCGAGTCCGCGCTTGCGCAGTTGCCCGTGGATCATCATTTCCGAGACATGCAGCGCGTGTGCCCATTCCACAATCTGCTCTTCGCTCACGAAGGCTTCCTCTTTTCGAGGAATTGCGAGCTGGGATGACGAACAGGCTCGGCCGATTCAAGAGCAAGTAATCGCCGATTGCGCAGATGAAAGAGCTGACCGCCATCGAAGGCCGCCGGGAGGACACGGCGTTGTTCGTGCTGCTCTGGGAGCTGACGCAGCGTTATCCGCGGGCGAAGCAGATCCGCGTGATTCTCGGCAACTTCGCGAATCTCACGACTAAACTGTTGCAGAGCAGTCTGGCGACGCCGCTGGGGCGCAAGCTGCGACTGCACTTCCTGCCGCCACACTGTCCCGACCACAACCGGATCGAACGGACGTGGGAGGATCAGCACGCCAACGTGACGCGGAAGCACCAATGCGCGACGATGCCGCAACTGATGCGAAACATCAGCTCCTGCATCCGCCAGCACAACCACCGAAGATCGGCGGCGGCGGCGTAGGAGGAATTCTCAAAGTGTCTCAGAATCATGGCCGGTGATTGAGGCTCGGCGGCAGGCGGCGGCGTAGGAGGGCGATGAACAGAGCGGCGAGTGGAGCGACGGTGTGTGGCATGGAGCGGCATTCCAAAGTCGGGCATTCAGAGAGTGCAAAGTGAAAAATGCAACATGAAAAGTGCAAAGCGTAAAGATGAGTGAAAGCGATTGGTTTTCGATGATGACTGTCGCGCCGCAGGAATTCTACGAAATGCTGCGATTCTCCGCTTGACCGCCCGCGCGCCGATTGTATTATTGAGTTAATACAAGACGGTCCGCCCGCATGCGGGGCTGCCGTTCGGGAGACTTGCTCATGCAGATTCACATCTCCTCCGCCAACGGCGTGCCGATTTACCTGCAGGTCGTCAATCAGATCAAGTATCTCGTTGCGTCGGGACGGTTGACCGCCGGGGAAGAACTCCCCCCGATCCGCGTGCTGGCCGAGAAGCTGCTGATCAATCCCAACACCGTCGCCCGGGCGTATCGGGAGCTGGAAACGGCGGGGATTGTCGAGAAGCGCCGGACCGCGGGGACGTACGTCTCCGACCAGGGCTCGCCGCTGGCGCGGCGGGAACGAATGCGGATTCTCGCCGAACGGGTCGACGGCCTGCTCGCCGAGGCCCGGCAGATGGATGTTTCACTTGCTGAGGTCGTCAAGCTGATCGAACAGCGGGACGCAGTGCTCCAGTCCGGTCACTCTGAGGAATGACGCCATGACTGATTTTCCGTCCGCCAGCCCCCCCGTGATCGAGATTCAGCGCGTGACCCGGCAGTTCGGCCCCAAACGGGCGCTGGACGACGTGTCGCTGACCGTCCCCCGCGGGGGCGTGTTCGGCCTGATCGGCGGGAACGGAGCCGGCAAGACGACGCTGATTCGTCACATCCTGGGGCTGCTGAAGGCCCAGACGGGAAGCGTTCGAGTCTTCGGGCTTGATCCGGTCGAGAACCCGGTGGGGACGCTGGGGCGGATCGGGTATCTCTCCGAGGACCGCGACCTGCCCGACTGGATGCGGGTCGCCGAGTTGTTGCGCTATACGCAGGCCTTCTTCCCGAACTGGGACGAGGCGTACGCCGAGGAGCTGCGGGAGACATTCGATCTCGATCCGCGGACGAAGGTCAAACACCTGTCGCGCGGACAGCGGGCGCGGGCGGGGCTGCTGCTGGCTCTCGCGCATCGGCCGGAACTGCTGGTGCTGGATGAACCGTCGTCGGGACTGGATCCGGTGGTCCGGCGGGACATTCTGGGGGCGATCATCCGGACGATCGCCGAGGAAGGCCGGACGGTGCTGTTTTCGTCGCATCTGCTGGACGAAGTCGAGCGGGTGGCGGATCGGGTAGCGATCATTCACCAGGGACGGATTCTGCTGACGGCGGCGATGGACGACATCAAGGAAACGCACCGGCGGCTGACGCTGCGGTTTGCCGAAGCCGTGAGCGAGCCGCCGTCGCTGGTCGGGGCGCTGTCGTGCAGCGGAGAGGGAGCCGAGTGGACGTATCTGTGCAGCGGCGACCGGACGCAGTTGCGAAGGGCGGCGGAGTCGCTGGGGGCGACGATCGTCGATGACGATGCGTTGTCGCTGGATGATATTTTTGTGACGCGGGTTTCGGGGTGACGTCGTTTCGAAGGAGGAAGAAGAGTTCACCGCGGAGCGGCTGTGTTGTTGGTCAAGGTGGATTTGTGAGATTTACGCATTTTGGAGTCCGTGGTTCCAGGCGGTGTCGGATTTGATCATCGCGTTGAGGATGGTCAGGAGTTTGCGGATGCAGGCGGTGAGGCAGACCTTGCTTGGCTTACCGGCGTCTTTGAGTCTGCGATAGAACGGTCTGATGACGGGGTTGCAGCGTGAGGCGGTGAGTGCCGCCATGTAGAGAGCGGAACGGACGGAGGCTCTGCCGCCGCGGATGGATCTGAGTTTGGAGGACTTGCCGCTGTCGCGGTTGTAGGGGGCGACGCCGACGAGCGCTCCGACCTGCTGGCGGTTGGCGTCGCCGAGTTCGGGGAGTTCTCCGAGGAGCACGGCGGCTGTCCGTTTGGCGATGCCTGGGACGGAGGTCATGAGTTCGACGCGGCGTTTGGCATCGGGGTCGGAGTCGCAGAGATCGTCGATCTGTTTTTCGATGGCAGTGATGCGTATTTTGAGCATGTTTCGGGTTTGCTCGATGTCGTCTTTGACGGCCTTGTCGCGAGCGGCTTCGAAGTGATTGGACTCCTGGACGTGGAGGTCGACGAGCTGCCGTCGGCGAGTGACGAGTGCGTGGAGTTTGAGCTGGCAATCGGAGGGTTTTTCGGTGATCTGGAGTTCGGCGACCTTGGAGTAACGAACGAGGACGCGTGCGTCGATGGCGTCGGTTTTGGCGATCCATCCGGCCCCTGTGGCAAAGGCGCGGACGCGGATGGGGGGCACGACGGCGACGTGATACCCGTGATCGTTGAGACAGAGGAAGGCGTCGAAGTGATAGGTGCCGGTGGCCTCCATGACGACCTGGCAGCGGTCGGGTGGGGGGAGCTGCTTGAGGAGTTTCAGGAAGCCCTTGAGGTCGTTGTCGACGGCCAGGAGGGAAGAGGAGTCGGACATGGCGACATCGAGTCGCGCCTTGGAGACGTCGATGCCGATGTGGATGCGGGGGTCGATGGCGTGTTCCCAATCTCGTAAATGCGAGCTCGGAGAGTTTCGAGAACGCTTCCGGCTCAAACGGCTGTTCGGGCTGGTACGACCATGCCGACGACGATCCAGCTCAGCGGCGGGCTCTGAGGCCCCAGACGCGATCGATCTGTCGGCGGCCGCGGCGGGGGCCGCTTCGTCGCTACGCTCCGAAGCGGCCCCCGCCGCGTGTCCCATGACACCACACGGGGTAGATGGATTCAACATACGAGACGCGGAGGACGCGGAGAAGAGATGGAGAAGAGATGGAGAAGGCGCAGGACAGTGAAAAGTGGGTATTGAGTCGCGTGAGTGCAGCGTGAATGAGAGCAAATGCCAGGCGGGCGAGGCCACGGTGGGAGGCGAGTGACATGCGATCTGTTCCGTATGCGATGACGTGGGAGCTGCTGTTCTGCAATCGCTGGTGGATGCTGGCGGGGGCTCTGTGGGCCTTTGCGTTTCCGGCGTTCGTCTTCCATGCACTGCAGCGATCCGGAGGAATTGACCATTCGGTCGAAGCCGGGTTTCTGACGATTCACGTGACGTTCGTGCTGATCAGCATGTTCGCCTTCGGCGCCGCGATTTTCGGCACGCAGGCGCCGATGTCCCGGCTGTATCCGCTGCCGGTGCGGACGGGGGAACTGGTCGTCTGGCGGCTGGCCCCGGCCATGGCGGCGATGGTGATCCAGTCAGCCCTCTCGACGACGGCGCTGAATGCGGCGTTCGAGTTGGGTTGGCCGGTCTGGGGGCCCGCGTGGTTTTCCGCGGTGGCGTTCGGTGGCGTGATGGTTACGTTCTGGCTGCTGGAGAACCAGGTCTGGATGCCGCTGGGAATCGGCGCGGTCGGGGCCGTGCTGGGTTTGTGGTTCAAATCGCGGTACGGCGGGATGTTCTCGATGCCTTCGCACCTGTGGACGGAGATGTCGCCGTGGGATGTTGTGACACTCGCCCTCGGCGGCCTGGGGACTTATGCGGCTGGCGTGTTCGCCGTCGCACGGAATCGCCGGGGGGACTCGATCCCGTCGTCCCGCGGCACGAGCGGGGTGGAGTGGTCGAGCCGGGGGAGCATGCCCGCACGGCGGCCGTTCAAGTCCGCGGCGACAGCCCAGTTCTGGTATGACTGGCGGCGGGCGGGCTGGGTCTATCCAGGAGTTGTTGCAGCGGGGCAGGTGGCGGGGCTGCTGATCTGGTGCATTTTCGTGCGCGACCTCAATGATCTGGATGTCGGATACATCGGTGGCGGGATGATGTTGCCGGCCGCCGCCGTCATCACCGGACTGGCGCTCGGGAGTCCAGGAACGCGCTCACAAATCGGCGAGATGGGCAACTTTGCGGCGACTCGGCCGGTCCCATCGTCGGAACTGGCGAATGGGGGCTTGCGGGTGACAGCCGCCAGCGTGCTGGCCGGTTGGCTGGTCTGGTTCGTGCCGTTTGTGATTCTGCGGGGAGTGCTCTACGCGTCTGGACATGTTGCGCAGTCCGTCACGGTCTCCGAGTTCTGGCTGACAGCCGGCGGGCTGCTTGCCGGCGCGTGGACGCTGGCGAGCCTGTCTGCCGCCCTACAACTGACGGGACGTACGGTCTGGTTCGCGATCGGGTTGATCGGGTTCTTTGCGGGGTGGATCGGGCTGATGGTTCTTGCCGCGACGGCGCTGACCGCTGAGGTTCTCAGTGGGATCGTGATGGTCCTCGGCGCTGCCTTCCGACTGGCGCTCGGCGGCGGCATCGGCTGGGCCTTCTGGCAGGCGTGGCGACGTGGGCTGGTTCGGCCTTCGGTTGTGGTGGTCGCGATAGCGATTTGCGTGGCGAGCGTGGCGGGCCTGCTTGGAACGTCGGCCTTCGAGCCCGATCGGTTGCCGCTCGATGCGGCGGTTTTCCTGAGCTGGTGGAGCGTGCTGGCGGTCGTTCCGGTGGCGACGTTTCCGCTGGCGCTGGCGTGGAACCGGGTGCGCTAGGCGGCCTCTGGACTTGGTCTCTTTCGCGCGTGTGTCCGGATATACTGTCCGACTTCGATGGCTTCTCCCGCGAAGCGCCGCTGGCTTTGGCTCGACGCGAAGGCACGAACAACGAAGTGAGGTCAGGATGCTGCGGAAATGGCGATGCGTAACATTGGTCGCAGTGACTCTGCTTGCGGCGGCCGTCGGCCAGTCGGAAGACGAGAAGGAGACGGAAGTCCCCTACCCCGAATTACCCAAGGGTGCCGGGAAGATTGACGAGGACGCTCCGAAGGCCTTCAAGGCGACTGAGTCGGGGCTGAAGTACCGGATTCTCCGGGAGGGGACCGGGAAGAAGCCGACGCCGGAGACGATGGTGGCCGCCCACTACCAGGGCTGGCTGGACAGCGGCAAGGTGTTCGACAGCTCGTACCGGAAACGGCAGCCAATCACGTTCAAGCTGGGGCAGGTGGTCAAGGGCTGGGGCGAGGGGATGCAGCTCGTGGGCCAGGGAGGGATGATCGAGCTCGTGATTCCCGCGGAGCTGGGATACGGAAACCGCGGTCGGCCGGGGATTCCGGCGAATTCGACGCTGCACTTTCTGGTCGAGGTGCTGGAGGTCCGGTAGGTCGGGCCGGTTCCGGTCTCCGTCAGCGGCTTCCGCAGGACCGGACAACTCCAATTGCGGAGCCTTGGCCCCCTGCCGATTGCGAGGACTTCAGTCCCAATTCGGTCCGGCCCCGGTTATGATCTTTCCCTTCGCCGAGCGCGTCCGCGAATTGAGGGCAGCGGCGAACGTGTGGAATTACAACAAAGGGACAGCATGCTGCTGCAGAGAATGGGACGGGGTGCGCTGGTGGCGCTGGTGCTGCTGGCCGCGGGGGTGGCCTTCGCTGATGACGCGGAGAAGCCGAAGGAAATCCCTCACCCCGTGCTACCGCAAGGGGCCGGGAAGATTGACGAGAAGGCGCCGAAGAACTTCACCGAAACCAAGTCGGGGCTGAAGTACCGCATCCTCCGCGAGGGGAAAGGGGTGAAACCGACCGCAGACCAGTCGGTCGACGTGAACTATCACGGCTGGCTCGACAATCGCGAGGTTTTCGACAGCTCGTACAAGCGAGGCAAACCTCTATCGTTCCCGCTGAAGGCGGTCATTCCCGGCTGGACCGAGGGGATGCAACTGGTCGGCGAAGGGGGAATGATCGAGCTGGAGATTCCCTCAAAACTGGGCTACGGCGCCAATGGAGCCGGAAACGTCATTCCCCCGAACGCAACGCTCCACTTTCTCGTCGAACTGATCGAGGTCAAGTAGCCTCCGTTCGGATCTTTTGCGGGGTCGGCCGAGTCCGTCCCGGACCACGCATTCCGTGTCCTTTGCAACGCCCACACCGGCGGCATACCTTTCCGCCGGCCCAAGAGGAACCTCCATGACTGATGATAAGAGCGGAAACGTCGCACATCCCGACCTGCCGGCCGGCGCCGGACCGATCGACGCGGCGGCCCCGACGGTATTCACGATGACCGACTCCGGACTGAAGTACCGGATTCTCCGCGAAGGAAAGGGCGCGAAACCCAGTGCCCGGCAGCAGGTGGAGGTCCACTACCACGGCTGGCTGGACGACGGCAGCGTGTTCGACAGTTCCTACCGCCGGAAAGAGTCGATTGCGTTCGGCCTGAACCAGGTGATCGCCGGCTGGACCGAGGGGATGCAGCTTGTCGGATCGGGGGGGATGATCGAGCTGGAGATCCCGTCGAACCTGGGCTACGGCGCCCGCGGCGCACCCGGTGCGATCCCGCCACACGCGACGCTGCACTTTCTGGTGGAGCTGCTGGACGTGAAGTAGCGTCGGCTGCGGAATAACGAGCGATCGAAACCGGCCCCGATGCATCGTTGGATGCACCGGGGCCGGTTGCTTTTCCAGTGGGCCGAGGGAAGACCATTCGAGCTGCGGCCAATAGCCCGACTTCGTATTTGCGGCCTCGACGTCGACCGCAAAGCGGTCGCGGCCATCTCTCAATGACCAGGCAGTGCCCGGCGCGACTTCGCCACTTCGGCGGGGTCGTGCGACGTATGCTTGATCCAGTTCGGCATCGATGAGCCGATCAGCATCCCGGCAAAGGAGGCCGCCAGGCCGTAGAGCTGCGGCGGGACGCACCGCCAGAGTTCCGGGCTTTCTTCGAGATACAGGAATTCTGCACCGATCCAGACCGGCACCGAGAGCAGGATTGAGAAGACAGCGCCCTGAGTGGTGGCCCGCGGCCAGTAAATGCCGCAGACGAGCGGAACAAACGCCATGACGAGGGTCACCTTGTAACCGCTCTCGACCATTTCATACATCGTGCTCTGGGAGTTGACGGAGATGGTCGTGGCGACAATCGCCACCAGGACCAGCATGCCGCGTACAAGCCACAGCATCGTCACGTCGCTGAAGTGTTTCGTGAACTGCTGCAGGACGTTCTCGGTGAGAATACTGGCCGGCGCCAGCAGCGTGCCGCTCGCCGTCGACAGAATCGCCGACAACAGCGCTCCAAAAAAGAGGACCTGCACCCACAACGGAGTGTCGTGAAGAATCAGCGTCGGTAGAATTTTCTGCACTTCGCGGGCATCCTCGGCTTGAAAGTGCGCCGAATACGACGGATCGATGACCGTCGCCGCGAAGGCGATGAACATCGGCACGAAGGCGAAGGCGAAGTAGAAAAGGCCGCCGCTCAGCGTCCCCAGGAATGCCGTCCGCTCGTTCCTGGCGCTGGTCACCCGCTGAAAGACGTCCTGCTGAGGGATGGAGCCCAGCGCCATGGTGATAAACTCGCCGATGAACGCCAGCCACGCGGCAGCCGTGATGTGCGGAAACAGCGTCAGCTTGCCTTCTTTCTGAGCGGCCGCGACGACGACGTCGAACCCGCCCGCCTGGTTTCCCAGGATGACAGCCACGACGATCAGGCCGACAACAATGGCTACCGTCTGAATGACATCGGTCAGCGCAATCGACCACATTCCGCCGAACAGCGTGTAGACGGTCACGATTGCGGTCCCGAGGATGATCGCCTGGTTGAGCGTGACCTGGGGAAACAGGACGTTGATCACGAGTCCCAGCGCCGACAGTTGAGCGCTGGTCCATCCCAGGTATGAGCTGGCGATTCCCAGCGACGCGACGACTTCCACAGTTCTGCCGTACCGGGCGTGGTAATAGTCGCCGATGGTCAGAAGATCCATCCGGTAGAAGGTCCGGGCGAAGAAGAATGCGACCAGCACCAGGCACATCGACGCCCCGAAGGGATCGCCAGAGACAAACCCCAATCCGTTGTGGGCAAAGTTCGCAGAAACCGAAAGAACCGTTTCCGCGCCGAACCAGGTGGCGAAGACGCAGGCGAAGCTCATGTACAGAGGCAGCGATCGCCCCGCCACCATGAAATCTTTCGCGCCGTGCACGCGGCGCGACGCGTAGATTCCGACCGCCACAGTGACGAACATGTACGCGATGACACACGCGATCAGCACGGCGACCTCCGGTCAGAATCCCTCGGCAGAGACACGAATCGACGAGGAGGAATGTTATCGACTGAGCGCCGCCGGAAAAACCCTGACGGTGGACCGAAGTCCCGGTCGCAGGCTACGCCCCCGCTCACCCACCGCAGCACCTCGATCTGACGACGGTCGGCATTTGGTCGCGGCGAGCCGCGCACGCCGGCAGATTCCAGAGGCCGAAACGTCCGGGTGTCGCTCAATACCACTGATACGCGTACGCCCGAAACCGCTCCCAGGCGTTTTGACGTGCGGCGTCAGCGGGATGGCCCGTGTGAACCGGAACTGACGCCTGCAACTGGCGGAGAAGTTTGCGATTGGCGACCTGGAACGCTGTCCAATGACCTCCCGCGGGATGCCGGGCGACTTCCTCCGCCTTCATCTGTTGATCCGTCAGCAGCGCCTGAATTCCCGCCCGGATCGTTTCGTTCTCGCACGCCAAAAGGGGCGGAAGCGCCAGCAGGGCCTCGGCATTGAGAGGCTGGACGCTGAACTGCACCGACGGGGCCGGGTCACCCGCCAGGACGCGTTGGACGTTGTACTGCATCGCCAGATAGTCGACCGGAGTGATTGCGAAAAGATAGACGGCCAGAGACAGCGTCCAGAGATGTCGCTGCAGCAGCCAGCCGAAATCTTTCTGCCGGGCGATCTTAACGACCACCAGCAGAAAGCCGACGACCACGGCCGTGACGCCGAAATAACCCACGAACCGCATGCGCGTCATACCGTTGTAGCCGACGTAGATAAAGAGCCGGTGGTAGACTGCGACGGCGAGGATCACGCTTTCCGCCGACCAGATCGCCGCCAGCGTGCGCAGCCGGCCAATCCGCGGATCGTGCTGAGTGCGTCCGCGGAAAATCAACGACAGCACAGCAGTGGCCAGCGCGAGGGCGATCGTCAGCCAGGCGGCGCCTTCGTGGGCATAGCCCGAATAGTGAAACTTCTTGGGAAAATCGCGAAACCAGAGCGTGCGGAACTCGAAGATCAGATAGGCCCCGAACAGCCCGATCACCACCAGGAGGGTGTTGCGAATGGCCGCGTACAGCGGGACCGGGGTCGGCTCGAAAGACATGTCTGAACTCGGCTGCGGCGACGCAATGTTCGCGATGCCCGGCAGCAGGGGGCGCAGCAAACCGATCGCGGCCCAGGCGACGCCGAGGCAGAAGAGGACCTCCCAGACCGAGTACGGGATGATCCAGTCGCGGAGGACTTCCATCAGCTCCGACAGTCGTTGGTTGAACTCGGTAACGAGATCGGGATTCGCCATCAGGAACACGACGGCAAAGAGGCTGCCGACGCCGAGCGGGAGCGCGGTGGCAATCCATTGGGACGGCACGAACTTCCGGCAGAACTTCACGGCATCGCGTCCGTAGGCGGCCACGCCCCAGCAGCCGGCCACAACGAGCCGGGCCATGACGGCCAGGCCGTCGAACAGGTAGGGGACTCGTCCGCCAAGCGCCAGGACGTAGGCCGGCAGCAGAACCAGCCCGACTCCCGCCGCCAGCGGTCCGCCGCACCAGACCAGTCGCAGGGCGATTGCCCAAAGCATCAGGCCAATGACGAGAGGAGCAAGCCCCCCTGCCCTGCGTGTAGAGCCAACCAGCAGCAGAACCGGCGCCGCCGCGAGAATTGCCGCCCAGCCGGCGTATCCGTGGCCGCGGTAGAGGGCAAGGTCGGCCAGTGCGACCGTCGTTAACAGGCTGATGAGTTCCAGCCAGCCCACGGCGGGCTGTTCTGCGAGCAGCGGATGTTCGGGGCGATCCAGAAAGCTCTCGTCGGGCAGTTCGACGGCGCCGTTGATGGTGCTCACGAGAACTCTCCTTGTCGCGTCGTGATGAAGGGGAGATCGGGGAGACGAGATGAGCGGGCTGACGGGAGGAGATCGCGGGCGAATAGCCGATCCCCTGATCCTCAATACGCATGTCGCCGCGAACTTCGCCGGACAATTCGGCGGACAATCAGCGAGCCGGGGTCAATTCTGCGGCGATTTCCAGCAGGCGTTCCTCGACCTGGTGCAGCGTTTCCGGCAATGTTGAGGTGCCGGCGGTGAGTCCGATGGTTTCGAAATCGTCGAACCAGTCAGGATCGAGTTCCCCGGCGTGCTCAACATGGAATGCGGCGAGCCCGCGCTGGCGACAGGCGTCGACCAGGCGGCGCGTGTTGTGCGAATGGCTGCCGCCGACGACGACCACGGCCTCGACTTCGTCGAGAAGTTCGCTGAGCGCCCGCTGGCGGTCCTTCGTCGGCTGACAGATCGTGTCGACCCAGCGGATTTCTGCGGCGGGATTGCAGGCGGCAATCTGCCGCCGGATGGCGGCGGCCTCGTCGACGGGGAACGTTGTCTGACAGACGACGCCAATTGTCTGTGATGGGTAGGTTCCAACCGCAGTGACCGAAGGGACGACGGCGAACGCTTCCAGATCGCCGACGATCCCTTCGACCTCGACGTGACCGGCGCGGCCGATCACGACGACGAACGCGCCCGATTGCGCCAGGCCCTGAGCCGCGCGATGGACGCGAGCGACGAGCGGGCAGGTTGTGTCGATCAGACTCTTCCCCGCCGCCACGAGTTGCTGCCGCCGATTGTCGCTGATGCCGTGCGCGGTAATCACAATCTGAGCCGCCGTCGGCAGCTCTTCCCGCCCGGTCTCGGGGAGTTGTTGAAAGCCGCGAAGTTCCAACTGATGCAGCACGATGTCGTTGTGGACCAGCTCGCCATAGATGGCAACCGAACCAGGCTGGTCGACGCCGTCCAGGGCGGCGAGTGCGTCGCGGACGCCGAAACACATGCCGGCGGCTTTCGCGGTAATGACTCTCATGACAAGTTCCTTCGATAATTCCGGCGGCGTGCTTACGACCAAAAGCTTTGCAACGCAAAGTCTTACTGGAAATAAAAAACCAGGCTCAGCCCGGCGACCAGCCGGGACGCAACGAGGGCGGAAGACCGCGTGACGCCGTTTGCGCCGGGGACCAGGCTTGGGCCTGCTGCGCCGCGGCCGCGGCATCAGCCACAACCCGTTCGAGTTCGCCGATATACTCCAGCAATCGCTTACGCCCCAGATCGGTGAGGCGGCACAGCGTCTGCGGACGCTTGTGTTGAATGCGCTTCCAGACTTCTACCAGCCCCGCCTCCTGCAGAGTCTGCAGATGCCGGCTGAGATTTCCGTCCGTCAGCGAGCAGAGATCCTTCAAGTCGCCGAAGAGCAGCCCTCCGGGATGGGCCGCCAGCGAGGTCAGGATGCCGAGCCGGGCCTTTTCATGGATGGTGCGATCGAGGCCGTCATAGGCGTATCGCCCCGCTTCGTGGGGAACCGCCGGCCTGTCGTTCTCCGCGTGGCTGTCTGTCATGCGGCGTCTCCGTGACGTTCTGATTCGGACGGCAATAATGCGGCTGCAGTCAGGAGCTGGCCGACGCCGAACAGTAGGGGCATAGTCCAGGGAGTCATGGCCGACAGGCTGCTCCCCTGAGACAACGCCCAGAGACCGCTCGCCAGGTACCAGGCTGCAACACCGAAGATCGTACGTGGCAGGAGACGCCAGGAGGCGAACAGGCCCATGCTGAAGAGGATGGCCCATAGCCCGGGCAACATCCAGGCGGCATCCGGCACGGACTGGACCAGGACAACCGTCAGCAGTGCTCCGGCGACGAGGCAGGGAGCGAACTGGGCGATGGCCAGTCGGGTCGTCTCCCGGCGCAGCATCCCGGCGGAGTTGCGATAGCGCCACCAGACGTCCCCCAGGCAGATCGCCAGACTGAGGAGGGCAACAGCGATCCACAGCGTCAGATAGAGCCCCAGATGCTGAAACGGATCGGCAATCCACAATGCCTGCAGGCCACCCGCTCCGATGGCCAGCAGTCCAGACAGCGCTACCGGAGCAGCGCGATAGCCGCGGAACTGTTCGGTCCGCGCCAGTTGACGGCGAATGGTGGAGATCTGCAGGAGTGCTTCGTGCAGTTCCATGTCGGTGTGCCTCTCGGTATGCAACCAGCTCGGGGCTGGATGGACTGTGACAAGCGTCACTTTGCAACGCCAAGCCTACGTCACGACGGCTCCCGTGGCAATCCCATTCTTTCGACTTTTCACGCTCCGCATGCTCCCCGGGTCACGTCAACCGGCCAGATTCCGGTAGAAGGCTCGCTTAGCCAGTTCCAGGCCAACGCCGTAGACAGCCGAAATTCCGATCACCAGCAGCACCAGCGAGGCTGGCGGCGGGACGAACTCCAGCGTCCCCGCAAACGGCAGGTACGGCAGCAGCAGCGTGACCGCCGCCACGGCGAGCAGCGTCAGGCCGAAGGCAAGACCCGGCCGGCTGCGCCAGAACGGTCGTTGTGTCCGGACCAGCAGCATGATCACCAGCCCGGTCAGTACCGCTTCGATGAACCAGCCTGTGCGGAACTGCTCGATCGGCGCCTTGTAGACATAGAGCAGCAGCCCGAACGTCAGGAAGTCGAAGACCGAGCCACACAGGCCGAAAACCAGCATGAAGCGGGCCATCGACCGGACCTGCCAGCGCCGGGGTCGCTCGATCAATTCCGGATCGACCCGGTCGGTCGCCAGCATCATCGCCGGGAAGTCGGCGAGCAGATTCACCAGCAGAATTTGGGCCGGCAGCAGCGGGAGGAACGGCAGGAACAGCGAGACCACGGCCATGCTGAACATGTAGCCGAAGTTGGCGCTCAGGGCCACGAAGACGTACTTGAGCGTATTGGCGAATGTCCGCCTGCCCGCCTTCACGCCTTCGACCAGCACTCCCAGATCCTGTTGCAGCAGGACGATCTGGGCCGCCTCGCGGGCCACGTCTACCGCGCTGGCCACCGAAATCCCCACATCGGCGGCATGCAGCGCCGAGGCGTCGTTGATGCCGTCCCCCAGGTAGCCCACGGTGGCTCCGGACCGCTTGAGAGCCAGGATGATGCGTTCCTTCTGGTTCGGTTCGATCTCCGCGAACAGGTCGATCTCCATCGCTCGATGCTGAAGTGCGTCATCGCTCAGCCGCCGCACGTCGCCGCCGGTCAACAGCCGGTCCGCAGAAATCCCTACGTCGCGAGCAATCGCGGCGGCGACGGCGTGATTGTCGCCGGTCACGATCTTCAGCCGGACGCCGAGTCTCCGCAGTTCCCCCAGCGTCGCCTGAATCCCGGGCTTGGGGGGATCGAGCAGCACCAGGAAACCCAGAAACGTCATGTCCCGCTCGTCCTGGCGGCCGGCTCGATCCGATTCCAGTCGCCGGATGGCAACACCCAGCACGCGGCGGCCCTGCTCGCTCAGTGACGCGAAGCGGGTGAGAATCGCGGCCTGATGGTCTGCAATGTTCCCAGAACCGCCGGGCAATTCCACCGACGTGCAGACTTCCAGCACGTTCGCGAGGGCTCCCTTGGTGATTAAGACGGTCTCGCCCCCATCGGTGACCAGCACGCTCAACCGTTTGCGGTTGAAGTCGTAGGGAACTTCATCGAGTTTCTGCACGCCAGTCAGATCCAGCGTTCCGGATGTCTTCAGCGCCTCATCAATCGGGTTCTGAAATCCGAGCTGCAACGTCGCGTTGATCGCCGCATAACGCCGGACGCGTTCGCTCGCCTGTCCTGCGACGTCTTCCGCTGCCTGCAGCGTCACGACTCCGGTTGTGAGCGTTCCGGTTTTGTCGCAGCAGAGCACGGTCATGCTGCCGAAGTTCTCGATCGCCAGGAGCTGTTTGACGATCACCTGCGCCCGGGCCATCTGTTTCGCCCCGGCCGCCAGCACCACCGTCGTAATCGCCGGCAGGAGCTGGGGCGTCATCCCCACCGCCAGCGCGAGAGCAAACAGCAGCGAGTCGACGACCGGACGCTGAAACGCCACGTTGACGGCGAAGACGCCCACCACGAACACGAGCGTCACCCGGATCAGCAGAAAGCCGAATTCCTTGAGGCCGCGTTCGAAGCCAGTTTCGGGCGGACGACGTTCCAGCCGCGCAGAAACCTTGCCGAATTCGGTCTCCGCACCGGTGTGAACGACCACCGCCGTCGCAGTCCCGCTGACGACGTGCGTTCCCTGGAACAGCGCGCAGGAGCGCCGATGATGGCCGACATCCGCTGCGACCGCGCCCGCCCGCTTCTCCGCGGGAAAACTTTCTCCCGTCAGTGCGGCCTCGTCCACGAACAGATCGTTCGACTCCAGGACCCGGCAGTCGCCGGGAATGACGTTTCCCGCCCTCAGCCGCACGATGTCGCCGGGGACCGCGGCATCGACCGGCAGCTCGATCTCGACGCCATCGCGCAGCAGCGTCGTCCGGGTCTCGATCACCGCCAGCAGCTTTGCGACTGCGTCGGCCGCGCTCCATTCCTGCCAGAAGCCGAGCAGGCTGCTGGCACCGAGGATCGCGAGGATGATCAGGGCATTGGTCGCATCGTCCAGCACGTAGGAGAGGACCGCCGAAACGATCAAGAGCAGCATGATCGGACTGCGGAACTGCTCCAGAAGGAGTCGGACCGGCGAGGTCTTCCGCCAGCGAACCGTGTCCCGGCGTGCCAGGCGTGACTGCGATTCTGCCGAAGTGAGTCCAACTGTTGACGAATCGAGCGTCTTCAGCAGCTCGGCTTCGCCCAGTTGCCAGAAGGCCGCCAGCTCCTGGGTTTGCTCCGGCTCCGTCGTCATTGCTGCTGCCATCCCGTTATGACCGCCCGTTGTGACTGAAGGGGAAGTGACATCTCTGGAATTGTAAGGGATGCCGCGTTGACCGTGCTCGCACGACGGACTGATAATCAGGCGTTCCCCGTCCCGCGCTGGACGGCATGTACCGCAACTTCGGAGAATCACCCATGAGCCCCATTCTGTCTGCATGCATTGCGACGGTGTTCGCCGCGTCTCTGCTCCCGGCTCAGGAACCTGTGGAAAAACCCGCAGACGCCACCGCCACGACCATCCCGCCGGCCGCGGCGATCGTGATCGCCGATGAGCCCCGGACTGTCGACCCGGCGACTCTCGTGCCGCCCCCGCTGGCCGTCGCGGTGACGGTCGACTTCCAGGAGACGTCTCTCAAGGACGTCATCAAGTGGCTGCAGGAGGAACAGAAGGTCGGCGTTCTGCTCGACAACAAAGCCCTTTCGGACGCCCGGATTCTGCTCAGCGAGCCGGTGACCGACCATCTGCAGGCCGAACCGCTCTACCTCCTGCTGGACCGTCTGCGGTCGATCGGACTGGCGTGGTATGTCCAGAAGGGAATGGTGCATCTGACGACGATCGCGGCGGCGAAGGAGCACCGCGTGACGCTGCCCTACAATCTCGGCGACCTGCTCGACGCGGGCTATGAACCGAATGATCTGAGCCAAACGATTCAATCCGGGACTGCCGGCCCCTGGAAGACGGGCAACAACGACGGCGGAGGGATTGTCCTGCTGGGGGACGTGGCCTTCGTCCGCCAGACGGAGGGGCAGCACCGCGAAGTCGCGGGGTTGCTGGCGGCGCTGCGTAAGCATGGACGTCGCACGTTCTCGCTGGATACGCCACAGCACGCGGTCTTGCGCGGCAAACTCGAGCAGAACGTCGCGTTTAGCTTTCAGGAGACTCCCCTCGACGCCGTGATCAAGGAGCTGGCGCGGCTGACCGCGGCCGACTTGCGTCTCGATCCCGAAGCGCTGCGCGTGGCCGGCGTCCGCGATCGGACGCCCATCACGCTGGAGCTGACGGACCAGTCGCTCAGTACGGCCCTGCAGGCGGTGCTGTCGGACATTGACCTGACCTGGGTCATGCGCGACGGGGTGTTGTGGATTACCTCCCAGAAAGACGCGGAAGGTTTTCTCAAGTCGGCCGTCTACGACGTGCGCGACTTGTGCCGTGACGCGGGGGAGACGGCGGCCTTGCGCTCGGCGCTGATCGGGCAGACGCGCGGTCCCTGGCAACCAGAGTCCGGGACCGGGGGCGTGATCACGTTCGCCCGCCCGGGCGTGATGGTCGTTCGCCAGACCGAATGGGGACTCGACGAAGTCCTGCAACTCCTGGAGAACTATCGACTGGCGCTGCGAGCGTCCAAGCCACGCCAGCGGGGAGGGGTCGATCCGAAGGAGATCGTGACGCGGTACTATCGCCTGCCGACCGAGATCGCGACGGCCATGACGCCGCTGCTCCCGACAATGATCCAGCCAGACTCGTGGACCTCGGCCGAACACCCGAAGGCCGAGGGGGCGATTCTGCATTCGCTGCCGTCCCAATCCAGCCTGCTCAATGCCGACGGATTCGAGGTCGTCATGGATGCGCCGGCCGCCGCGCCCGACGCCGGGCGAGCGTTGCTGGTCAAGAACACAGTCCTCGTTATCCGCCAATCGCGCGAAGTCCACGACGAAATCGCGAAGCTGCTCGACAAGATTCAGCGGGGCGAAGCCGAGCGCTATCTCGACGCTTTGCCGGCCCCGGCAGCGGGAGGCTTCGGCGGAGGCTTCTTCTCTATCCAGAAGTAATCACTTCACCGCGATCGTCACCGCCTCAATCGCCGCATGCCCCGACTTCCGAAACGGTCGCGGCAGTGGCTGAGCCGCCCCCTTCTCGTCAATCGTCCGGCAGCGGAACTCGTATTCCCCGGCAGGGACTCCCGGCAGGACGGCCACCCAATGCGCCTTCCCCAGACGCATCGGCCACGTCTTCGGCTGACCCGCGGCGTCGAAACCAAGGGTCTCCCCGGGAATCTTGCCGTCGGGGAGATCTCCACCCCATTGGGCCGGCGGTCCCAGGATTTCAGCATCGACCCAGGCGGCCTTGGTGAAGTACGGGTCCCCCTCCCAGGTCGTCGCGGCCGGCGTCAGGCTGACCTGCACCTTCGACAGGCCCGAAATCCCCACCTGCGCATAACCGGTCACCACGAGCGGCTCGCCGGCCTGGATCGACTTCGGAACCTGGAGCGTCGCCGCGAAAGACTTGAGCGGACTGTCGAGATCGTTGTTGCCCGAGGCGTACGTGTCGTTGGCATGGTGCAGATTGCTCAGCACGACGTGCGACAGCCACTTGATCGACTTGAAGCCGTAGGCCTCCGGAACCACGACTCGCACCGGCCCGCCCCGCTGGCTGTCGAGCCATTCGCCGTTGAGCTTGTAGCAGAGAATCACCGGCGGCAGGTCGAACGGGTCCTCCAGCACGCGGCCGAGCGGCAGCGAACTGCGGAACATCTGAGAGGGCTCGTCGTTGTGGTAGCCGTAGTAAAAGACCCGGCGGATATCCTCCCGCGGTTTCGTCAGCCAGAAAACTTCTCGCAGCGGCACCCCTTCCCAGATCCCCATCCCCAGCGGACAGCCGATATTCAGGCAGGTCATCACCTTCGCAAACCGGACGGCGTGCTGCTCGCCGAGCTTCAGCAGGGCTGCGAAGTCGAGGGCGGTCCCGTCGGACTTCTTGAGTTCGCGCCCCAGCCGGGCCGGGTGCTCGGGATCGGAGAGGACTTCGAGTTGCCAGGTCTCGCGCGTGAGTCCGACTTCCCGCTTCTTCTCGTCGGGGAGGGAATGCGGCAGCGGCTTGCCGCGGGAGACATCGCGAAACTCCGCCGGGGGCGTGAAGAACGGCTCCAGCTTCGCCACGGCCTCTGCGCGGGCGTGAGAGGCGGGTTCCGCGGCCCCGCATCGAGCGTTCGTCGCCGCGAGGGTCGCTCCGGCCAGTCCGAGCTGCAGCAGGTGCCGGCGGGTCAGGGCGGCGTGTTCTGCCAGAAGCCGTTTTGGGTCATCGTTTGCGGGACGGGAGCTCGGGAGCATCGTTCCTCCTACAGCGCCGGGTCTGGGCGACTGAGATGGCAGTCCTTTGGCGTCGCGCGCGTTGCAGCCAATTCTGGCGTTTCAACGAAGGAAATGCACCTGGAAAGTTCGCCGCCAATGACCGCAACAGGCCGCCAGACCTGAATCAAGTCAAACCTGTGACGCGGACGAACAGTTCGCAAAACGGCAACCGATCGCTCGAGTCATCGTCTCGCAGTACTGCCACTCAAAAATCGTCTCTGCGGCAAAATCGTCAGGCGAATTCACTCTCCAGCGGCCGCGGGGCTGTCGGCAGCCGCCCCTCCGACTCGCAGCAGCCCCCGCCCGGTCCGGACAATCCACGCCCCTTCGACGGCGGCGACTCCGTAGACAACATCCGTCGCCGACAGCGAGCTCTCGCCGATTTCTGTGAGCTCCGTACCGGCGTTGAGGGCGACGACAGCCCCGTCTTTGCAGAAGAAGAAGGCCCTGCCATCGTGCCAGAGCGGCGAGGCCCATGCCGATCCTGGCAAGCGAGTCTGGCCTTTGATGTCTCCCGTGACAATGTCCACGCACTGGACGCCCCCGACCCGGTTCACGAAATATGCCAGCCCATCGTGAACCAGTGGCGAGGCGTAGCCCGCGGAGACTTTCGCCGATTTCCAGAGGACATGAGATTCTGAAACATCGCCGACGCCCCCCAGCCGGATTGCCAGGCTTCCCGCAGTCACGCCGGGAGGAGGGGGCGGTCCCATCCGTTCGCTGCTTCCGCCGACGACGACGATCTCGCCTGCCACGGTGGGAGAAGCCGTTGAGTTGCCTTTGATCCCGGTGACGAACCACAGTTCGCGCCCGTCTCGAACATCGTAGGCTCTCACGCTCCCCGACGAACTGACGACCACGCCAACGGTTTCCCCCTGGCGGAACATGGCTGGAGTGCTCCAGCCTGTTTCCGAAGGATGATCCACTTTCCACAGCGTCTGTCCGCTGGCCCGGTCGAGCGCCAGCAGATAGGAGGGGCCGCCGTGACAGACCTGCACAATCAGCTTGCCGTCGGCGAGGATCGGCGAGCTTCCGTAGCCATGAGGTCCTTGAAACTCCCCGTAGTCGCGGACGATCGATCGCTGCCAGACGACGTCTCCGGCATGGGTCAGAGCGATGAGATCGCCGCTTTCGAACATGGCATAGCAGTGTTCCGCATCCAGCACTGGCGTCGGAGCGCCGCGGCTGACGGCGTCTCCGTCGGGAACACGCTGAGTCCCCGCGAAATCCTTCTGCCAGCGAGTGCTTCCCGTCCGAGCATCGACCGCCAGCACGTGCAGATGTTCTTTCTCCGGACCGGAAACGGCGGTCACGAAGACTTGTCCGCCCCACACGACCGGACTCGACTGACCGTATCCCGGCAAGCGGATCGTCCAGTTGCCGTTCCGGCGACCGCCGCGGAGCTCCCAGGTCACCGGAACCTGCCGGACCAGCACGTGACTGTCACCTGCCCCGCGAAAACCGGCCCAGGACGGCTCACCGGGCGCGTCCGCCGCTGAAGCCGCGGCGCCGCTCATCAAAATCACACCAACCAGTCTCGCCAGAACCATGATCACCCTCGTTCCATTCTCGAAACACGATTTCCATCAAAACGTCAGGGGGCAGCGGGCAACTCCAGCTCCAGAACCTGTTGGCCTTCCGACCATGTCAGGTTCAGGGCAGTCGTCTCCGGTCGCCCATATTCGGCTGGAATCCGTAAAGCGACCGGCCCTACCGACTCGAACGTGACGCGATATTCTCCCGGTTGCAGCAGCACCGCCTCGGAGGCCGACTTGTTCCGCAGTTCAAACCAGCCGTCGCCCCCGGAAACTCCGACGCCGAATGGCTCGTTGGAGCCGTGTCTGTAAACCGCGACCTGAATGTCAGTCACGGCCCCGTTCCGCACATGCAGCAGCCCTCGCGTCCCCCCCGTGACCGGTTTCGGTCCGCCGCAGCCGGTGATCGCCGATAGGGTCAGTGCCAGCACGGCTCGGACCGCCAGCCCCGTGCGCCTCCGTTGTCCGCTCATCACTCAGTCCTTGCTTTCCCGGCCGCCGACCAGCACGACCTTGGACGGCGCGCCGCCGACTTTCCATTCGGCAACCTGTTTGCGGTCCTGCAGCACGAGAGCCGCAAGCGTACCGGACCCGGGATTCGAGAAAATCGCCCGGCGCCGGTTTGCATCGAAGGCGATGCTGTGGTGACCGCCATGTCCCTCCACTCGCGATTTGCCAACGTCGAGCTCCTGAGCGACCTTCGCGTCCGACCAGTTTCCATCGGAGTTCGGGTCGAGTTCGACGAGGCTGAGCCGGTTCGGCGCTTCAACTTCCAGGGGGTGGTCGTGAAAGACGAATGCCAGCGGCGAACCCTTGCGCGGCTGAGCGATTTCCAAACCGGCAGGCCGGTTCGCGTCCGCCATTGGCAGCACCAGACGAGTCACTTCCGGTTCCGGCTTTGCCGCATCGATCAGTCCCAGTGCGGCCGTCTTTCCAGCCCCCATGGTGAACGCCACGTGTCGACCGAACGTGGTGAACCCGCCAGTCCGCCGGGCCTTCTCATCATCTTTTCCGAGCGACAGATGTCGAACTGCGATCGACTTCGGGTCGACGGGCAGGACGTTCGGGGACTGCAGCCAGCACAGCCCGTCAGCGGGGGCGAAGAAGACTTTCCCCTGGCAGGCGGTCGCGCCGTGCAGTCCTCCGTGGGGCAGAGTCAACGAGAAGGCGATCTGCCGGTTGCCGATGGCATTCAAAGCCGTTACGTCAACACGACCGCTTTGCGGGCCTTCGCGATCGATCCATGTCGAGTAGCCGACGGTCCCTCCCACGACCGCGAGAGTGATGTGCCGCCCTCCCCCCTGGAAGAAGGAAGCTTTCCGGCGAATGGCGGCGACGTCGTCTGTGGACTTGACGCCGGCGGGATCAATCCGCGTATAGCCGTCGAGCTGGTCGTTGGCGAGGTAGAAGACATTGTCGTAGCAGTACAGGTGAGCCGGATTGCCCTGCTTGTCATCGAGGACGGATGCCCGAACCTGTGGCGGACGGGGATAGGTCCAGTGCGAGTGATCGCCGTGCTCTTCCTCGACGACCCCGGTATCGATCAGCACCCAGCCGCTCTGAAAGTTGCCGCTGTCATCGTCCCGGACGCCGACCAGCACATAACCCTGGGCCGCCTCCATCTGCACGAGAGTCTGCCTCTCGGAATCCAGCTTTGGAAATCCTTCGACAGGCTGGACCGGTCCGAGCGTGGGAGGCTCACCGGCCCGGAGATCGGCCCACTTCAACGTCCTGGTGTCGTCATCCTGAAACAGGACTCTCGTCAGGATCGGCTCCGATGGGACGCCATGGGAGGCCTGGATTTCCGTCGCCGCCCCAAATGCGGCGGCAACCGCCAGCACGACTTGTTTTGCCAAACACATGAGAAGTTTTCCTGACTTGAAAGCTGGAAGAGTTATGAGCCATTCGTGAACAGCGATCAAAATTCGCCGACGGTTTCGCCGCCGTCGCGACTGTGCAGGGCGCGATGCAGGCCGACGTCGATGCTGTCTGCGAGAAAGCGAACCGAGCCGTCCCCAAAGAGAGCATGAGCACCGCCCGCGTGCAGACTGCGCGGCCCGAAGAAACCGGTCCCGTGGAGTGTCGTATCGGGAATGCGGCTGTTCGGCGTGTTGTAGCCGTTGGTCAGGACGCTGTGCGCCAATCCCCGCAGCCAGGTTACGCCGCGGCCATTTCCGCCGGCGGTCGCCCGCCAATTGGTCTGAACGGCCAGAACCGCCAATAGATCCGGATTTATGATCTTACCGGTCGGCCAGCCGCCGCCAGAACCCGTGTACCCCGGGCCGCTTCCGGGCGATGTGCCGCTGCCGGCGCTGAGCAGCTTGCGGTACGGGAACAAAGGCGTCGTTCCCGCCGGAAGCGTCACATCGGCGTCGTCGCCCCGGATCGCTTCACTCATGAAAACCGTTTGAGATGACCCGTCGCGCATGTCCTTGAAGCGGACGCTCGAGTTGATGGCGACGAAACCGTCTGTTGAGCTGCGGTCGTCGTAGTTGGTGCCGGTACCGCTGCCCGTGCTGGCCATGTAGTTGTTGGCTCCGAAAATGTAAGTCTGGGCCGGAGATCCGAGGGTTGCCATGTATTGCACCGGACCGGGATCGCTCGGACAGAGGAAGCTGGGGATGACGGCTTGAAACGCCGGGATGAAGACCGGATTGGGCACCTGACTTCCGCCCGGACCGACGTACACGCGGGCGCTGAAATCGAGCGAATTCTGCAGATTGGCCTGCTCCAGATACGGCAGCACTCGTGCCTGCGGAGAGAAGCCTGTCGACCCGCCATTCATTGGAAAGACGGTGAAAGTGCTCTCGTAATTGTGGATCGCCAGGCCGAGCTGTTTGAGATTGTTGCGGCACTGCGTCCGCCGGGCGGCCTCTCGCGCCTGCTGCACGGCCGGCAACAACAGCGCAATCAGGATCGCGACAATCGCAATGACGACCAGCAACTCGATCAGGGTAAACCCCCGCCGCGCAACCATAGCCCACCTCCTCACGTGAGTTCTGAAACCAACGCCCGAAACACCGGCTTACGCACACCAACTGCATATCACATTCGAATGCATAAACTCTGCCGCAAACGCAAATGAATTGCAAGAGCATCTTTCTGGTAAATATTCGAGGCCGTGCATTCTGCGCGGACCGAAGCACTTCCCGATTCGAACCTTGGCTGTCTCCAGTCCAGAAGCGCACTCGTGGCGCACTCTGCTCAACTCTTGGGCAGACGCGACGCTCTTCAGGGATTGCCGCAGAACGATGGGCAAGTGTTCCACGGCGGAGAGGGCTCAGCGATCTGCTGCAGTTCCCGGCAGTCGTCGATCGAAGAGACGTTCCCGGCCTGATTGGCCCGCGGATTGCTCTGTGTCGTGAAACGCAGCACCTGCCGGGTTATCTGGCACCGGCGGGTCCCGTCGCGGGGAATTCTCCCGCTGCAGAAATTCCGACTCGAAGAACGACATCGGAGACGACCGATCAGATATGCCGCAACTCGATTCGATT
Organism: Planctellipticum variicoloris; assembly: GCF_030622045.1. Classification (NCBI taxonomy): domain Bacteria; kingdom Pseudomonadati; phylum Planctomycetota; class Planctomycetia; order Planctomycetales; family Planctomycetaceae; genus Planctellipticum; species Planctellipticum variicoloris. The sequence continues at coordinate 2,436,061 of NZ_CP130886.1, read as the reverse complement.
CCAGAATCCACTCTCCATCTGCTCGATCCGACCGACGGACGACTGCTGCAGTCCTGGTCGTTCTCGACCGCACGGATCACGATCGGCCGGGGAGAAGGCGAGAGCCTCACGCTCGCCGACCCCTATGTTTCGCGACTCCATGCCGAGATCGTCAGCGCCCCGGACGGCTGGGTCCTGCATTCCCGTGGCCGTAACGGTGTTTTCATGGACGGTCGGCGGATTGAAGAATCGAGGCTCAATCCCGGGACGACGTTTCGACTCGGACCCGCGGGCCCGCTGTTTCAGTTCGGCAATGCCGTTCAAAACAACGAAAACGCGACTCTCAGTTTCGACCCCGAATCCATCATCCTGCTGGCGCTGGACCGCAAGGAAGTCGCGCAACAGGCCCAGGCCGTGACCGACACAGACTACTTTCGCCAGCTCCAATCCAAGGCGCGCGAGCTCCGTCGACAACGTTCTTCTGGCGGCAATCGGACAAACGAATAGCGCGGCCCGGGCCGCGTCGTACCACTTCACACCGTGTTGCTTCCTGCATGAGGTACATCATCTGTGGCACAGATTATTTCGACGCATTCGTTTCGAGGCGGAACGGGCAAGTCCAACACCACGGCGAACCTGGCCACGCTGCTGGCCCGGGCCGGCCACCGCGTCGGCGTGATCGACACCGACATACAGTCCCCCGGAATTCATGTCGTCTTTCAGTTCGACCAGTCTCGCGCGAAGTTTTCCCTCAACGACTATCTCTGGAAGCGCTGCCGGATTGAAGACGCCGCCTACGACATCACCGAACAATGCATCGGCGCCGCCGGTCCGGATGCCGAACGCCCCCGCCTGTTCCTAATCCCTTCCAGCCTCAACAGCGGGGAGATCGCGCGGATTCTCAGCGAAGGCTACGACGTCGGGCTGCTGAACGACGGCATCCAGGATCTCGTCCGTCGGCTGAAACTCGACTACCTGCTCATCGACACGCACCCCGGCGTCAACGAAGAAACGCTGCTCTCCATTGCCATTTCCGACATGCTGATCCTGATCCTCCGACCCGACAGCCAGGACTTCCAGGGGACCGGCGTCACCGTCGAACTGGCGCGACGCCTGGAAGTTCCGGAACTGCTGGTGCTGGTCAACAAAGTCCCGGACGGGATCGATCACACTCTGCTGCGGATGCAAGTCGAGACCGGCTATGACTCCGAGGTCGTTGCGCTCCTGCCGTTGAACACGGAAATGTCGCGACTCGGCAGCGCCGGCCTGTTTTCCAACCGCTATCCCGACCACCCGTTTACGAACGGACTGAAGGTCGTGGTCCGCCGGATTCTGGAGGGACCTTCGACAGCCGGCTGACCGCGGGCATCGTCGCCTGCGTCATGGACCATCTAATGATTTACCGACAAGGGAACCAACCGTGACCCAGCCGGCGTCCACTGAAATCGACAAGCTGCTCGGACGGATGAAATCCGCCGCGGCGCCATTGCGAGAAATTCTCCGAGACATCCACACGCGCCTTGCCGGCAACAACGAAGGTAAGGTCGCGGACTATATCCCCGAGCTCGCCACCGCCGATCCGGCATCGTTCGGCATCACAATCTGCACGGCTGACGGACAGATCGTTGAAGTTGGCGATTGCGAGCAGCGTTTTACCATCCAGTCCGTCTCGAAACCGTTCATCTTCGGGCTGGCGCTGGAAGACCGCGGAGTCGATCACGTCCTCTCGAAGGTCGGCGTCGAACCGACCGGTGAGGCGTTCAATTCCATCGTCCTCGACGAGTCTTCGAATCGGCCGTTCAATCCGATGGTCAACGCCGGGGCCATCGCAACCGCCGATCTCATCGACGGCAAAGACTATCCCGATCGCGTAAAGCGCATGCTCGACATGTTCGGCCGCTACTGCGGACGCGATGTCTTTGTCGACAATTCCGTCTTCATGTCCGAACGGGTGACTGGACATCGCAATCGGGCCATGGCCCACCTGATGCGCAACTTCGGGATGATGAGCGACCGCTTCGAGGAGTCTCTGGAGCTCTACTTTCAGCAGTGCTCGATCATGGTCAGCGGTCACGATCTGGCCGTCATGGGAGCGACTTTGGCGAACGGCGGAGTCAATCCGCTGACGCAGCAGCGGGCGATCTCCGCCCCGAACGTGAAGTATCTGCTGAGCATCATGCTCACCTGCGGCATGTACGACTTCGCCGGGGAATGGGCCTTTCGCGTCGGCATCCCCGCCAAGAGCGGCGTCGGCGGCGGCATCGTCGCCGTCATCCCCGGCGTCCTCGGCATCGGCGTCTATTCGCCGAAACTCGACGCCAAGGGGAACAGCGTCCGGGGCGTCAAAGCCTGCATGGAGCTCTCCGAACGTTTCGGACTGCACGCTTTCGAATCAGGCTTTTCCGGCGAAACGCTCCTCGACCAGTTCGCCTTCAAACGAACCCGCTGAACCGGCCGCGCGGAGGACGGCGGCGACCCGAAATGAAGGGAACCATTACGCTCGTGGAGCAACGGGACCTCCAGGTGCTGGCCCCGATCATGCAGGCGGGCCAGATGCGTCAATCGGAGCGACGATCTCCACGCTCGCTCGTCGGGAGGCTCCGACCAGTTGCTTGCCTTCCACCAGCGAATAGCGATGGAAGAGGTCCAACAGCATTATCGAACCCGACCGTCCACCGCGGAGTTTCCCAACGCCAAGCGCCGCAACGAAAGTCAGCCGCAATTTTGCGCCCGGAGCCCGGAGTCGGTGAGAGTCGTCTCGCGTTGGCAGATCCTGACCTTCGACATCCTCTGAGCGCTGAACCTGGACTGCCTGAACTCCGAAAGCCTTTAAGCCGCCTGACCGAACGGCAACCAGCCCCGGCAAGCAGGAGTCCCCCCTGCACACACCGGAAAACTCACAGGCTCTTCGGGGCTCACTCGGCCGAATGCACCGGTAACGCGAAGATTCGACCGCCAATCAGCGACTGCACCCGGGACTCAGCTTTGGTCGGGGACGGTTGCGATTCCGGAGTGAGCCTCCCTACCATCGCAGGATGGCCCGAAGATCTGCTCCACCCGTTCCTCCTGCACCGCGCAGATTGCCGTGGACTGCCACTGTCGTCGCGTGTCTGCTCGTTGCCGTTCTGGGAGTGTGGTTGTGGCGGACTGCGCCACCCAGTGCCCCGGGCGCCGCGAACACTCCAACCGCAACCACCGCGAAACTGCTGTCGACGGCCCGTGTTCGACTGGCGGCGCGGCGCTGGGACGACGCCCGCCGGATCGCGGAGCAGATCCTGCAGCGCGAGCCCGACGACCCGGCGGCGCTGCTGATTGCGGGCGAGGCGGCCACGCGGCTGGAGCAGTTTTCGGATGCGCTGAAGTACTATGCCGGAGTCTCGCCGGCGCATCCGGAGCAATACTTGCTCGCGATCCGCACTGCGGCGGAGATCCATCGCGTGCACGGTTCCCTCGACGAGGCCGAGAAGCTTTTCCGAACCGCTTTGCAGTTGACTCCCGACGATCCCCCGACGCTGACTCACCTGGCGACGCTGCTGATGCTGACCGCGCGCCCGGGCGCGGCCCGGCCGGTCCTGCTGCGGCTCCTCGAGATTGGGGCGGCGGGGCCGCAACAGCTACAGTGGCTGGCGGATTCCGAACGGCCTGCCAAGGCCGCCGGGTATCTGGAGCGTTCTCTCGAAATCTCTCCCGACCAGGTCTTCCCGCGACTGGGACTCGCAAATCTGCTGCGGCTCCGTGGAGAGACAGCGGCGGCTGAGGCTTTGCTGTCAGCGCTGCGTCAACGGATGCCGCAGCGACCCGAGATCGAGGGGACTTATGCCCGCTGCCTGCTGGAGCAGGAGCGATTCTCCGACCTGGCCACGTGGTGGTCCGAGCTGAGCGACCACGCCCGGAATGGGGCGGACAACTGGTCCATTGCGGGAGTGGTGTGCGAGTCGCGGCAGCAACCCCGAGAGGCGTGCCGGTGTTACCTGGAGTGCCTGCAGCGCAATCCCGACCACCGGGAGGCATCTCACCGGGCCGGGCGTCTTCTGTTGGGCCTCGAACAGGCGGAGTTGGCGCAGAGCTTGCTGCAGCGGGCGGAGACACTGGCGGAGATTGCCCGGCTGGCTGGAACGATTGAGCCGTCGGCGCCTCAACCCGAGGTCTGCCAGTCACTCTCCGGTCTGCTCGAAGAACTCGGTCGGAACTGGGAAGCACTGGCCTGGGCCGATCAGGCGGCCCGCCGCGGCGCCGATCCCGAGTGGATTCGGAGCACGGCCGGTCGCTTGAGTTCGAAGGTGCGGCAGGAGTCTGGCAACGTCCGGGAATCGCTGCCGGGACTCGGTCAATTCAAGTTCGATTTCCCGTTGCCAGATTTCACTCCGACTGTTCCCGTCGACGTTCCAATCGCGACTGCATCCCCGCAAAAACTGTCTTTTGTTGACGAAGCGGCTGCGGTTGGCATCGATTTCACCTATTTCGAAGATCCCGATCCCGCGACGGAAGGCCGGCGGATGCGGGAGTTTACCGGAGGGGGAGTCGCGGCATTCGATTACGACGGCGACGGCTGGGTCGATCTGTACTTCACGCAGGGAGCCGAACTGACGCCCGGGCGACCGCCGACCACAGTTTATCGCGATCAGCTTTACAGGAACCTGGGCGGCGAACGCTTTGAGAACGTGACGGCGCGGACCGGCGTCGTGGAAGACCGCTTCAGCGGCGGGGTCGCGGCCGGGGATTTCAACAACGATGGTTTTCCGGACCTCTACGTCGCCAACATTGGACCCAATCGCCTGTTCGAGAACCGCGGGGACGGAACGTTTGCTGAAGTGACGGTGCCTGCGCTGCCGGACTCGGACCAGTGGACGACGAGCTGCGCCATCGCCGACCTGAATCTCGACGGGATTCCGGATCTGTTCGATGTGAATTACCTGGAGGGGAACGGACTGCACGAACTGATCTATCAGACGTCGGCGGGGCCGCGAGTTTGCATGCCCCTTGCGTTCGCGGCGGCGAAAGATCGCCTGTGCCTTGGCGTCGGTGACGGGACGTTCCGCGATCTCACTGAGACCGCAGGACTCGGCCTGCCGGACGGCAACGGGCTGGGTCTGCTGATCGGCCCGTTGACGGATGCTTCACGGGCGGATGTGTTTGTCGCCAACGACATGACCGCCAACTTTCTGCTGAGGCCGCGTGAACGGACCGGGGCGCCGCGTTACGAGGATGTAGCGGCCTCCGCCGGGGTGGCTTTCAGCCACGAGGGCAAGAGCCAGGCCTGCATGGGAGTCGCCGCGGCGGACTTCGACGGGAACGGACGTCTGGATCTGTTTGTGACGAACTACTTCAACGAACCGAATGCGTTGTATCTCGCGCAGTCCGGCGGCCTGTTTGAAGATCAATGTCCGAGAGCGGGGCTGAGGCAACCGAGCCTGCCGATGCTGGGATTCGGCACGCAGGCGATCGACGTCGACCTCGACGGCTGGCCGGACCTTGTCGTGGCCAACGGCGACCTCGATGACTTTTCACACGAGTCGCGGGAGTTCCGCATGCGGCCGCAGTTGTTCCGCAACCGCGGCGCCGCCCGCTTCGCCGAGTGGCTGACAGCCCCGGCGGGCGACTATTTCGCAGCGAACTCGGTGCATCGCGGTCGCGGTCTGGCGACGCTCGACTGGAATCGCGACGGTCGACAGGATTTCGTAGTGTCCCATCTGGACGAGCCATCTTCCCTGGTAACCAATCGCAGCGAGTCGACGGGGCGTTTTATCAACATTCAGCTTGTCGGCACGGTCTCGAGTCGCGACGGCATCGGGGCACAAGTCCAGATGACCCACGAGCAGACGGGGCGCGCACAGACGGTCTGGCTGACTGGCGGAGACGGCTATCAGGCCAGCAACTCGCGCACGCTTCACGTCGGTCTTGGAAAGGAGGCGGGGCTCATCACACTCGAAGTTCGCTGGCCCGCCGGCGGTACGACGAACGTTCGAGGAGTCGAGCGAGATACGTTCGTGCGTCTGGTTGAGAGCGGCAGGCAGGATGGCGCGCCAGTCGCCTTGCCGTGATCGCAGGAGTCCCCTCTTTCCGTCTCGTAACACGTGCCACAGCTTTTGCTGTTTCGTACACATTTCCTGCGGCCTGTGGAAGTGAATCAACGGGTCCGGCACGACGCATCGCCGACAACTCCCTCAATTTTGCTGACTTTTTCGGCAACTTTTCGCATCGGTCAATTGAACTCCCGCGCGGTCGAGCCTAGGATTCCCCACCCCTCATGCTCATCGGGGCGAAGTTTTTTTGTTGGATCTTGTCATTGTTTTGTGTTCTCGAAATCGAAGGCGAGGCATCCATGCGAACCGGTCGACGAGGTTTTACGCTGATTGAACTGCTGGTGGTGATTGCGATCATCGCCATCCTCATCGCGCTGCTGCTGCCGGCCGTGCAGCAGGCCCGCGAAGCGGCCCGGCGGACGCAGTGCAAAAACAATCTCAAGCAGTTGGGACTGGCCCTGCACAATTACCACGACGTTTACAACGGCTTCATTTATCGCAAGGGCGGTTCGAACGGAAATCCCGCATCAAGCGGCTTCACTCGGGGCAACTGTGAGCGATTGAGCGGATTTGCTGGCCTCCTGCCGTATATCGATCAAGCTCCCCTGTTCAATCAGATTGCGGCCGGTTCTCCGGTCGCGGTTCCCCCCGCAATTCCGACTCCAGTCCCACCTGGTGGCCCAGAAGGCTGGGCCGGCTGGGCTGTCTGGGACGTGCGAATGCCAGCGTTCCAGTGCCCGTCTGACGGCGTAACGCCGGTTGGCGTCCGGTCCTGGAATTATCTATTTTGCGTTGGCGACTCTGCACGGAATCCCCGTGATTCGACTGTTGTGCGTGGCGTCTTCGGTTTTCGACTTTGCGTGAACATGCGCGACATCACTGACGGGACCAGTAATACGATTCTGATGAGCGAGGGTGTCCGCGGATTAGATATCGGGATCACAACGACCGCTGGCGGCGACTATCGCGCGTTGAATTCCACCGTGATGAACATGGACCCAATCAATGCACCGGGTGCCTGCCGCCAACTTACCTCAGGTGGATTTGTAAACGCAGGGCTTCAGATCAAGCAGCGCCGCGGTCGCGTCATGTGGGATGGGCAGACTGAGCGATGTGGGTTTAACACGATTCTGCCGCCGAACAGCGTGAGCTGCGCCGCCGGCGCCGACGTCAATGCCGATGCTGCAGACGCGGCTCTGCCGCCCGCCAGCATGCATACTGGCGGCGTCCATTGTCTGATGGCCGACGGCGCGATCCGGTTTATCAGCGAGAATATCGATACCGGAAACTTGAGTGCGGCCAGCCCGGTCCAGAATGGTGCAGGGCTCAGCCCGTATGGCATCTGGGGCGCCTTGGGGACGAAGTCCGGCAACGAAACGGTTGGCGATTTCTAACGTCGGTCGCGAGCACTTGCTTCAATGCTGCTCTATGTGTGCCCCAAGGACGAACGTCGTGCTTGGGGCACTCTGCTTTCAGAAACTGGCGGTTCGACGCAGATGACGTGACGGAACGACGCCGGTCCGAACGATTTAGTTTACATTGTGACTGGAGATATGCCGTGAAACTGCTTGGAAACCTCCTCTGCTGTCTGTCGGCTCTTGGTCTGCTTACAGGCTGCGGAGGTGGAGCAAAGATCCCTAAAGATCGGCCTGTCCCTACGAAAGTCTCCGGCATCGTGACCTTGGACGGGGTTCCCGTTGAAGGAGCCACCGTCACTTTACACCCGACCGCTAAAGGATACGGTGCATTTGGCATTTCTGACTCCAGCGGCAAGTTCGCCTTGGGAACATTTGGCAAGGGCGACGGAGCGGTGCCAGGGGACTACAAAATCTCCGTCAAGAAGTTGGAAGTCGTCGCCGGGGGCGCTCAGCCGGGGCAGGATGATCCCGGCTATGATCCGAATCCCAAGGCAGTTGTTCCGAAACACCTGCTGCCGGAGACCTACGCCGACTTCACCAAGTCTGGCCTGAGCACCAAGGTCGGGACCGAGGCGATGAGCGATCTGAAGATCGAGCTGAAGAAGTAGCCGACGTTAATCTGACACCGAAAGCCCCTCGCCCGCATGTCATTCGAGTCGAGGGGCGGGCGACTGTTTCACGCCGATCGTGGTGCGGATTGGCGGTGCTCGACTGGTTGCGGCAGTTTCGCGCGCTGCCCAACGGCTTTCCCTCCTCCTTGCGAAACTGCGTCCGACTGTTGTCGATGGTCCTCCAGCTCGAGGCATTTGAACGGTGCTTGCGCTCGCGGTTAAAGGACAACCAGTCAACGCTGCGCAATGCCGTCGAGCGCACTTCGAGGAACACTTGGGACGGAACCTGGAAGACCTGCACTATCGTGTATCACCAGACGTGCGAAGTGCGGACTTTGGGAATAATCTGAGCTGGCTACCGTGATTCGCGGTGTCTTTGTTGAGGCGTCACTTCGGTCGACGACAGCCTCCGCGGTTAAGATGCCCCGCTACCTGATGAACCTGGTTTTCCTGACGAAACCTCTTGCACCGTAAAGGGGTCATATGCGCTGGCCGTGGACCGGGCAATCAGCTCGCTACGGATCAATTACCGTCAACTCAAGAATCACTCCGAGATAGTGATCGTCTTGCACCGACTGATTGTCATCTGCAACCACATCCAGAGCATACTGACTACTCCCAACCACACGAACCACCTGTCCCGCCTGAACAATGAAATCGAATTCATATGTCGCACTAATAAAATCAATGTAGTCGCCGTAGCTTGCGAGATACGGGCCATAGTAATCTTCCCACTGCGACCACGATACATACATGTAGCCGCCCGGTCCATCTCCCTCACTCTTCAGCACGCTAAACACAGTCTCCCAAGTCTGTGGCTCCCCATTCCCATCCAAATTACTTCCAACCTGTACCGCAAAATCGATTCCGTACACCGCCGAGGTCGCATTCGTCCTCGCTATGGCAAACGCACCATGCACAGATGTGGTACCAGAAGAACTTGTCGTTCGCGCGACGTTCCATCGGTCGTTGAAACTAACGCTTCCCAAATCCGACGCAAAAGCCAGCGTGTTAAGATACTCCGGTATCAGCGGCAGTGTTTCCGTGTCAATGCTGCCGCCACCAGCAAAGGTCCACTGCAACATAATTGACTGAGTATCATCGCCCGTCGTCCAAACATTTGCCTCGGAATCGCACATAGAGTTTACAATCCCGTTGCCATCGTAAGCTATGGCGGCCCCCGCTGCGGCCTCGTCGCCGGAAGTCAAATCCATCTCGTCGTCAAGCCACCTCAACGGACACTCCGAATTCCAAGAGTATTGAAATCCTATGTCATCAAGACTGATTCTTGCAAATGAATACGCATCATGCCATGAATGAGAAAGGTCCTGCGTCCAGTAGTAGTCCGCTGTCAGTGGCTGAGCGAGCAGACTCTGATGCGAGGTCAGCAATGAAGTTAACGCGATACAAGCAGTCAACGCGAATCGCAACATGATGCCCCTCCGAGCTGTTGTACACGGCAGATGGCGCGGCCGACACAAATCAGCAACGCGTATACATGCAAGAGCCAGTTGAGTGTATGTCACAGGCATATGTCGTCAACAGTCAAACCGAATTCTTGCGTGATGTTAAGGGTGCGATGAATGAGCCGCTCGCCCGGAAACGGTCCGACTTGCGCCAATTTTTCCGCCGAACAACGTGACGAGCGATCCCGGTTGCCATTCCGAGGGCTACCGGGGATCGCGGGGCGACACGAGGGCGAGCAAGATGGCTGTCGTGTGAGCCTTCTGTGTCTTCGTCACTCAGATAGGCCGCGGACGGCCAATCTGGGCCACCCGGCGGACTCCGTTCCACCCGTGACTTCAACCCGTCCCCGTTTCGGGGCTCAAGATCCGGATTGCCGTTTCTTTGCCACGACCGTCGGCGTTGCGAAGTGCGGGGCTCGCGGCGACTGAGGCAGACAACTTGAGATTGCCCGCTCGCACAGTTCCGCAAAATCGATTCCGACGCAAGCGGCGGCCTTTGGGACCAGGCTGTGGCTGGTCATACCGGGGATCGTGTTGACCTCCAGCAGCCAGGGCTGGCCTGCGGAGTCGACACGCAGATCGACGCGGGCGATGCCGCGCGTGCCGATAGCCCGGCAGGCCTCGGCGGCCATCCGCTCGACTTCGTGGACGACCGACATCGGTAACGAATAGTCGAAGCGATACCGAGTCTCCTCGGCCTCGTACTTGGCTTCGAAATCGAAGAACTCGTGATCGGTTTCAATCTCAATCGCCGGGAGCACGCGTTCGTCCAGCAAGCCGACGGTCCATTCCGTTCCAGAAATCGCGCGCTCCATGACCGCAAAACTGTCAAACTGGAAGGCGCGCCGCAGAGCGGACGCCAGTTCGATCGGACTGCGAATGATCGTCACGCCGATGCTCGACCCCTGTCCGTCCGGCTTGATGGCGAGCGGATACCCCAAAGTTTCGGCCTGCCTGCGGGTCCGGTCGAAGTCGTCGCCGTAATGCAGCAGGACGTAGTCCGGGGTCGGAAGCCCCGACTGCAGAAACCGCTCCTTGGCGGCGGATTTGCTGAACGCCAGGCGGGAGGCGGCGGCAGAGCTGCCGGTGTAGGGGATGCCGGAGTCTTCGAGAATCTGCTGAGCCTGGCCATCTTCGCCGAACTGGCCGTGCAGCGCGAGGAAGGCGACATCGAACTGGCGCCAGTCGACGCCCGACAGA